>DATJTW010000037.1:0-6347 GCA_035502995.1 Steroidobacteraceae bacterium | reverse complement strand
CCCGGCGCCGATCAAGGGGCAGGCGATGTCGCTGGCGGTCGCCGCGCAGTGGATCGCGAACCTGCTGGTGTCGGCGTCGTTCCCGATGATGCTGGGCAACACGTCGCTGAATTCGGCGTGGAACCACGGGTTCGCGTTCTGGGTGTACGGCACCTGCGGGATCGCGGCGGCGTTCGTCGTGATGCGCTTCGTGCCGGAGACGAAGGGCGTCGACAGCGACATGCTGGCGGCGCTGTGGCGCCGCGAAGACGCGGCCGCCGCTCGCTAATGGGGACAGTCCCCGTTTCCTAGCAAAAGGGGACAGTCACGCAGAATCTGGGCTTTCGCGGCCGATTGCCGCGCAGGCTGCGGATGGCTGGCACGTTACGCTCCGTCCATGCCAAGGACGCGGCGATTCATCTACGGCGGCGGTTGTTACCACGTCATCAATCGGGGCAACAAGAAGGCGCGAGTCTTCCATCAGGCCGCCGACTTCGATCAATTCCTCGCCGCGATATACCTCGCGCAAGAGCGGCTCGAGGTGCCGATCCTCGCGATGTGTCTCATGCCAAACCACTTTCACCTGGTCGTCCGTCCGAAATCGGACGCGGACTTCGGGAGGTGGACGCGCTGGTTGTTCACGGCTCATGTCCGCTGGCATCACGCCAAGTACGAAACGTCGGGGCACGTCTGGCAGGGACGCTACAAGGCATTCGCGATCCAGGAGGATCATCACCTGCAAACAGTCATGCGCTACGTCGAGCGCAATGCGTTGCGTGCAAATCTGGTCGAACGTGCGGAAGACTGGCGCTGGGGCAGCCTGGCGTGGCGGTCGGCGCGGCAACCGCCCGTGGCGCTGGCGAAGTCGCCGATCTCGCTGCCTCCATACTGGCGGCAACTGGTCAACGAGCCGCAGTCAGAGGCCGAGCTCGAGGCGATCAGGACCTGCGTAAACCGCCAGCGCCCGTTTGGCGCGGACGAGTGGGTGACGCGATACGCCGCCGAACACGGCGTCGAGCACTCGTTGAAACCGCCAGGACGCCCGCGTCGAAAACGATCCGCGGCCGCGTCGTGAACACGCTGTGACTGTCCCCTTTTGCTAGGAAACGGGGACTGTCCCCATTAGGTCACCCAGCCGACTTTCTGGCGGAACTCGAGCTCCGCGGCATCGCGCGCGGCGGGATCGCCGGGCGGCGCGGGCTGGGCGCGCGCCTGCGCCAGCGTCTGGTGCAGCGGCGGCAGTCCCGCCTGCATGCGCATCGAGTTGATGCGGCTCTCGTTCTCGATCGGATGCGGCTGCAGTCCCGCCGTGGCGCTGTAATGCAGCTGCGTGCCGTACCGCTGCGGCCGGCCTTCATACACGCGGATGCGGTCGTCGATGATCGCGAACTGCCAGCGCGGCGCGTCACCGGCCTCGGAGGCGCGATCGATCAGGTCGCGGCACTGGCGCATGAACGCGGGCTCGGCATACGAGTGCAGGCCGATGCGCCACGCCGCCGTGGCGCCGCGCTCGCCGACCAGCGTCCGGCCCGGCCAGCCGAACACGGCGATGATCTGCCGCAGGCGACTCGAATTCGCGCGGTGGATCTCTTCGAGCCTGGGGTGATACGCGGCGTCGAGCGAGCCGGCGGCGGTCAGCTCGCGGCGGACCTGCTGGTCTCTCGATTCCATGTCGAGAAGCGCCTTCTCGAGTGAAGCATCCATCGGCCGCTAGTGTACTGGGGCGGCCGGCACGCGAACACCCCGCGGGCGCATGGCCTCGCGGGGTTGACAATATCGAAGCTGTTAGGCGTTCGCGGCCCGCGGGACTCGCTGCCCGCGGGCGCGCGACGAGCTACTTCGGCGGATTCCGCGCCGCGTTGTCGTATTCCGAGCTGTCGAGATAACCGTCGCCGTCGCGATCCGCGGCGGAGAACGCCTCGACGAGCTTCGGATCGGCCGACGCCTCGGGCAACGAGATGCGGCCGTCCTTGTTCGCATCGAGCGCGTCGAACGACACGGGCGGCGCCGTCGTCGCCGGGCTGGTCGCGTTCTTCTGCATGGCGCGCGGGCCTTCGGCGGCCACCGCCGCGAGCGGCAGCAGCGCGACCACGGCGGTCACGAGCAGTGTGTTCCTGTGGTTTGTCATGGGGGCAAACTCCTGGGTTGGTTCTACCGGTGACAGTTGGCGATCAACGGCGGGTGATGGGTACCGGCCGATCGGCCGTCCGCATGCCGGCGCATTCTGCCGGCGCCGCACGACGGGACGCGGTCCGCGTGACGCCACACGGCGACAACCTTGCGACCTAACTACGAACGGCGACTTGCGGGTTGGCGAACGGGAACAGCGCGGCATCGGCCCACGCCCGCCTCCCACCGGCCGACGCCCGCCACCGCCATCCTCCGACGCGTCCGTCGGAGGATCCCGGCGGCGACGACGGCGCGGCCGCCCCAAGGTCCGTCGATGGCATTCTGGTTTTCGCTGGTGGGCATCCTGCTGATCACGATCGCGCTGCTGGGGCGGTTCCTCGACCGCCTGCCGGTCAGCCCGGCGATGATCTATCTATTCGTCGGCTTCGCGCTCGGGCCGGTGGGCATCAACGCGCTCGAGCTGCACCCGCAGCGCCACCTGCCGCTGCTCGAGACCATCACCGAGATCGCGCTGCTGATTGCGCTCTTCACCGTGGGCGTGAAGCTGCGCGTGCCGATCGGCGACTGGCGCTGGAGCCTGCCGCTGCGGCTGTCGACGTTGTCGATGGTCGTCACGATCGCCGGCGTCAGCGCCGCGGCCGCCTGGCTGTTCGGCTTCCCGCCCGGCCTCGCATTGGCGCTGGGCGCGACCCTGGCACCCACCGATCCCGTGCTGGCCTCCGACGTGCAGCTGCGCAGCGCCCAGGATCGCGACGGCCTGCGTTTCGGCCTGACGGGCGAGGGCGGTCTCAACGACGGCACCGCGTTCCCGTTCGTGTTGCTCGGCCTCGGGCTGCTCGGCCTGCGCGACATCGGCCCCTGGGGCGATCGGTGGTTCATCGTGGACCTGCTGTGGGGCACGGTGGCCGGTCTCGGCATCGGCTTCACGATCGGCGATGGCCTCGCTCGCGGCGTGCGCTGGCTGCGCGCGAAGCGCAAGGACGCGGTGATCCTCGACGAATTCCTGCTGCTCGGCGTGATCGGTCTCAGCTACGGCGTCGCGCTGGCCGCGCACGCGCTCGGCTTCCTCGCCGTGTTCGCGGCCGGCCTCGCCTTGCGCCGCGCGGACGATCTCAACGCCGACTCGCGCAGCGCTGCCGACAAGCCGCCGCTGACGCCGAGCCTGCTGAACGTCAACGAACAGCTCGAACGCATCGCCGAAGTCGCGATCGTGCTGCTGGTCGGCGCGATGATCTCCACCGGCTACTGGTCGCCGGCCGGACTGGCGCTGGCGGCGCTGTTGTTCGTCGTGATCCGTCCGCTGTCGGTGTGGCTGGGACTGATCGGCGTGCCGGCCGGAAAGGCGCAGCGGCGGTTGCTCGGCTGGTTCGGCATCCGCGGCATCGGTTCCGTGTACTACGCCGTGTACATCGCGCGCCACGACATCGAGACCACCGTGGCCGCGGAATTGCTGTCGTGTGTGTTCACCGTGATCGCCGCGTCGATCGTCGTGCACGGCGTCTCGGCGGCCCCGCTGATGGAGCTCTACCAGCGGCGCCGCGGCCGCGTCAGGACGGCCCCGGCGGTGTCGGACAAACGATGACAAATGCGCCGCGCCCGCTCCCACGCGGGTGCCGGTTGGCGCCGCTGCCCCGTACGGGAGCCCGATTCCACACTGCGGTCCACCAAGGAGAGGGCATGGAGTGGGACCGCATTTCGGCGAACTGGGCGCATTGGAGAGATCGCGTTCGGGAGCGGTGGAGCCGCCTCACCGAGCTCGAGATCACCGAGATCGCCGGCCGGCGCGACCATCTATCCACCCGCATCCAGAAGACGTACGGCCTGTCGAAGGACGAGGTCGAGCGGCAGCTGCGCAACTGGGAGCGCAACCTGTCGCTGGACGAGATCGAGACGATGCCTGCGTCGGCCCGACAGCCGGTGAAGCCGCGGCCCACGAAATGACGGAGACGATGTCTTGATCACGATCAACGGACTCCGCAACGGCCTCTGGTGCCTGTTCGCCTTCGCCATCGTTGCCTGCGCGTCGGTGCCGCTGCCGGTCGAACGGCTGACGATCGCGAAGAGCTCGGTCGACAGCGCAGAGCGCGCGCAGGCGGCGCAATACGCGCAGCCCGAGCTCGAATCCGCGCGCCATAAGCTGGCCGCCGCGCAGGCCGCGGCGGATCACCGCGATGCCGAGGAAGCCGCGCGTCTCGCCGACCAGGCGGACATCGACGCGCAGCTCGCCGAATCCACGGCGCGCGCGAAGCAGCAGGAACAGATCGCCACCGATCTCGACGCGTCGCTGCGCGCGCTGCGCGACCAGGCCGTGAAGCGAAAGGACTCCACCCAGTGAGGTATCCGGAATGACGCGATCGATCCTCGTCGCCACGCTCACGGCAGGACTGCTCGTCCTCGTCGCCTGCGAGACCGCGCCGCTGCCCGAGGGAGAGCTGTCCCGCGCGCGCGCCGCCATCCGCGACGCGGATGCCGATCCCAACGTCGCGAAATATGCGTCCACCGAGATCGAGCGCGCGCGCCGGCTGCTGGCCGATGCCGAGCAGGCGTCGCAGCAGCGACGCGGCCACGACGCCACCGAGCACTACGCCTACCTCGCGACCCAGATGGCGCGCATCGCCGGGCAACGATCGCGCGAACAGGTGGCGCTGCAGCGCGTGGCGGCGGGCGAGACCGAGCGCCAACACCTGATCGAGACGTTGCCCACTTCCGGCGCCGCGCCGGCCCACGAGTCGCTGCCCGTCGCGCACCTGGCCGAAACCGAGCGCGGTCTCGTGCTGACGCTCGAAGACGGCACGTTCGACAAGGACCGCGCGGTCATCAAGCCGGCGGCGCGCCGCGGTCTCGATGCGCTGGCGCGCTTCCTGAACGAAAACCCCGGCCGCCGCGTGCAGATCGAGGCGTTCACGGACGCGGAAGGATCCAGCGTATACAACCTCGAGCTGTCGCAGGACCGCGCGGATGCCGTCGCCATGGCGGTCATCGATCGCGGCGTCACGCCGGCGCGGGTGCGCGCCATCGGCTGGGGCGAGAAATACCCCACCGCCAGCAACGACGACGAGGGCGGCCGCGGGAAGAACCGGCGCGTCGAGATCACCGTGTCGAATGGCGATGCGGCGGTGCCGGTCCGCGTGGTGAACGCACCATGAAGAATGGTGCGGGTGAATTCTTCTCCGCCGACTTCGGCGCCGGTCTCGCGGATCGCGCGCAGATCGACTCCGAGAAGCCGCGCATGAGCGTCGAGCGCATGCAGGACTGTGCGCTGCGCCTGATCGGCCACTCGCCGGGCATGCAGCGCGTGCGCGAGCTGATCAGCCGCGTCGCGCCCACCGACTCGACCGTGCTGATCTGCGGCGAATCGGGCTGCGGCAAGGAGCTGGTGGCCGAGTCCATCCACGTGATGAGCCCGCGCGCCGACCAGCCGTTCGTCGCGATCAACTGCGCGGCCATCCCGGCGACGCTGATCGAGGCCGAGCTGTTCGGTCACGAACGCGGCAGCTTCACCGGCGCGGTGCGCTCGCGCGAAGGCGTGTTCGAACGCGCCAGCGGCGGCACGTTGTTCCTCGACGAGATCACCGAGATGCCGCTGGATCTGCAGTCGCGGCTGCTGCGCGTGCTCGAGACGAAGCGCCTGTCGCGCGTCGGCGGCAACGACGACCTCGACGTCGACGTGCGCGTCATCGCGTCCACGAACCGGTCGCCGGCCACCGCCTTCGAGGAAGGCCGGCTGCGCGAAGACATCTACTACCGCCTGGCCGTCGTCACGGTGCAGCTGCCGCCGCTGCGCGAGCGCGGCGAGGACATCCTGGTGCTGGCCGAGTTCTTCCTCGGCGAGCTCAACCTGCGCAACGGCACGAACAAGCGCCTGTCCGACGAGTTGCGCGTGCGGTTCCTGCACCACGCGTGGCCGGGCAACGTGCGCGAGCTGCGCAACGCGGTCGAACGCGCGTACATCCTCTGCGACGGCGAGCTGAACCTGTCGGAGCAGGAGATGCCGACGCTGCGCTCGCCGGCGGACGGCATGCCGGGCCACGACGGCGGCATCAGCATGCCGATCGGCGCGACGCTCGAGGAGATCGAGCGCACGTTCATCCTCGCGACGCTCAAGCATTTCGAAGGCGACAAGCGGCGCGCGGCCGACGTGCTCGGCTGCAGCCTGAAGACCCTCTACAACAAGCTGCATGCGTATCAGCGGGACCAGCAGCACCGCGGCAGCGTCAACTAGCTACTCACACACGGAG
>DATJTW010000036.1:0-34994 GCA_035502995.1 Steroidobacteraceae bacterium | reverse complement strand
GGCAGCCTCGAGGCGGTCGATCACGTCACGCTGAATCCTTCGGGCCAGTTGCTGGCCTGGGTCGTGAACGATGGCAAGTCGACGCAGGTCACGGTGCTCGAGCTCGCGACGCGCAAGACGCTGCGCAACTTCGCGGTCGAGCCCGGCTTCAAGGTGCGCGACATCGACTGGGGCAATGACCACACGTTGCTGTTCTCGGTCAGCGCGACTTTGACGTCGACGCGGCGACGCTGGCCCGCGCGCTTCGAGCTCGGCCGCTGGCTGGCCGCCGATGTTTCGACCGGCCGGCTGCAGCTGCTCCTGACGGAGGGCAACAAGCGCGTTCTCGGCGGCTCGCAGCTGGTGCGCCGCAATCTCGACAGACCCGACACGGTGATCATGTCGAGCCACGACTACGCGCCGCAGAACAAGGGCACCGAAATCGGCACCCGACTCGGCGGCAAACGCCGTGACTCCGGCTACCAGCTCAACGCATTCGAGATGAACATCGTCGACGGCAAATCGCGTTTGCTCGAGAGTGGCACACCGTTCACCAACCAGTGGCTGGCGGATGCCAAGGGCAACGCGGTGGTGCGCAGCGAATGGAATGCCGAGTTCCAGCGCTTCACCGTCGTGGCGAAGGACGGTGCGTCTTGGAAGCGGATCCTGGAAGTCGAAAACGGCGACGAGTCCTGGCTCGCCGGCATGATCGATAACGACACCGCTGTCGCCGTCGTCACCCACAACGCCGACCAACGCACGACGTTGTGGTCGGTGCCGGTCGACGGCTCGCCCGCGAAGAAGCTGGTCGACGATTCCGCACTGGAAGTCGAAGGCATCTACACGGATCCTTTCGACGATCGCGTCGTCGGCGTGCGTCTCGGCGGCGCCGAGCGACCGAAGCGCTGGATCGATCCGGACATGGAGAAGCGCGTGGCATCCATCGGTCGCACGTTTGCGGGGAAACGGGCCGTGGTCGAGAGCCGCTCCGCCGACAACAAGCGCTTCATCGTCGAGGTCGAGGACGCATCGTCGCCGCCGGTGTACTACCTCATCGACTACGTCGCAAAGAAGGCGGACATCGTCGGCGACCAATATCCGGGGCTCGCGGATCAATCGCAGGGAACGGTGCGACAGTTTGCCTACAAGGCGCGCGACGACTACGGATTGTTCGGCTATCTGACGATCCCGCCGGGCGCAACCGAGAAGAACCTGCCGCTCGTCGTGCTGCCGCATGGCGGACCGCACTCGCGCGACACGCCCGACTTCGACTGGTGGTCGCAGTTCCTCGCCTCGCGCGGCTATGCCGTGTTGCGGCCGCAGTTCCGCGGCTCGACGGGACTCGGCACGGCGCACCTCGAAGCCGGCAAGGGCCAGTGGGGACTGCGCATGCAGGACGACATCACCGACGGCGTGAAGGCGCTGGTCGCGCAGGGCATCGTCGATCCGAAACGCGTCTGCATTGTCGGTGCGAGTTATGGTGGCTACGCTGCGCTGGCCGGCGCCGCGTTCACGCCGGAGCTGTACGCCTGTGCCGTGAGTGTCGCCGGCATCTCCGACCTGGGCGAGCTGATCGCCTACGAAGAGAAGATGGGCGGCGACGAATCGAACTCTTACTACTCCGATCGCGAATCCATCGGCACGCGCGACGAGGCGAAGATCGGCGCCCGGTCGCCGGCACGACACGCGCGCAACATCCGCGTGCCGATCCTGCTGATCCACGGCTCCAACGACTCCGTCGTGCCGTTCGCGCAGTCGCAGATGATGGACAACGCGCTGACCGCCGCCGGCGTGCCGCACCAGCTCGTCACGCTCGACAGCGAGGACCACTGGCTGTCGTCCAGCGTCACGCGCACCCGGCTGCTGTCGGAAATCGAGAAGTTCCTCGCGGTGAACCTCGCGCCGCGGCACTGAATTCACGGCTGCGGGCGGAAGTTGTGGGCTCGGCCGCCGGCCCCATGTATGCTGGCGGCACTTTTACGGGGGCGACCGGTTTCGACGTGGGTTGCGAACCGTGAGAGGCGTACCGAGGGTGTAAGGACCTCGTAAATCCCTTTGCAAATCATAGTTGCGAACGACGACAACTACGCTCTGGCTGCCTAATCGCAGCTGACCCCGAGACCAGCTGGTGCCTATGCCACTGAAACTCGGGTCGCGCTCATAGGATCGCGGTTCCGTGTGCTACGGGCGGAACCGTTAAGAGTCACCGTCGCTGGTCGGACGTTTTCCCTGCTCTTCGGGTAGCGCACGGCGAGAAAACAAAGAAGCAGCTACGTACGTAGATCCTCACGTCTAGTGCTTGCGGACGCGGGTTCGATTGATGCGAAGGAACGCAATGGTCGCCTTCGCTCGCAAGAGCGAAGTGATAACGGGGCTCATTCGGTGAACCCTCTGCTACGAAAGTAGCGTGGCAACGCCGAGCGGTGGGACGAGGCCAACTGGTCTTGCCGTGTAGAGACTCATGGACCGGCTGAGATGCGCGAGCATCGGAGCCGGCCCCAGGATCCGGATCGGGACGAACGATCGGGATAACACGCTCCGCATCCAGCGATGCGCAAGCATCGCGGGATGAAGGCATAGTCCAGCCCTTCTTGAAAAAGAAGGAACGGCTGTCCCGCCGCCTCCACCAAAAAGCGAAGCCTCTCCGGAGAAATCCGGGGAGGCTTCTTCATTTGCGCGCGACTAATATTCCTCATGGCGCAAGTTTCACGAGTTCGAACTCTGGGGGCAGCAGCCGCCGCCTATATTGCCGGGCTGGTCGACGGCGAAGGCACGATTACGATGAGTCGGCTGCACGCAAACGAGCGACGTCGGCTCGTCGTCAGTATCGCGAATACCGAACTTCCGCTGCTGAGATTCGTGCTCGATGAAATCGGCGCTGGAAAAATCACGCGCAAACGAACCCTTTCGGCGCGACACACACCGTCGTTCTGCTATGCCATCACAAGTCGCCAGGCGATGAGTCTGCTCTGCCAGATCGCCCCATGGCTTCGCACGTACAAGCGTAGGCGAGCCGACTACGCGATCGCTCACTACGAATCGCTGACGCCACGCAACGGAAAATATTCGGCGCAGCAGCTCGCAGACCGGCGGGATTTCGAAACCCGGTTTCTTGCCATTCTTCCGGACCCGGGCGACGACGGAACAGCCCGTCCAAGCTGATAGGCTTCGACAAATGAAGACCGCCAGCCTGTTCGCCGCAGTCTCGATCGTATTCGCCGGATTCGCTAGCGCGAAGGACGCGTTCGTCGACCTCACCTTCGTCGGCGACGTCATGGTCGCCGAGAAACCCGGGGAGATCATCGAAGCCGGCGGCGATCCGCTCGCCGCCGTCGCGAAATATCTCGGCCCCAAACGCCTGCGCATCGCGAATCTCGAATGCGTCGTCGCGACCACCGGGACCGCCGAGATCAAGCCATTCACCTTCCGCGCGCATCCGCGCACGATCCCGTACCTCGCGCGCTACTTCGACGGGGTCAGCGTGGCCAACAACCACTCGGGCGACTTCGGCAAGGACGCGCTCGCCGAGCAGTTCGGCCTGCTCGACGCGGCGAAATTTCCGTACTTCGGTGGCGGCCGCGACCTCGCGGCCGCGCACGAGCCGTGGATCGTCGAGCGCAACGGCCTGCGCATCGCGCTGCTCGGTTACGTCGAGTTCAAGCCGCGTTCGTTCGAAGCGTCGGCCACGCGGCCCGGCGTCGCGTGGAGCGGCGAGGACGAACAGGTGCTGCGCGACATCCGCGCCGCACGCGACGAACATCACGCCGACATCGTCATCCCGTTCCTGCACTGGGGCTGGGAGGACGAAGGCTATTCCAGCGAGCGCCAGCGCGTGTTCTCGCGGCGCATGATCGACGCCGGCGCCACGATGGTGGTCGGTTCGCATCCGCACGTGACGCAGGGCGCCGAGAGTTACCAGGGCAAGCCGATCGTCTACAGCCTCGGCAACTTCCTGTTCAACGGGTTCGATACCGAAGCCACGCTCACGGGCTGGCTGCTCGAGGCACGCATCGGCAGGAACGGCGTGCAGACCTGGCGCACGCGCGTGGTCAAATTGAACGCCGACGGTGTTCCGACGCCGGACAAAAGAGCCGCGAGTCCCTGCGGTGACTCGAAGAGCGACGAGGTGCGCGCATGCTCCGGAAAATGATCCTCGCGGGCGCGTTGCTCGCGCCGCCCGCCTTCGCCGATTCGGTGGCGTGCCACATCATCTACGGCGGGGAAAATTTCACCGTCATCGGCCAGCAGACCGACGATCCGTACACGGTGCGCGGCGAGAAGATAGGCCGCTACTTCGAGATGAAGGTGTCGTACGTGACCGCGCCGGCCGGCACCGCCGCGTTGTCCGTCTACGTGTATTCGACGGCGAGCGGCGAGTCCGTGCTCATCCACCAGGCGAAATATCCGGCCGACGTGAAGAACGCCCCGGGCCCGTGGGGCTTCTCCGGCTTCAACTACGTCTACGAGCCGAGCAAGAGCAGCGAGATCCAGTACTGGTGCGAGAAAAGTCCCTGAGCGATCGGGGCGCGCCGGTCGTCACACCCCGACCTCCGCGCCCAGCTCGATCTTCAGGGATCGTGCAGGATCCTTGCGGATGTTCACGACGACCTTGGCAGGCTTCTTGGCCTTGATGAACTTCGTGGTCGCGGGCACGTCGTTCGTCAGCCAGAGCGTATAGCCCCCCTTCGGCCGCGCGCCGAACAACATGTCGAACGTCTTCACATCGGGGTTTCCATTCTTGCCGTCCGCCGAAAAAACGTAGTGGTCGGCGGTCACCATCTGCAGAAAGTCCTTCCGCATGTTCCGATCGCTGCCGTGGTGCGGCATCTTGAGCACGTCGAAGTGCACGGTGCCAGCCGTCTTCGGCAACAAGCCGCAGTCCCGCAGGCTGTCGAGGATCAGGTCGCCGCGCGCGTCGCCGGTCAGCAGCATCGTTTTTCCGCCGACGCTCGCGAGGACGACGATGCTCGAGAGATTGGGGATCGACTTGTCGAGGAATGCCGTGGCAACGGCCTCGAACTCCGCCGCGCTGAGCAAAGACTCCGCGCGTTCGAGGACCTCGGCGGGGTCGACGCTCGCACCGGCGCCCGTTTTCTTCTTCGCGGAGCCGGGTTTCTTCGGCGCCTTCTTTGCGAGGATCGCCTCGAGATCCTCTATCCACTTCGCCTCGAGCGCCTCGATCTCCGCGCGCCGCGGACCGAGCACGAGGAAGGAAAGGTGCTCTTCCTGGGTGGGACCGGTCTTGAACGAACCGATGTTGAGCGTGTTGTCGGCCCTGCTCTGCGCCGGCTTGGCGCGGGTTTCGAAGACCACGAGGTCGTCGAACCCGGAGTTGAGATTGAGCGACAGCGCATTCGCGTCGAAGCGCAACGCGCGCCCCTGCTTCACGTCGGCGGCCACTGCCTCGTTCTCCGCCTGCAGGTTGCCGGGCTTCACGCGCCCCACGTGCTCCTGAACTTCGGCACTGAACTTGGCGACGATGTCGTCGAAGCTGTTGTGCCACAGCGTGAGCACGTCGTACG
This sequence comes from Steroidobacteraceae bacterium, assembly GCA_035502995.1. Taxonomy (GTDB): domain Bacteria; phylum Pseudomonadota; class Gammaproteobacteria; order Steroidobacterales; family Steroidobacteraceae; genus CADEED01. The sequence goes on along the minus strand of DATJTW010000036.1, from coordinate 29,493 downwards.
CCGGGTTCGCGCCCGAATCCTGCGCCTGGCGCAGTTCCTTCGTCAGGTCGAGGATGCCGGTGATGTGGTCGCCATCGATGTGGCTCACCATGATCATGCGGACTTCCATGACGCCACCACCGCGCGCCGCGCGAATGGCCTTGAGACGCGGCGACAGCGAGTTCTTGAACACGTCCTTGGGTCCGCCATCGATGACGATCAGCCGCGGCTTGTCCTTCGTTCCGTAGTGCAGCAGCAGCGAATCGCCTTCCTTCGCTTCGAGCGCCTCGAGCGTGAAGATGAATTTGGGCACGTGGGCGTCCTCTTGTTGTTTGTCCTCAGACCGACTGCAATGCGCGCAAGGTGTCGATGACGCCCGCGCCCTGGAAATACTTCTCTCTCCCGAGATCCGTCGCCGAGCGGCAGATGATTTCCTTGATGCGCGCCGGCTGACCCATGAATTCACTGTGGCGCGCCATCAACAGGGCCGCCAGTCCGCTCACGTGCGGCGCCGCCATGCTCGTGCCGTCTTTCGCGCCGAAACCGCCGGCGAGCACCGTCGACTCGATCTTTTCGCCGGGCGCGAGCACGTCGGGCTTCACGCGGCCGTCACCAGTCGGTCCGCGGCTCGAGAAGTAGCTGACCCCATAGGTGTGCGGCTCGAAGCGATGCGTCGAGCCCACGGTGATCGCTCCCGCCGTGTTGCCGGGATCGGTGATGCTGATGTCGCGATAGCCGGATTGCTCGCCCACCGACGTGAGCACCGTTTCGTAGCCACGATTGCCGGCCGCCACCACCACCACGACGCCTGACGCGATCAGACGCTCGCATTCGTCGCACACCGGCGTGCGGCCGCAGGCGTAGTTCTCCACATCGTGGATCAGCGACAGGCTGATGTTCACGCCGTGGATGATCTGCCGGTCCGAATTCGCATTCAGGTAGCGGATGAACTGCAGGGCGGCGATCACGGAGAATTCGTCGCCCCGACCGTTGCCGTCGAGCACGCGCAGGTCGCAGAGCCTGATGTCCGGACACATCCCCTCTATCTTCGAGGTGGCGTCGACCGGCCGCGCTGCGAGGATTCCGGCGACGTGCGTGCCGTGATCGTTCAGCGGCGTGCGCGCCGGATCGTCCTGGTCGATCTGCAGCAGGCTGTCGAGCGCGCTCCAGTCGAGGAACCGGCCACTGCGCAGCCGCTCGCGCAACCGCTTTGCCTGCCGGTCGCTGGCCTCGGTGTCGCCATGTCGGTAGTTGGGCCCGAGGCCGGTCGACGGCGTCGAATCGAGGCTCACCAGCGAGCGCAACTGCGTGAAATCGTATGCGCGCACGACGCGCGACTCCGCTTCCTCACCGTCGCGATCCCTGAAGGCCGGGTGTCGCGCGTCGATGCCGCTGTCGACGATCGCCCAGCAGAGCTTGTCGCACTTGATGTCGAACAAACGTCGCGCCGCGTCTGCCTTGGTCGTGGGGACGGACCGCGAAACCGTGACGAAGGAAGCACGATTGAGGCCGACGCTCCACATCAGCGGCAAGTCGGGGTTCGCACCTTTCGGGGTCTCCTCCCCGGCAACCCGCAGCTCCGGCGGCGCCATCGCCAGAGCCTGGTGGACCAGCCGGTCGAAGATCCGGCGATGATCCGCCTCCTGCTTGACGATCGTGGCGAAACGTTCGGCGTCGGAACGCGATGCGCGCCGCAGCCGTTGGGTTTCATCGAGGCTCAACCAGGCGCTGGCCTCCTCCTGTCGTGCGATGTCCTTCTCCGGCTCCGACTCCCGCTGGCTGCAGAGGACCATCACGCCGACGATCTTCGTCAGCCACCGCATCTGTTCGCGGGCCTGCTCGCGCAGCTGGCGCGGGGCAGTGTGGCTCTTCGGGCCGAGAACGCGGTCCCACCACGCGCTCAGGGGCAACGCGGTGATGATCAGCTCCTCGAGCGTGAGCGCCGCGGCGACGTTCGTCTGGTTGACCGCGATCGACACCGCGGGCTTGAGCAGCACGCGCCGCTGTTCCGCGGGATCCATGCGCAAGGCGCCGCGTTTCGGCGTGTGGATGTCGCGCATGTGATGCGACGGCCCCTGTTCGTCGTCCCGCAGCGCATCGAGCCGCTGCCGCAGCGCCGCCGCCAGCACCGAGGGCGAATGATCCTGGTACGGCGTCAGCAGCAGATCCACGCGGGCGCGCGGGTCACGGCAGTAGAACATGCCGGCCGACAACCACACGTCGGGCAGGATCGCCGAGTCCTGCGTGAACCGGCGCACGTGATCGCCGTGGAAAATCAGCTCGCGGAGCCAGTGCCGTTCGACGCGCATGGATATCCCCGATCGCCCTCCGTCGTCGGGACTTCACCCGAACCGGGGCGTGTTGTTCGTTGTGCGCGGGACTGTAGCGCTTTTCCGCCGCCGAAGCATGGCGACGTGAACGTAGTTAGTCTTGCCGCAGCGCGGCGAGGCTGGCCGGCCCGGCCCTAACTAACTCGCAGCGGGTGGCGCGCACCCGGTTGGTGCGGGTCAGCCGTCCGACCTCCGTCCGTCGTACGTCGTCAGCGCGCCGTACAACTCCGGCCGCCGATCGCGGAACACGAACCAGTTGTTGCGCAGCTCCTCGATCGCCGCGAGGTCGAACGTCGCCGTCAGCACCGACTCGCCCTCCTCGCCCGCCTCGGCCACCTTCGCGCCCGTCGGGTCGGCGATGAAGCTGGAGCCGTAGAACCGGATGTACAGCCCTTCCGGATCCTGCAGCGCATGCTCGGTGCCGATACGGTTCGAGACAATCACCGGCGTCAGGTTCGCCGCGGCATGGCCCTGCTGCGTGCGCTGCCAGTGGTCGCGCGAATTCACCGGCAACGCCGGCGGCGGCTCGCTGCCGATGGCGGTCGGGAAGAAGATGAGTTCCGCGCCCTGCAGCGCCAGCGACCGCGCCGTCTCCGGGAACCACTGGTCCCAGCAGATGGCGACGCCGATGCGCGCGAACTTCGTATCGAACACCATGAAACCCGTGTCGCCGGGGGAGAAGTAGTTCTTCTCCTGGTAGCCGGGACCGTTCGGGATGTGCGCCTTGCGATAGACGCCGAGGTTGCTGCCGTCGGCATCGATGATCGCGATCGAATTGAAGAACGAGCTGTTCGCCTTCTCGAAGAAGCTGATCGGCAGCACGACGCCCAGCTCGCGCGCGACCCTGGTGAAATGCGCGACGGCCTTGTTGTCGGCAACCGACGTCGCGAGCCGCAGGTGCCGCGAGTCCTGCTCGATGCAGAAATACGGCGTCTCGAACAATTCCTGGATCAGGATGATCTGCGCGCCCTGCTTCGCGGCCTGGCGGACCAGCCGCTCGGCGGTGGCGATGTTCGCGTCGATGTCCCAGCCGCAGGCGAACTGCATGGCCGCCACCTTCACTTCGCGCTTCGGACGATTCAGATGCGGCGGCTTGTTCACGCGAACACCTTGCCGGGGTTGAGGATGCCTTTCGGGTCGAGCGCGTTCTTCAGCAATCGCATCGTGGAGATCTCCGCGGCGGTGCGCGACAAGGGTAGATAGGCACGCTTCTCGAGGCCGATACCGTGCTCGGCCGACACGGAACCGCCGATGGCGGCCAGCGGGCGATACACGATGTCCTCGACCCTGGCGCGCGTGGCGGCGTCGTCGCCGGCCGCGACGACGATGTGCAGGTTGCCGTCGGCCATGTGGCCGAAGACGAACGCGCGATCCGGGCCGGCGAAGGCGTCCACGGCGCCGGTGACGCCCTGCGCGTAGTCCTTCATGTTCTCGATGGGCAGGCTGACGTCGAAGGTCAGCAGCGGCGCGATGTTGCGCACCGCCCAGACGTCTTCGCGCACCGCCCAGATCGCGCGCCGCTCGTTCTCCGAGCTCGCGATGGTGACGTCGCTCAGCGTGCCGGCTTCGAGCGCCTCGCCGAGTACCGCTTCGAGCCGCGCACGATCCGTCTCCGGGTCGCCACCGAGCGTCTCGGCGATCACGTAGAACGGCGCGCCGCGCGCGAGCGGCGCCTGGTTGGTGGCCGGCGGCGCGGTGTTGTAGTCGTAGTAGTTGCCCCACAGCGCCTCGAACGCGGCCAGTTGCCCGCCGAGGCCCGAATCCAGCCGGTTGAGCAGGTCGGTCACGGCCTCGAAAGTCGGCAGCGCCGCGATCAGCGTCTCCTGGCTGCGCGTGCGCGACACGAGGCGCAGCTCCGCGCGCGTGACCACGCCGAGCGTGCCCTCGCTGCCGATGAACAGGTGCTTGAGGTCGTATCCGGCGTTGTTCTTCAGCATGCGGTTCAGCGACGTCAGCACGGTGCCGTCGGCGAGCACGGCTTCGATGCCGAGCACGAGGTTGCGCATCATTCCGTAACGCAGGACGCGCAGTCCGCCGGCGTTCGTCGAGATGTTGCCGCCGACGGTGGCGCTGTCGCGCGCACCGAGATCCAGCGGGAAGACGAGCCCGTGTTCCTCCGCGGCGCGTTGTGCCTGTCCCAGCTTGACGCCCGCCTGCACGCGCATCGAGCGGCCCGGCGCATCGACGCGTTCGATCACGTTCATGGACTCGAGCGACAAGACGATGTCCGCCGACGCCGCGTCCGCGCCCTGCACGAGGCCGGTCAGGCCGCCGTGCGTGACGACGGTCTGTCCGCGCGCGTGGCACAGCCGCAGGATCTCGGCGACCTGCGCGGTGGAGCGCGGCCGCACCAATAGTTCGGCGTCGACGTGACCGTGGAACAGGATGCCGGCGCGTTCGCGCACCGAGGCGCCCTCGAGGATCCCGGGATCCCCGACAATCGCGCGAAGATCGGTGCGGAGGCTGGCCTGCGACATCAGGCCGTAAAGGTAACGCGCCGCGCGCGCAGCCGCCAGAACGGCCGCGCGTGCGACGCAGTCACGTCACTGCAACGTGGGTTGTTCGTCGGCGGTTTCGTCGTCCGACGGGAACAGCGCCTGGTCCAACGCGTGCACGTAGGTCGCGACGTTCACGGTGCCCGGCACCAGCACGCGACCGCCGAACAACAGGTTCGGCACGGTACGCACGCCGAAGCCGCGCAACCGCTCCTCGCTGCCGGCGAGCACGGTCTCGCCCTCGCGCGTATCGCGAAAGCTCTGCAACGTCTTCTCGCTGAGGCCGGCCTCGACGCCGAGATCCGCGAGCACGGCGGTATCGGAGATGTCCGCGCCCTTCTCGAAGTACGCGCGGAAGATCGCCGCCGCGACGTTCGCATGCCGGCCTTCCGACGTCGCCAGCTGCACGAGGCGGTGCGCCTCGGACGTGCTCGGCAGATGTCCGAGCTTCTCGAAATGGAACTCGAGCCCGAGCTCGCGGCCGGCGTCCGTCAGGCTCTTCTCCGCGAACGGCACGCTGATGCCGCTGGGCAGACGCTCCGCGAGATAGTCGTGGAAGTCGCGCGGCGCCGCGTTCTCCTTCGGCTGTCCCATGCGGAACGGATGCCAGCGCAGACGCGTCTCGACGTCGCCGGACAGATTGCCGAGCGCGCGCGTCAGCTGCGCCATGCCGAGCCACGACCAGGGACAGGTGAAATCCGCGACGAGATCGATGTCGAGCGTTCGTCGCACGTCATTGAGCGGTCGTACTGTTGCGTTCATGCGGCCTTGATGGGTGCGCCGCGAACACCTTCAACCCTGCTTCCGCGTCGCTCCCAGGTTTGCGTGAACCTGTTCGGTGATGCGGATGGCGGTCTCCAATGCGCGCAGGCCATCCTCTCCTGACACGATCGGCGGCCGGTCGTTCCGTATGCAGTCGAGGAAGGATTCGATTTCGCTCTTGAGGGCGTCGCCGGGCTCGAGATTCGCTTCTTCGATGCTCACCGGCAGCTGCCCGGCCTGTGGCACGCCGTCGCGACGCCGGATCAGTGTCAGAATCTTCTGCTGCAGGTCGAGGGAAATGTAGGCGGCATCTTCGAAGATCCGGAGCTTGCGTTCGGTCTTCAGCGAGACGCGACTCGCCGTGGTGTTGGCGACGCAACCATTGGCGAACCGGATGCGCGCGTTCGCGATGTCGATCTCGCCCGAGAACACCGGCGTGCCGATGGCGTCGATGCTGACGATCTCGCTGCGCGCCAGCGACTGCACCAGGTCGATGTCGTGGATCATGAGATCGAGCACGACGTTCACGTCGGTGCCACGCTCCTTGTAGGGCGCGAGCCGCTGGCATTCCATGAACCGCGGCGTCGACAGGTGCGGCTCCGCGGCGAGGATGGCGGCGTTGAAACGCTCGAGATGGCCCACCTGCAGGATGCGGCGCTTCTGCGTCGCCCGCGCGATCAGGGCGCGCGCCTGCTCGGGGGTTTCCGTAATGGGTTTCTCGACCAGGACGTGCGCACCGGCTTCGAGGAAGGCGTCGGCGATCGCGAAATGCGCGGGCGTCGGCGTCACCACGCTCACGGCGTCCACCTTGCCGAGCAGCTCGCGGTAGTCAGCCACCGCCGCGCACTTCACCTCGGCCGCGACCGCGTTGCGGACCTCCTCGCGCCCGTCCGCCACCGCCACCAGCTCACAGCCCTCGAGCCCCGCGTATTTCTGCGCGTGGAAACGCCCGAGGTAGCCGACACCGATCACCGCCGCCCGAATTTTGTTCATGCGCTATTATGCCCGCGCTTTCCCGCCGCCCGGCGGGACTACGGGGGCCCTGGCCGACTTGTTCAACTGGCTCGTGCGCGCACGCGATGGATATTTCTCGCTGCCGCGACTGCAATTCGAAGCGATCACCTTCGGCCTCGCCTTTCTCGTCGGGCTGCTCGTCATGCCCATCCCGATCTATCTCGCGGGACTCGTCGCGCTGAAGGCGTACCACAACGGTGGCCTCTTCTCGTTGTACGGCGACTGGTTCGCCGGCTTGTTCGGCGCGCACTCCAGCTTCTGGATCGTCGCGCTCGGGCCGTTCGTGTTCCTCACCCTGTTTCGCGCCTGCCGCTGGTTGCTGGGCAAGACAAGGGATAAGTAAAAAGCCCGCCCGGAAAACGTGAACCGGGTCACGAAACTCCAGCGGCCCGAGCCGGCGCCCCGCTGGAACTGTGACGCCATTCGGCGACACTGCCCGCCAGTAGTGATGCGCCGAATCACGGGGCAACGAGAACCATGAGCGAGTACTTCCTGGCGGACACCAAGGCCGAAGAACGCGCCCGTCAAAAGGGACAGCCGCAGGCCGAGAGCGTGAAGGTCACCTTGTTAGGCGACTTCCTGTTCCCGAGCGTCGAACCGCAGGGCTGCGATCCTTACAACAGCACCCAGGGCAAGTCGGCCGGCGAGCTCTGGCGCACGCGGCACGATCGCCGCTGATTCAAACGCCGAAGCGTTGATTTCCCGCGCCGTCCCGCAAGCGGCGCGACCGCCACGCGCGGAACCAAAGCCGCCCCGCCGCCTCCAATCGACATGCGGCGTGCTTCATTTCTTCGGCCAGTAGGTCCAGAGGGCGGCGGCCAGCATCAGTGCGAGCCCGACGTGCGCGCCAAGGCGCCACCGACGCGAGCGCAGCTCGCCGTAGAAGCTCGTCGTGGCAACCCCTGCGAGTATCACGGACAGCGTGCACGCCACCATCAGCGGAGTTCGTTCCTCGGCCAGGCGGTCGGCGTAGGCCGGCAGGAGCAGGAACACGATGCCGGTCATGAGCAGCGCAGCCGCGATGGAGACTGTCGAGCCCATCACGATTCCGAGGAGAACAACGAACGGGCGCATGGGAGACCTCGGGTATTCCTAGAATCCACTTGAAGGGGGCCGGATCACGGCCTACCTTTGAATTGTACGGACCCTCATCGCGAGAGACATGCCGAGCATGAATTCATCGATTCCCCGTCCCGCCCGCTGGCTCGCCCCCTCGATGGTCGCCGCCCTGCTGGTCCTCACCGGCTCCGCGCAGGCGCCCGCCAACACCCAGCTGCCCGCGGGTTCCGTCGTCCCGAGCGAACGGCACCGCTCCGTCGCGCGCCGCGTCGGCTCCATGCTCGAAGGCATGCACTACAGCGGCAACAAGCTCGACGACCGGCTCTCGGCCATCGTCTACACGCGTTTCCTCGAGAGCATCGACGGCCAGCACACCAGTCTGCTCGCTTCCGACATCGCCGACTTCGAGCAGTACAAGCTGCGCTTCGACGACATGATCCGCAGCGGCGACGTCGATCCGGCGTTCGCCATCTTCGCCCGCTTCCAGCAACGCAACCGCGACCGCATCAAGTACGCGATCACGCAGCTCGACAAGGAGCCGGACTGGACGTTGAACGAAAGCTTCGAGTTCGACCGCGAGAAGGCGCCGTGGGCGACGACGCAGGCGGAGCTCGACGACTGGTGGCGCAAGCGCGTGAAGAACGACGCGTTGTCGCTGCTGCTCACCGGCAAGAACTGGGACGAGACGTCGAAGCTGCTGCACAAGCGCTACGAAACCACGCTCAAGCGCGTCGACCAGGTCAGCGCCGATGACGTGTTCGAGTCGCTGATGAACTCCTACGCGCGCGCCTACGATCCGCACTCCAGTTATTTCTCGCCGCGCAGCTCCGAGGAATACCGCATCCAGATGAGCCTGAATTACGACGGCATCGGCGCGTCGCTGCAGCTCGTCGACGATTACGTGACCATCATGAACGTGATCGAGGGCGGCCCCGCGGCCGTCGCCGGCACGCTGTCGATCAAGGACCGCATCACCGGTGTCGGCCAGGGCAAGGAAGGTCCGGTCACCGACGTGCTCGGCTGGCGCATCGACGACGTCGTGCAGCTGATCCGCGGCCGCGCCGGCACGCAGGTGCGCCTGCAGGTGCTGCCCGCGGGCGCCGCGCCCGGCTCGCAGGAAAAGACTCTCGAATTCACGCGCAACAAGGTGACGCTCGAGGCGCAGGCGGCGCAGAAAGAGCTGCGCACCATCAAGCGCGGCGACAAGGAGATCAAGGTCGGCATCATCAACGTGCCCGCCTTCTACCAGGACGTCGAGGCGCAGAACGCCGGCGACAAGGAATTCCGCAGCACGACGCGCGACGTGCGTCGCCTCATCGGCGAGCTGAAGGCCGAGAAGATCGACGGCCTCGTGCTCGACCTGCGCGGCAACGGCGGCGGCTATCTACCCGAGGCCACGGCGTTGACCGGCCTGTTCATCGACAAGGGCCCGGTCGTGCAGCTGAAGGTCACCACCGGCGAGCTCGAGGTGCAGGACGATCCGGAACCCGGCGTCGCGTATTCGGGTCCGCTGGCCGTGCTCGTCGACCGCTTCAGTGCGTCGGCGTCGGAGATCTTCGCCGGCGCGCTGCAGGACTATCACCGCGCCACGATCCTCGGCCAGCGCACGTTCGGCAAGGGTACAGTGCAGAACCTGGTGCCGCTCGACCGCTGGTCGCCGCGCCCGGTGAACGGCCAGTTGACCGTCACCATCGGCAAGTTTTACCGCGTCACCGGCGAGAGCACGCAGCACCGCGGCGTGGAGCCCGACGTCTCGCTGCCCTCGCAAATCGACATGGACGAGTTCGGCGAGAGCGCGCTGCAGGGCGCGTTGCCGTGGGATCGCATCCCCGGCGTGCCGTTCCGCAGCGAAGCCAAGGCGCTGCAGCCGAACATCGCCGCGCTCGCCGGCGACGAAAAGGAACGCGCCGAGAAGGACCCGGACTATCGCTGGCTGGTGGCGGACCTCGCCGCGGCCGAGACCGTGCGCAAGCAGACGTCACTGTCGCTGAACCTGCAGGCGCGCAAGGCCGAGCGCGAGAAGCTCGAGAAGGATCGTCTCGACCGCGAGAACGCGCGCCGATCGGCGCAGAACCTGCCCGCGCTCAAGACCACCGAAGAGCTCGCGGATGCGAAGTTCCCGGACACCGTGCTCGACCAGGCCTCGGAAGTGATGACGGACATGGTGACGGGCGTGCGGCCGCAGCACCCCACCGCACCGGCGCGCACCGTCAAGACGGAGCCGAAGCCGGAGCGGGACCCGGCCGAGAGGAACTGACTAGCGCAGCAGGACCTTGAACAGGTCCCAGGTGTCTTCCGCCACGACGTTCGGCAGTTTCGCGGCGGTGACACCCTGCGAGCCGTGCGCGAGCACGTCGCCCTCGGACACGCTGCAGGATTCCGGGATCGGCACGGTCTCGTTCTCGCCGAGATAAGCCGCGCTGCCGCGCAGCCGCTCGTTGCGCGGCGCCACTTCCTGCATGAGGCCCGCGCGCTGTTTCAGGACCTGCCGCGCCTTGACGATGTCGCTCATGAGGGCGACACACGTCGCCAGGTCGCCGAAATATTCGGTGGGTTCGCGCTTCGCCATCGAGGCGCGCGCGGCCGCCACGAGGTTCGTGCGCGACAGCCGCAGGCACAGCGCCTCGGCGCAGGCGATCGCCGTGAGATTGATCGCGCGGCGCGTTTCGACGCTCAGGCCCGGGAAGTCGCCCGCCCCGGCTTTCTCGATGGCCTCGCAGCGGGCCCGCGCCGCATGCAGCGCGGCTTCGGCGGATTCTGAAGCCGCCTGGAATGCCGGCCGCTGCGCCGCGAGTTTCGGTCGCTGCCAGCGATGCCACCACTTGTCGAGCTTGGCGAGCTTCGCATCGAACGCGATCAGCGCCTGGCGCGCGCCGACCATCGCCGATTCGGCCTGGCGCAACGCCTGCTCGCTCGCCTGCCGGACCGCGAACTGCTTGCGGTTGCCCTCGAGCGCGAACGCCTTGCGTTCGCGTTCTTCCTGTTTGGCCGCCAGGTCGCGGACGATGAGACCGATGATCTCGCGCCCGTCGCCCCACAGGGCGCGCAGGTGGTAGAAGACCAGGGTAGATAGGCCGGTGTCCGCCGACTCGAGGCGCTTCTCGAGACTCTCGAGGATGTCCTGCACGCGGGAGGTGGCGGCTTCCTGCTGCTTCAGGCGGTCGCGCAGCCGCTGCATCTCGGCGCCGAGCTCTTCGTGCTGCTTGCGCAGCTCCGCACGGCTGCGGAACAGCTCGACGACGCGGCCGTCCTCGGCCGGGGCCGCGGGCGTCTCGGGACCGCCGAGAAGACCGAATTGCTTGAGCGCTTTTTTCATAGACCCCTGCGCGCGGCCGGGGTCGATTAATCAGACCTTAAACCCGTGGCCGCGGTCGCTGCAGTACTCCAGCCACTTATTTAGCATCGTATTCCGGGCCCAACGCTGATCCAGTTCACGCTCCGCCAGCCCACGCAGGCGGCGTAGGGCCTCGTGATCGTGCTGGGACGCCCATTCCTGGGCTTCGACGAGCCGCGCATCGTGGTAGACGCGCACGCGCATGTCCGGGTAGGTGGACAGGCCCTCGTCCGAGTCGAACAGGTAGGTCAGATCGAAGCTGGTGGTGTACGGGGAACGCTCCGACACGCTGAGACGCAAATCACAGTCGTCCTGCACGCGGGACACCACGACGTCCGGCAACGCGTGCAGATCGCCGGCCAGAGACGTCAGGCGCAGGTAGTTGCTCTCGTAGAGCGACATGAGCGCGACGAAACTGCGCGGGCGCGAACGCCAGGAAACGATTGATAACGCGTCGATCGACATCGAGACCGAATATAGCGGACGAGTGCGACGATTCAAGACGCAAAACTCAAGCCAATCGCGCGTGACGCACGTCGCGTGTGTCTATTTTTTTTCGGCGTATTGAAATACTTCGTCGAGCGTGCGTCCGAGCGCGTGCGCCAGCTTGAACGCGAGCTCGAGAGACGGCGCATATCTGCCCGCTTCGAGCGCGATGATGGTTTGACGTGTGACACCGCAGCTCGCCGCGAGTTGCGCCTGCGTGAAATCCGCACGCGCGAGACGCAGCTCGCGGATGCGATTGACCACGACGGGTCCGTTCAACGTCGCTCGCGCCGATAGCGCGCGACGATGGTGATGTGCTCGGCGAGCGTGCGCGCGATCAGGAGTCCGATGAGCACGTTGGCGACGATCTGCGGGCGCAACCAGCCGGCCACGGAGTCGGGAAACATCGCCAGCAGCACGACCAGCCCGAGCATCAGCAGCGTCAGGAAGGTGTTCGCGACCAGCGCGCCCTCGTGCGCGATGCGCAGATCGCGTTCGTCGCGCTCGACCGCCTCTGCGCGGCGCGCACCGAGCACGCGATGCACGACCACGGCGGCCACGAGCAGCATGCCGAGGTTCCAGCCGAAGTGACGGAACATCGTCAATTGCCAGGTCATCGGCAGATCCGGTTGCTGCGCCTCGCTCCACAGCAGGTGCGCGAACGACATCAGGACCAGCGAGCCGAAGAACACGCCGCTCCAGCCGCGCCGTTCGTCGACCAACCACTCTTCGGGAAACGGATCCTCCGGTGCGCGCGCCACCCACCACACCACCACGCCGAGGGACAGCGCATACAGCGTCGCAGCCAGAGACCCGACGTCGATGCCCCCGATCCAGTCGTCTGGCGCCAGCAGCGCGGTCGGCAACGCCAGCAAGGCGATGGCGGCGAGGGTCAGGGTGGCCCGAGGGAAACCGGCTCCGGACGTCATAAGAAGAGTCCTCCGAATGTAACATTTACCTTACATGAGCCCTCCGGCCCACGTAAAGTATTTTTTACATGCCGTTCAGGAAGCGACAGGCACCGAGGTCGACGTTGCCACCCGAGAGCACGATGCCCACGCGCTGCCCCGGCCGACCCAGTTTGCCGGCCAGCGCCGCCGCCACCGGCACCGCCGCCGACGGTTCGATCAGCAGCTTGAGATCGCCGAGCACGATGCGCATGGCCGCCACGATCTCGGCCTCGCTCACCGTCACCACGTCGTCGACGTGCGAGCGCAGCAGCGCGAAGTTGCGCACGCCGATGAAGCCGCGCAGGCCATCGGCGATCGTGTCCGGCGGGCGCGTCGCGCGGCGTTCGCCGCTGCGGAAGGACTGGAACGCGTCGTCCGCCTGCTCCGGCTCCGCGCCGATCACGCGGATGCCCGGCGACATCGCCTTGGCCGCCAGCGCGGTGCCGCCGATCAATCCGCCGCCACCGACGGGTGTGCTGATCGCCTCGAGGCCCGGAGTCTCCGTCAGCAATTCCAGCGCCGCCGTGCCCTGCCCCGCGATGATCCGGTCGTCGTCGAACGGGTGCACGAGCTCGGCGGGTTCGGCCGCCAGGATCTCGGCGACCCGTTTCTCGCGCGCCGGCAGACCCGGCTCGCAGAGCTCCAGCCGCGCACCGGCCGCCTCGATGTTCGCGATCTTGGTCCGCGCGGAATCCCGCGGGACCACGACGATGGCCTTGATGCCGCGGGCCCTGGCCGCCAGCGCCAGTGCGTTGCCGTGATTGCCCGAGGAATGCGTGATGACCAGCGGCGTGCGCGCGGGGTCGAGCTGCAACGCGACGTTCATCGCGCCGCGGAACTTGAAGGCGCCGCCGGTCTGCAGGTTCTCGCACTTGAAGAACACGCGCCGGTCGCAGCGCGCGTCGAACGCATCGGAGCGCATGACCGGCGTGTGCACGACGTGGGGACCGAGCCGCGCGGCCGCCGCGACGACGTCCGCAAACTGAGGCCCGGCGGCGGTCACGGGAATTTCTGGAATTCCGGGGCGAACAACTGCTCGCGGTAGTACGCGAGCTCGCGGATGGATTCCTGGATGTCGGCCAGCGCCTTGTGCTCGCCCTGCTTGGAGAACCCCGGGATGATGCTCGGCGCCCAGCGGCGCGCCAGTTCCTTCAGGGTGCTCACGTCGAGGTTGCGGTAGTGGAAGAACCGCTCGAGCGTCGGCATGTGGCGCGCGAGGAAGCGGCGGTCCTGGCAGATGCTGTTGCCACACATCGGCGAGGAATTGATCTCGACCAGCGCGCGCAGGAATTCGAGCGTGCGCTGCTCGGCGCTGGCCATCGTGTACTTGCTCTCGCGCACCCGCGTGATGAGCCCCGACGCACCGTGCGTGCGCTTGTTCCAGTCGTCCATCGCGTCGAGCACGGCGTCGGATTGATGGATGGCGATGACCGGCCCCTCGGCGACGAGCTCGAGGTCGGCGGTGGTCACGATGGTCGCCATCTCGATGATCACGTCCGTGTCGGGCTTGAGGCCCGTCATCTCGAGATCTATCCAGACGAGATAGTCGCTGCTCGGCATAAGGATTGACGCGATACTACACGAATGCCCAGCCCGGACGAGATCGCCACCGAGTTCGACGCCGAGGTCATCGCGGCGTTCGGCCGGCACCTGATCGTGCGCGACTCGAGCGGGCGCGAGCTGCGCGCGCGGCCGGCCGGCCGGCGGCTGTCCATCGTCTGCGGCGACCAGGTCCGCTGCGAGGCGGACCGCGCTCACGACGAGCTGCTGGTCGTCGAAGTCCTGCCACGCCGCACGCTGCTGGCGCGCGCCAACCTGCGCGGCGAGAGCGAGCCGGTGGTCGCGAACATCACCCAGCTCATCGTGGTCGTGGCGCCCGTGCCCGTCCCGGATTTCTTCATCGTCGACCGCTACCTGTGCGCGGCCACGGCCGCGGGAATCGCCGGTGCCGTCGCGGTCAACAAGGCGGATCTGGCGAGCGGCGCCGGCGTCGACACCGGAGCTAACAAGGTGGACGCCGCCGAGCTCGACGCGCTGTCGGCCGCGGGTTATCGACTCGCCGCCTGCTCGGCGAAGTCGCGCGCGGGGCTCGAGGAATTGCGCGCGCTGCTCGCCGCCGGTGTCAGCGTGCTGGTCGGGCAATCGGGGGTCGGCAAGTCGTCGCTGGTCAGTGCGCTGCTGCCGGAGGCAGCCGTCGAAACCGGCGAGCTGATGCGCGAGGAGGAAGGCCGGCACACCACCACCGCCTCGCGCGCCTACGCGCTCGTCAGTGGCGGCGCGTTGATCGACTCGCCGGGCGTGCGGGATTTCGCGCCGGCCGTCGAGCAACTCGATGCGCGGACGCTGGGCTTTCCGGAGATCGACCGACTCGCGCCGGACTGCCGCTTCGCCGACTGCAAACATCTGCAGGAGCCCGGTTGCGCGGTGATCGCGGCGGCGGACAACGGCGCGATGTCGCCGCGTCGTTACGAGAGCTACCGGCGACTGCGCCGGCGTTACAGCGACCTGATCGGCGCGAGAGGCTACCGACGCGACCGGCGCTGACCGGGTCAGCCCTGGCGGATGCGCCCGGCGAACGCGTGGGCCAGCGTGCCGCCGTCCACGTATTCGAGCTCGCCGCCGATCGGCACGCCATGCGCGATGCGGCTCGCCGGGATGCTGCGCTCGGCGGCGCGTTCGCCGAGGAAATGCGCGGTGGCCTCGCCCTCGACGGTGGGGTTGGTGGCGAGGATCACCTCGCGCACTTCTCCGGCATCGAGCAGCGCCTCGAATTCCCGCGCGCCGATCTGGTCCGGACCGATGCCATCGAGTGGCGAGAGGTGGCCGTGCAGCACGAAGTAGCGGCCGCGATAGCTGCCCGACTGCTCCACCGCGACGACGTCCGCCGGCGACTCCACCACGCACAGCAACGCCGCATCGCGCGACGGCGCGGCGCAGATCGAGCACAGGTCGGCGTCCGTCAGCATGCGGCAGCGCTTGCAGCGGCTGATGCTCGCGAGGCCCTCGGTCAGCGCGTCCGCGAGCGTGCGCGCGCCACCGCGGCCGCCCTGCAACAGGTGGAAGGCCATGCGCTGCGCGGTCTTCGGCCCGACACCCGGCAGGACGCGCAGTGCCTCGATCAGCTTCGTCAGCGGCGGAGCGTGTTGCATCGGAGAGAGCGCCTCGGCGCCGTCTTCAGAACGGCATCTTGAAGCCGGGCGGCAGGTTGATGCCCGACATCAGCGACGACATGCGCGCCTGCGACGCGGCGTCGACCTTGTTCACGGCATCGTTGATCGCCGCGGCGACCAAGTCCTCGAGCATCTCGCGATCCTCGGCGGCGACCGAGGGCTCGATCTGCACGCGCTTCACCTCGTGCTTGCCGTTCATCGTCACCTTCACCATGCCGCCACCGGATTCACCGGTGATCTCCATCGCGGCGATCTCGTCCTGGGCCTTCTTCATGTTGGCCTGGAGCGCCATCGCCTGCTTCATCATGTTTCCACCACCACGCATCGACGTCTCCTCTTACTGTTCCGTGGGTCGCACCGAGTCGGGGTGCAGCGTGGCGCCGAAACGAGTCTTCATTTCGTGCACCGTGGGATCTTCCTCGAGCGAGCGCCGCGCCGCGTCCAGTGCCTCGGACGAGCGGCGCTCGACGTTCTGCGACGGCGTTTCGGGGATCGTCGCGCCTTCGACGAACTCGACCTTGATGAACCCGCCGAGATATTTCGCCAGCGCCTGTGTCAGGCGTTCGACCTGCGGCGCGGAACGCGCGGCCTTCGGATCGATGCCGAGCCGCACGGTGTTGCCGCGATGCTCGATCAGCGCGCAGTTGCTGGCGAGCTGGCGCGCGGCGCCGGTGATGTCGAGATCGCCGATGACGCGCGCCCACTGCACCGGGTCGATCGGCCCGGCGGACGCGGGCCGCACGATGGCCGGCACGGCCGGCGCGGCACCGGCCGACGCGGCAGGCGTGGCCGCGGCGGACGTGCGCGCACCGCCGGTTCCAGCGCCGGCAGTGCCGGCCGCGGCGCCCGGCGGGCGAAACGCCAGCATGCGCACCAGCGTCATCTCGAATCCCGTGCGTGGATCCGGCGCGTACGCGAGATCGCGGCGGCCGAGGATCGCGGTCTGGTAGTAGAGCTGCACGTCTTCGGCGGAGATGGCGGCCGCCAGTTCCTTGATCAACGCGGGATCGAACAGTTCGTCGCCTTCGTAGCCGCTGACGAGCTGCGTGACCGCCAGCCGCGTGAGTAGTGAGGCGAGATCGTCGAGCACCTGGCCGTAGTCCGGCGAGAACTCCTCGAGCGCGCGCGCCGTCTCGAGCAATTGCCCGGCGTCACCGGTCGCGAGCGCGCGGCCGAGACGCGCGACGTGGTCGCGGTCGATCGTGCCGAGCATCGAACGCGCCCCGCCCTCGTCCACCTTGCCGCCGCCGAACGCGATCAGTTGGTCCGTCAGCGACAACGCGTCGCGCATCGATCCGTCGGCGGCCTGCGCGACCAATCGCACCGCGGGCGCGTCGTGCGGGATCTTCTCCGCGTCGAGCACCTTGTTCAGATGTTCGGCGATCAGCGCCACCGGCAACCGCTTCAGGTTGAACTGCAGGCAGCGCGACAACACCGTGACCGGCAGCTTCTGCGGATCCGTCGTCGCCAGCAGGAACTTCACGTGCGGCGGTGGTTCTTCCAGCGTCTTCAGCAAAGCGTTGAACGAATGCGTCGACAACATGTGCACTTCGTCGACGAGATAGACCTTGTAACGTCCGCGCGTCGGCGCGTACTGCACGTTCTCGAGCAGCTCGCGCGTGTCGTCGACCTTGGTGCGCGACGCGGCGTCGACTTCGATGAGATCGACGAAGCGGCCCTCGTCGATCTCCTTGCACGCGGCACACACGCCGCAGGGCGTCGCGGTGACACCGGTCTCGCAGTTGAGGCACTTCGACAGGATGCGCGCGATGGTCGTCTTGCCGACGCCGCGCGTGCCCGTGAACAGGAAGGCGTGATGCACGCGGCCCTGGGTCAATGCATTGCCCAAAGCCTGGCGCACGTGTTCCTGACCCACGAGCTCGAGGAAGGAACGGGGCCGCCATTTGCGCGCCAGCGCGAGGTAACTCATCGGGATGCGATCTCCGGGACCGCGAAGGGGGAGGCAGCCCGCACCAGCCGGACTTCGGCGCCCGACATCGCCGCTACCGCTGCTCCCTTCCGGGCCTGACGGGGTTTACAACTAGTCGTCGCGAAGGAGCCGATACGGACTGCCATTGACCTTCAGCAAAGAGTGGCGGACAGGCAGGGATTCGAACCCTGGAACACCTTTTGGATGTTACTTGCTTTCCAAGCAAGCGCCTTCGACCGCTCGGCCACCTGTCCGCTGAGCGGGCGCGGATGATATCACTTGGTCTGCGGGACGTCGGTCTTCGAAGACTGGAACGGCGGCGGGATGTCGAGGCAGGGCTCGTTCTTGCCGCGGACGCGCTCCGGCGAGTTGAGCGGCGGCACTTTCAGCGCATTGCGGGTGTTCGGGGTATCCAGGCCCGGCGGCGCCTTCAGCGGCGGCAGTTCCCGGGCGCCGGCATAGTCCTTGTTCGACTGGCTGCAGGTCTCCATGCGGGACTTGCAACCCGACACGGTGGCGAGGGCCAGCAGGCTGAAGGCGACGGTTCCGGCAATGCGCATGTGGGTGCGACCTTTCGGGATATCAGGAGTTCACAGCCAGTTCTTCAGACAGAGAGGCCGGCTGCGAACAGCGACTCTGTGACGAGCGGATGGTACTCCGCCGACAGCTCCGTCAGCGGGAGCCGCAGCGCCCCGCCGATCAGGCCCATGCGGGCCAGCGCCCATTTGACGGGAATCGGGTTCGACTCGACGAACAGGTTGCGATGCAGGGCGACCAGGCGCTGGTCGATCTGCGTCGCGCCGGCGCGATCGCCGCGCAATGCCGCGGCGACCATGTCCGCCATCGCGCGCGGCGCGACGTTCGCGGTCACCGAGATGACACCGGCCGCACCGACGCCGATCGCGTCGCGCGCCGTGAGGTCGTCGCCCGACAGCACTTTGAAATCCGCCGCGCAGGTGGCGATCTGCTCGCGCACTCGCGCCGCGTCGCCGACGGCTTCCTTGATGCCCGCGATGCGCGGCACGCGCGACAACCGCGCCACCGTCGCCGGCAAGAGGTCGACGGCCGTGCGGCCCGGCACGTTGTAGAGGAGTACCGGTACGCGCGACGCCGCGGCCACGGCCGAGAAATGGCGGAACAGGCCTTCCTGTGTCGGCTTGACGTAGGACGGCGTCGCGACCAGCAGCGCGTCGATATCGAGCGCCGAAAACGTGCGGGCGCGTTCGACGGAGCTCGCGGTCCCGCTGGTGCCGGTGTTGGCGATCAGCAGCGCACGCTTGCCGAGCACCTGGCGTGCCCGGACCAGTAGCTCGGTGAGCTCGCCGTCGGTGACGGTGGCGGATTCGCCGGTCGATCCGGCCACGACGATGCCCGAGGTACCGTTCGCGAGCTGGAACTCGAGGAGACGTGACCAGGCTTCGACGTCGATGCTGCCATCCGGCTGCATCGGGGTCACGAGCGCCACCAGGCTGCCGGCGTACATGGGTGTCCGAGGGTTCGTTGAAAAAACGGTCGGGCATGGTACGGGCGCAGCAGTCGAGTTCGCAAGCCGCCGCCTGCGGTACACTCGCGTCCCGATGAAGCAGCACCTCGCCGTATCCGCCATTGGCAGCGATCGGACCGGAATGGTCCACGACCTCACCCGCGTGATTTCCGACTGCGGAGGCTCGATCAGCGAGAGCCGCATGGCGAGCCTGGGCAACGAATTCGCGATGCTGCTGCTGGTCTCCGGCAACTGGCATTCGCTGGCCAAGCTCGAGAGCGAGCTCGCGCGTCTCGGCGAGTCCACGGGCCTGTCGTTGCACCTGAAGCGGACCGAGCCGCGTGCCGCGCGTACCGAGCTGCTGCCCTACTCCATCGACGTGGTCTGCCTCGACCAGTCGGGCATCGTTGCGGGCCTCTCGGGGTTCTGCGCCAGCCGCGGCATCGACATCGCCGAGGTGTCGACGCGCACCTACCCGGCGGCGCACACCGGCGCGCAGATGTTCGCCGTGCAGATGATCATCAACGTGCCCAAGCGCCTGCAGCTCGCGCACCTGCGCGAGGAGTTCATGGACTACTGCGACGCGCAAAACCTCGACGCGATCCTGGAGCCCGTGAAGTCTTGACGCTGGCGATCGGCAAGAAGATTCCCGCGTTCTCGCTGCCGGTTTCGGATGGCAGCGTCTGGAAGTCCGCCGATGCCAAGGGCGGCAACCTCGTGCTGTATTTCTACCCTAAGGACATGACCCCCGGCTGCACGCTCGAGGGCCAGGACTTCCGCGACCTGCACGCGGCGTTCAAGCGCGCGAAGACCGCGGTGCTGGGCATCTCCAAGGACAGCTGCGAGCGGCATGCGAAATTCCGCGCGAAGGAAAAATTCCCCTTCGAGTTGCTGTCGGACGAAGACGAGAAGGTCTGCCGGCTGTTCGATGTCATCCGGGAGAAGTCCCTGTATGGCAGAAAGTTCATGGGCATCGAACGCAGCACGTTTCTGATCGACTCGAACGGGAAACTGGTACGCGAATGGCGAAAGGTGAAGGTGAAGGGTCACGCGGCCGAGGTCCTCGAGGCGGCGAAGCAGCTGTGAGCGCCGCCAAGCGCGCCGGCGGCAAGCCGGGCAAACCCGCGGTCGAGCGCCGCCTGTTCGTGCTCGACACCAACGTGCTGATGCACGACCCGACCTCGATCTTCCGGTTCCAGGAACACGACGTCTATCTACCCATGGTGGTGCTCGAGGAGCTCGACGCCAACAAGAAGGGCCTGAGCGAGGCGTCGCGCAACGTCCGCCAGGTGAGCCGGTTCCTCGACGACCTGATGCGCGACGCCACCAAGGACGAGATCGACGCGGGCCTGCCCCTCGACTCGCTGTTCGGCACCGGCAACAACAACCACGCGCCCGACCCGGACGCGCCGACGCCCGGCCGCCTGTTCTTCCAGACGCGCCAGCTGACCTCCGCGCTGCCGGACTATCTACCGGGCCACGGCAACGACAACGCCATCCTCGCGATGACTCTGGCGCTGCAGGCGACGCACCACGAATCGCGCGTCACGCTGGTGTCGAAGGACATCAACCTGCGCATCAAGGCGGCCGTGGTCGGCGTGCACGCCGAGGACTACTACAACGACAAGACCCTCGAGGACTCGGACGTCCTGTACACGGGTCTCGCCGCCCTGCCGCCCAACTTCTGGGAATCCCACGGCAAGGACATGCGTTCGTGGAAGGAAGCGGACCGCACCTTCTACGAGATCTCCGGCCCCGTGGTGACCGACCTGCACGTCAACCAGTACGTCCACGAGGAAGGCGAACAGGGCATCGAGGCGATCGTCCGGCGCATCGAGGCCGGCAAGGCCACGCTCGAACTGGCGCGCGACTTCCGCGGCGAACGCCACAACGTCTGGGGCGTGACCGCGCGCAACCGCGAACAGAACATCGCGCTGAACCTGCTGATGGATCCCGAGATCGACTTCGTGACGATCCTCGGCCCCGCGGGCACCGGCAAGACGCTGCTGACGCTCGCCGCCGGCCTGAGCCAGACGCTCGAGGCGAACCGTTTCGTCGAGATCATCATGACGCGCGTGACGATCCCGCTCGGCGAGGACATCGGCTTCCTGCCCGGCACCGAGGAGGAAAAGATGGAGCCCTGGATGGGCGCCCTGATGGACAACCTCGAAGTGCTGACGAAGACCGGCGAAGGCGGCAACTGGGGCCGCGCCGCGACGAACGACCTGCTGCGCAACCGCATCAAGATCCGCTCGCTGAACTTCATGCGCGGCCGCACGTTCCTGAACCGCTTCGTGATCCTCGACGAGGCGCAGAACCTCACCGCCAAGCAGATGAAGGCACTGGTCACGCGCGCCGGCCCGGGCACCAAGATTGTTTGCCTCGGCAACATCGCGCAGATCGACACGCCCTACCTGACGGAGACCACGTCCGGTTTGACTTACGTCGTCAACCGCTTCCGCGGCTGGGGCCACTCCGGCCACATCACGCTGGTGCGCGGCGAGCGCTCGCGCCTCGCCGATTTCGCCTCTGATACGCTCTAGCCGCTCCGGCGCCCGAAACTCGGCACGCCCGGCGAGGTCTCAGGGTTGATGCGATTCCGCCCCCTCCAGAAGTGTCTCGTGGTCCTCCTGTCGGCGCTGATCCTCGCGCCGCCGCCGGTGCTCGCCCAGGCGTCGAACGACCTGCCCGACATCGGCAACCCGGCCTCCTCGTCTCTGACGGTCGACGACGAGTACCGCATCGGCCTGCAGGTCGTCCGCCAGTTGCGCGACGAGGGACAAATCATCGAGGACCCCGAGGTCACCGAGTATCTGAACGGCCTCGGGTCGCGCATCGTCGCGCAGGCCACCGGCGATTCGGCGCAGCGCTTCACCTTCTTCTTCGTGCGCGACGACCAGATCAACGCGTTCGCGCTGCCGGGCGGGTTCATCGGTGTGAACTACGGGCTCGTGCTCGCCACGCGCAACGAATCGCAGCTCGCCGGCGTGCTGGCGCACGAGATCGCACACGTCACGCAGCGGCACATCGCGCGCCGCATCCACTCGCAGGGCCGCCAGAGCATCGCGACGATGGCCGCCATCCTCGCGTCCATCCTGGTCGGCGCGGCCACCGGCTCGAGCGACGCGATGATGGGCGGCATCTCCGTGGCCCAGGGCGCGGCCATGCAGCAGCAGATCAACTTCACGCGTGCCAACGAGAACGAAGCGGACCGCGTCGGCATGGGTTTCCTCGCCGCGGCCGGCTTCGATCCCTACGGCATGCCCGATTTCTTCGAGACCATCGGCCGGCGCACGGGCATCAACGGCATCAGCCGCGACGCGTTGCCCGAGATCCTGCAGTCGCACCCGGTGGCCGCGAACCGCATCGCGGAGTCGCGCTCGCGCGCCTCGCAGTTCAAGGACGTGCACCCGTCGGCGGAGTCGGTCAGCTACTCGCTGACGCGCGAACGTTTGCGCGTGTTGTCGACGCCGCCCGAGGACAACGTGCGGCGCTACTACCAGGAACGCCGCGAGCAGCAGAACCAGACGCCGGGCGAGCAGTACGGCGAGGCACTGGCTAGCTACCAGGCGGGCAATGCGCGCGTCTCGCTCGACGCGCTGACGGCGCTGGCCCGCGAATACCCGCAGGTGCCGATGCTGCAGTCGACGCTGGGCCAGGCGCTGATGGGCGCCGGCGACTCCGACTCCGCGCTGGCCACGTTCCGCGCCGCGCTCGCCCTCTCGCCGCGCAACATCCCGCTGACGATGCGTTACGCCGAGGCGCTGCTCAAGGCCAACCAGGCAAAGACCGCGCACGCCGTGCTGCTCGACCTCTTCAACAACGTCGCGCCGACGCCCGAGCAGATCCGCTTCACCGCGCTCGCCGCCAGCAGCGCGGGCGACACCGCCGACGCGGCTTACTACATGAGCGAGTACCACATCGCCACGGGCAACCTGCCGTTGTCGGTGAGCCAGCTAGAGATGGCGCTGGCCGTGCCGAACATCACCGGCGTGCAGCGCAGCCGCTTCCAGGCGCGCCTCGACGAGGTGCGCGAGGCGCTGTTCGCGGGGCGCAAGCAGCGCAAGCGCGAGGAACGGCAGGACCAGGATCGGCAGCAGCGGCCCGGCCGCGGTGGCGAATCGCGCTCCGCCCAGCCTCTCTTCTGAGAGAGGCCGTCGTCCCTCGTGGGACGTTCAACTAGCCAGCTCCCCGCTACCCAAATCGGTAGAATTTCGCCATGAAAAACGTCGTCCTCGCCCTCTGTGCCCTGCTGATCGCGGGCTGCGCCACCGTCCCCTCCGGCAAACCCGATCCGCGCGATCCGTGGGAAGGTTTCAACCGCGCCTCGTACAAGTTCAACGACGCGCTGGACCGCGCCGTCGCGAAGCCGGTCGCGAAGGGCTACAAGAAGGTCACGCCGAAGTTCGTGCGCACCGGCATCAGCAATTTCTTCGCGAACCTCGACACGGTGCCGACCATCATCAACGACGTCCTGCAGGGCAAGATCAAGCAGGCGGGCCACGACTCCGGCCGCTTCCTGCTGAACAGCACCGTCGGTCTGGGCGGCCTGTTCGATCCGGCGAGCGCCGCGGGCATGGAACGCAACGACGAGGACTTCGGGCAGACGCTCGGCAAGTGGGGCGTGAAGTCCGGGCCGTACCTGATGCTGCCGGTGCTCGGACCGTCGACCGTGCGCGATGCGATGGCCAAGCCCGTCGACAGCTACTCGTCGCCGCTGACCTATCTTCAGGACGACAGCACGCGGTACATCATCCGCGGCATCGAGGTCATCGATCTGCGCGCCGATCTGCTGAGCCTCGACGCCCAGATCGAGGGCAGCTATGACAAATACGCTTTCATCCGCAACGCGTGGCTGCAGCGTCGCGAATATCTCGTGACCGACGGCCAGGCCGGCGACGTCTCCTCCGAGCTCGAGGAAGGCATGGACGTCGATCCGGCCGACGAGGCAAAGCCGGGCCCGGCCGATCCGGCGCAGCCGCCGCCCGACGGTTCGACTCCCGACCCGAAATCGGAAACCCCGCCGCCCGCGAACTGAGCGACAATCGCGCGCAGGGGGACCGATGACCGAAACGCCGATTCCGACGGGCAAATTGCCGCCGCTGCTGCTGCTGCACCCGGATGACAACATCCTCGTCGCGCGTCGCGACATCGCGGCCGGCGAGCGCGTCGAAATCGACGGCGAAACCTTCGCGGTCCCGCACGCCGTCGAGCTCGGCCACAAGCTCGCGCGCCGCGACATTGCGGCCGACGCGCGCGTCCTCAAATACGGGGCGCCCATCGGCTCGATGAAGACCGCGGTGGCGCGCGGCGAGCACGTCCACATGCACAACCTCAAGAGCGACTACATCCCCTCCACCACGCGCGAACCGGGCGGCCACTGATGAGCGTGCCGGCCTCCTCTCCTTCCATCCCGATGCGCGGCTGGCTGCGCAAGGACGGGCGCAAGGGCATCCGCAACGTGGTCGCGGTCGCGTATCTCGTCGAGTGCGCGCACCACGTGTCGCGCATGATCGTGCAGAAGTCCAGTTCCGACGACGTGCACCTCATCGGATTCCCCGGTTGTTATCCCAACAAGTACGCGCTCGAGATGATGAAGCGGCTGTGCACGCACCCGAACGTGGGCGCGGTACTGCTGGTGTCGCTGGGCTGCGAGAGCTTCAACCGCGAGGAGCTGCGTCGTCACGTGCACGCCAGCGGCCGCCCCGTGGACCTGCTCGTGATCCAGCAGGCCGGCGGCACGTCGAAGACGCTGAATGCCGGGCTCGAGGCGGTGAAGAAGATGCGCGCGGCGATCGCCGGCCAGCAGCCGGTGCCGATGGCGCTCGACGAGCTGGTCATCGGCACGGTCTGCGGCGGCTCCGACGGCACCAGCGGCATCACGGCGAACCCCGCCGTCGGCCGGTGCTTCGACTGGCTGATCGAGAACGACGCCCGCTGCATCTTCGAGGAGACCGGCGAGCTGATCGGCTGCGAGCGCATCATGGCGTCGCGCGCCATCACGCCCGAGCTGGGCCGCGAGATCGAGGCCTGCGTCGACAAGGCGGCCAACTACTATCGCATCATGGGTTACGGCAGCTTCGCGCCCGGCAATGCCGAGGGCGGCCTCACGACGCTCGAGGAGAAATCCATGGGCGCGTATTCGAAATCGGGCTCGTCGCCGATCAGCGGGCTGATCAAGCCCGGCGACATCCCGCCGCGCGGCGGTCTCTATCTACTGGACGTCGTGCCCGACGGCGAGCCGCGCTTCGGCTTCCCGAACATCTCGGACAACGCCGAGATCGTCGAGTTGATCGCCTGCGGTTCGCATCTCATCCTGTTCACCACCGGGCGCGGCTCGGTGGTCGGCTCGGCGATCTCGCCGGTCATCAAGGTGTGTGCCAATCCGGACACCTACGAGCGCATGTCCGAGGACATGGACGTGAACGCCGGCCGCATCCTGCAGGGCGCCGGACTCGACGACGTCGGTCGCGAGATCTACGAGCTCGTGCAGAAGCTCGCGGCGGGCGAGCCTTCGAACTCCGAGGCGCTCGGCCACCAGGAATTCATCCTCACGTACAAGCAATTCGAACCGATCGGCCCGGCCTGCCTGCCGGCGGCCTGATCCGCGTTCGTCCGGGAGACGTCATTTGAAACTCGTGCGATTCGGTTCCGCCGGCGCGGAGCGGCCCGGCCTCGTGCTGGCGGACGGCTCCATCGCCGACCTGTCCACCGTCATCCCCGACGTCGCCGGTGCGGCGCTGTCGGCCGAGTCGCTGGCGAAGCTGCGCGCGCTCGACGCGGCCAAACTACCCAGGGCGCCGGCCGGTGCGCGCCTCGGCGCCTGCGTCGGCGCGGTCGGCAAGTTCATCGCCATCGGCCTCAACTACGCGGACCACGCCGCGGAGACCGGCGCGAAGATCCCGAGCGAGCCCATCGTGTTCATGAAGGCGACCAGCTGCATCGTCGGCCCGAACGACACCGTGCTGAAGCCGCGCGGCTCGACGAAGATGGACTGGGAGGTCGAGCTCGGCGTCGTCATCGGCAAGACCACGCGCTACGTGAGCGAAGCGGACGCGGCCGCGCACATCGCCGGGTTCTGCACGATCAACGACCTGTCCGAGCGCGCGTTCCAGCTCGAACGTGGCGGCCAATGGGACAAGGGCAAGGGTTGCGACACGTTCGGGCCGCTGGGCCCGTGGCTCGTGACCTCCGACGAAGTCGGCGATCCGGCGCAGCTGTCGATGTGGCTCGACGTGAACGGCGTGCGCCGGCAGAACGGCTCGACGAAGACGATGATCTTCAAGCCGAACTTCCTCGTGAGCTATCTCAGCCAGTTCATGAGCCTGCAGCCCGGCGACGTCATCACCACCGGCACGCCGCCCGGCGTCGGCATGGGGATCAAGCCGGAGCCGATCTTCCTGAACGTCGGCGACGTGATGGAACTGGGGATCGAGAAGCTGGGCAGCCAACGGCAGGTCGTGCAAGCGGCCTGAACTCAGGCGGCAAATGGGGACAGTCCCCATTTCGAAAATCCGAAATGGGTACAGTCCCCGCCAATTCCATCGCCGACCTGCGTGATCTGGCGCGCGCCCGCTTGCCGCGCGCGCTGTTCGACTACATCGACCGCGGCTCGTACGACGAACGCACCTGGGCCCGCAATCGCGACGACCTGCGCGCGCTGACGCTGCGCCAACGCGTGCTCGTCGACGTTTCGCGGCTCTCGCTCGCGACGACGGTGCTCGGCGAACCGTGGTCGATGCCCGTCGGCATCGCGCCCACCGGCCTCACCGGATTGTTCTGGCGCGACGGCGAGATCGCCGCCGCGCGCGCGGCACGGGCCGCCGGGGTCCCGTTCTGCCTCAGCACGATGTCCATCTGCTCGCTCGAAGACGTGCGCGGATCCGTCGACGGCCCGTTCTGGTTCCAGCTGTACCTGATGCGCGACCGCGGCTTCACCGACGCGCTGATCGCCCGCGCGCGTGCCGCCGGTTGTCCGGCCCTGGTGCTGACGCTCGACCTGCCGATGCAGGCGCTGCGCCGGCGCGACGCGAAGAACGGCCTCGCCGTGCCGCCCCGCCTCGACCTGCAGACGTTGGCGCAGATGCTCTCGCATCCGCGCTGGCTGCTGGGCACGTTGCGCGGCCGGCGCCGCACGTTCGGCAACCTCGCGTCGTTCTTCCCCGAGCAGGGCGCGGCGACGCTCGCCGAATGGTCGAACGCACAGCTGGATTCGACGCTGAGCTGGAAGGACATCGCCTGGGTCCGCGAGCGCTGGCCGGGCAAGCTGATTCTCAAGGGCATCCTCGATGCGGACGACGCGAGCGCGGCCTGTGCGCATGGCGTCGATGCGCTGATCGTGTCCAACCATGGCGGACGGCAGCTCGACGGCACGACGTCGACGATCGCCGCCCTGCCGGCCATCGTCGATGCGGTCGCCAATCGCTGCGAAGTACTGCTCGACGGCGGCATCACCTGCGGCCAGGACGTGCTGAAGGCGCTGGCGCTGGGTGCGCGCGCCGTGTTCCTCGGCAAAGCCTATCTATACGGACTGGCCGCCGCGGGCGAGCCCGGCGTGGCGCTGGCGCTCGCGTTGATCCGCGCGGAACTCGGGATCTCGATGGCGCTGTGCGGCGAACGCGACGTCCGTCACGTCGGCCGCCAGGTGCTGGCGAGCTGACTCAGGCCGTCGCGGCCAGCAACCCGTCCACTTCGGAGATCTTCGCGATCGCCACCAGCGAGGGCGGCAGGTTCTCGAACGTCACCGGCCGCGATTTGCGCCGCGCCCAGGATTTCCAGTCGAGCAGGACCGCGAGGCCCGCGCTGTCGGCGCGCTCGACGCCCGCGCAGTCGATGACGAACTGGCGCGCGCCCGAGCCCTCGAGCAGCCGCGTCCCGGCTTCGCGCGCCTCGCGCGCCGTGGCGAACGTGAGCTCGCCCGTCACGACGACGCGCCCCGGCGCGGCCTCGCTGATCGACACGCTCACGTGCTCTTCTTGCCCGCTTTCGCGTCCGCGGCTTTCTGCTCGAGCCGCTTGATGACGGCATCGAGACCCTGCTGCTGGACCTGCGCGCCGTAATCCTCGCGGTAGCTCTTCACGTAGCTGATGCCGTCGATGACCACGTCCCAGGCCTTCCACTGGCCATCGACCTTGCGCAGCGAGTAGTTGACCGCGACCTTCGTGCCGTTCGACCGCTTGATCTCGGTGCGCACGGTCGCGCGCGTATCCTCGGGCGCGACCTTCGTCGGGAACACCTTCAGGCGGTCGCCGGTGAAGTCCACCATCGCGTCGCCGTACGTGTACAGCAGCGAGTGATAGAACGCGTCGACGAAACGCTTCTGCTGTTCGGGCGACGCCTTCTTCCAGTTCACGCCCAGCACGAGCTGCGCCGAGTACGGCGTGTCGAAGTTCGGCAGCAGCGTGCTCTCGACCAGCGCGTACAGGCCGGTCGGGTCCTTGCGGAACTTCTCGCGGTTCTTGTCGATGCCGGTGAGCAGGATGTTCGCCGAGCTCTCGATGAGCTGCGACGGCCCACTGTTGTCGACCTGCGTCGGCGTACCGGCCGCCAGCGCCGGATCCGCGGCCAGCGCGACGCCGCCGCCTAACAAACCGACGATGAACCCCGCCTGAACGAAACGCTGCATCGTGCTGATCATTTCTGCTCCTGTTTCCCGTCCGCGGCCGGCGCGTCGCTGCTCGAACTACCCGGATCCTTGCCCGATCCCTTGTCCGCCATGTTGGCGAAGAACTTGTTGATCAGGCCCTCGAGCACGATCGCCGATTGCGTGAACTCGATTTGACCGCCGTCCTTGAGGAAGGTTTCCGAGCCGCCCGGACCGATGCCGACGTACTTGCCGCCCAGCAGGCCGGCCGTGTTGATGCTGGCGTCGCTGTCCTCGGGGATCTCCGAGTACTGCTTTTCGATACGCAGCACGACGTCCGCCTTGTAGTCCTTCGAATTGAACCGGATCGATTCCACGCGGCCGATGTTCACGCCGGCCATGGTCACCGGGGAGCCGGACTTCAGGTCGCCGATGTTGTCGAATTTCGCCGTGACCGCGTAGGTCTCCGGCCCGCCGCCGAACTTCAGCGACGTGCCCGGCAGCTGCGTGGTCACGAACGCCAGCGCCGCGAAGCCGAGCAGGACGAACAGTCCGGTGCCGATTTCGAGTGAGCGAGTGTTTTTCATGGAGGATCCCGTATGGACTAGTTCGTGGTCAGGAAGGCCGCCGTCAACAGGTAGTTGAGCAGCAGCACGAGCACGGAGGAGATGACGACGGTGCGCGTCGTCGCGAGACCCACGCCTTCCGGCGTCGGCTCCGAGTGGTAACCCTCGTACACGGCGACGAGGTTCACGGCGACGCCGAACACGAGGCTCTTCACGACGCCTTCCCAGACGTCGCGCAGGCCCACGGCATTCTGCGTCTGCGACCAGTACGCGCCCGCGTCGACGCCCATCTGCTGCACGCCGATCAGCTGCGCGCCGTACAGGGCTATCAACGTGAACGTCGCGGCCAGCA
>DATJTW010000035.1:0-25734 GCA_035502995.1 Steroidobacteraceae bacterium | reverse complement strand
CCGCCTGGTGGAACGCGACGCCGCCGGAGGTCTTCAGCGACCGCCACAGCTCGTTCGACTTGTCGAGCTCGAAGTACACGAAGCCGGCGTGGTACGGGATCTGGCGCGGCGCCACCGCCATCGGCTGCAGGCCGATACCAGGCAGCTGCAGCATCACGAGATCGCGGATCTTCTCGACCGTGCCGATCTTGAGCTGCGCCGGGAACCGCCGGCGGAAATCTTCCTGCGCCACGTCGGCGCGCGCCGCCAGCACGAAGCTCGCGGTGTCGAACAGGTTCTTGTCCGGGATCGTCGCGACGCTGATGCCGTACTTCTTCTGCGCCAGCGGGATCGGGATCGCGTTCGATTCGAGCACGACGTTCAGGCAGGCGCGCAGCGCGTTCATCACGGGCTCGTAGCTCGTGCGCAGCGCGTCGTGCCGGTACGACGCGAACTGCGGCGGGCGGCGCGACGTCGCGGTCAGCGTCGACAGCTCGCCGGTGATCTGCAGCGCCAGGCAGTACAGGTCCTCGGGATGGCAGTTGGAGCTGGTGGCGAGGTGCGCGACCAGCGGCTCGTAACGGTTCACCGCCTGCAGCATCAGGAAGTCGGCGATCTCGGCCGCGCCACCGCGGCCCGTGGCGACGGCGCGCGCGGCCAGCGCCTCGGCGCGCTGGTGCAACAGGCCCTGCATCTCCTGCAGGAACGTGGCGAGCCGCGGCGCCGCACTGACGCGCAGCGTCGTCGGGATGAAGCGGTCGTCGAGCACGACCTGCTTGTCGGCGCGGCATTCGATGACCTGCGCCACCGGGATGCGCGCGAAATCCTCGCCGGGTTCGTTCTGCGTCAGCAGCCGCGCCTTCAGCTCGCCGACTTCGAGCTCGGCGGCGACGCCGCTGTCGCTGGTGACGTCGCGCGCATCGAAATCGCGGGCTTTCAGGCGCGTGATGCCGGCGGCGCCGACGCCGCGATCCACCTGCGTCGCGCCGGCCTTGCGGATCGGCAGTGCCAGGTAGATGGTCTGGTCGCGCATCTGCTGCGTGACCTCGAGCGGCACCGGTGCGGAGTCGTTGTCGGGGATCGCGAACGGCGTGCCGTCCGGGAACACGCCGCGCGCGCGCCGCAGGCCGAGCTTGCCGATCGCGAGCAGGTCGCGCTCGATCTCGAGCTCGGTGAAGCCCCACGAGTTGGTGTGCAGCGCGGACGTGCGCCCTTCGATGTAGGCCTCGAGGAAACGCTCCTGCTGCTGGAAATGCTGGGGCCGCAGGAACAACCCTTCCGACCAGATGACGCGATTGTTGTCCGACATGAGGGCTGTACTTCCCGGGTTCAGTCTTTGATGGCGAGCGTCACGGCGTTCTTGCCGAGCGAGACCGACACGCGATCCTTCTTGATCAGGTCCGCCAGGCCCTTCTCCGGCGCCGGCGACATCGCGCGCCAGCGCGCCGACGGATCGCGATAACCGGCGAGCACGCCGAGGAAACGCGCATCGCGGTTCACTTCGAACTTGATGTCCTCGGTCTCGCCGGGATCGAGCGTGTATTCCTCGCGCGTGATCAGCGCGGGGCCGAGGATTTCCTTCTCGCGGTCGTAGATCGCGAAGAAATCCGCGCCGGCGAACTCGGCCTCGGTCTTCAGTTGATAGATGCGGATGACGATGGGCGACGGGCGCCCCTTGCCGTCCGGATTCACGTCCGCGGCGGCGACGATCTGCATCTTTGCTTCCGCCGGTTTCGGCGGCGCCGCGGCGCAGCCCGCGAGCATCGCGGCCAGCAGACCCACCAGCATTCGACTCATCCGTGCCGTCATCTCGCTCCCCTTTCCCAAGCGGTGAGTACCCGGCGACCAAACAACGTTCAACGTTTTCGGTCGCGACCTCGTTTCAGTTTATCCAGTTGCGACTCGTACGCCGTGGCGAACTCCTCGCCGAACAACCGGCGGAAGCTCGAGTCCTTGTCGGCGCCGAGCTCCCGACAATATTCCTCGAACAGGTCCCAGTAACGCGACTTCGACGACATGCTGAGCAGTCCGCCGCGCTTGATCTGCTTGTCGAACTGCTCCTGCAGCGTGGCCGCGTCGAGCCGGTCGAGCATCGCATCGAATCCGGCGCGCATGCCGGCGAGCATCGCCACCTGGTGATGGCGGATGTCCTCGAACGCGTCCTGGAAGGCCTCGACCGGCTGCAGGTACGCCGTGTTGCGGCGGCTCAGCAGCGACGCCATCGCGTCGTCCGCGTTCACCGAGAATTTCAGCGGATTGTTCTCCGAGACCTTCAGTCGCGTGACGGGCAGGCGGAACTCCGACTTGATCTCCGAACGCGCGCGCAGCACGTCGATCGTGCCTTCCACCACCAGCCGCAGGATCTGTCCGAGCACGGTCGCCGTCTCGGGCGGCACGGATTGCGGGTCGACACCGGCGCCGCGCAGCAGGCTGTCGATGTCGAGGGCACCACCGCCGCCGGCGGGCGCGGGCGGCACGGCGGCCGGCGCAGGCTGGGGCGGACGCGCGGTCGCGGCCGGCGCGGCCGCGGCGGCACGCGCCGGTGCCGGACGCAACGGCCACTGCGGCGTCGCCGGAGGAGGAGCCGCGGCCGGGATCGGCGACGCCGCCGGAGCCGCCGGCGTCGCCGGCAGATTCCACTTCGTCTTGTCCCAGTCGGCCGGGATCGCCTCGACGCCGGCGGGCGACTGCGGCGCCGGCGGCGTGAAGTGATCGGCGAGCCCGGAGGTGTGCGTCCACTGCATGTCGGGACCGGCGTTGCGCGGCTGCGTGGAGGTGGACCGTCCGGCCTGAAGTTGTTTGAGCGGATCGAGCTCGGCGGGCTCGAACGGATCGTTGCCCATCAGCGGCCGCGCCGGCGGCGGCGGACTGGCGAACAGCGGCTCGGCGTCGAAGGCCGGCTGCGCCGCGGCGCCGACGATGCTGACGCCGATTTCGTATTCGTCGAGGAAGATGCGGTCGCCGGACTTCAGCGGGTGACGCTCCATCGGTCCGAGCACCGTGGCGGTCCCGTTCACGCTGATGCCGTTCTCGCCCACGCTCTCTATATAAAAGGAGCCGCCAAGGAACCGGACCGTGGCGTGATGGCGCGATATGTACGGGTTGGGCAGCACCCATTCGCACTCGGCGGCCCGGCCGATCTTGCCGCCCTGCTCGTCGAATACGCGACGCCGCGCTGCACCCAGGCCCTCCCCGTTCTCGCTGACCACTTCCAGAGTGACTTGCATGCCCCTGATGAGCCCGGTGCTTTATGGAACGCGGGGTACTCTACCGTCGCCCGGGCAAAACCTCCAATGAGGCCTACGGCTTAGGTCGTATTCCGCAGCTGAAACGTGACGCTGTTAGGCACTCGCGAACATAATCGTCGCGCTGCATTGACGCCCCCCGGGGGGTGTTATTGAATCCGGCGAGGCCCCCGCACCAAGAACCAGAGGCCCTTCGATCATGAGACGTAAGGAAGCACAGGTCGCTCATCTGGATCCGGGCGCGGGTCCCGCGGACGTCGCCGCCCTGGCGCGCCTCGCGCGGATCGCCTCGGTCACCGACAACGGCGTGCCTCTCGTATCCCTGCCCGGTGAATCCCGGACGGTCGTGGCCCGGCTGGCGATCCCGGCGACGCGCGAACAGCTCGCGCATGCGGCGGCCACCGGCCAGGCCGTGCTCGTGGTGCTGGAAGACGGCGACGCCGGCCGACCCATCCTCATCGGGTTCATCGAACCGGCGGCGCGCCCGGCGCCGCTCGATCCCGTCGCCACCGATCCGCAGGTCGTCGAGGCCGACGTCGACGGCAAACGCGTGCGCGTGGTCGCGCAGGACGAGATCGTGCTCGAGTGCGGCAACGCGTCGATCACCCTGCGGCGCAACGGCCGCGTGATCATCAAGGGCACGTACGTCGAAACCCACTCCGACGGCACCAACCGCATCAAAGGGGGACAGGTGCGCATCAACTGACCGACCTTCCCCGCGCACCATGTCCACCCCTCCCCTCGATCCGCTCCCGGATCTGATCGACGAATGCCTCGATGAGGCCGCCTTCCTGTGGCAACGCTGGGAAGCGGAGCTCACGAGCGCGCAACGCAACCTCGACGAAATCTGGCAATGGACCGAAGACCGTCTCGCCGGCGCGCTCGACGGCGTGCGCGTCGCCAGCGATGCGCAACTCGAGCCGCTGCTGGCCGGGACGATGGCCTCGGACGATGCCTTCCGCCAGAGCGCGCTCGCCAGCGCGCTGGCCACTTCCCCGGCGCGCAACGCCCGGCACCTGCTGGCCAACGCCGTCCGCGACGCCACCGGCGCGCAACTCGCCGCGTGCCTGCGCGGCATCGAGGTCGCGAACATCGACGGCAGCTTCTCGCCGGTCGCGAAGGTGTTGTCGGCCAGCGGGCCGGAGCACAGCGCGGCGTTGTGCCGGCTGAAGGCGTTCCGCCGCGCCACGCTCGGCCCGGAACTCGCGGCCGCGTTCGAATCGCGCGTGGTGTCGCTGCAGGTCGAAGTGATGCGCGCGGCGCGCCACCTGCCGCCCGAATACGTCGGCAGCTGGATCGACACCGGCCTCAAGCACGATCACGCGGCCGTGCGCGCCGCCGCGATCGAGAGCGGTATCGCGCGCCGCGTGCCGAATGCCTGGAGCGCGGCGCTCGAATACGTGCGCCAGCCACGCGCCGAGAGCAGCCGGTTGTTGCCGCTGGTCGCGATGCTCGGCGGCCCGGCCGAACACCAGCTAATCCTCGATTCCGTGATGGACGCCGGCGTGCAACGCGCGGCGCTGTGGTCGCTGGGTCACATCGGTACGCGCGACGCTGCCGAGACCTGCCTGCTCGCCATGAAGAACCCGAAGCTCGCGCGCCTCGGCGGCGAAGCGTATTGCACGATCACCGGCGCCAATCTCGAGCGCGACAAGCTGACCGCGCCCGAGCCCGAAGAACCGCCGCCGGCGTTCGAGCAGGACGATCTCGATGCGAACCTCGTGCCGCGCCCCGAAGACCTGTGGCCGCTGCCGGACCCGCAGCTCGTGCGCCGGCATTGGGACGGGATCGCGCCGCGCTTCCAGCCCGGCCGCCGTCACCTGCGCGGACTGCCGCACGATGGCCAGGCGATGCTGTCGGCCATCGTCAACGGACCCATGCTGCGTCGGCCGGATCACGTCTTCGAGATGTTCGTGCGTTCCGAGGGCCGCTTCGACGTCGAACCGCGCGCCTCCGTGCCCGTGCAGAAAACCATGATCGCGTCGAGCCAGGCGCGACTCACCACGGCGGGCACCTGATGCTGCAGGTCGAGAACCAGACGCCGTTCGCGCCGGCCATCGCGGTCTTTCCCGACCGGCGCGGGATCGACACGTTGTACGTGATCGTCCGTGCGACCGTGAGCCTGCATCCGCGCATCGCGCTGGCGCCGGCCCAACTACCCGTCTGCACGGCCGACGAATACTACGAAGACCCGCTGAACTCGAGCCTGAAGCAGGTCTCCGACATGCACGTCGGCAAGCCCGGCACCGACGTGTTGCTGATCGGCAGTGCGTGGGGTGTGAAAGGCGCACCGACCACGCAGACCGACGTCAGCGTGTCCGTGGCCGAACGTCGCAAGACCGTGCGCGTGGTCGGCGACCGCGTGTGGCGCGACGGCTCGCCCAGCGCACCCGCCGCGTTCCAGTCGTTGCCGCTCGTCTGGGAGCGCGCCTTCGGCGGCGCGCACCAGGCCGGCGAGCGGACGATCGCCGAGGAGCGCAACCCCATCGGCTGCGGCTTCCGTGGCAAACGCGGCGCCGGCGAGCTCGAAGGTCATCCCGTGCCCAATCTCGAGGACCCGGCCGCGCCGCTGCGCTCGCTGGGCGACACGCCGCCGCCCGCGTGTTTCGCGCCGGTCTCGCCGGCCTGGCTGCCGCGCCGCGCCTTTGCGGGCACGTACGACGCTGCCTGGCAGCAGCGCCGCGCCCCCTATCTACCCGACGACTTCGACCCGCGCTTCCTGCAATGCGCGGCGCCGGAGCTGACCTTCGATCGGTATCTCGAGGGCAACGAGCCCGTCGAGATCCACGGCGCGAGCTCGACCGGGCCGATCGCTTTCGCGCTGCCGACGGCACGCCCGATCGTCGAAGTGCGGATCGCCGGCGCGGCGCAGGAACCGTGGGCCAACCTCGAGACACTACTGCTCGAGCCGGACGAGAATCGCGCCAGCCTGACCTGGCGCGCCGCGCTGCCCTGCGACCGACAGGTGATGAAGGTGGACAAGGTCATCGTCAAGCTGCGCCGCACGGGCGGTGCCGCATGAGCGCCGCGATTACCGCGAGCGGCATCCTGTGCGCGGGCGGACGCGGTACCGACCAGGTGTGGGCGACGACGCGGGCCGGCGTGACGCGCATCGGCAATTCGCACGTCCGCGACCAGCACAACGATCCGATCCAGATGGGCCTGGTGCCCGACGCGGCATTGCCGCCGCTGCCGCCCGAGCTCGACTCGCTCGGCCTGCCGTCGCGCGCGCGACGACTGCTGCGGCTGGCGTCGCCCGTGCTCGCGGCCGTCGCGACGGCCGCCGCCGATGCCGGCGCCACGGGGCCGTTACCGGTGTTCACGGGCCTGCCGCAGCTCGACGCCGCCGAGGCGCCGTGGCTCGCGAATTTCCACGCGATGCTGGCGATCTTCTCGGGCGTGAAGATGGATCCCGCGGCCAGCCGCACGTTTCCGTCCGGCCGTGCCGCGTCACTCGTGGCGATCGAAGCCGGCCTCGAGGCGATCCGCGCCGGCGCGCCCGCGGCCATCGTCGGCGGCGTCGACAGCTATCTCGACCTCAAACTACTGTCCACGCTCGACGTCGAGGGCCGCATCCTCGGGCCGCGCGTCGCCGACGGATTCATCCCGGGTGAAGGCGCCGCGTATCTCGTGTTGGCGGCGCAGCCGCCGCCGGGACCGCGGCCGGTGCTCGCGCTCGGCGCGACGTCGCTGGCCGATGCCGGCCATCGCTACGGCAGCGAACCGGCCAAGGGCGAAGGACTCGCCAATGCGTTGCAGCGGCTGCGCGCGAAGGTCGGCGCGATCCCGCCGGTCGCGACCACCTTCGCCGGGTTCAATGGCGAGAATTTCGACGCGAAACTGTGGGGCGTGGCCCGATTACGTCACAACGACCTCTTCTCGCCGACGATGTCCATGCAACATCCCGCGAGCTCCATCGGCGACACCGGCGCGGCCAGCGGCGCGCTCATGATGGCGCTGGCGGCCACCGCGCTCGCGCGTGGCGATCGCGCCGGACCCGCGCTGGTGTGGTCCGCGTCGGATTTCGAAATGCGCGCCTGCGCTCTAATATCGGCCGAGAGATAGGGAGAGAACGCCATGCCCGGAACCGTCTTCGCCAACATGCGCGGCATCGCCCACAAGGGCACCAGCGGCATGAGCCCCATCTTCCCCGACGTCTGCAAGACGCCGACGCCCGCGGGCCCCATCCCGATCCCGTATCCGAACATCGGCAAGTCGTCGGACACGACCAGCGGCCCCACCTCGGTGAAGTGCGACGGACAGATGCCGATGACGAAGGGCGCGAAATACATGATGTCCACCGGCGACGAGGCCGGCTCGGCCACCGGCGTCATGAGCAGCAAGGTCAAGGGCACCTGCGAATACATGATGTATTCGTTCGACGTGAAGCTCGAGGGCAAGGAGGCCTGCCGCCTCCTCGACCCGCTGTTCCACAACGACAAGAACGGCATGGGCTGACCATGCAGCTGCTCGAAGCGTTCAACGTCGCGTTCGATTCTCTCGACAGCGAGAAGGATCCGACCTGCGACAAGAAGGACGAGGACAAGGGCTGGAAGTCGCGCGTCAACGACTACAACAGCCAGGAGGTGTGCACGGGCACCCGCCTGTACGACAACATGAATGCGAATCGCGCCTCGCACGTCGCGAAGGGTCTCGGCTTCGTGCCCACAAAGACCGCCGGCAAGAGCTGGAAGGTCGACGACGTCACCGAGGAATCCTTCCCGGTCCAGGCGCATCACCTGATCCCGAAGAACTTCCTGCCGGACCATCCGGTCTGCCGCTGGCTCGCGATCAAGTACAAGAAGGACGCGGAGTTCGAGCTCAAGTACGACTCCGACTACGACACCGACGACTCCGACAACGGCTACTGCATGCCGTACGCCACGCCGATGAAGGAATGGGGCGGCGACGCCAACCGGAAGGTCGCCGTCGCGTTCCAGGTGATGGAGAAGGCGAAGGTGCAGCTGCACCAGGGTTCGCACGCGACCGTGCTCGACGCCGCGAAACTGCAGGCGATGGCCGGCCAGGACATCGTGCCGACGGTCTACGACACCGGTGGCGGCGCGGGCTCGGATGAAATGGAAGAAGCCAAGATCCACGAGCCGGGTTATCTCAATCGCGTGAAGCTGCTGCTGTCGATGGTCGACGAGAAGGCGCTGGCGCACGCCGAGAATTGTCCCGTCTGCAAGAAGAACAAGAAGGACGGCAAGACGCTGGTCATGCCGTCTCAGGACACGACGAAGCTGATGCACCGCGTGTCGAAGATCATCAAGATCCTGGTGAAGGCCGACGTCATGCACGTCAGCGGTTACGCGTACTATTACGCGTACAACAAGCGCACGCTCGAAGTGCTGGACAACAAGGTGTACGTGCGCGGCACGTCGCGCACGCAGTTGCAGGCCGAGCTCGCCAAGTAGTCCGCAAGCCGGAGCCGACCGCGAGAGAGAGACGAATGTATTACCAGATCGAAAGCGACGAACACACGATGACCGCGTACCTGGCGCGCGAGAACCACTCGAGCCGGTCGCTGATCCGCGGCGCGTTCATCGATCCCGCGAAGGAAGATCTGCCGTACCGCGTGACGTACGAGGATCCGCGGGACAACCCGCTGTTCGACTACTACTCGGG
Organism: Steroidobacteraceae bacterium; assembly: GCA_035502995.1. Classification (GTDB taxonomy): domain Bacteria; phylum Pseudomonadota; class Gammaproteobacteria; order Steroidobacterales; family Steroidobacteraceae; genus CADEED01. The sequence continues at coordinate 16,882 of DATJTW010000035.1, read as the reverse complement.
CGACAACGTCATGAGCAAGCGCATGGCGGAGGTGCTGAAGAAAGCCGGCGCCGACAACTTCCAGGAGTTCGCGACGCAGATGAAGAACAAGCGCACCGGCGAGGTGAGCGACGACTTCATCACCTTCAACATCCTGGGTCTCGTGTCCTGCGCGCGGCTCGACGCCTCGAACACCACCGAGCTCGGCTCGAGCTACTACTTCCACGACCTGGTGATCGATCCCGCGAAGGTCGGCGACCAGCTGCTGTTCCGGCTCGCCGAATCCAAGATCAACGTGCTGGTGCACGCGCGCGTCGCCGAGGCGCTGAAGGCGGCGAACCTGCGGGGACTGGTGTTGTCGCCCGTCGAGCAGAAACCGCCGGGCTGAGCGCGGAACGGGCCGCCGGCCTCACCTCAGTTCTGGTTGATCTTGCTGCCCTTGATCGTCACGTCGCTCGACGCCTTGACGTTGACCTTGCCGCTGCCGTCGATCGTGATGTCCTTGCCCTTGATCGTGATCGTGCCGTCCTTCTTCAGGACGATGCTCGCGGAGCCCGTCTTCAGCGTGATCTGATCGCCGGCGTCGATCGTCAGCTTCTTGCCGACGCTGAGCGAATCGTCCTTGGCCACGGACGTGGTGCGCGCGTCGCCGACCGAGTTGTCCTGCTTCTTGCCGATCGTGATCGACTCGTCCTTCGTCACGTTGCGCGTGCGATTGCCGCCGACCGAGTGTTGCTGGTCCTTGCCGATGCTGACCGTCTCGTTGTCGCCGACGGTCTCGGTGCGCGCCTTCGAGATCGAGATCGTCTCGTCCTTGCCGACCGTCTCGGTGCGATTGCCCGAGATGGTGATGGTCTCGTCCTTGTCGACCGTCTCGGTGCGGTTGCCCTTGATGTGCGAGGTCTCGTCGTTGTCGACGGTCTTCTTGCGATCGTGGCCGACCCAGTGCGTCTCGTCGTTCTCGACTTCGATGTCCTGGTTCTTCTCGGCGTGGATCAGCAGCTGTTCGCTGCCTTTCTTGTCCTCGAAGCGGATCTCGTTGAAGTTGGCCGGCGAGCCGTCCTTCGAGCTGCGCGACTTCACGCCGCTCTGCGTCTTGTTGGCCGGCAGGTCGTACGGCGGCATGTTCGCGCCGTTGTAGACGCGGCCGGTGATGATCGGCTTGTCCGGGTCGCCTTCGAGGAAGTCGACGATGACCTCCTGGCCGATGCGCGGGATGTGGATGGCGCCCCACTGCTTGCCGGCCCAGGTCTGCGCGACGCGGATCCAGCAGCCGCTGTTCTCGTCGCTCTTGCCGACGCGGTCCCAGTGGAACTGCACCTTCACGCGCGCGTGTTCGTCGGTGTAGATGTCTTCGCCGGCCTTGCCGACGACGATCGCGGTCTGTGCGCCCTGCACCGTCGGCCGCGGCGTGACGCGCGCGGGACGGAACGGCGTCTTCGCGTCGATCGCGTCGACGTTCACCACGCACTGGGCGCCGGCACCGGCACCACCCGCGGTCAGCGGATCGTTCGTCACCAGGTATTTCGCGCCGGTGACCAGGTATTCGATGTTCAGGTCCTTGCGCGGGTACTGGTCGAGCTTGAACTTGTAGCCGGTGGCGAGACCCGCGGCGTCGCCTTTGCCGTGCGCGACCATGTGCGTCGCCTGCAGCTCCTGCACGCGGATCTTCGCGACGCGGCTGGTTTCACTGGATTCGAACTTCGCGAGATCCGCGGGGTAGTCGAAGACCTCGAAGTTCGCGCGCGAGTGCGACTTGCTGATCGACGAATTGCCGGCCAGCGATTTCTTCGGCGCGGTGAAATCGTAGTCCGTGGTCGCGAACGTGCCCGGCAGCACCGATTTCGAGAAGCTCCACTCCGCCAGGTGGTCGCGCTTGCGCGCGGCTTCGGGCGAATCGGGCGGGAAGTACGGCACGGTCTCGTAGCCCGACGCCTTCTCGTGCGCCGAGGTGTCGTTCGCCAGCATCATCGTGTGGCGGCCTTCGGCGTGCTGGAACCAGTAGCAGATGCCTTCCTGCTCGAGCAGGCGGCTGATGAAATTGAAGTCCGTCTCGCGGTACTGCACGCAGTACTCGAACTTGTTCGCGGCTCCGGTGAGCTTCAGCTTGTAGTCGGTGAAGCCGTACGGTTTCACGACTTCCTCGAAGATCTCCGCCACCGACTTGTTCTGGAAGATGCGGCAGTCGGCGCTGCGCGTCAGGAACCACAGCCACGGGCGAACCGTCGCGCGGTACTGGTGGAAACGGCGGTCGTAGCTGCCCTGCGAGAACTCGGTGACGAAACCGTGGAAGTGGCGCTTCGCGCCCGACGGCAGATCGAAGTTGATCGTGACGTCCTTGCCGAGGATGTCCTCGACGTGGAGATCGCCCTTCTCGCTGACCAGCTCGAGATCGAACTGGAACAGCGTGCTCAATTGCTCGACGCCGGAGAACTGCGAGACCAGCAGCGCATCCTTGCCGAGCGGCGAAGTGATCTGGATCGTCCGTTTGGCTTGCGTGGTCGGCATGATCCGTGTCTTGTTGTTTGACTTATCGCCTGGGCTCGCGCGCTCGACTCACTGTATCAACTGTTCTCGATCGGAACCAAACGCAGTGCCGCTTCTTCGTTGGTCGAATAGAAATACAGCCCGTCGCTATCCTTGCCCTCGGCGATGATCACCGGCACGACCTTCTCGAACTTCTGCTTCGCGATCGCCGTCGCCGCGACCTCGTTGATGCCCTGCTCCTTGATGTAGCCCGACCAGCGCGCGTCGGCTTTGTCGACGCGCATGCCGGTGTCCGTCGCGCGGCGCAGCAGCTTCACGAATTCGTAGTAGTCGTATTCGACTACCTTGGCCCGTCCCATACATATTCCCTGTCTGATTGAGGTGGCAGTAATAGCAAAAAATCGCTGTCCTTATCAATGGTTGCATCACTTTCCTGAGCAACCCATCCGCCTAGCAATGCGAACTGCATCGAAGTTTCGAGGTTAATCGGCAGCCCCTGGTCACGGCCGCGGGATTCCGCGGTACAACCCTCGCCGGGGTCACGGAGCCACGGGCCAGCCGGTACGGCCACCAGTCGTTAGTGTGCGGCGCGGTGCGGAACCGTTCCCCGGGGGCCTTGGAACGGATGCCGGTGCGGGACCCGCGCCCGCTGTACAGTCGGGCACGCCTAGCTGCCGCGGAGCTGACGATGTCGAATGGAAAAACCGGCCAGGTCTCGATGATGCGCGACGGCGTGAAATACGTCGGCTACTGGTTCGTCGAGGGCGACGTCATCAAGGTGTCGACCGAGACCGGCACGATGAGCCGGCCCATCAAGGACGTCCCGGTCAAGGAGCTGGCCTCGCAGCTGCTCGCCAAGCTGGTCCACGAAGAGATCAAGAGCCTCAAGTAGGCAGGCGCGCCACCACGAGGTGGCCCTGCACGTCCTTGCCGCATTCCTTGCGCAGGACCACCGCCTCGATCTCGGGCTCGCCGAAACCGGCGGCCGTCGTCGCCGCGCGCACGTAGTCGCCGGCGTGCGTGTATCGGCCGTGCGATTGCAATCGATACCGCTCCGACGAATCCGCCGGCTCCGCTTCCACCGTGAACGCCAGGACGCCGCCGGGACGCAGGCACGCGGCGGCGGCCGCCATCGCCTCTTCGAGCGCGCCGAAGTACACCAGCGTGTCCGCGCAGTTGACGACGTCGTACGCCGCGGGCCGCGCCCGCATGGCCGCGCACAGCTCCGCTTCGACCAGCTCGTCGTAGATGCCGCGCGCCCTGGCCTTCTCCAGCATGCCCGGCGACAGGTCGACGCCGACCAGCGATTTCGCGGAGGAACGCAGCAGCACGCCACACAGGCCGGTGCCGCACCCCGCATCGAGGATGTCGAGCGCGTTCTCGCCGAAGCGCACGCGTTCGGCCAGCGCCGCTGCGAGCAGCCGCGGCGCCGCGTATTCGAGCTTCTCGAGAATCTGTTCGAAGCGCCCCGCGAACGAATCGAAGGTCTCCACGACGTACTTGTCCGCCGCCCGTTCGGGCACGTCCTGCCCCGAGGTCGCCGCCACCATGTGGCGTGCGGTCGCGTTGTCCGGCTCTACCTCGAGCCACTTGCGATACGTGTTGGCCGCGAGGCCGGGCTGGCCCATGCGATACAGCAGCAGCGCGAGACTTTCGTACGCTCGCGAGAAGCGCGGATTGGAGTCGAGCACCCGGCGGAACGACACCACGGCATCCCCGGGACGGCGCTTGCGCCGCAACAGCACGCCGAGGTTGAACCAGGCTTCGGCCATGTCCGGATTCAGATGCGTCGCCCGCGTGTACGCGGCCTCCGCTTCGTCCTCGCGGCCCTCGGCGAGCAACAGGTTGGCGAGGTTGTTCCAGGCGTGCGGATTGTTCGGCGAGATCTTCAGCGAGCGTTGCATCAGCTCGATCGCGGCGGGGAAGCGGCTCTGGTGCGCGCGAAGCATGCCGAGGAAGTGCAGCGCATCGGCGTCGTTCGGCCGCTGACGCAGCAGCACGTGATACGCCGCTTCGGCTTCCGCGAGGCGTCCCGCCTTGTGCAGCTCCATGGCCTTTTCGATCGGGCTCGTTTCGCCGCGCACGGAATCCTTCTCGTCGTTCGTGTTGTGGGCCGGAGAACCCGGGCGCATGCTCGCGGGCCAAGAAGGTAGCCCAAACAAGCACCGAAGGAAACGCCGCGTGAGATTCCAGATCGACCTGGGCAAGCCCGCCGCCACGGCCCGCCGCCGCGACGACCAGCCGCTGACGCTGCTCGTGCTCGGCAATTTCTCCGGCGCGACGGCGGCCGGCGCGCCCTGGGTGCCGGTGAAGATCGATCTCGACAACTTCGACGCGGTGTTCAGCGCGTTCGAACCGTCCCTCGATCTCGAGCTGCCCGGCCTCGCCGGCGCGCGGCTGAAGCTGCGCTTCGGTTCGCTCGACGATCTGCATCCCGACGCGCTGTTCCGCGAGTGGGGCGTGTTCTCCGCGCTGCGCGAACAGCGCGCGTTGCTCGCCAATCCCGCGACGTTCTCCCAGGCTGCCGCCAGCCTGCTCGACGCGACGAAGACCGCCGCGCGCGACGTCGTCGAAGGCGACATGTTCGAACGGCTGCTCGGGTCGCGCGGCCGCGACGCGGCGCCGACGGGCGGCGTCGTGCACCAGCTCATCTCGGGCGTGGTCGCTCCCTACATCGTGCCGGACATCGCGCCCGAGCAATCGCGGTACATCGCCTCGGTCGACGCGGCGATCACGGCGACGATGCGCGACATCCTGCACGCGCCGGCATTCCAGGCGCTCGAGGCCGCGTGGCGCGGCGTGAAGGCGCTGCTCGACGACACCGAGGGCGGCGACGAGATCGAAATCTGGCTGCTCGACGCCTCGGCTGCGCGCATGGACGCCGACATCGCCGAGCACGCCGACGATCCCGCCGGATCCGCGCTCCACGACGTGATCGTCGCGCGCGCCGAACGCGCGCCGGACGCGACGCCGTGGTCCGTGGTGCTCGGCGACTATCTATTCACCGCGGACGAGGCCGGCCTGCGCCGCCTCGCGACCTTGGGCGCCCTCGCCCGGCGCGCCGGTGCCGTGTTCGTCGGCGGTGCCGATCCGCGCCTCGCGAGCCGCGTGTCCTTTGCGAAGGGCGCGGCCGCGCCGGCCGCCGACGCACCCGTAGCCGAGTCCTGGCGCGACCTGCGCCGCCAGCCGTTCGCCGCCCACGTCGCGCTGGCCGCACCGCGGACGCTCGTACGCCTGCCCTACGGCAAGGGCACCGACCCGATCGACGCCTTCGCGTTCGAAGAGCTGGCGGACGACGCGCCGCCCGAATCGCTGCTGTGGGGCAACGGCGCGTTCGTGCTGGCCCGATTGCTGGTGCGGGCGTTCCTCGCGAACGGCTGGGACGCCGAGCCTGGCGACGAGCTGGAGATCGACGGCTTTCCCGCGCTGGTACGCGGCCGCGGCGACGACCGCGAACTGCAGGCCTGCGCGGAGGGTTATCTCGCCGACGGCGTCGCCGAGAAACTGCTGTCGCTCGGCCTCGTGCCGCTGCAGAGCCACGAGAAGCGGCCGGCCGTGCGCGCGATGCGCGTGCAGTCGGTGGCGGATCCCGCGGCGCCGCTGGCGTTCAGTCGAACGAATACCTGAAGTCGCCGTCCGCCACGCTCACGTGCACGCGCGCGATGGGCTTGGCCTCGACCATGCGCTCCAGGAACTCCTGGCTGACCTTCGGCAGGACGGTGTTCGTCAGGATCGCGTCGATCATGCGGCCGCCGCTCTCGAGCTCCGTGCAGCGGCTGGCGATCAGCTTGATGACGTCGTCGTCGTACGTGAACGGCACCTTGTGGTTCTCGCGGATGCGTTTTTCGATCCTGCCCAGCTGCAACCGCGCGATCGAGCCGATCATCTGGTCGTTCAGCGGGTAGTAAGGAATGACGACCAGGCGTCCCAGCAACGCCGGCGGGAACACCTTCAGCAGCGGCTCGCGCAGCGCCTTGGCGATGCCCTCGGCATCCGGCATCAACGACGGATCCTTGCAGAGGTTCGAGATCAGCTCGGTGCCGGCGTTGGTGGTCAGCAGGATGAGCGTGTTCTTGAAGTCGATCTCGCGGCCCTCGCCGTCCTCCATCCAGCCCTTGTCGAACACCTGGAAGAAGATCTCGTGCACGTCGGTGTGCGCCTTCTCGACCTCGTCGAGCAGCACGACGCTGTACGGCCGGCGCCGCACGGCCTCGGTGAGGATGCCGCCCTCGCCGTAGCCCACGTATCCCGGCGGCGCGCCCTTCAGCGTGGAGACGGTGTGCGCCTCCTGGAACTCGCTCATGTTGATCGTGATGACGTTCTGCTCGCCGCCGTACAACGCTTCGGCCAGCGCCAGCGCGGTCTCGGTCTTGCCGACGCCGGAGGTGCCCGCGAGCATGAACACGCCGATCGGCTTGTTCGGATTGTCGAGCTTCGCGCGCGACGTCTGGATGCGCCGCGCGATCATGTCGAGCGCGTGACGCTGGCCGATGATGCGGCACTCCAGCGTGTCGGCGAGCTTGAGGATGCTCTCGACCTCGTTCTTGACCATGCGGCCGACCGGGATGCCGGTCCAGCTCTCGACGACGCTGGCCACCGCCTGGTGATCGGCGGTCGGCAGGATCAGCGGCTTGTCGCCCTGGAGCACGGTCAGCTCGCCCTGCAGCCTCTTCAGCTCGGCCAGCAACCCGGTCGTATCGGCCGTGGCCGCCGGCGCCGCGGCCGCGCCTTCGACCTTGCCGGTGCTGCCGCGCAGCTTGCCGCGGATCTCGAGGATCTTGTCGACCAGCGCCTTCTCGGCCTTCCAGCGCGTCTCGAGCGTCTCGAGCTTGGCCTTCTCGGCGGCCAGCTTGTCGTTGGCGACCTTGGCGCGTTCGACGGTGTCGACGCCGACCGCGGTCTCGCGGCCGATGATCTCGAGCTCCGTCTCCAGCGCCTGGATGCGCTTGCGCGAATCGTCGACGTCCGGCGGCACGGCGAACTGGCTGATCGCGACGCGCGCGCAGGCCGTGTCCAGCAGGCTCACTGCCTTGTCCGGCAGCTGCCGCGACGGGATGTAGCGGTGCGAGAGTTTGACCGCGGCTTCGAGCGCCTCGTCGAGCACCTGCACCTGGTGATGCTTCTCCATCGTCGACGCGATGCCGCGGATCATCAGCACGCACTTGTGCTCGTCGGGCTCGGCGACCTGCACGGTCTGGAAGCGGCGCGTCAGCGCCGGGTCCTTCTCGATGTGTTTCTTGTATTCGGCCCACGTGGTCGCCGCGACGGTGCGCAGCGTGCCGCGCGCCAGCGCCGGCTTGAGCAGGTTGGCCGCGTCGCCGGTGCCAGCCGCGCCGCCCGCGCCCACCAGCGTGTGCGCCTCGTCGATGAACAGGATGATCGGCTTCGGCGACGCCTGCACCTCTTCGATGACGCTGCGCAGGCGTTGCTCGAACTCGCCCTTCATGCTCGCGCCGGCCTGCAGCAGGCCCACGTCGAGCGCGCGCAGCTCCACGTCCTGCAGCGGCGGCGGCACGTCGCCGGACGCGATCTTCATCGCGAAGCCCTCGACGACCGCGGTCTTGCCGACGCCGGCCTCGCCGGTCAGCAGCGGATTGTTCTGGCGGCGGCGCATCAGGATGTCGCAGACCTGACGAATCTCCTCGTCGCGCCCGACGATCGGATCGAGCTTGCCCGTGCGCGCCTGCTCGGTGAGGTCGACGGTGAAGCGCTTCAGCGCCTCCTGCTTGCCCATCGCGGCGGGGGCGATCGCATCGCTGGCCTCCCCGGGCGCGCCCTGCGCACCCACCGCCGTGCCGTCCTGCGCGCGCATGCCGGACTCGGGCGACTTCGCGCAGATCTTGTCGAAGTCGTCGGTGAGCGTATCCAAGCGGACTCGCTCGAACTCCTTCGACATGCCGTACAGAACATTGCGCAGCTCGGCGTAGTTCAGCATCGCGACGACGATGTGGCCCATGCGCACCTGCGACTCGCCGAACTTCAGCGTCGAGAACACCCAGGCGCGTTCGACCGACGTTTCGATGTGCGCGGAGAGATCCGAGATCGCGGTCGCGCCGCGCGGCAGGCGGTCGAGCGCCTGTGTCATGTCGGAGGCGATGCGCGCGGCGTCGAGGTTGAAGGCGCGCGCGATGCAATGCAGGTCCGAGTTCTGCAGCTGCAGGACCTGGTGGAACCAGTGCAGCATCTCGACGTACGGATTGCCGCGCAGCTTGCAGAAGACGGTGGCGCCTTCGATGGCCTTGTAACCGACGCTGTTCAGCTTCCCGAACAGTTTGACGCGACTGATGTTGCTCATTGCCTTCTCACTCCCAATTCGATCCGGCCCATTCGATTCGGCAAGTCAGGCGAGCCAGCGCTCGTCTCCCTGCAATACGACTTCGTCCGCCTGCGCGTGCTTGCTGCCGAGCCAGGTGGTCCAACCGAGTTTGCCGGCCTGACCGAGCGTCATGCCGGGCACCGCGACGTCCGTGAGCAGCAGCCGCAGCTGCCAGCTCCATTCGTCGTTCGTGTACATCTGCACCAGCGCGCGCAGCTCGCGCAGTCCGCGCGAGCCGGGCAGGAAGTCGACGAACGAGTCGAGCGACAGCGGCCCGACCTCGATCTCGAACTTGTGCTGGCATTGCCAGGAGCTCGCGCCGAGCGTGGCGCCCGCGCCGAGCGTCGCGTAGTCCGCGGCGTGCCCGAGGCGGCAGAACGCGTCGGCCGGCACGTCGAGCCAGGCGCCGACGAACTGCTTGATGCGCATCGGCAGCTCGAAGTAATCGCCGAGGATCGACTCGAGCCCTTCGGCCGAACGCGACTGCGGCGCATAACGCCCGCAGCGCCGCAGCTTCGCGTAATCGATGACGTCGTCGCGGCCACGCGCCGGTTCGCCGGCGATGCCGATCAACGCGCCGACATACGTGCGGAAACGGTCCTGGTCGGGACGGTCGAAGTTCGACGCCGGATCGCCGTTGGCCCAAGCCCGGTGGAACAGCGTGCCCAGCCGGTGCTGCAGCACGTTGACGAAATCCTTGACCGTCGGGTCGTCGAGCTGGCGCTCGCGTTCGCGCGCGTATTCGGTCAGGTGCAGCGGCAGTGCGCCGTTCGGACCGAACATGCCGAACGTGTATTGCTGCAGCACCGGCCGCTGGCCGTCGCTGCGGAAGCTCTCGACCTCCGACGGCGCGAAGATCAGGTACGGCGGCTGCGCGAGCCGGACCGGTTCGTCCGATACCTTGCGTGCCTCGCCGAGCCGCGGCTGCGCCGCGTACGACTGCTCGAGCAGGCGCAGCGCCGCGAACAGCGAGAAGCGCGACGGCTTCTCGGCCAGCGTCGCGAGCGCCGCTACAGGATCTGTCGGTTGCCCAGCCGTACCGGCCACGACTTGACCTCGCCGCGCTTCTGGGAGAACAGGCGCATCTGGGTGAACGAATTCAGGGAGACGTATCGCGGGAAGAAACGCTCGAGCACCGCGCCGAGCAGCAGGATGCCCGTGCCCTCGAACGCGTTGTCGTCCATGGTGATGTCGATCTCGAGGCCGCGGCCGTAGCTGATCGGCCCCTTGATCGGGATGCGGCGCACGACCGCGCGATGCGCGATGTTGCGCACGCCGTCGATCTGCCGGTTCATCGCGACGTCGTTGGCATCCGAATACAACGACAGCATCTCGCGCAGCAGCTCGGCGCCGCTCTGCGGGTTGGTGTCCGCGAGCGACAGGTAGTTCAGCGTCAGGTGGCTGATCAGCTTCCAGGCCGTGTCGCCGAACGCCGGCGACGGCCGCGGGTAGGTAGGCCCGTTGATGCAGCGGATCGCCTCGAGCGGCGCGGCGCCGTCGAGCACGAAATCCGTCTTGCCCTTGCCCATGGAGATCTGGATCGGCAGGTCGCGGTTCGTGCACAGGGTCTGCACGTCGAGCTGGCGGAAGTCGCCGGTCCACTGCCGGTTGTGCGAGTCGACGACCGAGACGAAACACTCCGTGCCGATGTAGCTGGCACGCGCGCCGCTCTGCTCCTGGCGATTCGAATACAGCCGCTGCCGGCGCTGCACGGTGTAGTAGGACCGCTCGGCGCTGCTCGCGGTGCGGTGGTTGACGTTGTAGAACGGCGCGATCTCGGCCTGCGTCTCGCCGCCGGCGCCGACGCCCGTGATCTTCTCGATCGAGAACACCTCGAAGTCCATCGGCCGGTTGCGGTCCGGCAGCACGTGCTGCTCGACGTCGAACGGCGTCACGTGGATGCGGTCGGACTCCTTGGCGAACAGGTTGATCACCGGCGCGGTGAACAGCCGGAACTGCGAGGCGTCGAGCGCGTTCTCGAGGCTGGCCTGGATGCGGTCGAGGCCGATGTAGATCTCGAACTCGTCGCCCTCGAACGTGGCGATCGCGTCCTTCAACGCGCCGAGCTTGAAGTAGAGGAAACGTTCGGGGAACGCGAAGTATTCGCGCAGCAGCCGGTAGCCCTGGAACGCGAGCTTCGTGACCGGCAGCAGCGCCTCGTCGTCGGTGAGACCCACGGGCTCGACCGCGGTCGCGGGCCGGAAGTGCACGCTCGCGCCGGGCTGCAGCGAGCGCGTCCAGAAGCCGAGGCAGTTCGCCAAGACCTGCTCGTGCAGCTTGCTGGCGATGTCCGGCGTCGACTTGATGTAGATGGTCAGCGCATCGAGCGGCAACGAGCTCAGCTTGATGCCCGGGCTCACCTTGAAGCGCAGCCGGATCGCGGCGCGCACGCGGGAATCCACCGCGAGACCCTGCGTCGACAGCGCACCGGAGCCGGAGATGTATTTCGCCTCGGTCACCGTCAGCGGCCAGAGCGTGACGTCCTGTGCCGTGCGGAACTGGCAGGCCGTGCGCTCGCCGCGCGCCATCTGCGTCTGCAGCGAGCTGCCGCGCGGAATCGTCACGCCCGCCTCGAGCGCCGTGTCTTTCAGGTCCGGCACGAACTCGGCCAGCGCGCATGACGGCATGGGGCTCAGGAACTGCGGATACACCATCTCCAGCAGGTGCTGCGTGAACTCGGGATGGCGCGCATCGATCTTCAGCTGCACGCGCGCCGCGAGCCAGGCGACGCCTTCGAGCAGCCGCTCGACGTAGGGATCGGCGCACTCGATGCCGTCGATACCGAGCCGCGCGGCGATGCGCGGATAGGTCTGCGCGAACTCCGCGCCCATCTCGCGCATGAACAGCAGCTCGCGGTTGTAGTACTCGAGGAGGCGCGGGTCCATGGATTCGACGCGCTAGCGCGCGGCCGCCTCGCTGACGTTGATGGCGCCGGATTCGAGATCGATGCTCGTGCGCAGCACGAGGTGCTGCGGCACCGGCTGGCCCCACAGGTCGGCCTCGACCTGGAACGCCACCGCGAAATTCTCCTCGCCCTGCTTCCGCGTCTCCGGCGTGACGCGCACCTTCGACAGGCGCGGTTCGAACTGCGAGATCGCGCGCGCGATGCGTTCGGCGGTGCGCTGCGGGTCGATCGAGCTCATCTGCCGGCCGGCGAGCGTCGGCATGCCGTAGTTGATGACCGAGCGCTCCACTTCCGGATACCGCGCGAGATCCTCGGTGGAGTCGAGACTCATGGAGTTCAACAACCAGGTGATGTCGCGGAACACGGCGTCGCGCAGGCGGCGCATCGTGAACACGCGGCGATCCAGCGATTCGGTCTGCGCGTTCAGCAACGCGCGGCCCTGCACGCGGCAGAACGTGCCGAGCACGACGCCATTGGGCGCGCCGGGCGGCTTGATCGTGAATTCCTTGATCTGCTGCAGGACGACCGAGCGTCCCGCGGCGCTGAACCAGAAGTCCTGTTCATCGTCCGACGCGGGCGGCACCGGCGCGGGGATGGCCTTGAGCCCGAGACCCGCGAGGATGTCGGCGAAGTCGCCGGCGCGGATCCGCAGCCGCTCGAGCTCCGGGCGCTTCGCGGACACCTGGATCTGCGTGACGAACCGTTCGTCGTCGGTCAGGCGGTCCAGCAGCCCGGGCTGCAATTGCTCGCGGAGGCTGAGCTCGGCCATCGCGGATCAGGCCCGTGCGTCGAACGTGATCTCGCGGACCTCGAGCAGCGGATATTCCGCGGCATCGGTCGCGAGCAGCCGCTGCCCGAGTCCCGCGAAGGAATTCTCCGCGAGCTCCGTCCACTCGGTCTTGCGCGACAGGCGGACCAGATCGTCGGCGCTCAATTCACTGCCCGGATAACGCGTCGGGATGAAGCCGACGGCTTCGCCCTCGTTCGCCCAGACGAACTGCGCGGGCATCCAGATGAGGTCGCGCGCGTCGGACGGCGCTTCGAACGTGATGCGGTTGATGCGGTGGGCCGGCACCCAGTAGTAGGCGCCGTTCAGCAGCACCTCGAACATCGGGCCGAGGCGCGAATCGCCATCGGCGATCCACTCGAACGCGGTGCCATTCAGCTGGCCGGCCGACGTCGGCGCGGCCTCCATCGCCTCGGCGCGCAGCGTCGCGGCATCGGCCTTGCGGCCCTCGCCGTCGAGGGTCAGCGCCTTGAGGAGATTCGCGATCCACGGCTCGGGATCGCCGAACAACAACGGTGAGCGTTTGCCGGCGAACACCAGCGCGCGCAACAGCTCGCAGTCGATCGCGGCACGGTAGGCGCGTGCCATCGGCAGCGCCGAGGCGTCCATGTCGCCGATGACCTTGAGCTGCGTGACCGCGCGGTCCCACTGCCCGACCATCATCAACAACTGCGCGAGAAAGATGCGGAGCTTCGCGTCCGCGGGCTTCTGCCGGACTTCGGCCTGCAATTCGTCGAGGCTGGCGGCCAGCCGACCGGCACGGAAACTGTCTTCAGCCTTGCTCATGGTTCACCAGTCGATGCGCAACGAGGAGCGCCCCGCACGGGGCGCTCCTCGTGATCCTGAGAAGCGATCGAAAGGGTGAGCGTCAGGCCTTCGCGTTGGCGGGGATGTCCCAGCCGAAGTTGGAGTTCTTGCCCTTCGCGCCTTTCTCGCCCTGGGTCCAGTACTCCATCTTCACCGTCGCGAAGTTGATCGTGACGTTCTCCGTCAGGCGCTCTTCGCCGCCGGAACCGCCCGTCGACATCGAGCTGACGAGGATCTTCTCGAAGTTGTAGGTGAGGTACTCGAGCGGGTTCTCGCCGGCCTTGCGGACGATGAGCTTGCCCTTCGCGATGTGCTTGCCGGACGCAATGGCGTACATGAGGTCCGCCGATCCCTTGTCCACGTACTTCGTGAACGAGATGTCCTGGAAGTTCGCCTTGCCGGCGCCACCACCTTCACCACCGTGGAACGTGCCCGTATTGCTCAGGCCCCAGCTCCAGGCGAGCAGATCGATCTTCTCCTTGTGCACCTTGTCGATGGATTCGCCTTTGATTCCATCGAGCTCCAAGAACATATCTACAGCCATGACAACCCTCCGTAACTTTTTGTTTGCGTTCTAGCGTGAGATCGGACCGTCTTAGCCCTGCTTCTGCGAGGGCAATTTCGACACGAGCCGGAGCGAGACGTTGACGCCTTCCAGCTGGTAGTGCGGACGCAGATAGAACCGCGCGGCGTAGAAGCCCGGGTTTCCTTCGATTTCCTCCACTTTGACTTCAGCGGCAGCCAGCGGCTTCGAGGCTTTCTGGGCGTCACCGGCATTTTCGGGGCTGCCGAGGACGTACCCTTTGATCCAGTCGCCGAGGTAGCGCTCCATGTCCGCGCGTTCCATGAACGAGCCGATCTTGTCGCGCACCATGCACTTCAGGTAGTGCGCGAAACGACAGCTCGCGAATAGATAGGGCAACCGCGCCGAGATGCGCGCGTTCGCGGTCGCATCCGGATCGGTGTATTCCGCCGGCTTCTGCAGCGACTGCGCGCCGATGAAGGCGGCGACGTCGGTGTTCTTCCGGTGGATGAGCGGCATGAAGCCGCAGTCGGCCAGTTCCTTCTCGCGTCGGTCGCTGATCGCGATCTCGGTGGGACACTTCATGTCCACGCCGCCGTCGTCGCTGGGGAACGTGTGCACCGGCAGGCCTTCGACGGCACCGCCCGATTCCACGCCGCGGATCGACGAGCACCAGCCGTACATCTTGAACGACCGGTTGACGTTGACCGCCATCGCGTAGGCTGCGTTGGACCAGGTGTACTTCGAATGGTCGCCGACGCCGGTCTCTTCCTCGAAGTCGAACTCCTCGACGGGGTTCGTCTTCGCGCCGTACGGCAGTCGCGACAGGAAGCGCGGCATCGCGAGGCCGACGTACTTGGCGTCGTCGGATTCGCGCAGACTGCGCCACGCGGCGTAGTCCGGGGCCGAGAAGATCTTGGCGAGGTCGCGCGGATTCGCGAGCTCCTGCCAGGAGTCCATGCCCATCAGCGACGGCGAGGCGCCGGCGATGAACGGCGCGTGCGACGCGGCCGAGATCTGCGCGATCTGGCCGAGCAGCTCGACGTCGCCCGGCGTGTGGTCGAACGAATAGTCGCCGACCAGGCAGCCGTAGGGTTCGCCGCCGAGCTGGCCGTATTCCTGCTCGTACAGCTTCTTGAACATCGGGCTCTGGTCCCAGGCCGCGCCCTTGTACTTCTTGAGCGTCTTGCCGAGATCCTTCTTCGAGATGTTCATCACGCGGATCTTCAGCTGCTCGTCCGTCTCGGTATTGCTGACGAGATAGTTGAGACCGCGCCACGCGCTCTCGACCTGCTGGAAGCGTTCGCTGTGCAGGATCAGGTTGATCTGCTCGGTCAGCTTCTGGTCGATCTCGGCGATGATCGCCTTGATGGTGCCGACGACGTCGTCGGAGACCACGGTGCTCTCGCGCAGCGCCTGTTCGGCGAGCGTGCGGACCGCGTTCTCGACCTCGGCGCGCGCGCCGGGCGTCTTCGGTTTGAATTCCTTCTGCAGCAGCGCGGCGAACTGGTCCTCGAGGAGCTGTCCCTGGTCTGCGGCCTGTTGTTTCGCTTCAGCCATTGTCGGATCCCCTCGTTTACTTGGCTTCGCCGGAGTCGTCCGGCTTCGCCTTGGCGGCCAGTGACTTCAACAGCGACGGATCGTTGAGCACCTTCGCGATGAGGTCCTCCGCGCCCGCCTTGCCGTCCATGTACGTGATCAGGTTCGAGAGCTGCTGGCGCGCCTCGAGCAGTTTGTTGAGGGCGTCGACCTTGCGCGCGACGGCCGCGGGCGAGAAGTCGTCCATGCTCTCGAACGTGATGTCGACCGCGAGGTTGCCTTCACCCGTCAGCGTATTGGGTACGGTGAAAGCGACGCGCGGTTTCATCGACTTCATGCGTTCGTCGAAATTGTCGATGTCGATGTTGACGAACTTGCGGTCGTCCACCGGCGCGAGCGGTTCCTTGGCGTCGCCGGACAGGTCCGCCATGACGCCCATGACGAAGGGCACCTGCACCTTCTTCTGTGCGCCATAGACCTCGACGTCGTATTCGATCTGCACGCGCGGCGCGCGATTGCGAGCGATGAATTTCTGACTACTCGGCTTGGCCATGAAACCTTCTCCCTAACAGAAGCCGTTGTTGCGCAATCTACCCGAGGGGGCCGGCAGCGGCACCCTCACTCGTCCTTGATACCGCCCGCGAGTTTCGCGCTCGCGACACCTTCGGGCGAGATGTCCTGGAGGATGTCCAGAAAACTTTTGCCAATCAGGTTTTTGGCGCGGTCCAGCAAGATCGGTACCGGGCTCGACGGTTCGTTCTGGCGGAAGTACGCCGCGACGACGTCGATCGCGCGGATCGCGTCCTGCCGTGACTTAATACCGCCAACCGCCTTGCCGGTTCCGCCGGACTCGCCGCCGTCGGCGGACTCGCCGCCCGCGGCCTCACCGGTCGCCGGACCGCGTGAGTCGAGCTGCTCGCGCAGCACCTTGCGCAGCGCACCGAGCGTGTCGCTCAACGCGTCGAAATCGGGGGAGGCAGCGGCGCCGCCGTACTCGCGCATCGCCGCGTCGATCGCCTGCACGTCGGCGACGGCGGTCGCGAACGACGCCTCGATCATCTGCAGCTCTTCGAGCGGCATCGCCGCCAGCACGGCGGCGACTTCGGATTCGGTGGGCGGCGTCGTGTCCGCTTCGGTGGGCGTGAGCTTGCCGGTGGCCAGCTCGATGTCGCGCAGCGTGAAGCGGCCTAACTGCTTGTTCTCGATCAGCGGCGTTCGACGCACGCCATCGATGACGGCGATGCGGTCGGAGAAGCAGCTCAGCGCGTTCTTGCGCAGGATCGCGTCTTCGTCGACCAGCGGGTAGACCTTTTCCCAGTGCTGCTTGAGCCAGCCGGCGGCGACGTGCAGGGAGCCGAGGAAACCGGTCCAGCCGTCGGTGCGCAGGCCCGCGGCGGCGAAATGGCACAGCAGGCGCAGGTCCTTGCTCTGGGCCAGCGCCTCGAGCGACGCGGTCTTGAGCTCGCGCCAGTCGGTTTCGGGCAGTTGAACGGTTTGACCGAACAGGTGGTAGGCGTCGAACGACGCCAGCAGCTGCGT
>DATJTW010000034.1:0-10066 GCA_035502995.1 Steroidobacteraceae bacterium | reverse complement strand
CGCCGTCGGTCAGCAGCACGATGTCGCGTGCCCACGCCGTCATCGCGCGCGCCATCTGGAAGCCGCGCGTGCCGCGGCCGTACACGGCGACCTTGCGGCCGCGCATCTCCCAGCCGTCGCAGTACGGACACTGGAACACGCTGCGTCCGAACAGCTCGTCGATGCCAGGTATGCGCGGGATCGCGTCGAACAAACCGGTGGCGATCAGCAGCTTCCGCGCCCGCACCTCGCGGCGCGCGCCGAGCGAGACGACGAACCCGTCTCCGACGCGGCGAGCCGCGCGCACTTCCACCGGCGCGAATTTCACGCCGGCGTATTCCAGCGCCTCTCCGCGCGCCAGCTCGAGGAAGCGCGCCGGCGGCATGCCGTCGCGGGATAGATAGGCGTGCATCTCCTTCGACGCCCAGCTGCGCGGCGTGCCCGTGTCGCACAGCAGGACGCGCCGGCAGGCGCGGCCCAGCACCAGCGCCGCCGAGCATCCCGCGGGACCGGCCCCGGCGATCACGACGTCCCAGGCTTTCGTCGAGCGGGTTTTCATCCGCCGAGCTTCCGCATTCCGGGGACTACAGGCATAGAGCGGAAGTGGACGCCGGACGTCTGCCCATTCCTACAGCGCCGCGGCGCGCGCGGGGCGATTGTTAGCGGAACGATCGACTGACGGAGACGGACATGGCCCAACAGCAGCAGAAGCCCCAACGCCGCGACACCGACCGCCGCGATTCCAATGACCAGAGCGGATCGACCGGCCGCAATCCCGGTGTCGGTGACAGCCGCCACGATGGCGTGAACACGGGCCAGGGCCGTTACGGCCAGAGCGGCGGCACGAACAAGCCCGAGCCGAACCACGACACCGGCAGCTCCGGCACCAGCGATTACGGTCGCAGCGACGATCCCGACCAGCGCGATGACGACCGCCCGAGCAATCCCGGCTCCGGCCGCGCCGATCGCGACGAGACGCAGAAGAAGGGCAAGGAGCCGCCGAAGGGTCCGTTCAAGCACCGCGACGACAACGAGAACCCCGGCTGAGTTTTCCCCGGCGCGGCCCGGTTCAGCGACGTTCAGGACCGCGCCTTTTTTTCGCGGCGACGCTCACAACATCGGCGTGCCGCCGGTCACCTCGTACACCGCGCCCGTGATGTAACTCGCGTCGTCCGAGGCGAGGAACACGTACACCGGCGCCACCTCTTTCGGCTGCCCCGCGCGTTTCATCGCCGTCTGCGTGCCGAACTTCGCGACGCGTTCCTTCGGCATCGTCGACGGGATCAGTGGCGTCCAGATCGGGCCCGGCGCAACGGCGTTGACGCGGATGTTCCGCTCCGCCAGCAGCTGGCCCAGCCCCGCGGTGAAATTCGCGATCGCGCCTTTCGTCGTTGCATACGCGACCAGATCCGGCGACGGCTTGTCCGCGTTGATCGACGACGTGTTGATGATCGACGAGCCGGCCTTCATGTGCGGCAGCACCGCCTTCGCCAGGAAGAACTGCGCGTGGATGTTCACCTTGAACGTGTGTGTCCACTCCTCGTCCGAGATCTCCTCGAGCGACTTGTGCGTCATCTGGTAGGCGGCATTGTTCACCAGGATGTCGACGCGGCCGAATTCATCCCTGGCCCGCTGGACGATGTCGCGGCAGTGATTGGGATTGGCGAGATCGCCGGGCACGAGTACGCAGGTCTTGCCGGCCTTCTGCACCCAGCGCTGCGTTTCCTCGGCGTCATCGTGTTCGTCGAGATAACTCACCAGCACGTCCGCACCTTCGCGCGCGAACGCGATGGCGACCGCGCGGCCGATGCCGCTGTCCCCGCCCGTGATGATCGCGACCTTGTCGCGCAGCTTGTCCGTGCCGCGGTAGCTGTCTTCGCCGTGATCCGCTTTCGGGTCGAGATCCGCTTCGTTGCCGGGCGGGGTTTGCTGCTGGGGTTTCATGGCCGCAGTGTTGGCGCGTCGCCGGGCCGGAAATGCCGGTGCGCGGGGCCAAGCGATGTCGGAGAGCGCGGGTCCGGCGGCGCCACCGGCCAACGCCGGCCCCCGCCGTGACGCAGGCCATATATAAGAGTGCTTGTCCAGACGTAAGTCACTGAATGCCAAGGATTGCTTGACGGCGGAGGGGGCTGCCGCCAGAATGCGCGCCCTCGCAAGGTTCTCGGTTCCCTGGTAGCTCAGTCGGTAGAGCGTCGGACTGTTAATCCGTTGGTCGTTGGTTCGAGTCCAACCCAGGGAGCCACTTCTCCTGTCTTGCGTCGCGAACCTCTCCGGTTCCGTCAGCACCACACCTCTCCTCGCCGCCTCTCGCGCCAAATCCCTGCGCGACACTTCGCAGTTCTGTCAGACGAATCTCCGGCTCATCGGCCTATCTAGCTGAGCCGATTCCTCCTCGCAGGAGTCCCGCTGCGATGGACTGAAATCCCCCGAAATGTTTTCTTACATCTGCACTCATCGAGCTAATGAGGGGCGGATGGCCGCACCGCAGTCTGATAAATCCAATCCCTATTCCGGTTTCTCGGATCTCGCACTCGAAGATGCGTATCGAGATGCGAACGAACGGTTGACGCTGCTCGCGACGATCGATCGCAAGCGCCACTCGGACAACGCCGAAGCCATGCGACTGCGCGCGTTGTCCGGACGGGATCGAGCGGCCCTGCGCCGCCGCACCCTCGAAGCGTTGAACGACATCCGTGCCGAGCTGCGCCGGCGCGTCACCGACGGCCGTCTCGACTCGCACTCCCCGCTGCCGTCCCGCTAGACTCGCCTCGATCGACCCCGACCTCTGCACTGTCCTGGGTCCTCGACTACCGATCGCCCGGATCCTCGTCGGACTGATCGTGATCGCCCGGGGATGAAGGTCGCGGATTCCGCCCGAGACTAACTTCTGTTAATCCTCCGGGCTTTCCCACGCAGCGGACCGCCATCGATGCTGCTACTCTCGCTCCCCAGTACCGACAACTGCGGCGCTCGGCGCGCGCGAGGTCACGGCGGCATGAGCGTCGCGCATGATTTGAACGTCATCGATGAACAGAAGCGGAAGGAAAGCGCTCAAACCCTCGTCGCGGAGACCTCGCGACAGCTTCGGGAGTTAAGGCTGGGGACTGCTGCGCTCGAATCCGGCGACGACGCCCAGTGGCGTGAAGCTCGGGTTTTCGCGCTCGAACTCATCCAGGCCGCCACCCCTCTCGAGCTCAGCCTGCTGATCGCCTGCGCGAAGGAAGTGCTGCATTTTTCGGAGCGGCGCTTCGCCTTCAACACCAACCCGCAGACGATCACGCTCTACATGCTGAGCGCCCTGGAAACCCTGGCTCTCGAGCTCGAACGCCTGAAGCGGGACCCGAACGCCCGTTGAGATTCAGCCGAGTCGCATGAGGCGCAGCGCGGAGTCGTATGCGGCCTGCGCCAACCCGATCGCCGCGACCAGCGCACCGAGCACCGACAGCTGGATGCCGAAGCGATTCTTCACGTCGTTGATGTGCAGCGTGTCGCCGAGCATGCGGTGCGCGAACAGCGGCACCAGGGTGCGGCTCAACTCGATCTTCGAGCGTTGATCCGCGCCGATGCTGTCCAGCAGCTTCCTCACGAGGCTGCTGGCCGTCGCCACCTGGCTCTCCGGGTCCCGATCGTCGAGATAGTACGCGGCGCGCTCGGTCAGCATCTTCTCCATGCCGGCTTCGGACGAGCAGTATTTTTCCCAGTACGGCACGAGCACTTCCCGCAGCAGCGGCGCCAACCGCTCGTTCTCCTCGGCGGACAACGAAGACGCGGCGAACGCGGCGGACATCACCGCCCAGACGACGGCGCAGACTTCGCGGCGACGCTGCGGCACGGGCATCGTCGCTTCGGACGAGCCGAGGTGCGTGACCAGGGCGTCGACCTGGTCGATGAAAACTTGCAGGGTCTTGCCGTACTCGCGGACGACCTGCTTTGCCGCCTTTGCGCGTTTCTGCGTCGTCATCGCTGTGCCGTCGCACCGGGTTCGTAAGGGTGTCGGGATTGTACGCCTCCCGCATCGAACGTCGCGCTATAACTACACGGGTGCAAACCCACACCGACATCCTTGTCAGAGACGCACGCCCTGCCGACGCGGCGGACCTGGTAAAAATTTACAACCACTACGTGCTGACCAGCGCGATCACGTTCGAAGAGGCGGCGGTCGAACCGGGCGAGTTCGAACGACGTGTCGCGGAGATCCAGCGGATTCCGTTGCCGTGGCTGGTCGCGGAACACGGCACCGAACTGCTCGGCTTCGCCTATGCCGGCAAGTGGAAGCCGCGCGCGGCGTATCGCTATTCCACCGAAGTCACGGTGTACGTGCGCGCCGAGTCGCTGGGCATTGGCATTGGCACGCGGCTCTATTCGACTTTGTTCGCCAGGCTGAAGATGCTCGGCGTCCATGCCGTGATCGGCGGTGTCGCGCTGCCGAACGAAGCCAGCATGAAGCTGCACGAGCGTTTCGGGTTCGAGAAAGTCGCGCACTTCAAACAGGTCGGCTTCAAGTTCGAACGCTGGATCGACGTGACCTACTGGGAGTTGATCCTCTGACTCTCCTTTTCGATTGACAGTGCCGGAGTCGTCGATCATCATTTCGACAATTCTCGAATCGTCGGAAGATCGATGAAAGCTCCGGATGCCGTTGCCGCGCTCGCCGCGCTCGCCCACGAATATCGCTTGGCCGTGTTTCGCATGCTCGTCGAAGCGGGACCGGCGGGACTGCCAGCCGGAGAGATCGCGGCCCGACTCGACATCCCGCCGTCGTCGATGACGTTCCACTTGCAGGCCTTGCAACGCGCGGGGCTCGTCAGCCAGGAGCGCATGAGCCGTCAGCTCATCTACGCCGCCGACTACACCGCGATGAACGACCTGATCGGTTATCTCACCGACAACTGCTGCGCGGGCAGCGAGGCGCCGCAGGGCTGCGCCACCTCGTGCACGCCCGCTCGCGCGACCCCGCGCACCACCACTGCCAGGAAAACCCGGAGATCTGCATGAAACGCCTGCACATCCACGTGAGCGTCGGCGACATCGACGAATCCGTCCGCTTCTACAACGCATTGTTCGCCGCGACGCCGACCGTGCACAAACCCGACTACGCGAAGTGGATGCTCGACGATCCGCGCGTCAATTTCGCCATCAGCCGGCGCGATACCGAGACCGGCATCCGCCACCTCGGCATCCAGGCCGAGA
This sequence comes from Steroidobacteraceae bacterium, assembly GCA_035502995.1. GTDB lineage: Bacteria > Pseudomonadota > Gammaproteobacteria > Steroidobacterales > Steroidobacteraceae > CADEED01. Next base: position 4,897 of record DATJTW010000034.1, on the reverse strand, counting down.
ACAAGCCGGAGCTCGACGACGTGTACGCACGCCTGCTCGCCGCGCAAGGGCCGGTCCGCGAGGACGGCCAAACTACCTGCTGCTACGCGCAGAGCGAGAAGAGCTGGATCGCGGATCCCCAGGGCGTGCAGTGGGAGGCGTTCCTCACGACCGGCGAGAGCACGACGTATGGCGGCCAGCCGTCGGCATGTTGCGAGCCACGAGCGCCGGCGCCCGTGGCGCGTTGCTGCGCATGACGGGGTCGCTGCAGATCCGGCCGGCGATCGGCAGTGAACGCGCGAAGATCGCATCGCTGCTCGAGGACTGCGGTCTGCCTTTCACGGATCTGGACGAGTCGCGCCCCGAGTTCCTCGTCGCGACGGAGGACGACGAGCTGCGCGGCGTGATCGGACTGCAGAATTTCGGCGATGTCGCCCTGCTTCGTTCGCTGGCGGTGGCACCGGCCGCTCGCAACTCGGGAGTCGGCGCGCGCCTGGTCGACCGTCTCGAAGGGGACAGCAAGACAGCCGGTGTGCGGAAGCTCGTGTTGCTCACGCAAACCGCGGAGAAGTTCTTCGTCCTGCGCGGCTACCGCTCCATCGAGCGCGCGGCGCTTCCGGAGCGGATCCTCGCGACGACGGAGTTCCGCTCGCTATGCCCCGCCTCGGCGGCGTGCCTGGCGAAATCCTTGTGAGACCTCCGATGAACGTCCTCGTCCTGTGTACCGGCAATTCCGCGCGCAGCGTCCTCGCGGAATCGCTGCTGAATCACCTGGGCAGCGAACGCTTTCGCGCGTACAGCGCCGGTAGTCATCCGAAAGGCGCCGTCCATCCGCTGGCGCTCGAGCTGCTCACGCGGCTCGACCTGCCGACGGTCGGCCTGCGCAGCAAGAGCTGGGATGAGTTCTCTCGCCCCGGCGCGCCCGCCATCGATCTCGTGATCACCGTCTGCGACAACGCCGCGGGTGAAACTTGCCCGCTGTGGCCCGGCTCGCCGCTGAAGACGCATTGGGGCATTGACGACCCCGCGGCCGCAGAAGGCAGCGACGACGAGAAGCGCGCCGCATTCCGTCTCGCGCATGACCGGCTCGAGCGTCGCATCCAGGCTTTCCTGGCGCTGCCGTTCGAATCGCTCGACCGCGCGACACTGCAGCGGAAGCTCGACGAGATCGGGCGGACGCGCGATGCCTGATCCGCGCCTCGCCCGCGCGCTGACTTGCGAAGCGCTGGGTTCGATGTTGCTGACGGCCGCAGTGGTCGGCTCGGGAATCATGGCCGAGCGGCTGGCCGGCGGAAACGCGGCGATAGCCTTGCTGGCCAACACCGCCGCGACCGTGGCCGCACTCGCCGTCCTGATCGCGCTCTTCTCGCCGATCAGCGCGCACTTCAATCCGGCCGTGACGCTCGCCGCAGCCTTGCGCCGGGAGATCCAATGGCGCGTCGCTGCGTCGTATGTCGTCGTCCAGATCGCCGGCTGCTGCCTCGGCACGGTGCTCGCACACGCGATGTTCGAGCTGCCACTGCTGCAGGCGTCCACGCATGCGCGCGCTGGTGCGTCCCAGTTCCTCGCCGAACTCGTCGCCACGTTCGGCCTGCTGCTCGTGATCTTCGGCAGTCGCGATTCGCGCAAACTTCCCTGGCTCGTGGCGTGCTGGATCGGCGCGGCATATTGGTTCACCGCGTCCACCGCGTTTGCGAACCCTGCCATCACGCTGGCGCGCTCGCTGACCGATACCTTCGCCGGTATCCGCCCCGTCGACGTGCTGCCATTCATCGCCGCACAACTCCTCGCGATCGCCCTCGCCTTGCCCGTGTGCCGCATGTTGACGCCGCAAACGAACCGGGAACCCGCATAATCGACGCGCATCATGCGCATCCACGAATTCTTCCTCGCCAACGGCGCCGTGTTGCTCGGCGCGATCCTGCAAGCCTCCACCGGACTCGGCGCCGGGTTGATCATCGTGCCGCTGCTGGCGCTGGTGAGCCTGAAGTTCATCCCCGGCCCCATCGTGCTGGCGAGCATGGCGCTGTCGGGAATCATGGCGTGGCAGGGACGGCGCGAGATCCAGACGCATCGGCTGTCGATGTTGCTGGTGTTCCTGTGCGCGGGTGTCGTCATCGGCGCGTTGTGCATCTCGGCGATCCCGCTGCAGCGCGCCGGCATCGCGTTCGGCGTGCTGGTGCTGCTGGCGGTCGCGGTCAGCGTGGCCATGCCCAACATGCAGCGCACGATGCCGATGCTCGTCGGCGGCGGGTTGATGTCGGGGTTCATGGCGGCGATCTCGGGCATCGGCGCGCCGATCCTGGCGCTGCTGTATCAGCACGAGACGCCCGTGCGGTTGCGCGCGACGCTGGGCGCGGTGTTCACGGTGTCGTCGACGGCGATCCTCATCTCGCTGTACTTCGTAGGCAAGTTCGGCGCGCAGGAAGCGATGTGGGGATTGCTGCTGATGCCGGGCTACATCCTCGGTTTTCTCTTCGCGCCGCCGATCGCGCGCGTGCTCGACCGTGGCAACTCCCGCGCCGCCGTGCTGTTCATCTCCACGCTGAGCGCCATCGCGCTGATCGTCCGCAGTCTCTAACTACTGTAGTTAGTCCGGCAGGATTCTTGAGCGTTTCTGCGCGTTCCTGATCGCACCGTCGACTTGTAAACAAAGCCGACACCCTCGTAAGGGCCGGCCCTCTGTTAGCGGTAACGAGTCTTCGACACGCCAGCGTTGTCAATCCTTCGCGCCTGCTGTCGCACGCTGGCACTGAAAATTTCGTTTTTTCGCCAGCGGTGTCACCGTGGCGCCGCACAAAAACTCCCTCCAAGATCGATACAGACCTCGCACATCTGCGATCACCGAAAGGACGCGAGATGTGGTGAACGCAAACGGTGTTGCGAGGCGAAAGAAGCGATTCACTAGGGGGTATATCCAATGCAATTGAAGAAGCTCGTCGCCGCGATGGCGATGCCGTTGCTCATCCTGGCCGTGGCTGATCCCAGCCTCGCCGGTGGCAACAAGAAAGCGGTCGGCGTGATCACGACTCTTCCGGAGCCGGAGACCTACACGACACCCATCCACTCCATCCCGAACCCGTTCATCAGCTGGGAAGGCAACAAGTTCGAGCGCAACGACTGGGAGCTCCGCCAGGCCCAGTTCAAGCGCATCATCGAGCACTACGAGACGGGCTATCTACCGTCGACGGACGGCATCACGACGTCGCTCGAAGTGACGAAGGCGCAGTCCGGTTACACGGCGGCGAACCAGGCCGGCACTGCCCAGGTCACCGTGTACAAGGACGGCGTCGCCGCCGCCCACAAGATCAACGTGCAGTTCTTCTTCCCGGATCCGGCAGTGTGGCCGGTGCCGAAGAAGGGCTACCCGGTGGTGTTCAACCCGAACGGCAACGTCAGCGGCTGGTTCAACGTCGCCAACCAGTACGGCATCGCGCAGGTCGGCATCCAGGTGCGCGACATCGACTCCGGTGACAACGAGACCGGTTCGTACGTCGCGAACGGCCGCGCTGGCGTCGTACAGGATCTCTTCGACCTCGTGTCGCAGATGCCGGATGCGAGCCGCACCGCGTACAGCGCCGGCCTCGTGAACGGCCAGTGGCTGCCGCCGTATCAGAAGACCGAAGGCAACCTCGCCGCGCCGAGCCTGATGCTCAGCCAGGCGTGGGGCGTGAGCCGCGTGCTCGATGCGGTCGAGGCCGACAAGAAGGCCGCGTCGCGTTTGATCAACGTGGACATGAACAAGAGCGCGTTCTCCGGCATCTCGCGTCTCGGCAAGCTGACGCTGGTCGTCGGTGCGTTCGAGCCGCGCATCCAGGTGGTGAACCCGGTCAGCTCCGGTTCCGGTGGCACCGTGATCGACCGCTCGACGAGCGCGGCCGTGAGCGAGCGCCAGTACTACGGAATCGATCCGTCGTACGGCTACGACTACGAGCTCAATAAGAAGTACTACTACGTCAAGATCAAGGACAAGAGCGAGTTCGACAACACGTGGGCCGGCGATGCGGTGCTGGCTGCCGAAGCGTTGATCGATCCGAACGGTCGTCGTGACGGTGGCACCACCACCGCCAGCCCCTACCAGGGCAACGAGGACTATCGCGACTTCGCCTCGAGCTTCAAGGTGGCCGATGGCCAGATCAACTTCCTCGGCACTGGCGCGAACGCGACCAGCACCACGGGCGTCGGTCATGGCAACAACATCAAGCCGGGATACGGCGTCATCAACTTCGGCATCCAGACGGCGGCCGGCGTCGAGTTCACGCACAACCAGGGAACGCAGAACTTCCTGGACGTGCGCTGGGGCTACGGCAGCTGGTTCACGCCGCGCTTCCGCAAGTGGAACACCACGCCCGAGCAGGCGTGGGTGGACGTGATCAAGCGCGCGAACCGCGGTGAATACGGCCAGCTGAGCGTCGAGCCGTTCGATCAGCACTACCTGATGGGCATGATCGCCCCGCGCGCGCTGCTGATCCAGGACGGCTATCTCTCCAACAACACGAACCCGGAAGGCACGTACATCGGCTATCTCGCCGGTCGCGAGATCTACCGGTTCATGGGCGAGGAAGAGAAGATCGGCATCAACATCCACGTCATCAACCACGCGAATCCGCTGCGCGAGCAGATGGAACTCGGCGAGTTCATGACCGCGGTGTTCAAGGGAAAGAACCTGCCGAAGAAGTTCCATCAGCAGCCGTTCCCGATCAACGATCCCCGCAGCACGTACGACTACCAGAAGCTCGATTGGGCCGCCGCCGGCTGGCGCTCGCTCAAGGAGCAGGTGGACAAGCTGTGCGAGGAAGGACGTTGCAATGGCAAGAAGTCCGTTCACGCGGATGATTATCTGAAGTAAGAGTGGGTCGATCGGACGCCCGGGCCCCGCACGGCCCGGGCGTCTTTTTTTTTGGGGCCGGGAAAAAGG
>DATJTW010000033.1:0-26498 GCA_035502995.1 Steroidobacteraceae bacterium | reverse complement strand
AAATCCACGAACAGGTCCGACATCATCAGCTGCATGAACGCGACGGTATCCGCGCTCAGGTAGTAAGACCCCGTCGTGTGGAACGCGGGATTGCAGGCCTGGCTGACGTGGATCATCGCCGGCACGTCGAGCTCGCAGAGTTTTTCGTAGAGCGGGTACCAGTGGCGGTCGCTCAACGGCGGCTCGGAGAATTTTCCGCCCGACGGATCCGGATTCAGGTTGCAGCCGACGAATCCGAATTCGTTCACGCAGCGCTCGAGCTCGGGGATCGCGTTGCGCGGATCGAGGCCCGGCGACTGCGGCAGCTGGCAGACGCCGATGAAATTTTCCGGATACAGCGTGCAGACGCGATGGATCAGCTCGTTGCAATGCTCCGACCAGAACCGGCTCGTCGTCGCATTGCCGAGGTGATGCCCCATCGCGCTGGCACGCGGCGAGAAGATGGTGACGTCCGTGCCGCGCGAACGTTGCAGCTTGAGCTGCGCGGTCTCCAGCGTCTCGCGGATCTGGTCGTCGCTGATCGCGATCGCGCCCTTCGGCTCGTCGACGCCGCGCTTGAGGCTCTCGGTCTGCTGCTTGCGCCAGGCGTTCAGCGGCTCGGGCGCGGTCGTGTAGTGTCCGTGGCAGTCGATGATCATGGTTGGTGCCGGGTGGGGGAAATGGGGAGTCGTTCGTGGGGTTCGGTGGAATCGCCGCGCCGGGACAACTCCCCATCTCCCCCACCCGGCACCAACTTCAGGATCGCGTCTGCGCGGTCGCGCCAGGCCTTCTGCTCCGTCGGTTGTTCGAACACGCCCGCCTCCTTCAACGTCGCGACTCCCGCCTGCCGGAACGCCGCCGCCGCGGCCATCACGCCGCCGACGCCGGCGGTATCGATCATCTCCGCGCTGGCCTGCATCTCCTCGGACCTGCGCCGTCCATGCTGGATGACGCGCGAGAACAGGTAATCCCCCTGCTTCTCCCAGTCGAATTGCGGATACGTCTCCTGCAGCGACGCGAGCACTTCGCGTTCGACACCGAACGCGCGCGCCGCGGTGAAGCTCTCCACCACCAGCGCCTCGAGCCCCTTGATGATCACGCTGCGGCACAACTTGATCGCCGACGCGATGCCCAGCTGGTCCGACACCGCTGTCGCGACGAACCCGAGCGTGCGCAGCACCGGCTCGCAGGCCGCGGCGTGCGGCCCGCCCAACAACATCGGCACGCGGATGCCATGCGGCGGCACCGACGTCATCACGGCCGCCTCCACGTAGCGCCCGCCGGCCGCGGCGACCAGCGCCGCGCACTCGATCTTGGTATCCGGTGACGCCGAGTTGAGATCGACGACCCACGTTTCGCCCAGCGGCCGCGCGCACAACGACTGCGCCGCCGCGCGCGTCTGCGCCGCGGTGACCGCGCTGAAGATCAGCGACGATTCGGCGAGCCCGCTCGCATCGGTCAGCAGGTCGACGCGCTGGGCCGCGGCGTGGCGGCGCATGCCCTCGCCGGCCGCGGCCTGGTGCAGCAGCAGGTCGTACGTGGCGAGTGCGCGCTGCGCACCACCCGCGCGCAGGTCCGCCGCGAAGCGTCGTCCGACTTCGCCAAAGCCGAGAAAACCGATGCGGGTCGATTCCATGAGCGATTCACGACCAGTACATGCGCGTGGGATTGTCCACCAGGATGCGCCGGCGCACTCGCTCATCCGGGCAGATCTCGCCGAGCAGGTTCACCAATTCGCCATCGTTCGGCATGTCCTTCGTGATGTTCGGGTGCGGCCAGTCCGTGCCCCACAACAACCGGTCCGGGTCGATGGCGACCAGCGCCTGCGCGAACGGCACCGCATCGCGGAATGGCCGCTGACCCACGGACACGCGCTCGGCGCCGCAGATCTTGATCCACGCCAGCGGGTTCCGCCGGAACAACTCCAGCAGCAACGCGAACGGCTTCTGCTCCAGCCCGTCCTGCGCGCGGACGCGGCCCATGTGATCGATGATGAACGGTACGTCGATGCGCGCCAGCAGTTCCTGCTGCTCGACGAGATCGCCGGCGTCGAAGTGCAGCACGATGTGCCAGCCCAGCGGCTTGATGCGCGCCAGCAGGCGGTAGAACACCGCGAGGTCCGGCACACCGCCCAGGTGTTTGACGAAATTGAAGCGGATGCCGCGGATGCCGCCCGCATGCAGGCGCGCGAGCTCCGCGTCCGTCACGCCGTCGTCGACCACGGCGACGCCGCGATACAAGCCGCCGCTCGACGCGATCGCATCCAGCGTCACGTCCATGATGCTGCCGTGGCAGCTCGCGTGGACGATGACGGCGCGGCTGATGCCGAGCCGCGCATGCAACGCGCGCAGCTTCTCGACCGGCGCGTCCGGCGGCGTGTAGCTGCGATCGCGCGCATACGGGAATCGCGACGCCGGGCCGAACACGTGGCAATGCGCGTCGCAGGCACCGGGCGGCAGCACGATCGACGGCACCACCGGGTCCGGATCCGGCGGCAAACAACCTTTGTTGGGATCCCGGCTCACGGCTCGCCCCGGCTCACGGCTCGTCCTGGTACACGAGCCCGGCGGCCTTCAGCTTCTCGCGCATCGCATATATGTCGAGACCGAGCTCGCCGGCCTTGAGCCGCGCGCGCGTCGCCGTTTCCTTCGCCTCGCGCGCCTGCGCGGCCAGCGCGACCTCCGCGGCCTTCGCCGCCGGCACGACGACGACGCCGTCGTCGTCGCCGACGATCACGTCGCCGGGATTCACCAGCGCGCCGGCGCAGATGATCGGCGTGTTCACCGAACCGACCGTCGCCTTGATGGTGCCCTTCGAGTTGATCGCCTTCGACCAGACGGGGAATTCCATCTCGGCGAGCTCCGCCGTGTCGCGCACGCCGGCGTCGATCACCAGGCCCAGGCCGCCGCGCGCGCGGAACGACGTCGCCAGCAGGTCGCCGAACATGCCGTCGGAACACGCCGACGAGACACCGAGCACGACCACGTCGCCCTTCTGCAGCAACTCCGCCGCCACGTGCAGCATCCAGTTGTCGCCGGGATGCTCGAACACTGTGACGGCCGTGCCGCACACGCGCGCGCCACGGTAGATAGGCCGCATGTACGGCGCCAGCAGGCCGGTGCGGCCCATCGCCTCGGAGAGGGTGGCCGTGCCGAAGCGCGACAGCGTCGCGACCGCGTCCGCGGGCGCGCGCCGGATGTTGCGCACGGCGATGCCGGATTTGCCGATCATGATTGCTCCTGCCAGGTGTCTGCCGGGATGAACACGTCGCCGCGCATGATGAGCCGCGCGGTGCGCAGCAGCGACGCGCTCTCGACCACGGCGGGATTGCGCGGATCCATCGTCAACGTGACGGTGAACTCGCCGGTGGGATGCTGCACGGAAAAATCCTTGCGCGGTCCCGGCGGCACGCGCGCCAGCCGGTTCGCGACGGTGCCGGGCATCACCGCGGCGGTGGCGACGGTGACCGCGCCGAGCACGCCGACCGCGGAGTGGCAGTCGTGCGGGATGAACGTGCGCGTCGTCAGGTGCCCCTCGCCGGTCGGCGGCGCGACCAGACACATCTTCGGCACCACCTTCTTCGTCACGTCGCCGAGATTCATGCGCGGGCCGGCCTGCCGGCGGATCGATTCGAGGCGCTGCTTCAGCGCGGCGTTCGCATTCAGCTCGTCGCGCGATTCGTAGCCGCTCACGCCGAGATCGCGTGCCGCCATGAGGACCACCGGCATGCCGTTGTCGATGCAGGTCACGTCGACGTCGTCGAAGCGGTCGACCAGGTTGCCGGTGGGCAGCAACGCGCCGCACACGGATCCGGCCGTGTCGAGAAAGCGGATGTGGATCGGCGCCGACGTGCCGGGCACGCCGTCGATGCGCGCGTCGCCGCCGTAGTCGACGCGACCGCCGGGCGTGCGCACCGCGATGTCGGACAAGGTGCCGGTGTTCGCGGTCAACACGCGCAGCGTCGTCATGTCGCCGCGCGCGGCGATCATCCCGCTCTCGATCGCGAACGGCACCACGGCCGCGAGCATGTTGCCGCAGTTCGGCGTGGTGTCGACCAGCGGCTCCTTCACGGACACCTGCGCGAACAGGAATTCGAGATCGACGCCGGGCTGACGACCGGGCTGCACGATGCCGACCTTGCTCGTCAGCGGATCCGCACCGCCGAGACCGTCGATCTGCCGCGCATCCGGCGAACCCATGACCGCGAGCAGCACGCGGTCGCGCGTCGCGACGTCGGCCGGCAGGTCGGCGGCGCGGAAGAACGGACCGCGCGACGTTCCGCCGCGCAGGAAAATGCAGGGGATCGAGCGCTGCGTCGTCATGCGTGGCGACTATACTAGCAGCGGCATCGACGCCCACCTTGCACGCGAAATCGATTCGAGTTCCGCGATCATCGAGTAAGGACGCGTGGAACGGGCATCCTGCCGGCATTCCCGCAGAGAGACATTCATGAGCGCGCCGCGCGACTACGAAAACATTCCCGGAACCTACGTCTACGACGCCGAGCGCGGCCGCGTCGGTTATCACCTGAACATGTTCTGCATGTCGCTGAACAAACCCGAGAACCGCGCGGCGTTCAAGGCGAATGAAGCAGCGTACCTCGACCGCTTCCCGCTTACGCCGGAGCAGAAAGACGCCGTGCTGAAGCGCGACTGGCTCGGCATGCTGCGCGTCGGCGGCAACATCTACTACACGATCAAGATCGCGTTCTGCGACGGCCTCACCTTCCAGGACGTGGCCGGCATGATGTGCAGCATGCCGAAGGACGAGTACGCGAAGATGATGCTGGCCGGCGGCCGCGTCCCGACCGCGGAGAATCTCCACAAGTCCGGCGGGGAGAAGTAGATGGCGCGCATCGTCGGCGGCATCGCCTGCTCCCACGTCCCGGCCATCGGCGCGGCGCTCGACAAGGGCAACGCGGGGAATCCGTACTGGAAGCCCTACTTCGACGGCGTCGAGCCGGCGCGCGACTGGCTCGCGAAGTTGAAGCCCGACGTCGCGATCCTGATCTACAACGATCACGCGAACGCGTTGTCGCTGGAGATGATCCCGACGTTCCTGTTGGGCACCGCCGCGCACTTCCCGATCGCCGACGAAGGGTTCGGCCAGCGGCCCGTGCCGCCGGTGAACGGCCATCCGAAACTCGCGTGGCACCTCGTCGAGAACCTGATCCTCGACGAGTTCGACATGACGATCGCCAACGAGATGCCGGTGGATCACGGGCTGACGGTGCCGCTGTCGGTCACGTGCGGGCAGCCGAAGGAATGGCCGTTCAAGGTCATCCCGTTGTGCGTGAACGTGATCCAGTATCCACCGCCCACCGGTGTGCGCTGCTTCAAGCTGGGCCAGGCGATCCGTCGCGCGGTCGAGGATTATCCGGAGGACCTGCGCGTGGTCGTGTACGGCACGGGCGGCATGTCGCACCAGCTGCAGGGCGAACGCGCGGGGTTCGTGAACCAGGAATTCGATCGCGCGTTCCTCGACGGCATGGTGAACGACCCGGCGCGGCTCACGAAGATCTCGCACACGCAGTACATGCGCGAGTCCGGATCGGAAGGCATCGAGATGGTGATGTGGCTCGCGATGCGCGGCGCGCTCGGCGAGGACGTGCGCGAGGCGTATCGCTACTACCACGTGCCCACGTCGAATACGGCGGCGGGCTTGTTGTGCCTGGACGTCATTGCGTGAGCCGGGGAGAACAGGGATGAAGATCTGCGTGGCGGGCCAGGGCGCGTTCGGCATCAAGCACATCGAGGCGATCCGCAACATCCCGGGCATCGAGATCGCGTCGCTCGCGGGCGGCAGCGCGGAGTCGACGGCGGAAGTCGCGAAGAAGTACGGCATCCCGCACTGGTCGCTCGATCTCGCCGAGTGCCTGGCGCAGCCCGGCATCGACGCCGCGATCCTCGCCACGCCGACGCAGATGCACGCGCAGCAGGCCATCCAGTGCCTGCGCGCCGGCAAACACGTGCAGATCGAGATCCCGATCGCGGACAACCTGCGCGACGCCGAGGAGCTGGCGCGCGTGCAGAAAGAAACCGGGTTGATCTGCATGGGCGGCCACACGCGCCGCTTCAATCCGTCGCACCAGTGGATCCGCAAGAAGATCCTCGCCGGCGAGCTGAAGGTCCAGCAGATGGACGTGCAGACGTATTTCTTCCGCCGCACGAACATGAACGCGCTGGGGAAGCCGCGCAGCTGGACGGATCACCTGTTGTGGCATCACGCGTGTCACACGGTGGATCTGTTCCAGTACCAGACGGGCGAGACGGCCAGCATCGCGCGCGCGGTGCAGGGTCCGCCGCATCCGCAGCTGAAGATCGCGATGGACATGAGCATCCAGATGAAGGTGCCGGGTGGCGCGATCTGCACGCTGTCGTTGTCGTTCAACAACGATGGGCCGCTGGGCACGTTCTTCCGCTACATCTGCGACAACGGCACGTACATCGCGCGATACGACGACCTGGTCGACGGCAAGGATCAGAAGATAGACGTGTCGAAGGTCGACGTGTCGATGAACGGCATCGAGCTGCAGGATCGCGAGTTCTTCGCGGCGATCCGCGAGGGGCGCGAGCCGAACGCGAGCGTGGCGCAGGTGCTGCCGGCGATGCGCACGCTCGACACCCTGGAGCGCTCGCTGGCGTAGGAATGGGGATTGGCCCAAAACGGCCGTTTGGGGCCAATCCCCAAACTCGGGCTCAGTCGCGGAACTCGTCGGACTCGTCGGTGAAGAGATCGGCGACGACGTCGCGCAGCCAGCGGTTCTTCGCATCGCGCTGGAAGTTCCGGTGCCAGTGCATCTTGAGATCGATCTTCGGCGTCCGCATCGGCGGCTGCGCGATGCGGATGTTCATGTGCAGGTCCTTGACGAACGTGCCGACCGCGTGCGGCACCGTCACCACGAGATCCGACCGCGAGATGATCGCCGGGATGCTGAGGAAATGCGGCGTCTCCAGCACCACGCGTCGATGCAGCTTCTTCGCGCGCAGATAGCGCTCGAAGATCTCCACCGTGCGCCCCGCGCCGTACACCACCGCGTGCTCCAGCCCGAGGAACTGGCTCATCGACAATGTCCCCGCCGTGATCGGATGATCCGCGCGCAGCAGGCACACGAAGTGATGGAAGAACAGGTGCTTCTCGAGGAATGACTTCTCGCGCAGATCCGGGAAGTACCCCACCGCCAGGTCGATCTCGCCGGTCTCGAGGCCGCGCTCGATCTGCGTCGCCGACGCCGCCACCGAACGCACCATCGCCTTCGGCGCCAGCTTGCGCAGCCGCTCGAGGATGCGCGGCACGAACACCGTCTCGCCGAGGTCGCTCATCGCGAACGTGAACGTGCGCCGCGTCGTCCTCGGCTCGAAACCGGATTCCACGGCGAACGTATCGTCCATGCTCGTCAGCGCGTCGCGCAGCGGCTGGATCAGCGCGCGCAGCCGCGGCGTCGGCTTCATGCCGTGGCCGGCGCGGTGGAACAGCGGATCGCCATAACGCTGCCGCAGCTTCGCCAGCGCATTGCTGACCGACGGCTGGCTCATGCCGAGGTGCTGCGCCGCGGCGCTGACGCTGCCGTTCTCATGGATCGCCACCAGCACGGGCAGCAGGTTCAGGTCGAAGCTTCTGGCCACCGTTCTATTCCTCTCGCGAATAACCGATATCGCTCCCGCGCGATTGAAGATACGCCCGGCGCTGCCTAACTTCACGCTCCACGGAGGGGGAACCATGAAAAACACTTTGCTGGGGATCACCGGCTCGGCCGCTGTCGCGAGCGCGGCCCTCGTCTCGACCGCGCAGGCACAGGACCCGGACGGCTTCGCGCTCGAGGAGATCACCGTCACCGCGCGCAAGGTCGCGGAGAATCTGCAGGACACGCCGATCGCGATCACCGCGTTCACCGGCGACGCCCTCGCCGACCGCCAGGTGTTCAGCACCGATCTCCTCGACCAGGTCGTCCCCAACCTGCAGTTCGGCGACAACGCCGCGCTCGCCGGCAACAACCACTCCTCGCAGGTCTTCATCCGCGGCATCGGGCAGACCGATCCCACGTCGACGGTCGATCCCGGCGTCGGCCTGTACATCGACGACGTGTACATGGGCAGCGCCGTCGGCGGCAGCATGGAGCTGCGCGACGTCGATTCGATCCAGGTGTTGCGCGGCCCGCAGGGCACGCTGTTCGGACGCAACACCATCGGCGGTGCCATCCTCATCACGACCCGGGATCCCGGCGACGAATTCGGCGGCACGATCCGCGGCGGCATCGGTGCGGACAGCCTCTACGACGCGTTCGCCGCCGTCGACACGCCCTTCTCCGATGCCGTGAAGGCGCGCTTCTCGTTCGGTCTGCGTCGGCAGGACGGCTACGTGACACGTCCCGACGGCACCGACCTCGGCGATACCAACGTGTTCACCGGGTCCATGAAGTGGCTGATCAAGCCCAATGAAAACTTCTCCGCGCGGCTCGCTTTCGACTACACGAAGGCCGACGAGAACGGCAGCCCGCTGGTGTTCGCCGCGATCAACGAGGCCGCCACGTTTCCGCGCGTCGCCAGCCAGGACGCGGGTTGCCCCGGTGTCGTGTTCCCGACCTCCGGTCCCGTGCCGATGCTCGCCGACGATCGTTGCGCAAACGACCTGCAGGCACGCGGCCCCTTCCGCAACAACGGCAACACACCGCTCGAGAGCTGGCTCGAGAACTGGGGCGGCTCGGCCAATCTCTCTTTCCGCATCGGCGAGAAGATGGACCTCAAGTCCATCACCGCGTACCGCAAGATCGCCTGGCGCGGCGCGCGCGACGCGGACAACACGCCGCTCACCATCCTCAACACGTTCTACGACGTGGAAGGCGATCAGCTCAGCGAGGAGCTGCAGCTGACCTACGAATCCGATCCGCTCGTCGGTGTCGTGGGCCTCTACTACTTCGAACAGACCTCGGACGACATCGCGACGGTCGAGCTGAATCCCCCTCCGCCCGGCGTGCAGCGCGACAGCGACAACAACAAGGTCGACAACCAGAGCTGGGCCGCGTTCACGCAATGGACGTGGAAATTCACCGACCGCTTCTCCGCCACCATCGGCGGGCGTTACACCGAGGACGACAAGGGCGCCTATCCCGACCAGTTCGACTACGCCACGCCCAACGTCAAGCAAGTCCCGGTGCGCTGGTATCGCGACACGTTCAGTTCCTTTACGCCGTCCGGCTCGCTGTCGTTCCGCTGGAACGACGACGCGATGACGTACCTCAGCTACTCCGAGGGCTTCAAGGGCGGCGGCTGGAACAGCCATTTCAATTCCGTGCTGACCACGGCCCAACAGGACGCGCTGCACGAGTTCCGGCCCGAGCAGGCCCGCACGATCGAGCTCGGCACGAAGCTCGATCTCGCGCAACGCACGGTGCGGCTGAATCTCGCCGTTTTCACCTCCGACTATGAAGACATGCAGCTGACGTATCGCGGCCCGGCGCCGAACGGCGTGGCGCCGTTCATCACGAATGCCGGCAAGACCAGCATCGACGGCGCCGAAGTCGAGCTCACGTGGGCACCGAGCGAACCGCTGTTGATCGAGGCCAGCGTCGGTTATCTCGACGCGACCATCGACGACCTGAGCAACATCCCCTTCGCCGTGCTGCCGCCGGGATTGCTCGAAGGCAACCGCCTGCCGTTCGCGCCGGAATGGCAGGGCCACGTCGGGCTCTCGTACGAAGCGCACGCGGGCGCCTTCGATATCGTGCCGCGCGTCGACGTCTCGTACCAGGCGCGCACGTTCTTCGACGCGACGAACACACCGGAGATCGCGCAGGATTCGGACGTCACGACGGTGAACGCCTCGGTTCAGCTGCGCGGCAAGGACGCGAAGTGGCGCGTCATCGCCGGCGTCAACAATGCGACCGACGAGGTCTATCAGATCGCCGGCAATTCGTCGCTGAGCACGGGCAGCGGCTACGCCGAGATCGCCTACGCGCGGCCGCGGGAGTGGTTCGTCAACGTCCAGTATGACTTCTGAGCTGCCGCGCACGCGGGTACTGATCGTCGGCGCGGGACCTTCGGGATTGTTGCTGGGCCAGCTGCTGCAGCGGGCCGGCATCGACACGCTGATCCTCGAACGGCGCAGCGCCGACCACGTGCTCGGCCGCATCCGCGCGGGCGTGCTCGAGCAAGGGACCGTCGACGTGCTCGAACACGCCGGCGTCGCGACGAAGCTGCGCACGGACGGTCTCGTCCACCAGGGCGTCGAGATCTCGTTCCGCGGCCGTCGACATCGCATCCCGCTGACCGCACTGACCGGCCGCGGCGTCACGGTGTACGGACAGACCGAGATGACGCGCGACCTGATGGAGGCGCGCGCCGCGGCGGGAGCGCCGACCGTCTACGAGGCCGAGGACGTCGCGATCCACGACTGGGACGGCGCGCCGCGCGCCACGTTCCGCCAGCAGGGCGTCGAACGATCCATCCAGGCCGACTTCATCGCCGGCTGCGACGGGTTCCACGGCGTCTGCCGCCGCAGCATCCCCGCCGAGCGGTTGCGCACGTTCGAGCGCATCTATCCGTTCGGGTGGTTGGGCGTACTCGCGGATGTCGCGCCCCCGTGGGACGAGTTGATCTACTCGAACTCGGAGCGCGGCTTCGCGCTGGCCAGCCTGCGTTCGCCGACGCGCATCCGCTGCTACGTGCAGTGCGGCCTCGAGGAAAAGGCCGACGACTGGAGCGATGCGAGATTCTGGGACGAGTTCCGCCGCCGCGTCGGCGACGACGTCGCCGCGCGCGTGACGCCGGCACCGTCGATCGAGAAGAGCATCGCGCCCTTGCGCAGCTTCGTGACCGAGCCGATGCGTTTCGGCCGGCTGTTCCTCGCGGGCGACGCGGCGCACATCGTCCCGCCGACGGGCGCCAAGGGACTGAACCTCGCGGTCAGCGACGTGTTCTTCCTGTACGAGGCGCTGCGGGATTTCTACCGTGACCGCGACGAACGTGCGCTCGACGGATACTCCGCGCGCTGCCTGCGGCGTGTCTGGAAGGCCGAGCGATTCTCGTGGTGGATGACGCGACAGCTGCACCGCTTTCCGGGCGACGCATTCGCGCAGCGCATGCAGGAGACCGAGCTCGAATACCTGTTCGAGTCCGAGGCGGCGCGCCGGGTATTGGCGGAGAACTACGTCGGGCTGCCGTTCGAAACGGGCGCGTCAGCGCGCTGAACGTCTGCGATGGCCGATGCGCGGACATCGCAAGGCGCCGGGGCCCGCTACGTTGCGCCATGCCCTCGAAGATCTACGTCGGCACCGCCGGCTGGAGCATTCCGCGCGACGTGAGCCGGAGATTTCCGCGCGGTGACTCGCATCTCGCGCGATACGCGCGAGTCTTCCCCGCCGTGGAGATCAACTCGACGTTCTACCGGCCGCATCGCGCGTCGACGTTCGAACGCTGGGCGGCGACCGTGCCGCGCACGTTCCGGTTCTCCGCCAAGATCCCGAAGACGATCACGCACGAACGCGGACTCGCCGGGAGCGCGCCGCTGCTCGACGCCTTCCTCGACGACATCGCGCCACTCGGTGCGCGGCTCGGGTGCCTCGTGGTCCAACTACCGCCGGGCCTGGCGTTCGACGCGCGGGTGGTTCGCGCGTTCCTCGGCGTGTTGCGGCGTCGCTTCGATCGCGGCGTCGCGCTCGAGCCGCGGCACGCCAGCTGGTTCGCGGCGAAGGCGGACAACCTGCTCGCCGACTTCGAGATCGCACGCGTCGCGGCCGATCCGCCGCGCGCGGACGGCGACGGCGAGCCCGGCGGCTGGCGCGGCCTCGCGTACTTCCGCCTGCACGGCTCGCCGCGCATCTACTACTCGTCGTACGACGAAGCTCGGCTCGAAGCGCTGGCCCGGACGCTGCGCGACCTGCGCAGGCGCCGCATCCCGACGTGGTGCATCTTCGACAACACGGCGCACGGCGCGGCAACCGGCAATGCGTTGACCCTGATGAAGCATCCCTGATCCGGTGCGTCATCCACCCCATTGACCCGCCCTCCCGTTTACTGGACGATCCCTCCGGTATGCTGGACATCAACTCCCGTATCGCCGGCCGCGTCCGGCACCTGCGCTCCGCCGCGGGAATCAGTCTCGAAGCGCTGGCCGGCAAGACCGGCGTCAGCCGTTCGATGCTCTCGTTGATCGAGCGTGGCGAGACGAGCCCCACCGCCGTGCTGCTCGAGAAAATAGCCACCGGCCTCGGCGTCACGCTCGGCGCGTTGTTCGACGAACCGGCGGGCAAACCGGACCCGGTGTCGACGACGAAGGACCGCGTGCGCTGGAAGGATCCGCAATCCGGCTACGTGCGCCGGAACATCTCGCCGGCGAACTTCCCCTCGCCCATCCGCATCGTCGAGATCGAGTTCCCGGCGGGCGCGAAGGTGGCGTACGAAACCGGCGCGCGCGACTCGGCCGTCGCGCAGCAGATCTGGGTGCGGGAGGGGGCGATCGAGGTGAGCGTCGGCAGGGTGACTCACAAGCTGGCCGCCGATGACTGCCTGGCGATGCGGCTCGACGCGCCGGTCACGTTCCGCAACCGTACGCGCAAGACCGCGCGATACCTCGTGGTGCTGTCGTCATGAGTCCGCCCGTCGTCCGCCGGCTCGAGGCGATCGGTCCCCGCGAGCTCGATGGACTCTGCGACGTCCTGATCGACTGCGTCGACAGCGGCGCATCAGTCAGCTTCCTGCTGCCCATGACGCGCGCCAAGGCCGCAGACTTCTGGCGCGCCGTCGGCGACAGCCTCGCGCGCGGCGAACGCGCGCTGGTGATCGCCGAGGACGAACGCGGGCAGATCCTGGGCACCGCGCAGGCGGTGTGGGCATCTCCCGAGAACCAGCCGCATCGCGCCGACATCGCGAAGATGCTCGTGCGCCGCAGCGCGCGGCGTCACGGCGTCGGCGCGCTGGTGCTGGCGGCGGCCGAACGCGCCGCGCTCGACGCCGGCCGCACGCTGCTCGTGCTCGACACCGCGAGCGCTGATGCCGAACGCCTCTATCAACGTGGCGGCTGGCAACGCGTCGGCGCCGTGCCGAAGTACGCCCTGCTGCCGGACGGCGCGTTCTGCGGCACGGTGTTCTACTACAAGGACCTCGCCGCGCGTTAAGCTCCCGCACCCTCCCGACGAAGGCGCGACCATGAAGCGACGCGATTTCCTGCACACCCTCGGCGCCGGTTCAGCGCTGGCATTCCTGCCCGCCTTCACCCGCAGTGCGTTCGCCGCGGCCGCGACCAACGACGACCTGGCGATCGCCGAGGTCGAGGTGCTGAAGCTCTCCGGCACGCATCACCTCGTGCCCGGCCTCAATCGCCAGTACCAGGTGAACCCGCTGCACCTGTACGCGGAACGCCGGCCGAAGCCGTTCTCCGATCCGCCTGCGACCACGAAGGAAGAATCGCGGCCGCTGACTCACTACTACGTGCGCATCCGCACGAAGGGTGGCCAGGAAGGTCTGTACGGCGCCTGCGACAAGGAAGCGCTGCCTGTGTTGTTAGGCGTGCTGCGGCCGCTGGTCATCGGCCAGAACGCGCTGGCCGTCGAGCGCATCTGGGACCAGATGTACCGCTCGAACCGCCACTCGCGCGCCAGCCATTTCATGATGGCCATCAGCTACATCGACAACTGCCTCTGGGACCTGCGCGGCCGCGTGTTCGGCGCGCCGGTCTTCCGGCTGCTCGGCGGACCCACGCAGCAGCCCGTGCCCGTGTATGGCAGCTGCCTCGGCTTCTCGATCGACCCGCCGCTGGCCGGCAAACGCGCGGCGCAGTTGAAGAAGGACGGCTTCATCCGCCAGAAATGGTTCATGGGTTACGGCCCCGGCGACGGCGCGCGCGGCATGGACCTGAACGTGCAGCTGGTCAAGGAACTGCGCGCGGCGGTCGGCGACGACGTCGCGCTGATGTTCGATGCCTATCAAGGCTGGGACCTGCAGTACGCGATCGAGTGGTGCCGCAAGGTCGAGCAGTACCGCCCGACGTGGGTCGAGGAAGCGGTGCCGATGTCCGACCTGGAGAGCTTCATCCGCCTGAGCCAGGCGACCACGGTGCCGATCGCCACCGGCGAGCACCTCTACGGCCGCTGGGAGGCCGAGCAGTTCTTCAAGGCGAACGCGCTGCAGTACATCCAGGCGGACCCCGAGTGGTGCGGCGGCGTCAGCGAGACCGTGAAGGTGGCGAACCTCGCCTCGGTGCACGGTGTCAAACTACTGCCGCATTGCCACAACGTGCACGCGGCGTTGCACATCGTCGCGAGCCAGTCGCCGACGGTGTGTCCGTTCGGCGAATACCTGATCAACCACGTACCGGAAAAACTGCACTTCATCAAAGACCCGCCGCTGACGACGAACGGCTTCGTGACGCTGCCCGACAAGCCGGGCTTCGGCATCGAGCTGGATGCGGCGAAGGTCGAGAAGCAGGAAGTCCTGACCACCATCTGATCCGAACCGGGGAAACACATGCGCCAGAGTTCACTGATCGCCCTCGTCGCCCTCGCCGGCTTGTCAGCCACCGCGCAGGCCGTCGACATCAAGGAAAGCCGCCAGACCGCCGCCTCGAAGCAGGCGCGCGCCGGCGAGGCCGAGTTCCGCTCGCTGTACAAGGAGCTGGTCGAGATCAACACGACGCTGTCCGTCGGCTCGTGCACCGACGCGGCGAACGCGATGAAGGCGCGGCTGCTGAAGGCGGGATATCCCGAATCGCAGCTGCACGTGATCCAGCCGCCGGTGCGGCCGCAGGATGGCAACCTCGTCGCGATCCTGCCGGGCACGGACAAGAACGCGAAGGCGCTGCTGCTGCTGGCGCACATCGACGTCGTCGAAGCGAACCGCGCCGACTGGGTGCGTGACCCGTTCAAGCTGGTCGAGGAAGACGGCTTCTTCTACGCGCGCGGCTCGAGCGACGACAAGGCGATGGCCGCGGTATTCACGGACTCGATGGTCCGGCTCAAGCAGGAAGGCTACAAGCCGAAGCGCACGATCAAGCTGGCGCTGACCTGCGGCGAGGAATCACCGAACGTCTTCAACGGCGTGAAGTTCCTCATCGAGAACCACCGCGATCTCATCGATGCGGAGTTCGCGCTGAACGAAGGCGGCGGCGGCCGCTACGACCAGAAGACCGGCGTGTATCGCTACGTCGCCGTGCTCGCGGCGGAGAAGGTCTACCAGGACTACACGCTGACGACCACGAACGTCGGCGGCCACTCGTCGCGCCCGATGCCGGACAACGCCATCTACCAGCTGGCGCACGCGCTCGACAAGATCGAGGCGCACTCGTTCCCGATCGAGATGAGCGACGTGACGCGGCCCTACTTCGCGAAGTACGGCGCGATCGAGGGCGGCAAGACCGGCGAGGACATGATCGCGGCGTCGAAGGGCGACGCCGAGGCGATCCAGCGGCTGCGCAAGGATCCGTCCGCGAACGCGATCCTGCACACCAACTGCGTCGCGACGCAGATCAACGGCGGCCACGCGCCGAACGCGCTGCCGCAGCGGGCGACCGCGAATGTGAACTGCCGCATCTTCCCGGGCCACACGCAGGAAGAGATCCGCCAGGCACTGGTGCAGGCGATCGGCGATCCGGGCGTGAACGTGGAATTCCAGTCGCCGCCGGAGACGCCGGGCGCGCCGCCGCCGTTGTCGAAGACGGTGATGGGCCCCATCGAAACGCTGAGCAAGGACATGTTCCCCGGCGTCGCGGTGATCCCGACGATGTCGTCGGGCGCGACGGATTGCCGGTTCCTGACGCCAGCCGGCGTGGCCTGTTACGGCGTGTCGGGCATGTTGGGTGACGGCGCGACGGGCAATGCGCACGGCCTCAACGAGCGCATCCGCGTGCAGACGCTGATCGAGGGGCGAGAATTCCTGTATCGGCTGACGAAGGCGTACGCGGGCGGGAAGTAGCTGGACGCCGCGGCCCGCGGCATCAATAGCCTTTCTTGAAGTCGACGACGGCCAGTAGTTTGTCGCCGGCCGCGTAGCGGCGCACCTGCTCGCGCAAGATCGCGATTCGCGCTGTCTGGCCCAGATCCGACAGCGCCGACATGTGCGGCGTGATGACGACGTTCTTCGCCTTCCACAACGCGTGATCCTTCGGCAGCGGCTCGGGCTCGGTGACGTCGAGCCCGGCGCCGGCGATGGTGCCGGCGTTCAGCGCGGCGACCAAGTCGTCGGTGACGACGCTGCCGCCGCGGCCGACGTTGATGAAGAACGCGGTCTTCTTCATGCGCGCAAACATCTTCGCGTCGAAGAGATTCGTGGTGGCGGGCACGAGCGGCAGCGCGGAGACGACGACGTCGGCCTGCGCGATCAGCGTCGGTAGTTCGTCGGGCAGTCCGACGTGGCTCACGTAGTCGGGGCCGCTACGCGAGCTGTTGCGCGTGGCGATGACCTTCATGCCGAGTCCGTGCGCGCGGCGCGCGACCTCGGTGCCGATGCCGCCCAGGCCGACGACCAGCAGCGTCTTGCCTTCGAGCGCCTGCGGCTGCGAGCCGAAGAAACTGCGGTTCCAGCCCTCGCCCGTCGCCTGGCGGCCGATCGAAACCTGCAACGAGCGCGACAGCGCAAACATCAGCGCGATGGTGTGCTCGGCCATCACCGGGCCGGCGACGGCACGCATGTTGGTCACGGTGAGGCCGGGCCGCTCGAGCGCCGGCTTGCCGAGGCAGGCCTCGACGCCGGCGGACATGATGGCGACCCAGCGCAGGTTCTTCTTCGCGGCGGCGAGCACCTGGTCGTCGCAGACCGTGTCGTCGCCGCCGATGATCGCGTCGGCGGTGGCGACCTGCTTCGCGAGCTCGGCGGCGTTGGCGACGGCGACGATCTCGACGCCGGGCGCGACGGCCTTGAGCGGATCGAGCTGCTGGGCGGCGCTGGTGCCGTTCGGGTTGGCGGTGGCGAGGATGATGCGCTTGGGCGCGCGCCAGCCGGGCTGGTCGCGCAACGCGACGGGATTTTCGGGCAGCGCGAGCTCGTGGATGAGCTCGACGGTCTTGGGGTCGGCCGCCGGCGCCGGCGCCGGCGCGTCCTTGGCGGCGGCGATGGTGAGAAGCCCGGCGGCCAGCGATGCGGCCGCGAATCTGCGCACGTGCGTCATTCCCTGTCCTCCCCTGCGTGGCGCGGAGTCTGCCACGGGGAGGACGGCGGCCGGGGGACTTTCCGTTAGGTCATGACTGTCCCCGTTTGCTAGCAATCGGGGACTGTCCCCATTACTGCACGAAGCCGGCTTTCACTTCTTCCTGCGAGATCAGCTGGACGCGGACCGGTTTCGCGCGCCAGATCTCGTCGCAGTATTCGCGGATCGTGCGGTCGGACGAGAACTTGCCGGAGCGCGCCGCGTTGAGGATGGACATGCGCGTCCAGCTGTCCTTGTCGCGGTACGTCTGGTCGACGAGGCGCTGGCAGTCGGCGTAGGACTCGTAGTCGGCGAACACGAAGTACGGATCGTGGTAGACGAGGTTGTCGATCAGCGGCTGGAACTGCGTGGAGTTGCCGCGCGAGAAGAAGCCGTCGCGGATCAGCTGGATCACCGCCTGCAGCTCCTCGCTGGACTCGACGAAGTCCATCGGCCGGTAACCGGCGGCGCGGCGCGCTGCGACCTCGTGCGCCTCGAGCCCGAACAGGAAGAAGTTCTCGACGCCGACCTCCTCGCAGATCTCGATGTTCGCGCCGTCGACGGTGCCGATGGTCAGCGCGCCGTTCATCTGGAACTTCATGTTGCCGGTGCCGGAGGCTTCCTTGCCGGCGGTCGAGATCTGTTCGGAGAGATCTGCCGCCGGGTAGATCTTCTGCCCGTTGGTGACGTTGAAGTTCGGTAGATAGACGACCTTGATCAGGTCGCGCACGCCGGGGTCGCGGTTGATGATCTCCGCCGCCGCGGTGATCAGCCGGATGATGAGCTTCGCCAGGTGATACCCCGGCGCCGCCTTGCCGCCGAACACGAACACGCGCGGCTCCATCGTGAACTTCGGATCGGTCTTCAGCCGGTGATACAGGCCGATGACGTGCAGGATGTTCAGGTGCTGGCGCTTGTACTCGTGGATGCGCTTGACCTGCACGTCGAAGATCGCGGCCGGATCGACGACGACGCCGGTGCGCTGCTCGATGACGGCAGCCAGCGAGGCCTTGTTCTTGTGCTTGATCCGGCGCCAGAGGGCGCGGAAATCCGGATCGTCCGCCAACGGCTCGAGCTTGCGCAGCTGGCGCAGGTCGCGGATCCACTCGTCGCCGATTCGCTGCGAGATGCAGTTCGCGAGTCCCGGGTTCGCCAGCGCGATCCAGCGGCGCGGCGTCACGCCGTTCGTCTTGTTCGAGAACTTGCCGGGCCACAGTTGCGCGAAATCGGCCAGCACGTCGCTCTTCAGGAGCTCGGTGTGCAGCGCGGCCACGCCGTTGATCGCATGGCTGCCGACGCTCGCGAGATGCGCCATGCGCACATATTTCTCGCCCTGCTCGTCGATCAGCGACAGCCGGCGGATGCGCTCCTCGTCGCCGAAGAACGCCATGCGCACCTCGTCGAGGAAGCGCGCGTTTATCTCGTAGATGATCTCGATCAGCCGCGGCAGCAGCCGGCCGAACATCGGCAGCGGCCAGCGCTCGAGCGCTTCGGGCAGCAGCGTGTGGTTGGTGTATGCGAAGGTCTGGCGCGTGATGTCCCAGGCGCGATCCCACTCCAGGTTCATCTCGTCGACCAGCAGGCGCATCAGCTCGGCGACGGCGATCGACGGGTGCGTGTCGTTCAACTGCACCGCGAACTTCTCGTGGAACCGCTCGGGCGGGATCTTCTGCACGCGGCAGATGCGCAGCATGTCCTGGAGCGAGCACGAGACGAAGAAATACTGCTGCTCGAGCCGCAGCTCCTTGCCGCGCGCCTGCTCGTCGTTCGGGTAGAGAACCTTCGTGATGTTCTCGCTGGCCACCTTCTGGTTGACCGCGCCGTAGTAGTCGCCGCGGTTGAACGTGCCGAAGTCGAACGACTCCGGCGCCTCGGCCTTCCACAGCCGCAGCGTGTTCGCGGTGTTCACGTGGTAGCCGAGAATCGGCGTGTCGTACGGGATGCCGTTGACGACGTGCGCCGGCACCCAGCGCGTGCGCTTGCGGTGGAATTCGTCGTACCAGACCTCGGTGTGGCCGCCGAACTTCACGTCGACACACCACTCGGGGCGCGCGATCTCCCACGGATTGCCGTAGCGCAGCCACTTGTCGGTCTTCTCGACCTGCCAGCCGTCGACGATCTCCTGCTGGAAGATGCCGAACTCGTAGCGGATGCCGTAGCCCATCGCCGGCACCTCGAGCGTCGCCAGCGAGTCGATGAAACACGCTGCCAGGCGGCCGAGGCCGCCGTTGCCGAGACCGGGTTCGTCTTCGTGCGCGAGCAGTTCCTCCAGATCGAAACCGAGCTCGGCGACGGCTTGTTTGGCGGTGTCGTAGATGCCGAGGTTGATGAGGTTGTTGCCGAGGTGCGGCCCCATCAGGAACTCGGCGGAGAGATAGGAGACGGTGCGCGAACCTTGTTTGGTGTACGTCGCGGCAGTGCTGATCCAGCGCTGCAGCATGCGGTCGCGGACCGCGTAGGCCAGCGCCATGTAGTAGTCGGTCTTGGTGGCGAGCGCCGGGAACTTGCCCTGGATGTAGAACAGGTTGTCGAGGAAGGCGTGCTTCAGCGCTTCCTTCGACAGCGCGACGCGGTCTTCATCGATGTGCGGCGACGGATCGGCCGCCGGCGGCTGGGTCGCGGACGGCAACGGCGTGACGGTTGAGCTCACGAGGACTCCCCTTTTTCGTTGAGCGGAGCTTGCAAGATTCGTGCAGGGAACAGG
Source organism: Steroidobacteraceae bacterium (assembly GCA_035502995.1). Lineage (GTDB taxonomy): Bacteria > Pseudomonadota > Gammaproteobacteria > Steroidobacterales > Steroidobacteraceae > CADEED01. Next base: position 6,703 of record DATJTW010000033.1, on the reverse strand, counting down.
CGCGAATTTGACGCCGTCCGGATGACGATTCGCACCTTGCCGAGGCAACGGGGGAAAACGGGCTCCGGGTTGGTGCCGTGGAGCCCGGCGAAGCTCGGTCAGGAGGACTTGGGCGCGTCGTTGAAGATGATCTGCCAGACCTTCAGCTTGCCATCCGCCTCGCGGCGGAAGACGAACAGGTTGTGGGTCTCGAAGGTGTTGGTCGCTCCGCCGCCCGGCGGCGTGTACGAACCCACGGCCCGGCCGCGCACGATGACGACTTCGGCGAACGAGTGGACCTCGAGCACCTCGTGCCGGATGTGGATCGTGCCGGAGGCGTAGAAATCGGCGACGTGCTTGCGGTACGCGGCCTTGCCTTCGACCAGCGGTCCGCCATTCGGCATCAGCATCAGGTCGTCGGCGACTGCGGCCATGTAGTCGTCGATCGCGGGGGCGAGTTTGTCGTGCAGCGCGAGGATGGCTTCGACGCGCGCTCGGTCGCCGCTGAAATCGGCGGCCCAGGCTGGGGTTACAAACAAGATTGCCAGTAGCGAGATCGCGGCCCATGGGGACATTCCCCATTTGCGAATAGAAAAGGGACGCGCCTGAAGCAGGCACGTCCCTTTTCTACCGCTGCGCGGGCAAATGGGGAAAGTCCCCTACGCCTTCGCGAGACGCGTCGCGCCATACGGCGCGCGCGCTTCCCGCTTCAGCATCGCATTCGCCTCGTCGTCGTTCTTGAAGCGCTCGGTCTTCGGATCCCACTCGAGCGGACGGCCGAGCTTCATCGCGATCCAGCTGACGATGCAGGCAGTGTTGCTGCGATGGGCGACCCACGCCGGCGCGAGCGGCTGCTTGCGCGAGTGCACGCTCTCGAGCCAGTTCTTGTGGTGCTCCTTGCTGACCGGCAGCGGGCGCGACACGCCGTTCGGATCGAGGATCTTCGGATCGCTGGCGTCGAGCGGCGGCAGGTTCCCGCCCTTCGCCTGCGGATCGCTGGACGTGGTGCCCGTGCCTTCGCGCGTCACCCAGATCCAGCCTTCGTCGCCGATGAACTTGAGGCCGGTGTTGTACTTGTCCGAGACGTTCACGACGACGTTCTTCGGGTACTGCAGCGTCACGTCGTACGAGCCGTGCACGTTCCAGATGCGGTCGTTGGGCGGGAAGTCGCCCTTGCCTTCGACCTTGCTCGGGCCGGTGTTCTCGAACTCCAGCGCCCAGTGCATCGTGTCGTAGTGATGCGCGCCCCAGCCGGTGATCATGCCGAGGCAGTAGTGGTCGTTGCGCAGCCAGCCCGGCCGGCTGTAACCCTCGCGCGGGTGCGCGCGCATCTCGGTGTAGTACGCGAACGGCGTCGGGCCGATCCACTGGTTGTAGTCGAAGTTCGCGGGGACGGCCTCGGGCGGCGTGTCCGGCGCGGTCGGGTCGGTGGGCAGGCCGATCTCGACGCGCTGCACGTTGCCGATGCGGCCGGAGCGGACCAGCTCGGCGGCGCGGCGGAACTGCTCCCACGAACGCTGCTGGCTGCCGACCTGCAGGATGCGGCCGGTGCGCCGCACGGCGTCACGCAGGATCACGCCCTCGGCGTGAGTCATCGTGAACGGCTTCTGTAGATAGACATCCTTGCCGGCCAGGATGGCGGCTAGCGCCGGCTCGGCATGCCAGTGGTCGGGCGTGCTGATGACGATCGCGTCGATGTCCTTGCGCGCGACGAGCTCGCGGTAGTTCGAGAACGTGCGGATCTTCGGCGCGGACATGTTCCGGTCGGTGTACGACTTCTCGACGATCTTCACGCCGTCGGCGACGCGCTTCTGGTCGAGATCGCAGACCGCGACGTAGTCCGCGAGCCCGGACTTGATCACGCCCGGCATGTCGTGGCCCTGCGCGATGCGGCCGCAGCCGATCTGGCCGACGGTGATCCGGCTGTTCGAGCCGAAGGCGCGGGAGGGAACGAACATCGGGGCGACGGCGGCGGTGATCGCGGCCGACTTGATGAGATCGCGACGTGTGATGGTCATGGGAAACCCAGGCGAGCGTGGAAGGAGCCGCGAGTATATTCGCGGCGCGCGCCACTGACGACGCGGGTTTTTCCGTTAGTGTCTACTCGTACCGGAGCGCGTCGATGGGATCGAGTCGCGAGGCCTTTCGCGCCGGATAGAGCCCGAACACGATGCCCACGCCGGCACTGACGGCGAGCGCGGCGATGACGATGCTGCTCTTCGTCTCCATGGTCCAGCCGAACTTCGGCGCGAGCAGGTGCCCGAACCCCCAGCCGAACAGGACGCCGAGTGCGCCACCGATGGCAGCGAGCACCAGCGCCTCGATCAGGAATTGCGCCATGATGTCCGCCGGCTGCGCACCGACCGCCATGCGGATGCCGATCTCGCGCGTCCGCTCGGTGACCGACACGAGCATGATGTTCATGACGCCGATGCCGCCGACCACCAGCGACACCAGCGCGATGGACGACAGCAGCAGCGTGACCGTCTCCTGTGTCGACGTCAGCATGCTCGTCATCTCGGCCATCGTGCTGGTCGAGAAGTCGTCCTCTTCGTCGGGGCCGATGCGATGCCGCTCGCGCAGCAGCGACGTGATCTCCTGGCGAGCGCGCGGGATCGCCTCCGGCGACACGGCGCTCACGAAGATGCGGCCGGGCACGAACTTGCCGAGTCCGCGCTGCATGCGCGTCTGGAACGCCGACATCGGGATAAACACGACGTCGTCCTGGTCCTGGCCCATCGCGTTCTGGCCCTTCGTGTCGAGCACGCCGACGATCGTGAACGGCGCGTCGCGGATGCGGATGATCTGCCCCACCGGATCGACGCCGGGCCCGAAGAGGTTCTCCGCCGCGGTCTGGCCGATCACCGCGTTCTTCGCCGCGCTCGCCTGGTCGGACGCCGTGAACATCTGCCCGTCGGACATCGGCCAGTTGCGGATCGTGAAGTACTCGGGCGTGGTGCCGGTGATCTGCGTGTTCCACGTGCTCGTCTCGGAGATCACGGGCTGGTTGGAGCTCATCTGCGGGGCGACCGCCGCCACCGACGACAGCTCGGTCTGTACGGCGCGCAGGTCTTCCCAGGTGATGGTCGGCTGCGAACCCGCACCGCCGCGGCCGCCCGGACCCTGGCTCGATCCCGAGAACAACATGACGATGTTCGTGCCCGCGCTCTCGATCTGGTCGCGCACGCGCGCCTTGGCGCCCTCGCCGATCGACTGCATGAAGATCACCGCGCCGACGCCGATGATGATGCCCAGCGCCGTCAGGAACGAACGCAGCTTGTTCCGGCGCAACGCACGCGCCGCCAACCGCAGGGTTTCGCCGGCGCTGATCATGTTCCGATCTCCGGTTGGGTCTGCCGTTCGTCGCTGATGACGATGCCGTCCTTCAGCAGTAGTTTGCGCCCGGCATACGCGGCGATGTCGGGCTCGTGCGTGACGAACACGATGGTCATGCCGGATTTCTGCAACTCGGTGAGCAGCCGCATGATCTCGACGCTGGTGGCCGAATCGAGGTTGCCGGTCGGTTCGTCGGCGAGGATCAGCGGCGGCCGGGTGACCAGCGCGCGCGCGATCGCGACGCGCTGCTGCTGGCCGCCCGAGAGCTGCGACGGGTGGTGACTGGCGCGATGCGCGAGGCCGACGCGCTCCAGCGCCTCCTTCGCGCGCCGGTGGCGCTCGGCCGGCGGCACCTTCGCGTAGATCAGCGGCAGCTCGACGTTCTCGGCCGCCGACGTGCGCGCCAGCAGGTTGAAGTTCTGGAACACGAAACCGATGAACTCGTTGCGCACGCGCGCGAGCTCGATGCGCGACTGCTTGGCGACGTCGCGACCGGCCAGTAGATAGCTGCCGATCGACGGCGAATCGAGGCAGCCGAGGATGTTCATCAGCGTCGACTTGCCCGAACCCGACGAGCCCGAGATCGCGACGAACTCGCCGCGCTCGATGTCGAGGTTCACGTCCTTCAGCGCGGCGAACTCCGTGTCGCCGGACTGGTAGACCTTGCCGAGTCCGCGCAGCTCGATGAGCGCCATGGTCGCCCGGCTACAGGATGCGCGGGCCGCGCTGCTGCTGTCCGCCGCCGCGCTGGCCCTGCTGGTTCTGGCCGGCGACGCCCGTGATCACGGTCTCGCCTTCCTTGAGCTCGCCACCGGTGATCTCGGTGACGCGGCCGTCGGAGATGCCGGTGGTGACTTCGCGCGGCGCCGGCTTGCCGGCGACCAGCACGTACAACGTGCGCTTCACGACGGGCGGCGGACCGCCCTCCTCGCCGCCGGCGTTTTCGTCGCGGTTGCGACGCCAGTTGCCGTTGCCCGCGCCCTGGCCGGCGGCGCGTTGACCGCCGGACGCGCCCGGCTGTCCCGGCGCATTGCCGCTGCCGGCCGACGGCGGCACGCCTTCCGGCCGGAACCGCAGCGCGGCGTTCGGCACGGACAACACGTCGCGACGGCGATCCGTCACGACGCTGACCGTCGCCGTCATGCCGGGCTTGAGTTTCAGATCGTTGTTCGCGACGTCGATCACCGCGTCGTACGTGACGACGTTCGAGACGATCTGCGGCGCATTGCGGATGTCGCGGATGGAGCCGCGGAACGGCTCACCGGGATACGCGTCGACGGTGAATGTCACGCGCATGTTCTTCTGCAGCCGACCGATGTCGGACTCGGCGACGTTCGTGTGGACTTCCATCGCGCGCAGGTCCTGCGCAATCGTGAAGATGACCGGCGCCTGCAGCGACGCGGCGACGGTCTGGCCGACGTTGACCGCGCGCGAGATCACGACGCCGTCCGTGGGCGAGACGATGTCGGTGTAGCGCAGGTTCGTCTGCGCCTGCGACAGCGAGGCGCGTGACTGCGCGAGCTGGCCCTCCGCCTGGTCGACCGAGGCGCGCGCGGCGCGCGCGGTGGCGACGGCGTTGTCGCGTTCCGTCTCCGAGATGAGCCGCTGCGCGTACACCTCGCTGGCGCGTTTCGCCTGGCGCTCCGCATCGTCGGCGGTCACCTCGAGGCGCGTGACGTTCGCCTTCGCGGCCTGCACGTTCGCCTGCGCCTGCACGACCGCCGCTTCGAACAGCGACGGATCGATCTTCGCGATGCGCTCGCCTTTCTTCACCTGTGAATTGAAGTCCGCGTACAGCGCCTGGATGCGGCCGGACACCTGGCTGCCGACGTCGACGGTGACCACCGCCTGCAGGCTGCCGGAGGTGCTCACCTTGGAGACGACGTTGCCCTTCTCGACGACGGTGGTCTGGTATTCGGGATCGTCGCCGCCGCCGGCGGAGCAGCGGTACAGCACGAGGGCGATGATGACGACGAGGACGGCGAGCCAGATCAGGCTCGAGCGGGAAAGTTGTTTGAGCAAGGTTTTATCCGATCCACTGAGCGCGCTCGACGCGCCCAATAGTAGATCAGTTACCGCCCCGCCCGTTCCCTTAAATGTTTGTCAGCGTGTGTCAACCGCGCCGCATGAGCGGCGTTACCTCGGCGCCGGCGCCGCCGTTGCGATGACCGTTGCCGTTGACCTGGGACGCGCCCGACTTCAACACCGGCTCGAGGTCGGACACGGACAGCGGGCGGCTGTGCAGGTAGCCCTGCGACTGGTCGCAGCCGAGGTGCGCGAGCATCTCGAACTGCTCCGGCGTCTCGACCCCCTCGGCCACGGTGGTCATGTTGAACGCCTTGCCCAGCGTGATGATGGTCTGGGCTACGGTCCGGCCCGTACCGCTGGTGGTCAACCCGTTGATGAACGTCCGGTCGATCTTGAGCATGTCGACCGGCAGCTCGGCCAGCCGGCTCAGCGAGGAATAGCCCGTCCCGAAATCGTCGATGGCGACGCGGATTCCGGACCGGCGCAGCACGCGCAGCTGCGACACCGCCGAGCTCACGTCGTCGATCAGGACGCCCTCGGTGATCTCGATGTCGATGCCGATGTTGTCGTTGCGCCATTCGCCGACCAGGTCGAGCAGGTGCTCGGCGAAGGCGCGCCGGCGCAGTTGCACCGGTGAAATGTTCACGGCCACGCGGCCGGGGGCGAGTCCCGCGCCCTGCCAGCGGCGCAGGTCGGAGGCGGCCTGGCGCAGGATCCAGTCGCCGAGCGGCACGATCAGCCCGCTGGTCTCCATCAGCGAGAGGAAGGCACCGGGCATCACGATACCGGCGTCCGGATCGCGCCAGCGCACCAGCGCTTCGAGTCCGCGGATCTGCTTCGTGCGCACGTCGATCTTCGGCTGGTAGTGCAGCTCGAATTCCTGGCGCTCGACCGCGCCGCGCAGGCGGTGCTCCATCGTCATGCGCGAGACGACCGCGGACGAGAGCTCCAGCCGATGCGGCAGGTATTTCTCGCCGGTGCTCTTCGCGCTGCGCAACGCCGCCTCGGCGTTCTGCACCAGCGCGTTCGCGTCGTTGCCATTGTCGGGATACCGCGCGAAGCCGCACTTCACGTCGACGGGAATGCCGCGGCCATCGACGGTGAACGGCGCGCGGAAGACCTCGACGACCTGCTCCTGCATCCAGTGCACGGCCTCGTCTTCGTCGCCGGCCGCTTCCATGATCAGGCCGAACGTGCCGCCGCCGAAATGCGCCAGCAGGTCGGTGGAATCGAGCGTGCGCTTGAGGCGGTCGGCCACCTGCTGCAACAGCAGGTCGCCGGCATGACGGCCGAACGAGTCGTTGATCGACGAGAGCTGTTCGATGTCGAGCACCGCGACCGCGGGCGTACCGCGCCGGCC
>DATJTW010000032.1:0-40374 GCA_035502995.1 Steroidobacteraceae bacterium | reverse complement strand
CTCCGTTGATCGTTGACGTGATCGGAACCGGACGAGGTTCGGCACCAAACGACTATTTAGGGCCAATCCCCATCATCACGGACACGCGGCCGCGGCCCAGCTCCCGTCCGCGGCCGCTGGCGACGAACGAATAGATCCGGCCGTCCGCGTTCGCGACCAGCTTCGTGGCGCTGACCTGCAGCTCTCCCTCGATGTCGTCGAGCCGCTCGACGTGCAGCGTGAGATCCCGGATCGCCACCAGCATCCCGCCGCGCGCCGCCGCGCCCGCATCCTGCAGTCCGCCATGCGCCGCCATCGCCTGCGCGCCGTATTCGGCGAGATGCAGCGCGGCCAGCGTGCCGTCGCGACGCAACGGGTTGTCCGGCGCACGGTGACTGGTGGTGGCGCAGACGATGCCGCGATCGTCCGCGCTCACGATCCGCGCCAGCAGACACATCGTGCCGGCGTGCGGCACCAGCGTGCGGATGTCGGGGAACGCACTCACGGCGAGTAGCGCACCGACACGTGCAACGAACCCGTGCCGCGCAGCGTGATCTCGCCGGTGCGTTTCGCGGCGACGAGTTCGAGCAGCGGCAACGCGCGCAACGCCGGGTTGCCGAGTCGCAGCGGCTCCAGCGAGGTGTTCCCGCAGGGAGTCTCCGCGGCGCCGTCGAGATCGATCGCGAAGGAACCGGCGCCCGCATCGGCGCGGCCCAACAACATCGCAACGCCGGCATTCATCGCCAGCGGCCGCTTCGCGCCCAGCGGCTGCGGGGCGGTGGCGTCATAGACCACGAGCAGCACGTCGGACGCGCGCGAGTGCACGAGGCCCACGGCTTCGATCAGTCCCGCCGTGAAGCTGGCGTCGTACGCGCACACCGTCGTCGTCGGCGCCGTACTGCCGACCCCGATGCTCCAGTAACCGCTCGCGGCATTGTGCACGGAGTTGTGGAAGTCGGTCGGCGAAATGATGCGCGGCGTCTTCGACAACGCGTCGCAGATCCGGTGCAACACCGCCATGTCGGCATCCGAGCTCGAGAACACCGACGCGAGCGCGCGCGCATCCGCATTCACCTGCGTGACCGCGTCTTCGGCCGCGCGGAACGCGAGGCGCACGGACGTCGTCGCGCGACGGCGTTCGTTCGGCGGCAACAGCGCCGGCGCATACGGCGTCTCCGCCGCCGCGACGTAGGGCGCCACGCCCGCGAGGATCGGCGCCGACGCGGTCCAGCCGGCGAGACCCGGCGCGGCGATGCCCACCGACCGGATCACGCAGCGCGGAGCGTCGATGTCGGCACTCCTCATGGCGCCGGCCCCAGCAACACGCTGCAGTTCGTGCCGCCGAACCCGAACGAATTCGACAACGCGTATTCGACCGGTGCCTCGCGCGCGGTCATCAGGATGTTCGCCTTCAGCGCCGGATCCTTCTCGCGCGTGTTCAGGCTGCGCGGCAGGAAGCCGTGCTCCATCGCCAGCAGGCAGATCGCCGCTTCGACGATGCCGGCCGCACCGAGCGTGTGTCCGGTCCAGCCTTTCGTCGAGCTGCACGGGGTCGTCGTGCCGAACAGCGCGCTGACCGCCGCGTCCTCGGACGCATCGTTCGCCGGCGTCGCCGTGCCGTGCAGGTTGATGTAGCCGAGGCGCTCGTGCGGCAGGTCTCCCATCGCGCGCGCCATCGCCTGCGCGGCCAGCGCGCCGTCGGGTCGCGGCTGCGACATGTGGTGCGCGTCGCTGGTCTCGCCGCAGCCGAGGCACGCGGTCACGCCGGGCTGCGGCGCCGGTGTCAGCAACGCGAACCCGCCCGCTTCGCCGATCGACAGGCCCTTGCGCCCCGGATCCGCCGGCCGGCAGATGTCGCTCGACACGAGCTGCAACGAATTGAAGCCGTACAAGGTGGTCAGGCAGAGCGTGTCGACGCCGCCGACCACGGCCGCATCGCAGAAGCCCGCCTCGATCGCGCGCGCCGCGGACGCGAACACCTTGCCGCTGGACGCGCAGGCCGCGGACACCGCCACGGTCACGCCGTCGAGCCCGAGACGCGCGCGCGTGTAGTCGGCGATCGAATACGTGTTCTGCGTGGTGCGGTAGTCGAACCAGTCGGGCAGCGAGTCGCCGCCGCGTTCGCGGTACGCGATCTCCGTGTGACGCACGCCCGAGGTGCTCGTGCCGATGAACACGCCGATGCGGCGCGCCCCGTGACGATCACGCGCGGCCGCGACGGCCTCGAGGAAACCGTCCGTCGTCAGCGCCAGCTCGGCGAGCCGGTTGTTGCGGCAATCGAAGGCCGCGAGCTCGCGCGGCAGCGTCACCGATTCGAGTCCCGCGACCGCGCCGATCCACGTCGCGAGCTCCGCGTCCTCGAACCTGCGCTCGGCGAGACCGGTGCGCTCGGCGCGCAGCGCCGCGAGGTGCGCGGCGCGGCCGCGGCCGGCGGCGCTGGTCAGGGTGTACGAGTCGATCGCGAGCGGTTTCATTTGTCCCAGAAGTCGAAGAAGTTGGTCCAATTGTAGGGCGCCGCGCGCACGCGTGCGGCGAGGCGGTCGGCGTAGCCCTGCACGCAGGCGCGCAGTGCCTCGTCGCGATTCGCGCGCGGCAGGTCGACGCGCTCCGTGAGCATCTCGACGTGCGCCTCGTAGACCGCGCCGCCGCGCCACACGCCGAACACCATGAGCACGGGCACCTTCAGCGCCGACGCCAGCAGCCACGGGCTCGCGGGAAACTTCGCGGTGCCGCCGAGGAAATCCACGGCCACGGTCTTCTCGCCGTCACGCGCGCGGTCGACCATCAGGCCGACGACCGCCCGCGCATCGAGCGCCTCGCGCACCTTCAGCACGAGATCCACGCCGCCCTGCGACGAATCGATGATGCCGGCCGCGATCTCCGGGTTGAGCTCGGCCAGCGCCGCCATGAAGCGCCGGCCGATGTTCACGTCGAGCACGATGCGCAGCGGCAGCTCGTGCGTCTTCACCGCGCCGACGCGCATCACTTCGAAGCTGCCGAAGTGCGCGACGAACAGCAGCGCGCCGCGCGAGCGCGACGTCTCGAGCGTGCCCGGGCCGTAGTGGCCCTCCACCTGGAACGGATACGTGCCGGTCAGCAGGAACACGCGGTCGAGCGAGATGCTCGCGAACGAGAACACGTGGCGCAGCACGTCGCGGAAGCGCGGCGGGTGCGGCAGCACGCGCGCGAGATACTCGCGCGACACGCGCCGCGTCGCGCGCGACGTCAGCGTGAAATACAGCGCGAGTGGATAGAGCACCGGCCGGATGACGGCGCGGCCGAGGCGCAGCGCCGCGAAGCGCAACAGGCGCAACGCCAGCGTCGTGCCGCGCTCGCCGTGTTTCTGCCACTGGACGGTGTCGGTCACAGCGTCAGCACGCCATCGGCGACGAGGGCGGGCTGCCCGGCCGTGGATCGCTCGCAGCGGAAGGACAGTCGCGATTCCTCGCGCCGCCAGCGCACGGTCAGCGCATCGCCCGGCAGCACCGCCTGGTGGAATTTCACGGCGGCCAGCGCGCGCGGCGCGCCCTGCCCGATGGCCTCGACGACCAGGTCGAGCAGAAGGACGCCGGGCACGATGGGTCGTCCCGGGAAGTGCCCGGCGTAACACGGATGTTCCAATGGCGCGCGGATCTGCGACTCCTGATCCATGATCAGCCCTGATCCGCCGTTTTTCCCAGCAGCTCGATCAGCCTCTCCCGCGGCAACTTGCCGACTGCATTACGCGGCAACGCATCGACCACGCGCAGCGGGCGCGGCACGAACACGGCGTCCAGCAGCGTGCCCAGCTCCCGGCGCAGATCGTCGGCGCTGCGGCCCGGCGCGACGACCAGCGCCGCCGGCCGCGCCGTCTCGCCTTCCACCGGCATGAACACCGCCTGGTCGACGACGCCGGGCAGGCTCGCGATGCGCGCCGCGATGTCGGACAGCGAGCCGCGCCGGCCGCCGATCTTGATCATGTCGGCGTCGCGGCCTAACAACCTGACGCGGCCGTCGGCCAGCAACTCGACGCGGTCGCCCACCGGCACGACGCCGTCCAGGTGGCCGGCGCGCACCGAGGTCGCGCCGTCGTGCACGGCGAACGACAGCTCCGGGTACGGCGTCCAGATCTCCTCGTGCGCGGTGCGGCGCGTGGCCATGCTGCCGGCCTCCGTGCAGCCGTAGATCTCGAACACCTCGGCGCCGAGTCGCGCCTCCGCCTCCCGGGCGAGCTCGCCGGACAACGGCGCCGTCGCCGACAACACGAGTTGCACGCGCGGCAGCGAGCTCGCCGCCGCCAGCAGGTGGCGCAGGTGGTAAGGCGCGGTGATCAGCAGCCGCGGTGCGGGCAACGACTCCAGTGCGCGGATGATCTCGTCGGGGTAGAACGCGTTGCCGTCGTGCAGCGCCCAGTCGCCGGCCAGCAGCGTGAAGATGGACGCCTCGAGGCCGTACATGTGTTGCGGCGGCACGGTGACGACGACGTTGACCGGCCGCTCGCCGAGCCGCAGCCGGCAATACCGCGCCGACATCGCCAGTGCGCGCCACGGCTTCGTGTGCGCCTGCGGCGTGCCGGTGCTGCCCGACGTGAACACCAGCGCGGCAACGTGATCGTCGGGAATCGCGGCGAAACCGGCCGCGAGCGGCGGCGCCTCCGTAAGCGCGGCGACGACGAACGCGTCTTCGACGAGGAACGCACCGGCGTATTGATCGAGCAGGCCCGATGTCGCCTGCGCGCCCACGCCCGGCGGCAGCAGGTTCGTCGCGCCGCGGCGGCAGGCCGCGAGGAACGTCACGGCGAAGTGATAACGGTTCGCGCAGCGGTTCACGATCCAGCGCGAGTCCGGCAGCGCGCGCGCGACCGCGGCGACGTGCCCCTCGAACTGCGCCCGCGTCACCGCCGCGCCCGCGCGCCAGGCGGCGATCGAATCCGGCGCGGCGCGGACGTACGCGAGGCTCATCCGCCGTACATCCGGCGCGGATCGGCGCGCACGACGATCTTCACGTATTCGACGAAACCGGGATGGTCGTAGTCGCGGAAGCGCAGCCGCCGGTACAGGTATTCACCGCCGACGGCGAGGCCGATCACGAGGTAGTTCGCGCCGTTCGCCATGAACGTCCACGCCGCATGCGGCGCGAACAGGGCGAGACCGAGATCCCACGCAGCCATCGCCGCGAAGAGGCCGGTCCACAGCACGGTGAGGCCGCGCGAGTAGCGCAGTAGATAGTCCGGCGTGGCCGGGCGCGCCGCCAGCGCCACCGCGGTCACCAGCGGCTGGCGGCCGGCGCGCAGCGTGCGGCCGAAGAACCAGCACAACGCGGCCGGGATCACGATCGACGGCGCGTACAGCAGCGGCCGTCCGCCCACCGTCTCGACGAGCGCCCAGGCCGCCGCGCAGCAGGCGAGGAACACGAGCCACGCGCGCCAGCGCAACTCGACCAGCGGGATGCTGAACGGCACGAACAGCAGCGCGCACAGCGCCGCCCACTCGAGCAGCGGCGCGGGATTCATCACGGCGAGGTGCACGAGCACGGAGCTCGCCACGAAACAGCACGCGACCAGCAGCGCGCGCGATGTCTTGGTCATTCGGCGGTCAGGCCGCGCGGCGCTCCGCGACCAGCTGCGTCAACGCGCGCAGCGACGCGAACGCGCGCGTCACCGACGCGTCGTCGGCCTTGAGCTCGACGCCGTACTTCTGCTGGATGGCGAGCACGATCTCGAGCGCGTCGATCGAATCGAGGCCCCAGCCCGGATTCGCCTGGCCGAACAGCGGCATCGCGGGATCCACGGACTCGGCCTGGATGTGTTCGAGGTTCAGCGCCGACACGATGACCTCGGCCATCTGTCGCTCATCGGTGGTCAGCGCACTCACGAAGACGCTCCTGGATCGTTCGCCGACCCGGTGGCCGGCCGCGTGGCCGAGTATTCGCTGAACATGCCGTTCAGCACGTGACGCTTCACGTCCTGGAATCCCGCGGCCGAGAGCGCGGCCAGGATGTCGGCCGGCGGCACGCAGGCCTCGATCGTGTCCCAGTAGTAACGCATCAGCTCCTCGGCCTCGCGCGAGCGGCGCACGAGGCGCGTGATCTTCGGCACGACGTGCTTGAGATAGAACTTCAGGAACGCGTAGTGCACGCGGCCCTCGGGGCGCGTGATCTCGAGCAGCAGCACCTTGCCGCCCGGCTTCAACGCGCGACGGTATTCGCGGAACGTGGTGACCAGGTCTTCGACATGGCGCAGCGCATAACCCATGGTGAGGATGTCGAACTCGGCGTCGCCGACGGGCAGCGCTTCGCCGCGTCCCACCCGCGTGTCGCGCACACCCGCCTTCTTCGCCTCGGCCAGCATGCCCTCGGACGGATCGACCGCGACCACGACACCCGTCGGCCCGACCATCTGCTGCGCGAGCGCGGCGATGACGCCGGTGCCCGAACCCACGTCGAGCAGCTTCGTGCCGGCGGTGACGCCGTGACGCTTCAGCACGTCGCCGCGATACCAGCGACCCGTGCCGAACGACATCGCGCCCGTGATCCAGTCGTAGTGGGGCGCGGAGGAATCGAACATCTCGTTGACGCGACGCTTGCGGCCCGGCTCATCCGCGTAATAGCTTTTCAGCAGGGGATGAGGGGCGACGCGAGGTGCGCTGGACGCGCTGCCTTGCTCAGACATCATCAGGATTCCAATGCAATTTTTGACGGGCGCGAATGATCGCATGATCCGCTGAACCATGCTGCACGTACACCACGCTTTGCCGAACTCGGCGCCGGACCGCCCGTCCCTGGCCGAATTCCGGTTCGGTCTCGATGCGCGTCCCGACGGGGATCCGCGCCACATTCCCGTGACGCTGGCGCAACTGGGCGGCGACGAACGCGTCGAGCGCTGGAGCACCGACGCGCCCGTGCACACCGGCCGCAGCCGCGACGTCGCCTGGGCCGAGGATGGCCAGTACCTGTTCGCCAGCGTGCTCGTGCCGTTCGAGCAATGCGCGGACATGGAGAAGGTCACGCGCTCGAGTTACCTGCGCCTCGATCACCTGATGCGCAGCCGCGGCTACCCTTACTGGCTGCGCGCCTGGAATTACCTGGCCGGCATCACCCACGGCGAGGGCGAGGCCGAGCGTTACCGGCGCTTCAATGCCGGCCGGTACGCGGCGGTCGGGTTGTCGAGCGGCGTCGAGCAGAATCTGCCGGCCGCCTCCGCGCTCGGCAGCGAGGCCGGCGGGTTCGTGTTGTGTTGCCTGGCCGGGCGCGCGCCGGGCACGCAGATCGAGAATCCGCGCCAGGTCAGCGCCGCGCTGTATCCGCCGCGGTATGGGCTGCGCAGCCCGATGTTCGCCCGCGCGGCGCTGGTGGCGAACGGCTCCGGCGCGCAATTGCTGGTCTCCGGCACGGCCAGCATCGTCGGTCACGAAAGCCTGCATCTCGGCGACCCCGGGGCGCAGCTCGAGGAAACCGCGCGGAATTTCGAGGCGCTGGTCGAGGCCGCGATGAGCGCCGACGTCGGCCGCCCGCGCGCGACGAGCGTGCGGCTGGAATCGCTGAAGGTCTACCTGCGCAGCGCCGCCGACTACGCGACGCTGCTGCCCGGCGTGCGCCGGCTGTTCGCGCCGGCGCAGGAACCGCTGGTGCTGCGCGCGGACATCTGCCGCCGCGAGCTGCTGGTCGAGATCGAGGGAACGTACGCGCTTGAGTGATTCCGGCCTGCCGAACCGCGCCTGGCGGGTCTTCGCGACCGGCTTCTCCTTCGCGTGTTTCGGCCTCGGCGCGGTGCTGATGGGCTTCACGGCCTGGCCGCTGCTGCGGCTGTCGAGCCGGAATTCCCGGGTCGCGGTCGCCCGCGTGCAGCGCGCGGTGTCGGCGTCGATGCGGCTCTTCGTGTGGCTGATGAAGTCACTCGGACTGCTGACGTACGAAATACGCGGCCGCGAAAAACTGGCGGCGCGCGGCCAGTTCGTGATCGCGAACCACCCGACGCTGATCGACGTCGTGTTCCTCGTCGGCCTCATGCCCGAGGTCGACTGCATCGTGAAGCAGGCGCTGTGGCGCAACGTCTTCCTGCGCTGGCCCGTGTACTGGGCGGGCTACATCAGCAATGCCACCGGCGAAGGACTGGTCGCCGCCTGCGTGCGCGCGCTGCACGAAGGCCGCTCGCTGGTCGTCTTCCCCGAGGGCACGCGTACCCGGCCCGGCGAGCCCCCCTCCTTTCACCGCGGCGCCGCGCAGATCGCGCTGGCCGCGCAGCGCGATCTGCGGCCCGTGACCATCACCTGCGAACCCATCACCCTCTACAAGGGAAATGCGTGGTACCGGGTGCCGCCACGCCGCCCGCACTGGATCCTCGCGGTCGGCGAGCCCATCGCCATTGCCCCGTTCCTCGCCGCCGGCGAACCCCAGCCGCTGGCGGCGCGGCACCTCACGCAGGCCCTGGAAAAGGGGTTCGACGTCAGCGTCGCGCAACAGTCCGGAGGGAAAAATTGAGACCGGAGACACGGCCGGGTGGGTGATTGCGGGCGACGATTCGTTATAATTCGCGGCGTTAAAAGGGACGAGACCCGTGCAATCCACACAAGAAATATTCGAACAGCTGCGCGGCGTGCTGCATGACCTCTTCGAAATCGATCCGGCGCAGGTGACGCTCGACGCGCACCTGTACAACGATCTCGAAATCGACAGCATCGACACGATCGACCTGATCCTCCGCCTGAAGGAGATCACCGGTCGCAAGATCCAGCCCGACCAGTTCCGCCACGTGCGTACGGTCGGCGATGCCGTCAACGCGATCCACGCGCTGATCCAGAACAAGTCCGCGGCGGCGTGACCCCGCTGCCCGCGCATCCGGCGCCCGTCCCGTCGGGCGACGGCCTGCGCTTTTCACTCGATCTTTCCGCCGACAGCGTCGTCTTCGACGGTCATTTCCCCGGCACGCCGATGCTGCCCGCCGTGGCCCAGGTGGACTGGGCGATCCGGCTGGCGCGCGAGCACCTGTCGCTGCCGCCGCGAGTCAGCGGCCTGCGTTCCCTCAAGTTCCTGCGCGTCATCCAGGCGCCGGCGCGGCTGGCGCTCGATCTCTCGCCGACCCGCGACGGTCGCGGCGTCGAATTCGCGTATTCGCATGCCGGTGCCGCGTGTTCGCAGGGACGCATAGAATTCTCGGATGATGCGGCTCGGACTGATCGTCCCCTTCTTTAACCACGAACACGCGATCCGGCAGACGATCGCGGCGCTGAAGGGTCACGGGTACGAGTGCTGGCTGGTGGACGACGGCAGCGATGCGCGTTGCGGGCCGGTGCTCCAGGCGCTGGCCGCCGAGGAATCCGCCTGGCTCACCGTGATCCGCTGCCCCGTCAACCGCGGCAAGGGCATCGCCGTGCTGACCGGCTTCGCCGCCGCGTTCGCGGCCGGCTGCACGCACGCGCTGCAGATCGACGCCGACGGCCAGCACGACTTCGCCGCCGTGCCGCGCATTGCCGGGCTGGCGCGCGCGCATCCCGACGCGATCGTGACCGGCGTGCCGGTGTTCGACGCCAGCGCGCCCGCGGCGCGGCGCATCGGCCGGAAGCTGACGACGTTCTGGGTGCGCGTGAACACGTTGTCCGGCGTCATCGACGACGCGATGTGCGGCTTCCGCGTCTATCCGCTGGCGCCGATCATGAAACTCTCGCGCCGCGAGAGTTTCGGCAGCCGCATGGAGTTCGACCCCGAGATCCTGGTGCGCGCGGTCTGGGCCGGCATGTCCGTCGTGTCGATGCCGACCAGCGTCACCTATCCGCTCGACGGCGTCTCGCACTTCCGGATGTGGCGCGACAACGTGCTGATCTCGTGGATGCACACGCGGCTCTTCTTCGGCATGCTGTGGCGCGCGCCGCGCCTGATCGCGCGGCGTCTTCATTCATGACCGCCGCTCGCTCACACAGCATTTCGCTCAAGGTGCCCTTCCACGATCTCGATCCCGTCGGGATCGTGTGGCACGGCAACTACGCCAAGTACTTCGAGATCGCGCGCTGCGCGCTGCTCGAGACCTTCGGCTACAACTACGACGACATGGCGCGCTCGGGCTACTCGTGGCCCGTCATCGACATGCACCTGCGTTACGTGAAGGCCGCGAAATTCGGCGAGACGCTGAACGTCGCGGCGACGCTGCGCGAGTGGGAACACCGCCTGCGCATCGACTATCTCGCGACGACGGTCGACGGGCTGCGCGTGTGCAAGGGCACGACCATCCAGGTGGCCGTGGACCTGAAGTCGGGCGAGATGTTGCTGAAGTCACCGGACATCCTGTTCGAGCGGCTCGGGCTCGCGGCGGGCTGATGCGCAGCGGCGCGCGGATCCTGCTGCCCGTCATGGCCATGATCGTGGCCACGGGCGCGGCTTTGATGGGCCGGGCGGCGGCGGCCACGCCGGCGCCGACGGCAGCAGCGGCCAAATCCGAATCGGCCAGGCCCAAGCCGGGCAGTCCCGCGGCCGCGGTGACCAGCGCGCCGGCGAAGCCGGTGACCAGCGCCGCGCAATTGGCGGCGCTGACGCGCGACACCGCGAAGTCGCTGGCGAACGCGCGCGTCGTGCGCGGCGAGTTCGTGCAGCAGCGGCGCCTCGCCGGCCTGTCGAAGCCGCTGCAGTCCGACGGCGACTTCCTGTTCGCGCGCGACCTGGGCATCGAGTGGCACACGCGCCAGCCGTTCGACTCGCAGTTCGTGCTGACGCACGACCGCATCACGCAGCGCGACGAGGGCGGCGAGACGCTGCAGATCTCCGCCGCGGACCAGCCGGCGCTGACCGTCGTCTCGCGCGTGTTCTTCGCGCTGTTCGCGCTCGACTTCCAGTCGCTGTCGCAGGACTTCGCGATGTCCGGCATCGACACGAAGGGCGCCGACTGGCAGCTGCAGCTGACGCCGAAGACGGCCGCGCTCGGCAGCGTCTTCAAGCGCGCCGACCTCGAGGGTGACGCGACCGTGAAACGCGTGGTGCTGCAGGACGCCAACGGCGACAGCACCACCATCGAGCTGCGCGCCGTGCGTTACGACGCGGCGGGACTGACGGCCGACGAACGCCGCCGCTTCTGAATGCGGTTCCGGATCGCATCGCTCGCCGTTCTCGCGCTGCTCGCGGTGTTCGCGTTCGTCGTCGTGCCGCGCATGCGCGTCGAGACGAACCTGCTGGCGCTGCTGCCGTCGACCGCCGAGAACCGCGTGCAGCTCGACGCGGTCAAGCGGTTCGCCGACCGCTCGAGCCGCGAGCTCATCTTCATGGTCGGCACCGCCTCGCGCGAGAAACTGCGCGCGACCGGACTAGCCGTCGCCGACACGCTGCGGCGATCCGGCGCATTCGCGCGCGTCGACTACGTGGTCGACGACCGTTACATCGCCGCCGCGCGCGCGGATCGCGAGTTGCGCAGCGCCTTGCTCGCGGCGCGCGACCGCGACTGGCTCGCACGCGGCAACGTCGCGGCGCTGGAGCGCGACGCACTGCGCGCGGCGTACACGCCGCTCGGGTTCACGCGCCCGTTCGGCATCGCGGAAGATCCGCTGGGCATCGCGTCGGCGGCGTTCGCCGAGGAGCTGCCCGGCTCCGGGCGCGCGCGGCTCGAAGGCGACATCCTCGTCGTGCGCGAGGCCGCGGATGAAAAGGACGCCGCCGCCGGCCGTGCCTGGACGCTGGTGCGCGCCGCCGCGGCCGGCGATCCGTACCGCACCGAGACGCACCACGACGTGATGAACGCGATCGCGTCGGCCCGCGCCGCGGCGCGCGCCGTGTCGCCCGACGTCGAGATCGGCGGCTCCGGCGTGATCCTGCACGCGGCCGCGGCGGCCTCGAAAGCGCAGACCGAGGTCGCGATCTTCGGCGGCTTCGATCTCGCGGCCGTCGTGTTGCTGATCATCCTGGTGTTCCGCCAGGTGCGGCCGCTGATCGTCACGCTGCTGACGATCGGCATCGCCACCTGCTCCGCGATCGCCGCGTGCCACTTCGTGTTCGGCGAGGTGCACATCCTCACGTTGACGTTCGGCACCAGCCTCATCGGCGTGTCCGTCGACTACGCGCTGCACTACTTCGTGAACCGCATGCCCTCCGCGGGCGACGCGGCACCGCACGACATCGTCCCCGCGCTGATCCTCGGCTGCACGACGACCGTCGCCGGCTATCTCACGTTCCTGATCGCGCCGATCCCGGGCCTGCGGCAGATCGCGCTGTTCTCCGCGGTCGGCCTCGCGACCGCGTGCGCCGTCGTCATCCTGCTGTATCCGCGCATGCTCGAGCTGCTGAGCGTCGGCTTCCGCCGCCTGAAGCTGGAGCGGTCGACGTCGCCGCGCGCGGTGCCGCGCTGGATCGCGGCGCTGGCCGAGCGGCGGCTGGAGAACGGCCTGCCGCGCCTCGCGATCGTGGCGCTGGTCGCCGTCGTCGCCGCGTTCGGCATCGCCGGTCTCGCGCAACTCGAGCCGCGCGACGACGTGCGCTCGCTGCAGCGCCCGCCGCCGGATCTCGTCGCGTCGGAGCAGAAGGTGCGCGGATTGCTCGGCATCGGTTTCGACACGCGCTTCGTGCTGGTGACCGCGCCGACGCCCGAAGACGTGTTGCGCCGCCTCGAGTCGCTCGAGCCCGTGCTGCACGATCTCGTCGAACGGCAGGCGATCAAGGGCGCGCTGAGCGCGAGTCCGAGCCTCGTCTCCGTCGAACGGCAGACCGCGGACCGCGCGCTGCTGGCTCGCGAGGTCTACGCGCCCGGCGGCGCGCTCGATCGCGTGATGACGCGGCTGGGTTTCGCGGCCGACGCCATCGCCGCGCGGCGCGCCGAGTTCGCGGCGGCCGAAGGGAAATTCCTGACGCCGGCGCACTGGCTCGCGAGCCCGCTGTCGGCGCCGGTGCGGCACCTGTGGTTAGGCGCGCTGTCCGGCGAGGAGGGCGCCGACCACGCCGCGGTGGTGCTGCTCGACGGCAACACCGCGCCCGAGGTCGTGCGCGCCGCGGTCGAGGCGTTGCCCGGCGTGAACTACGTCGACCAGGTGGCGGACATCTCGAACGTGCTCGGCGAATACCGCCGCATCGCGAGCTGGCTAATGCTCGTGGTGCTGGCGGTGATGCTGGCCTGCCTGCTGGTGTTCTACCGCAACGGCGCCGCGGTCCGCACGGCGCTGCCGGCCGCCGCCGGCCTGGCACTGACGCTGGCGACGCTGGGCTGGATGCACGAGCCCGTGAACCTGTTCCACGTGCTGTCGCTGCTGCTCGTGCTCGGGCTTGGTGTCGACTACGCGATCATCCTGCGCGAGGGCCGCAACCACCAGGCGGTGCTGGCCGTATTCCTGTCGATGACGACCACGCTGATATCATTCGGCCTGCTCGGTTTTTCCTCGGTGCCCTTCGTGCGCTCCATCGGTATCACCGTCGCGTTCGGCGTGGCGTACACCTTCCTGATCGCGCTCGCGGCCCGGCCGCGGCCTCACTAGTGCGCGCCGCCCTCCTCACGCTCGCCGCGATCGTGCTCGCCGGCTGCCAGTCCGCGCCGCGAGTCGCCACTCCGTCGCCGCGCAGCGAGAAATCGGCGCCGCCGGATGCCGCGCACCCGGCGCTCGCGCCGCCCGATGCCGTCGGCACGCGCAACGCCGCGCAGGTCATCCACGCCGCGTATGGCGCGAAGTCCATCGTGCTGCGCACGGCCATCGAGGTGGTGCCGGGCAGGCTCGACGTGGTCGGCGTCACGGCCACCGGCCAGCGCGTGTTCAGCGCGAGCTACGACGGCAAGACCCTCGACGCGCAGAAGTCGCCGTTCGTGCCGGGTGCGCTCGACCCCGAGCGGGTGCTCGCCGACATGCAGCTCGCGTTGTGGCCGCTGCCGGCCGTGCAGGCCGCGTTCCGCGAGCGCGGCCTGACGGTCACCGAACCGTTCGCCGGTCTGCGCCGCCTCACGCGCGGCGATGCGCTGCTCGCCGAGGTGCACTACGCCGGCGGCGATCCCTGGACCGGCCGCCTGTGGTTCGTGAACTTCGAGTTCGACTACTCGCTGACCATCGACACCTCGGCTAACTAGATGATCCGCACGGGCGAGAGTTACCGCGTCGACGAGCTGGTGCCGCATCGCGGCCGCCTGAGCCTGCTCGGCGGGATCGTCGCCTACGGCGCGGACTGGCTGCACGCGCGCGTCGTGCCCGCGGCCGGCGACGTGTTCGCCGACGCGCGCGGAGTGCCCGGTTGGGTCGGCGTCGAATACATGGCGCAGGCGGCGTCGGCGTTCGGTGGCATCGAGCAGGTGCAGCGCGGCGAGCGGCCGTCGATCGGGCTGCTGATCGGGACGCGGTACTATCGCTGCACCATGGACTATTTCGATTTCGGCACGCCGCTCGACGTGCACGTGAAGATCGCGATGCGCGACGACGAGGACTTCGCCGCGTACGACTGCCGCCTCGCACTCGCCGGCCGCGACGTCGCCGAGTGCACGCTGAAAGCCTATCGGCCGCGCGATCTCGGTCCCCTGCTCGCGGCGGCCGCGCATGACTGACACCGTCCTCGTCACCGGCTCCAGCCGCGGCATCGGCCGCGCCATCGCGCTGCGCCTCGCGCGCGCGGGTTTTTCCGTGGTCGTGCACGGCCGCGCGCCCTCGGCGGCACTCGACGAGGTGCTGGCCGCCTGCGCGGCGGCGGGCGCGACCGCCCGGGCCGTGCATTTCGACGTCGCGGACCGCGACGCCGCCGCCACCGCGCTGGCCGCCGACATCGCCGCGCACGGTGCGTACTACGGCGTGGTCTGCAACGCCGGCATCACGCGCGACGGCGCCTTCCCGGCGCTGACCGGCGACGACTGGGACCAGGTGCTGGGCACGAATCTCGACGGCTTCTACAACGTCCTGCAGCCGCTGATCATGCCGATGATCCGCCGCCGGGCGCCCGGACGCGTTGTCACGCTGTCATCGGTCTCGGGGGTCGCCGGCAATCGCGGCCAGGTGAATTACAGCGCCGCCAAGGCGGGTATCATCGGCGCCTCCAAGGCGCTGGCGATCGAGCTCGCGAGCCGCCAGATCACCGTCAACTGCGTAGCCCCCGGACTGATCCGCACCGACATGACCGCGACCGCCCCGATCGAAGAAGCGCTGAAGCTGATCCCCGCCGGCCGCGTCGGCGAGCCCGAGGAAGTGGCCGGCATCGTCGCGTTCCTGATGTCCGCCGACGCGGCGTACATCACGCGCCAGGTCATCGGCGTCAACGGCGGACTGGTTTGATGGCGGCGAATCCGCCCAGCGGCCGGCGCGTCGTCATCACCGGCATGTCCGGCGTCACCTCGCTCGGACAGAGCTGGGACGAGATCGAGCGCAACCTCAAGGCCGGCGCCAGCGGCGTGCAGCGCATGCCCGACTGGGAGAAATACCCGGACCTGCTGACGCGCCTCGCCGCGCCGGTCACGAACTTCACGCTGCCGCCTCACTACACGCGCAAGACCATCCGCACGATGGGCCGCATCGCGCAGATGGCCGTGCGCTCCACCGAGGTCGCGCTCGGGGATGCGGGGCTGAAGGACGATCCGTTCCTGAGATCCGGGCGCGTCGGCGTTGCCTATGGTTCCAGCACCGGCAGCACCGACGCCATCAAGGACTTCGGCAACATGCTGACCACCGGCGAGTCCGGCAACATCAACGCGACCACCTACATCCGCATGATGGGTCACACCGCGGCGGTGAACATCGGCGTGCACTTCGGCCTGCAGGGCCGAGTGATCCCGACGTCGAGCGCCTGCACGTCGGGCAGCCAGGGTGTCGGTTATGCGTACGAAGCCATCCGGTTCGGGCTGCAGGACGCGATGATCGCGGGCGGCGGCGAGGAGCTGTGCGTCTCCGAGGCCGCGGTGTTCGACACGCTGTACGCCACGTCGACGAAGAACGATGCGCCGAAGACCACGCCCGCGCCGTTCGACCAGGCGCGCGACGGTCTGGTGATCGGCGAAGGCGCGTGTTCGCTGGTGCTCGAGGAACGCGAGCGGGCCATCGCGCGCGGCGCGCCCATCTACGCCGAGATCCTGGGCTTCGCCTCCAATTCGGACGGCGACCACGTGACGCATCCGAACACGAACACGATGGAACGCGTCATGCGCATGGCGCTGGAGTCCGCGGGCATCGGCCCCGAGGCCGTTCAATATGTGAACGCGCACGGCACCGCGACCGAACACGGCGACATCGCGGAGTCACAGGCGACCTTCAGGATCTTCGGCCAGAAGGCGCCGGTGAGCTCGTTGAAGGGCCATTTCGGCCACACGCTCGGCGCCTGCGGGGCGCTCGAGAGCTGGGCGACGATCAAGATGATGCACGGCGGCTGGTTCGCGCCGACGCGCAACCTGAAGACCGTCGACGAGCGCTGCGGCGATCTCGATTACGTGCTCGGCGACGGGCGCCAGCTCGAGGTCGGCCTGGCGATGAACAACAATTTCGCGTTCGGCGGGATCAACACGTCGTTGATCTTTGCCAGACCCCAATAAAGATGAGGAGAACTCTCGTGACCAACCCCTTCGTCCGGAAGATGTCCGCCCTCGCGTCGGGCGCGGCCGTGGCCGCCGTGCTGCTGATGACGCCCGTCGCCGATGCGCGCGACACGCGCTCGAAATTCCCGCTCGAATCCGCGCTCGCCAAGGCCCAGGCCTCCGGCCAGCTCGCGCCCGGCATCAAGCTGTTCTGGGGCGCGCAGAAACACGCGAAGCCGACCGCGCAACTCGGTCCGGCCCGCACCAACAAGAAGACCAACTTCTTCAACAAGACGGACATCGAAGGCTGCGAGTGGGCGTTCCTGTCCGCGATGATCACGTTCACGCAGTACGCCCAGCGCGTCGGCGGCAACGCCATCGTGAACATCCGCAGCAACTACAAGAGCATCGAGTTCTCGAGCGAGACCGAGTACGAATGCGGCGCCGGCAACGTGACCGGCGGCGTGGCGTTCGTCGGCGACGTGGTGAAGCTGCCCTGAGACTTCGCAACGAAGTCCCGAACTACTCACGGACGGGCCCGCTTCGGGCCCGTTTGATGTCGCGGCGGCAGCCGCCAAGAAAACAGCTCGCGTCGGCGGACGTCGAAAGAACCGGCGCCGGAACATAAAAAAAGGGCCAAGACGAAGTCTTGGCCCTCAGACCCCGGCGCTCAGGCGGCAGGCCATCGAGGCCGCCGAAGTCATGGAGTCACGGCGTGTCGCGAGCATACCGGTTTCGGGACAGGAACTGTCAGCGTGGAAGCCGGGGTGGACGATCTCCTCGGGCCGGCGTAATAAACCGCCGGTATCTCGGGTCTGGATACCCGGTGAGTGATTCCAACAACGACAACCCTGGAGAAGTCTCATGAACCTGAAGACCATCGCCATCGCCTCCGCCGTCGGCAGCCTGCTCGCGCTGGGCAGCGCCGCGGTTTCGGCCGCTGACGATCACGCCGGCAAGGAAAAGTGCCTGGGCGTCGCCGACGCGGGCAAGAACGATTGCGCCGGCAACAACCATTCCTGCGCGGGCCAGAGCAAGGTCGCAAAGGACCCGAAGGAGTGGAAGTACGTCGCGAAGGGCGAGTGCGAGAAGATGGGCGGCAAGGTCGCCATGGCTGAAAAGAAGGCGATGTAACGCCGCATGTCACGCCTCGACCCACGAGGTGTGCCACTGGGGCCGGTTCCGGCGCGCGCCGGGATCGGCCTCAGGTCGATCCATCACGAAGACATCCGCACGAACCCGCCGGTCGGCTGGCTCGAAGCGCACACCGAGAACTATTTCCACGACGGCGGCGCCGCGGTGCGCGCGCTCGAACGCGCGCGCGCTAACTACCCGCTGTCGTTGCACGGGGTGGGACTCGCGCTCGGCTCCGCCGACGGGCTCGACCGCGAGCACCTCGCGCGCGTGAAGCGCGCCGTGAGCCGGTTCGAACCGGCGCTGGTCTCCGAGCACGCCTGCTGGGGCCACGCGAACGGCGAACACTTCAACGACCTGCTGCCACTGCCGTACACCGAAGAGGCCGTCGACTGGCTGGCCGCGCAGGTGCGCGAAGCACAGGATTTCCTCGGCCGGCGGCTGCTGATCGAGAACGTCTCCGCGTACGTCACGTTCGAACATTCGGCGCTGACCGAGTGGGAATTCCTCGCGGCCCTGGTCGAGCGCGCCGATTGCGGCCTGCTGCTCGACGTCAACAACGTCTACGTCAGCGCGCGCAATCTCGGCAGCGACGCGCGCGCCTTCATCGACGGCGTGCCGGCCGCGGCGGTCGGCGAGATCCATCTCGCGGGCCACGCGGAGCGCGACGGCGTGCTGATCGACGACCACGGCTCGCACGTCTGCGACGCCGTCTGGGATCTGTACGCACACGCGATCGCGCGGCTCGGCCCGCGCCCGACGCTGATCGAATGGGATACCGACGTGCCGCCGCTGCCGGTGCTGGTCGCGGAGGCGCATCGCGCCGACGACATCCTCGGAGGCGCGCGTGGCCTCGCTGCGTGAGTTGCAACGAGCGTTCGGCGCCGCGCTGCGCGCCAGCAGCCCGCCGGGCGACGCGCCGCCGGTGACGCCGGCCGCCAACTTTTCCATCTACCGCAACAACTCGGCGCTGGGATTCCGTGCGGCGATGCAGGCGACGTTCCCCGTCGTCCGGCGCCGGGTCGGCGACGACTACTTCGCGCAGCTGGCGGCGCTGTATCGCGAGCAACATCCCTCGCGCAGCGGCGACCTGCACTGGGTCGGCTGCGACTTCGCCGCGTTCCTCGCCGGCCATCTCGACGACGACTACCGCTGGCTCGCCGATCTCGCCCGGCTGGAGTGGGCGCGCGAGTGCGCCGCGCTCGAGTCCGCGGTGCCGGCGATCGGCGCGGATTCGCTCGCCGCCTTCGCGCCGGAGGTGCTCGAGCACGTGACGTTCGCGCTCCAGCCGTCGCTGCGGCTCATCGAATCGCCGTGGCCGGTGTTCAGCGTGTGGATGGCCAACCAGGTCGACGATGCGCCGCCGGTGGATCAATCGCTGGGATCTCAGGCCGGTATGGTCCTCGCGCGGCCCGATGGTGTGGAAGTGGCCCGCCTGGGGCCCGAGTTCTTCTCTTATCTATCTGCGCTGGTGGCCGGGGCCTCGCTGGGTGGGGCGCTGGAGCGTGCCGCGCTGCCGGCCGAGCGGCTCGCCCCGGTGCTCGGTCATCTGTTCGAAGACCGGCTGGTCTGCGCGGTTCACTCGCCGAAGCGGTAGGTCGCGCGCAGTCCGAACGTGCGCGGCGGATCGAAAAACGCGCGCGCGACGCCCGGGAATCCGGCGACGCCATTCGCGCCCGGCTGGTTGCCGCGCAGGTCGACGTTGTTCTTCACCGCGACGTTCTCGACGTTTTGCACGAACGCCTCGACCACCCACTCGCCGCGTCCTTCGTAGCGCAGGCTGACGTCCGTGCGCCCATACGCGGACTGGCGATCCGACGGCCGGTTGAAGTCCGTCAGGAACATCTCGCTCTGGTATTTCGACATCACGCGCGGCACGAGGCGGGCACCGTTCGGCAGTGCGAACTCGCGTTCGACCACCAGCGCGGCGGTGTACTCCGGCGCGAACGGCAGCCGGTTCCCCTTGAGATCGATGACCGGCGAGAGCGGATCGTTGGCCAGGTAGTACTGCGTGTCGATCGTCGGATACGAGCGGTACTCCGAGATCAGCCACGTGAACACCGCCTGCACCGTGCCCAGCGCCGACGGCTTCCACAGCAACTCCGATTCGAGCCCGTAGATGTTCGCCGCCGTCGCGTTGCGCGTGACGGTCTGGTGCACGCCGGTGGCGTCGAACTCGACGCGCGTGCGCAGGATGTCGGAGTAGTCGGAATAGAAGCCGACGGAGTTCAGCGCCATCGTGCCGTCGAGCAGGCTGGCCTTGAGACCGAGCTCGTAGTTCACGACCTGCTCCGGGTTCGCGTACGTGCCGCCGTCCTGGATGACGCCGGACTTGAAGCCCGTGCTGGTCAGCGCGTAGGCGAGCAGGCCATCGGTCAGGTCCGTCTCGAGGCGGCCCATGTACGTGACCTTCGACCAGGACTTGTCGATGTCGTTGTGCGACGAGATGCGGCAGGTCCCCGGCACGGCGACGGGTGAATCCGGCGTCGGCGACATCGGGATATCGGCGGTCGCGATGCCGTCGAGCACGAAGCCGCCATCCGCGATCGTCGCGTTCGGTCCCGGGCAGACGAGGTTGCGGCCGCCGTGATCCTGCTTCGTGTCCTCGGTGAGGCGCGCGCCGGCGCTGGCGCGGAACGTATCGCTGACGTGCCAGGTGAGCTGGCCGAAGCCGGCCCACGCGGCCAGCGTGCGGTCCGGCTGCAGGAACGACTGCGAGTAGCGCACGTCGCCCGGATCGACGACGCCCGGCAGCGCACCGCGGTCGTCGCGCACGTCGACGTCGAAGCGGATCGAGTTGTGCTCCTCGTAGTAGAACGCGCCGACCAGCCAGTCGAGCACACCGGGATCGACGGGACGCAGCTGCAGCTCGTGCTGGGTGGACAGGAAATCCGACGCATCGGTGCGCCGTTCCTCGTCGTAGGTCGGCTCGATCGGCGGATGCGGCAGCGCGCGCAGCACGGGATCCGACGCGAGACCGACGTCCTGGTCCGAGACGTTCTGCCGCGTCATGCGCGCCCAGCCGAATAGATAGCTCATCTCGACGGGCCCCGGCGTGTAGTCGGTGCGCAGGTGGAACGTGTCGTTCTGCATGTCGAGCGCGCCCGGCGACGTGATCAGCGCCGAGCGCAGCCCGTGTCCCGCGACCGGTGTCAGGCTGACGGGAATCGTGCCGGCGCCGCGGTCGTGATACCGCTCGGCGGAGCCGAACACGCGCCAGGCCTCGTTCGGTTCCCACAGGCCCGACAGGCGGAACGCGATCTTGTCGCTGTTGTCGTAGCGCGCGGTGTCCGCGTTGACGCGCGAGCCCGGCAGGAAACTCGTGTAGCCGTCGCGCTGCTCGACGTACGCGGCGCCGCGCAGCGCAAAGGTGTCGGTCACGGGCACGTTCAGGTGTCCCTTGATCCGGCGCAGCTCGTAGCTGCCGAGCGTGACGTCGAGCTGGCCGAACGTTTCGTCGAACTCGGGCTTCGCCGTGATCACGTTGATGACGCCGGCGTTCGCGTTGCGGCCGAACAGCGTGCCCTGCGGACCGCGCAGCGCTTCGAGACGGTCGGAGTCGTAGATCAGCATCGTCGCGCCCTGCGGCCGCGGCGAATAGAAACCGTCGACGTGGAACGCGACGGCCGCGTCGCCGATCTCGGTGCGGTTGGTCGAGACGATGCCGCGCAGCGCGAGATCGTAGGCGGCCTGCGTCGAGCTCGTGCCGATCTGCAGGTTCGGGATCAGCGTCGTCACGCTCTTGAGATCGGTGATCTGCTGGCGCTCGAGCACCGGCGAGGCGAGCGCGGTGACGGCCAGCGCGCTGCGCTGCAGGGATTCCTCGCGCTTCTCCGCCGTGATGATGATCTCGTCGACGCCGGCGGGCGGCAGCGGCGCCGCTTCGCCGCGCGGCGCCGGTGCGGAGGGCGTCACGTCGGCGTCGGTGGCGCGCCGCCGCGCATCGCGCGCCAGGCGCGCCTCGCCGTTGCGCAGCTCGACGTCGCGCACGATGCTGATCGTGCGGTCGTTGATGATGTCGAACGTCAGGCCCGTGCCCGACAACATGCGGCCGAGCGCGTCGCCGACGCGCAGCCGGCCGATAATCGCGTGCGTCTCGACGCCCTGCACGGCGTCGTAGTCGAAGATCAGTTGCAGCCGCGACTGGTCGCCGAACGCGGTCAACGCGGCGACCGCGTCCTGCGCGGGGATGTCGAAATCGGGCGGCGCGTCCTGTGCCTGCGCGGTCGCCGCCATCGCGGCCAATGCGACCAGCTTGCGCAGCATGACGACTACGGCGGGCTGAGGACGATGGCGCCCGCACCCGCGGGCGCGACACGCAGCTTGAACGTGCTGGCGAGCGCGGCGGCGAAACTCTCCGGATCGGTGGCCTTGAAGGTGCCGCCGACGCGCAGCGAGCCCAGCGTGGGCGAGGCGAGACGGATCTGGCGCAGGTTGTAGCGGTTGAATTCGGCGACGGCTTCGTCGAGCGATTCGCCGCGGAATTCGAGACGGCCCGCGGTCCAGGCGAGCCGGCGTTCGAGTTGCTGCGGCGGCACCTGCGTCACCGACACGTGATCGGGCGCCACGAGCGCGGCTTCGCCAGCGGCCAGCGACGGCGCGTCACCGCGCGGCGCGGCGATCGCGACCTTGCCTTCCGAAACGACGACCTCGACGCGCGAGGCATCGCGCAGCCGCACGGTGAACTGCGTGCCCACCGCGCGCACCGCGGCGTCCGCGGCCGCGACGACGAACGGCCGGCTCTTGTCGTGCGCGACCTGGAACCGGCCTTCGCCGCGCATCAGCCGGATCTCGCGGCGCGCATCGCCAAGGCGCACGCGCACCGCGCTGTTGGTGTTCAGGTCGACGACGCTGCCGTCCTCGAGCACGATGCGCGAGAACACGCCGATGCTCGTCTCGTACGTCTGCCAGCCATCGAGGCGCTGGTGGAACCAGAATGCGCCACCGGCCAGCAGCACCAGCGCGGCGGCAGCGGCGAGATGCCAGCGCCGCGGCGCCGGCGGTTTCAGCAGGTCCGCATCGAGCTCGCGATCGAGCGGCCGCAGGTCCTTGAGCTTGGCGACGCGATTCCAGTTCGTCTCGAGCCGGCGATAGGCGACGCGGTGACGGATATCGGTCTCGAGCCAGCGTTCGAGCTCGGCGGTCTGCGCCGGCGACGTGGCGCCGGCATCGCGCGCGGCCAGCCAGCGCGCGGCCTCGCGTTCGATGACGTCGCCTTCGCTCTCGAAGAAAGGATTCATGAGGAGCGCGTGGCGCGGCGGCGCGAGCGATCGAACCACGGCGAGCGACGCTCGGCGACCGGTGAATCCGCGAGCGCCGCGCTGCACAGGCGCATGCCCTTCGCGAGATGCTGCTCGACCGTGTTCTCGGAGATCTTGAGCTCGGCGGCGATCTCCTTCTGCGACAGGCCGTAGACCTTGCGCAGCGTGAACACCTGGCGGCAACGGTTCGGCAGCCGCGCGACGGCGGCCGTCAGCAGCGCCAGCTCCTGGTGCGTGTTGACGATCTCGTCGACCTGGCCGCGCTCGTCCAGCAACTCGAGCGCCTCGAGATCGGCGACCAGCTCGATCGGCACGACCTGTCGATGCCGCAGCCACGACAACGCGACGTTGCGCGCGACGGTCAGCGCGAACGCGCGGATCGAGCGGATCTCCTCGCGGTTGCGCGCCGCGCCGGCGGCCAGCAGGTGTGCGTACGTTTCCTGGAGCAGCTCGTCGACGTCGGCGGAGTTGCGCGCGTAACGATGCAGGCAGGCACGCAGCACACCCTCGAACTCGAGCGAGGCGACTAGGTAGCGGTCGACGGGAGGAGTCATCGCGGCCGATGGTACATGGGCTTGCGGGGGTGGCGAATGTTTACGATGCTCCGCCCTACGAGAATGGACATAAAGATGAGCGTTCCCGAAGCTCGCCGCCCCCTGGCCTCCCGCTCCACCCGCTGGGCCGGCGCCCTGTCGCGCGGCTGCGTGCGCGCCGGCCTCACGGCCGACGGCATTTCGATGCTGTCGCTGGTGTTTGCCAGCGCCGGCGCTGCCGCGCTGCTGTGGTTGCCGCGGCCCTGGAACCTGCTGGCCGGTGCCGCGGGCATCCAGCTGCGCCTGCTGTGCAACCTGCTCGACGGCATGGTCGCGATCGAGGGCGGGCGGAAGTCGAAGGTCGGCGTGTTGTACAACGAGGTGCCCGACCGGGTCGCAGACTCGCTGTTCCTGGTCGCGCTGGGTTACGTCATCGGCATTCCGTGGCTGGGATGGCTTGCCGCGTTGGCGGCGGCGGTCACCGCGTACATCCGCGTGCTCGGCGGCACGTTCGGACTGGCGCAGGACTTTCGCGGGCCGCTGGCGAAGCAGCACCGCATGGCCGTGATGACCGCGGGCTGTGTGCTCGGCAGCGGCGAGTTCCTGTGGCGCGGCACGATCCACATGGTCGAGGCGGCGGCGTGGATCATCGCGTTCGGCGCGCTGCTCACCTGCCTCACGCGCATCTCCGCGATCGCGAATCAACTGCAGGCGCGATGAGACCGTCGAGCGCGTTGCTGGTCGGGGTCGTCAAGCTGCTGGTCGGCGCGTATGCGCGCTGGATCGGCACGCAGCCGTCGGCCACGCAGCGCATCTACTTCGCGAACCATACGAGCCACATCGACACGCTGGCGATCTGGTCGTCGCTGCCGCGCGCGTTGCGGCCGCGCACGCGGCCCATCGCCGCGCGCGATTACTGGGGCCACGGCTGGAAGAAATATCTCGCGACGCGCGGCTTCGGCGCCGTGCTGATCGACCGCAAACGCGAGGAGCCCGCCGGACCGGGCGCGGCCGAAGCCGCCGATCCGCTGGAACCGCTGCGCGTGGCGCTGCGCGACGGCGACTCGCTGATCATCTTTCCCGAAGGCACGCGCGGCGCGAGCGGGACGCCGGCCGCGTTTCGCAGCGGCCTGTTCCGGCTCGCCGGCGAATTCCCGGACGTCGAGCTGGTGCCCGTGTATCTCGACAACCTGCATCGCAGCCTGCCGAAGGGCGCGGTGCTGCCGGTGCCCATCGTCTGCACCGTGCGCTTCGGCGCGCCGCTGCCGCGACTCGCGGGCGAATCGAAGGAGGCGTTCCTGGTTCGCGCACGCGACGCGGTGATCGCGCTGGGCGGAGCGGCGGCATCGCAACCCGGCGGAGCGACCGCGTGACGCATCTCTTCGACGACATCCCGCGCGAGTTCTTCTGGCTGTTCGGCTGCCTGACCGCGCTGCTGGCGATCTCGTCGGCGGTTGCGTGGCTGCTGTCGCGCCGGCCGAACGATGCGCAGAAGGCCGCGAGCGTCGCCAACCTCGTCGCGCGCATTAACGCGTGGTGGATCATGGTCGCGATCCTCGCGGCCGCGTTCCTGCTCGGCTCGACGACGACGCTGGTGCTGTTCGCGCTGGCCTCGTTCTTCGCGCTGCGCGAGTTCATCACGCTGACGCCGAGCCGGCCCGGCGATCACCTGCCGCTGTTCCTGTCGTTCTTCGTGATCGTCCCGGCGCAGTACGCGCTGATCGGCACGCTGCAGTACGGCCTGTTCGCCATCTTCATCCCGGTGTACGCGTTCCTGCTGCTGCCGTCGATCGCCGCGTTGCGCTCGGACGTCGAGGAGTTCCTGTCGCGGTCGGCCAAGCAGCAGTGGGGTCTCATGGTGACCGTCTACTGCCTGAGCCACGCGCCGGCGTTGCTGATGCTGCCGCTGCCCGGCGGGCGCGCCGCGTTGCTGTTGTTCTATCTACTGCTGGTCGTGCAGATGAGCGACGTGATGCAGTACGTGTTCGGCAAGCTGTTCGGGCGGACGAAGATCGCGCCCGTGGTGTCGCCGTCGAAGACCGTCGAGGGGTTCGTCGGCGGCGGGCTCGCCGCAACGGCGATCGGCGCCGCGATGTGGTGGATCACGCCGTTCACGCCGCTGCAATCGGCGGCGATGTCGGCCGTCATCGTGGTGATGGGATTCCTCGGCGGGCTGACGCTGTCGGCCGTCAAGCGCAGCCTCGGCGCGAAGGACTGGGGCGTGATGATCGAAGGCCACGGCGGCATGCTCGACCGGACGGATTCGATCTGCTTCGCCGCACCGGTGTTCTTCCACCTGGTGCGCTTCTTCTTTTCCTGAGGAGCCGCGCCCGGCGCGGGAGGACGCGGTCAGCGCGGCGGACGGACGGCCAGCGAGTACTCGAGCGGCGGCGCCGCGTCGGCCGGCGTGAGCCGCAGTAGATAGGGGCCGGGCGCCAGCCCGTGCAGCGAGGTGAACAGGCGCACGACGCCGCGCGAATTGGCGGTGGTGGAGAGATTCGCCACGGGACGCGCACCGTTCACGTCGATCGCGAGCAGCTCCACGGCGTAACGCGTGCCGGGCGGACCGGCGGCGAGCTCGAGCTCGGCCGCGCCCTGTTCGGTGCCGGACGAGAAGAGCTCCGCATCCGCGCCGACACCGCGCGCGCGGGCCAGCGAGATGCTGGCGCGCAGCGGCACCGGCGTTTCCGACGGCAGCGACAACGCCGCGAGCGATTCCGCGATCAACGCCGCGGGTTCCGGTGCCTCGCGGCGCAGGGCCACGAATCCGATGGCGAGCACGACCGCGGCGGCAGCGAGCCAGGCCAGGCGTTTCGTGCGGGGGGCCTTGTGTTCGAGCAGCGCGGCGAGCTCACCGCGCCGCTGGAGGACCGCGAAACCGGTCTTCATGCGGGCGATGCGTTCGACGTCGCGAGCCAGTTCGGGCTGCTCTTCGAGACTGTTCTCGAAAGCGTCCGCCTCGTCCTCGCTGAGCTGGCCCGCGAGGTATCGCTCGATCACATGGCGCTCGGCGATGAGCTTTGCGTCCATTACCAGCTTCTGTCGTGACTCCATTTTTTATCCCACGAGGAGCAGTGCAACAGACAGGAAATCACTGCGTTGTAGGCCGTGTCCTTCGAGCAGCGCCCGGAACCTTTCGCGGGCGCGGTGGATCACGCGGTTGAAGTGCGTCTCGTCGAGATCGAGACGCTTACATAAGGAATCCTTGTCCTCTTCTCCCAGGTAGAAGCTGACGAGCAACTCGCGGTCGCGCGCGGCAGGCAATTCCTTGAGGACTTCCATGACGACCTGCGCCCAGCGCGCGTGGTCGATGGGCGCCGCGACGTCGGAGGTGCGTTCGTCCTCCAGCATCTCCAGGGGTTCGGCCGACGACATCGGCGCCTTGTCGCGGCGGCGGAAATTGCGCAGGTGGTTCAACGCCACGCGGTAGACGTAGCCGATCAACTGCTCGGGTCGCTCTATCTTCCCTTCGCGCAGTTTGACCAGCGAGGTTTCGATCGCCTCGCTCAGCAGGTCTTCGGCAATGGTCGGGTTGCCGCACTTCCGTTCGAGCTGTGAGCGGATGCCGGCGAGATCCTCCTTGCGTAACGGAAAGTCGGTCGAACCCATCGGCGTTCAGGATATCGCAAGCCGGAGAATCCCCGCATGCGAAAAAAGTGAGACAAATTTCCGCGCGGCGACAGAGACATTCGCGGGACGAACAAACAACTCACCGCCGGAGGAGATTCATGCGCATCTGGACCGCCGCCCTGACCGTCTGCACCGCGCTGCTGGCCCTCGCCGCCTGCGGAACCGTGAATGCCCAGGCTGCTGCGCCGAAACCCGGCGCGCGCCTCGCCTTGCCCGACACGCTGGCGCGCAGCAACCGCATCTGCCGCTGGTCGGAGTCCACGGGCAACCCCGCACCGATGCCACCGCCGGACGCATCGCAGCGACACAAGCACGTGTCGATCGTGAACTGGAAGCTGCGGGAGAAGGAAACCTGGTTCCGTTTCTATCCGCGCAAGGGCTCGCAGACGAAGTTCAATGCCGAGCTCAGCTACGGCGAGATCATCAACCCCGACGCCGTCTACAACGACCTGGAGCTGATCGACTTCCGCGCGGTGAATTCGGGCAAGGCGCCGGTCGAGGTGAAGCTCGACGAAACCGCCGAGCAGCTGTGCGACGAGCCCGCACCGTCGACGCCGGGCGACTACTACGACGGACCGTTCCTGCTGTCGGTGTCGCCCCTGGCGAACGCCGAGGCCACGGACATCTCCGAGCACGTGCTCGTGTACGCGCCGCTCGAGATGCAATTGAAGGACGGACCGCACGACTGGTTCGTCCTGATGATCTGGCACGTTCGAACCGCGGAGGAGTGCGCACAGCTGACGGATCCGGTGGACAAGACGTCCTGCCTCGCCATCCTCGACATCGCCAATCTCGAGACCGGCGATTACTCGACGAAGGCGCCCGACTTGTTCCGCAAGGTGAAATATCCGTACGTGCCGTCGGCGACGCAGAGCCACAACGGCGTGATCCACGGTCCGCCCTGAGCGCGGACCCGGGCGGAACGCCCGGTCACGGCCGACGCACGCTCTCGTACAGCACGAACGCGGCCCAGGCGGCCGGGCGCTGGAACCGCCCGGTCGCCGCCATCTCGGCCTGCGATTCGCGCAGCGCGCCCGCCGCCGTGGCGCCGCGCGCCAGCCGCCGGTAGAAGCCGCTCATCAACGTCGCGGTGGCCGTGTCCTCGACGGCCCACAACGTGCCGACCACGCGGCGCGCGCCGCTGCCGAGGAACGCGCGCGCCAGTCCCGCGACGTTTTCCGTCTGCGTGCTCTCGCCGCGCGCGGTGTCGCAGGCCGAGAGGACCACCAGGTCCGTCGCGCGCCGGCTGACGAGCAGGTCGAGCGTGCTGAGATATCCGTTGATGACGTCGCCGCCGCGGTTGACGCCGCTCAGCAGCAGGCCCGAGCCGTGCGGCCAGGCGTCGCTGCTCGTGGCATGCGTGGCGAAGTGCAGCACCGATGCGGCGTTCACGTACGGTGAGAGCACGGCCGCGCGCGTCGCGTCGAAACCCGAGAACACCTTCACGTCGATGCCGCCGAGCTGGCTCGAGATCGAGCTCGCCTCGTGCGCGGTGGCGGCCAGCCGCGGCGTGGGCAGGAACGGTCGTTGCGACGCGCCCCGGAAGTTCGTCACGCGGTTGTCGACCGGCGAGAACACCGGGTCGGCGAAGATCGCGACCCGCGCGAGGTTCGTGCGCCGTTGCGCGGGCGCGGCGCGCGCCAGCGCCAGCGCATCGCGCGTCGTGAGCGCGAGGCTGAGCTCATGGTCGAGGATCACCGGGCGATAGTGGTCGGCGTCGAGACTCAGCGCCGCGAACGGCACGGCCGACGTGACCGAATCCGCGACGACGATCCAGCGACGCTTCGCCTGCAGCGCCGCGGCGTCGGCGAGCAGGTGCCGCGACAGCAGCGCCAGCGCCGCGGTCTCCGAGGCGCCGTCCACGCGCGTCACGTCGCGACGCAGGCCCGAGAACGCGGCGACCACCGGACCAGCCGCGACCAGCGGCAACTCGACCGCGGTCTCGCGCGTGAACAGATAGCGGCGCAATCCCGCCTGCGAATGCACGATCGACAGCACGGCCGTGTCGGCCGGCAGGTTTTCCCAGACGTACTGGTCCTTCCTGAAGCCGGACGTCGCGGGCGGCAGGTGCGCCGCGCTGGCGTCGAAACGCGCGCGCAGATCGCCGAGGTGGTCGCGCTGCGGCGCGCCGTCGGCCGCGAGCTGGTAGCCGTACTCCGCGCGTTGCAGCAGGAATTCCTGCAGCGCGATCTCCGCGGCCAGTTCGCGCGCGCCGTCCTGCGCGGCTTTCGCGTCGGCGGTCGGCGCGGCGTCGAATTCGCGCACGAGGCCGGCGCGCGCGGTGTCGGAGGCGGCGAGGATCTCGGCGAGCACGTCGCGCTGCGTCTCGCGCGCGGTGGCGCGCGCGCGCACCGCGAGCAGCATCTCGACCTTGAGCTCGTACGCCGCGCGATGCGTCGCGATGAGGCGCGCGCGGAACATCGGGTTGACGGTGGCGAGGCGCAGCGCGTCGAGGCGCGCCAGGCAGTCGTCGCTGGTGTGACGCGCGGCGGCGTACTGACCGCTCGCGAGCTGCGCGGCCGCGAGCTGGTGCAGCACCTCGATCTCCAGCGAAGGCTGGCCCGCGGCCTCGAAACGGCCGGCCAGTTTCGCCAGCAGCGGCCCCGCCGACTCCGGCCGGCCGGCCGCCGCGAAGGCGCGCGCACGTTCGAGATCGATCTGCGCGCCGAGCGTGCCCCACGACGGGCGCACGCGCGCCGCGGCCTCGTCGAGCAGTAGTTTGGCTTCGCGCACGCGGTTCATCTGCAGCCGGTCGCGCGCCAGCTCGAGCCGCGCCTGCACGCCGAGCGCGTCGGCGTGCGAGAGCTTCAGCGCCTTCTCGTGCGCCGCCAGCGCCGCGTCGAGATTGCCGAGCTGCCGCTCCGCGTTGCCCTCGAGCAGCAGGCTGCCGATCTGCTCGTTCTCCGTGGCGGCGCGATCGTCGGCCGAGAGCCGCTCGCGCACGCTGACTGCGCGCTGCGCGTATTCGCGCGCGGCCTCGGCGTCGCCGATGCTGACGTACGCGGTCGCGAACGTGTTCAGGCTCTGCGCGAGGCCGCGCAGGTCGCCGGCCTTCTCGTGGATCGCGGACGACTGCAGCAGCTCGCCCAATGCCTTGTCGTAGTTGCCCACCGCGACGTGCGTCGTCGCGCTGCTGTCGAGGATGTCGGCGAGCACCGCGTCGGTCGCCGCGTTCTCGCCGAGCTTCATCAGTTCGTCGAATCCCTCCGCGGCCTTGCGCCACTGGCCCATCGCGGCGCGCACCGTGTTCGCGTTCGACAACGCGCGCGTCGCGCCCTCCGGCTCGGCGATGGCGCGGAAACGGGCCGCGGCCTCGGCGAGATGCGGCAGCGACGCGCCGTAGTCGCCCGAGTAGTAGTCGGACGAGCCCAGTGAATTGAACGCTTCCGCCGCGAAATAGCGCGCGCCATGCGCGTCGTAGCAGGCGACGGCTTCGTTGAGATCCCGACGCGTGGCGGCGAACATCGCGGCGGCCGGTGTCGTCGACGCCGTGCTGCCCTTCGCGACGCGCGTCGCGATCACGTCGCGCGGCACGGCGAGCTGCAACGCTGCATGCGACGCGCCGACGCAATCGTTGCGGGCCCGCGCACCGGCGCGCGCGCGTTCGCCGAGCTCGATCGCGCGCGCGAGGTTCGCGTCGGAGTCCGGCATCCGTCGCGTGACCATCCACGCGGCATTCAACTGCGCCTGCGCGGCGCGCACCGGTTGTTTCAGGCGCGTCCAGGCCTCCGCCGCGTCGGCATAGCGGCTGGCCTGCGCGCCGGGATCCGCCTGCGGCCAGTCGTCGTGGTCGGCGCCGGCCTCGGCTTCGAGACATTCGGTGGCGAGCGCGCTGCCGCCCGGCGCGACGCGCGCCACGTCGACGGCGCTGACGCGGATGCGCGTGCGGTTCGTCGACTTCGCGACGCGATCGCGCGTGGCGACGATGAGCTCGAGCGTGCCGCCGCGCGTGAAGGCGCAGGCGCGCTCGGGGGTGGCGCGGCGCGCGGGCGCGTCGTATGCATGCCGCTGGCCGTCGACGAACTGCGTCAGCTGTACGTCGACGGCCGACTGGTCGATCTCGATGAGACGGTAGCCGGGCGTCGGGTCCGACACGGACAGGCGCTTCGGCGCGCCGAGCTCGCTGACCGCGAGCTCCTGGTCGAGCAATACGCGGGGAGCTGGCGGCGGCGGCGGCTGGCACCCGGAAATGCCCGCGAGCGCCAGCCACGGCGCCACCCGAACCGCTGTCCAAACCGCTCGAACCACACGTCGCCCCGAATGCCACTCCCCGGGGTCGACTATAGCTATCTGGCCTCGGGCGTGACGCCTCCTTCGAACCGTGCGGCGCGTTCGGCGAGCGCGCGGGCGCGTGGCGTATTCCGTTCGGCGAGGTTGGCGGCCGCCAACCGCCGGGCGCGCTCCGGGTTCGCTCCGGCGCCGAGATAGAAGGCCGCGGCGTGATCGGCGTACGCCAGCGGCCGCGCGGCCAGCAGCTCCTCGAAGCGCGCGCCGGCCGCGGCGATCTCGCGGGCGCCGCGGGCCGGGTCCGTGGCGGCGTGCAGGCTGCCGAGCAGCGCGAGGACTTCGGCGTCGCGGCTGGCGGCCACGGAGGCCAGCCGCTGCTCCGCCGCCGCCGTCTCGCCGCGGGCGGCCTCGATCTCGGCGAGATGCAGGTTGGCGGCCACGAAGCCGGGTAGATAGGCCAGCGCGCGGCGCAGGAACCGCGCGCCGCGGCGCGCGTCGCCGGCCTGCTCGGCCCACATCGTGCCGCGCGCGAAGTCGAGCCAGGCGTACGGCAGCGGCGACGTGGTGTCGAGCGCGGCGCGCGCGGCCGCGAACGCGCGGTCGGCGTCGGCGAAGCGGCCGGCGCCGGCGTACGCGGTGGCGAGCGCGGCCTGGGACGCGAATCCCGGCGTGGCCGCGGCCGCGGCTTGGGCGCGCGGCAGCACTTCGAGGGCGGCGCCCTGCGCGATGCGGATCGAGTCGTGGAGCGGCAGCCAGTCGCAATCGGCGGCGCCGGCCGTGCGGGCGGCGGCGAGATCCGCGAGCGCTTGGTGGAAGCGGTGCAGCGCGGCGCGGGCGTGCGCGCGGCGCAGCAACGCCGGTGCGTCCGGCGCTGCGGCGTCGGCCGCGACGGTGCCGCGCGCGAGCGCCTCGTCGTCCGAGAGGAAGCGCGCGCGCGTGAGCCAGAGCTCGTCCGCGGCGGGATCGTCGCCGCGCTGTGCGATCAGGTGATCGAGGTTGGCCAGCGCGAGAGTGCCGCTCGTGGTTCCGGGGCCGCGCGCGTGCGCGGCCCCGGCGAGCGAGAACATGAGCAGCAGCGTGAGGGGCAGCGCCGGTTTCACGGCGCGGCCAGGAACGGGAACACGGCGTCCGACGTGGCGCGGTCGTCGCGGTCGACGCCGTCTTCGAGGCCGGTCAACGTGCCGTTGGCCAGCAGCGCGCGGAAGGTGTCGACGGCGTCGTAGGCCGGCGTGCGTCCGCCGCAGTCGTCGTTGGTCGCGCCGAGCCAGTCGAATTCCGCGGCGAGATATTGCGAGCAGCGCGGCGCGCTCGTCTTGATCCACAGGCGGTCGTCGGCGAGTAGTTTGGCCAGCGCCGCGTAGCGCGATGCGGCGGCGGCGTTCTGCACGACCATCCACTGGTTGCCGCAGTGGCCGTCGAAGCCGTCGTAGATGGCCAGGTTGACGGCGAGGTCCGGCGCGAAGGCGGGCCAGCCGGCCGGCACGGCGCGGTTGTACTGCTCCTTGCGGCGGTTCGCGGCGTCCTCGGTGCCGAACGTCTCGATCAGCGCGTTGCCCGTGAGCGCGCGGCCCATGCGGTCGATCACGGCGCCGTCGCGGCGCGAGGTCGTTGCCCAGACGCCCAGCATCGCGCCGCCGCGGGTGACGAACGGGAGATCGATCGAGACGACCAGCGCGGCGGTTTTCCAGCCGGCGAGGAAGTTGGTGCCGTCGTGGCCCTCGGTGTGCCGCCATTCGTCGGCGATGCGGGCCGCGGTCGGCGCGTCGAACTGCGGGCAACCGGCCGCGTCGCGCGACACGGTCGGCAACGCGGCACCGGCGACGTTGAGCGCGGCGCGCGTGCCACGCACGTTGTTGAAGAAGGGGTCGTCGCGCAGGCCGGCGAACACGCGCAGATGTTGGCCGCGGCTGACGAGGCCGGATTCGGCGCTGGCGTCGCCGCTGGCGCGGTCGTTCGCGGCGCGGCAATCGATCGCGTTGGCGGTGTCGAACTTGCAGACGACGTCGAGCGTGTGCGTCGTCGCGCCGAGGCGGCGGCCGCTGTCGATATGGAAGGTGTAGCGCAGCTGGTCGGAGAACTTCGCGCCGACGACGGTCATCGCGAGGTTCAGGTGACCCGGCGAGGTCCAAGCGTAGAGATCGCCGATGTCGGCGGCAGGGTCGGCGATGACGGTGGGCGTGTCGAGGTGGTCGGAGCCGTGGGCGAGCGTGGCGAGGCAGAGGGCGGCGAGGAGGAGATGGCGGCGCATGGGAGTTTCCGGGAATGCGCGACGTCGCGCGGGCGGTAGTTCGCCAGCGTTGCGGGTTGTGCGCTGTCGAAATCTTTAGCGGGTGGTCGGCGCGGCGGCGCGTGACTGTCCCCTTTTGCTGGGAAACGGGGACTGTCCCCATTTAGACTCGGGTGCGGAGGGAAACATGCGCGTCTCGTTGCTATTGCTCCTGTGCGGGCTGACGTCGGTCACGATCGTGGCCCACGCGGCCGACGCCGCGGACGGCGCCTCGACGCCGGTGATCTTCGACACCGACATCGGCACGGACATCGACGATGCCTACGCGCTCGCCGCGCTGGTGTCGAAGCCCGGGTTCGAGGTGCTGGGCGTCACCACCGTCTCCGGCGACACCGTGGCCCGCGCGCGGCTGGCGGCCAAACTACTCGCCGCGGCCGGCCCGCGCTGGGCGGCGTTGCCCGTGTATGCCGGGCCGCCGGGCAGCACGCAGTACATGAAGCAGGTGGACTGGGCCGCGGGCTATTCCGCCCCGACGCTGCACGACAGCGGCGCGGTCGAGTTCATGCGCAGCCGGATCGACGCGCGGCCCGGCGAGATCACGCTGATCGCGGTCGGCGAGCTGACGAACGTCGCGGCGCTGCTGCAGTCGGAGCGCGGCATCGGCAAGCGGATCCGCGCCATCGCGCTGATGGGCGGCGCAATCCACCGCG
Organism: Steroidobacteraceae bacterium; assembly: GCA_035502995.1. Classification (GTDB taxonomy): domain Bacteria; phylum Pseudomonadota; class Gammaproteobacteria; order Steroidobacterales; family Steroidobacteraceae; genus CADEED01. Next base: position 6,262 of record DATJTW010000032.1, on the reverse strand, counting down.
GCTACGCGCCGGGGTCGAAGCCGGAACCCGAGTGGAACATCAAGTCGAATGTCGCCGCGGCCCGCGCCGTGTTCGAGTCCGGCGTGCCACTGCTGGTGGCGCCGCTCGACACGACGTCGGATCTCAAGCTGTCACCGGAGATGCGCGTCGCGTTGTTCTCGCGCGGCACGCCGCTGACGGACGCGCTGGCCGCGCTGAACTCCATCTGGCGCCACACGAACACCTGGAAGGCGGAGAACCCGACTTTGTTCGACGTGCTGGCCGTCGAGCTGGCGGCGCCGCGCCAGGCCTGGCCACTGACCGCGCTGCGCGTCGAGGTGCAGGCGGATGGCCTGACGAAGCCGTCGCCGGGCGGCAAACCGAATGCGCGCATCGCGCTCGACGTCGACGCCGCCGCGTTCATGGCCGACTTCATGGCGCGGCTCGCGGCGCGTTAACGCGCGCCGAACTCGATCCAGAACGTCGTGCCGCGGTTCGTCTCGGTATCGAAGCCGATGCGGCCGCCCATGTGCTCGACCAGCTCGCGCGTGATGTGCAGGCCGAGACCGGTGCCGCCGGCGCGCCGCGCCGCGGACGAATCGCCCTGCGAGAACTTCTCGAATACGTGCGCGCGGAATTCCACGGGGATGCCCGCGCCCTGGTCGCTGACCGACACGCGCAGCCGGTTGCCCAGCGTCTCCGTGCGCACCAGGATCTCGGCGCCGGCCGGCGAGAATTTCGCGGCGTTCGAGATGAGGTTGGTCAGCACCTGCGTATAGCGGTCGGCGTCGATCAGCAGCCGCGCGCGCTCGTCGACCGGCAGCAGTCGGATCTTCGCGCCGAACTTCTGCGCGTAGGTGATGTTGGCGGTGACCGCGGCCGAGGTGATCTCGGCCAGCGACTTCTCCTGCATGTCGAAGCGCATGTTGCCGGACGCGATCTTGTCGATGTCGAGGATGTCGTTGATAAGCAGGATCAGGCGCTCGGAATTGTTCTGCGCGATGTCGAGCAGGTTCTTCGCGTTCTTCGGCAGCGCGCCGGCCATCGTGCCGAGGATCAGGCCGATCGAGCCGCGGATCGACGTCAGCGGCGTGCGCAGCTCGTGGCTGACCGTCGAGATGAACTCGCCCTTCACGCGCTCGATCTCGCGTTGCTCGGAGACGTCCTGCATCTGCGCGACGAAGTAGTTGGGCGCGCCGTCGCGGTGGCGCACCAGCGAGACGCTGAGCAATGCCCAGACGGTGCGGCCCGACTTGTGGAAGTAGCGCTTCTCGAGCCGGTAGTCGCGGATCTCGCCGGCCAGCACCTGGTTCATCAGCCGCACGTCGGCGTCGAGGTCGGCCGGGTGCGTCAGCGACTGGAAGTCGGTCGCGAGCAGGTCCGCCTCGGCGTAACCCAGCAGCTCGCACAACGCCGTGTTGACCTTCATGAAGCCGCCGGCCGGCGTGCACAGCGCCATGCCGATCGACGCGTTCTCCATCGCGGAGCGGAACGTCTCCTCGCTGGTGCGCAGCGCCTCGAGCGCCAGCTGCTTGCCGAGCGCAGCGCCGAGGGCGCCGCCCAGCAGGGTCAGCAGATAGTTGTCGTCGGCGTCGAAGCCGCGCGGCTCGCGGCTCATGACCTTGAGCACGCCGACGGCGCGCCCGGTCTGGAACAGCGGCGTGCAGCACATCGAGCGCACGCCGACGCGCCGGCACGCGGCCTGGTCGACGCGCGGATCCGTCTCCGAATCGTCGCAGGTCAACACGCGCGCCTCTTCGACGCACAGGCCGGACAGGCTGCCGGCGCGCCTGAGGCGCAGGCCGATGTGCTGGCGCAAGGACTCGCTCACGCACTGGTAGCGCATCTCGTCGCCGTCGACGAGCTCGACCACCGCACCCATCGCATCGGTGAGCTGCTGCGCGGAATCGACGACGCGCTGCATGAACGTGTCTAGGTCGAAGTTCGCCTCGTTGATCAGCGTCTGCACTTCGAGCACGCCCTTCAGCAGCCACTCGAGGCGTGACGCACGCGCCGCCAGCGCCAGCTCGTCGGACGAAGGCCCGCTGCCGGGACGCGCCGCCGGCAGCGGCAGCGCCGGCACGTTGGCAGCGGCCGACCGGCGCCACAGCTCCGATACCTGCGCGGCGAGCTGCATCGGGTCGAACGGTTTCGGGATGACGCCGACGGCACCGAGCTCGATGAAGCGCTCGACCTCGTTCGGCATCGCCTTCGCGGTCATGAACGCGATCGGCACGTGCGCGAACAGCGGGTTCGCGCGGATGCGCGCCAGCGTCGACGGCCCGTCGAGTCCCGGCATCATCACGTCGAGCAGGATGAATTCGGGCATCAGCCGCGGCAGCATCGCCAGCGCGGCTTCGCCGGATTCGAAGGTATCGACCGTGATGTCCGGGTTCAGCGCGAGCGCGAGGCTGGCGATCTGGCGGATGTCGTCATCGTCGTCGACGTAGACGACGCGTTTGGGCGCGGAACAGGCGCTGGTCATGGGAGCTCCGGAATTCCCGGCACTGTAGTCGGGCGCGCGCCGGCGCTCCGAGAACCGCATCAACCATTTCGCGGCCGCGCATCACGTTGGGGGAATCCCCTATCGCTCCGGCGCCGCGGCCGGCGCGTGGTAGATAGGCGGCGCGGAATCCCGCGCCGCCCCGGCGGACCACCCTTACTCGCTTTACTGGGTGTCGCCCGGCAGGTCGAACACCAGCACCTCGGCGCCGGCGCCGTCGTGCAGGGTCAGCTCCTCGGCGCCGGTGAGCTTCAGCGCGTCCCCGGTCTCGAGCTTCGTGCCGTTCGCATGCACGCTGCCGCGCGCCACGTGCACGTACACGCGCCGGTTCGGCGCGAGCCCGAGCTGCGCACTCTCACCCGCTTCGAACAGCCCCGCGTAGACGCGCGCGTCCTGGTGGATGAGCACCGAACCCTCGGCGCGGTCCGGCGATGCGATCAGCCGCAGCGAACCGCGCTTTTCTTCCGCGCTGAACCGCTTCTCCTCGTAGCTCGGCGCGATGCCGCGCACGTTCGGCTGGATCCAGATCTGCAGGAAGTGCACGCCGTCCGTGTTCGACGGGTTGAACTCGCTGTGCACGACGCCGCCGCCGGCGCTCATGCGCTGCACGTCGCCCGGGTGGATCGTCGAAGACGTCCCGGTCGAGTCCTTGTGGGCGAGCTGGCCTTCGAGCACGTAGCTGATGATCTCCATGTCGCGATGGCCGTGCGCGCCGAAGCCGCGGCCGGGTTCGACGCGGTCCTCGTTGATCACGCGCAGCGCGCCGAACTCGACGTGCTGCGGATCGAAGTAGTCCGCGAACGAAAACGTGTGGAAGGACTTCAGCCAGCCGTGGTCGGCGTAACCGCGTTCGTGGCTTCTGCGAACCTCTTGCATGGGAACCTCCTGGGTTGGAGGGCAAGATAGGCTCAACTATCCGGATTAAAAAGCGCAATATTCGGATGCGTTTCATCAGATAAGTTGATTGATATGGCCATCCCCCGAACCAGTGCCGAGCAATGGGCCGTGTTGTCCGCGGTCGTCGAACAGGGCAGCTACGCCAAGGCGGCAGCCGCCCTGCATCGCAGCCAGCCCGCCGTGAGCTACGCGATCGCGAACCTGCAGGAATCGCTGGGCGTGAAGCTGCTCGAGATCCAGGGCCGGCGCGCCGTGCTGACGGCGCATGGCGAGACTCTATTAAAGAGAGCGCGGGCGGTCGTCCGCGACCTCGGCGCGGTCGAGTCGTACGCGCAGGTGCTGAAGCGCGGCTGGGAGCCGGAGATCACGCTGGTCGTCGACGCGGCGTTCCCGCGCGCGCGGCTGCTGTCGATCGTGCAGGAAGTGCGCACCACCTGCAGCGACACGCAGATCCAGATCGAGGACGCGGTGTTGTCGGGCGCGGAGGAAGCGATCCTCGACGCGCGCGCCGACGTCGTCGTCAGCACGGTCGTGCCGCCCGGTGTGCTCGGCAACTGGCTCATGGACGTGACCTTCGTCGCCGTGGCCAGCGCGCAGCATCCGCTGGCGACACTCGCCGAGGTGACCACCGCCGATCTCGAGCACCACACGCAATCCGTCGTGCGCGATTCGGGCCGGCGCAATCCGCGCGACTCCGGCTGGCTCGGCGGCAACACGCGATGCACGGTTTCGAGCGTCGAGGCGTCGCTGGCACTGGTGCGCGCCGGCATCGCGTACGCGTGGATGCCGGCGCATCTCGTGATCGGCGACATCGCGAGCGGCGAGCTGAAGGCGTTGCCGCTGGCGTCCGGCGGCACGCGCAAGCTGCCGCTGTATCTCGTGCTGGTGCGGCCGGCGCTGGCGGGGCCGGCGGCGCAGAAGGTGATGGAGAGTTTCCAGCGGCACGTGCCGCGCGCGTGAATACGTATGCGCGTTGAGCGCGCGCGACGCGCCACCTAACATCCCGCATGGTTTCGAAGCCGACCCTGAATGCCTGGCAGATCTGCAAGATCTGCATCGGCGCCTTCGGCCTGCAGTTCGGGTTCGCGCTGCCGCAGGCCAATGCGACGCGGATCTTCCAGAACCTCGGCGCGAGCCTCGACACGGTGCCGCTGCTGATGCTGGCGGGCCCGATCACCGGGTTGATCGTGCAACCGCTCGTCGGCTACTACTCGGACCGCACCTGGACGGCCTTCGGCCGTCGGCGTCCCTATTTCCTCACCGGCGCCGCGTTCGCGGCCGGCGCGCTGATCGCGATGCCCAACACGACGATGCTGTGGACCGCGATGCTGATGTTGTGGCTGCTGGACGCGTCGGTGAATTTCACGATGGGCCCGTATCGCGCATTCGTCGCCGACCAGATGCCCGGCGAGCAACGCGCGACCGGCTACCTGATGTACATGTTCTTCGCCAGTGTCGGTGCGGTGGTCGGGAGCCTCCTGCCCTGGGGCATGACGCACCTGGGCCTGTCGCCCGCCGCGCCGTCAGGCGCGATCAGTGAATCGGTGAAGGTGGCTTTCGCGGTCGGCGCGGTGTTGCTGGTCGCGGCGCTGTGTGCATCCGCGTTCACCCACCGGGAGTTCAGACCCGACGAGCTCGCGGCGTTCGACGACGATCCGGGCGAGCGGACCGGCGAGCGCTCCAACGACCGCATGCGCCGGCACGCCATCGCCTGGATCGCGATCGGTTTGACGGGCTGGCTGACCGCGTGGCACTTCGCCGCGCGCCTGGCGCTGTACGTGCTGGTGGTCGCCGCGATCGCCTACGGCGTCTCGCTGCTGGCGGCGAGTGCCATCCGCAGCCGCAACGCGTTCACCAGCATCATCGACGACCTCGAATCGATGTCCGGATCGATGCGCTGGCTGGCGCTGGTGCAGTTCTTCTCGTGGTTCTCGCTGTTCACGATCTTCGCGTACACGATCCCGGCGGTCGCGAAGCTGCACTTCCACGCGACGACGCCGGGCTCCCCGGCGTACGAAGCGGCCGCGAACTGGGTCGGCGTGCTGTTCGCGACCTACAACGGACTCGGCGCCGTGACCGCCCTGATCCTGCCGCTCTTCGTGAAGCGGCTCGGCATGCGGCGCACGCACCAGCTGAACCTGTGGATCGGCGCGGCGGGATTGTTGTCGATGCTCGCGATCCGCAATCCCGACTGGCTGCTGCTGTCGATGGTCGGCCTCGGGTTCGCGTGGGCATCGATCATCGCGCTGCCCTACGCGATGCTGGCCAACAACCTGCCGGCGCGGAAGATGGGCGTGAACATGGGCATCTTCAACATCTTCATCGTCATCCCGCAGCTGCTGGCGGCGGGGATGCTGAGCTGGCTGCTCGACACCGTCGCGGGCGGCGATCCCGTCTACACGTTCGGGATCGCTGCCGCGGGCTGGATCCTGGCGGGCCTCGCGGTGTTCCGCGTGCGCGACTCCGCGCCCGCGCCGGCGGCGCCGCGTAGTTAGAGCGCGCGGAACCGCACCGCGAGTCCGCCGCCCGGCGCCAGCCACGCGTCGAGCGTCTGCTTCGCCGTCACCACGCGCTTCTCGATGACCAGCGCGGCCGGGTTCGTCAGGTAGTTGGAGTCGGGCGCATCGCGGTAGATCTGCGCCTCGTATCGTTTCCTGGGCGCCAGGAAGTCCAACGGGATCTTCAGCGAGCGCGCGTTCTCGTCGGTGGTCGCGCCGAGATACCAGTCCGCGCCGCCGCGCTGCTGGCGCGCCACGACGACGAAATCGCCGATCTCGCCCTGCAGCGTGCGCGAGGTTTCCCAGTCGGTGGGCACGTCCTTGATGAACTGGAACGCGTCGGGACGCTGCTCGTAGTTCTCCGGCAGGTCCGCGGCCATGTGCA
>DATJTW010000031.1:0-5444 GCA_035502995.1 Steroidobacteraceae bacterium | reverse complement strand
CAACCCAAAGAAAAAGGCGCGGAGGGAACCCCTCCGCGCCTTCCCCGATGGAGCGCCTGTCTACTTCTGCTTGACGATGTCGAGCAGCTCGACGTCGAACACCAGCGTGGAGCCCGGCATGATGTTCGGCGGCGAACCGCGATCGCCGTACGCGAGGTTCGCCGGGCACACGAACTGGGCCTTGCCGCCCACCTTCATGGTCTGCACGCCTTCGGTCCAGCACGGGATGACGCCGTTCAGCGGGAACGTGGCGGGCTCGCCGCGCTCGACGGAGCTGTCGAAGACCTTGCCGTTGATCAGCTTGCCCGTGTAGTGGACCTTGACCTGGTCCTCCGCCTTCGGCGATGCGCCCGTGCCCGGGGCGACCTGCTTGATGACCATGCCGCTCGGCGTCTTCGTCGCGCCGGATTCGGCGGCGGCCTTCGTCAGGTAGTCAGCGCCTTCCTTCTCGATGCGCTCCTTGGCGACGTTGAGGCGCGCCTGCTGCAGCGCCTGCACCTTCGGCAGGTATTCCTCGGCGTTCACGACGCCCTTCTGACCACCGACACCATCCGCGAGACCCTTCTGGACCATCGCGAATTCTTCGGGCTTGAGCTCGAAGGTGCCGAGCGACTGGCTCATGAGGTAGCCGAGCGCGTACAGGGTTTTCTGATCCTCGGTGGTCGGCGTGACGGCCGCCGCGGGCTTGGCCTTGTCAGCCGAGCAGACGGTGAGGGACAGCGTGCAGAACAGGGCGGTCGCAATCGAGGTGAGTTTTTTCATAGGGCGGCGAGCTTAACGTGTGCCGCGTGCCCGTGCAGCGTTTTTCGCCTTTTACGGGCCTTTTTCCCACAACTCGAAGGTCATGCCATACGCATGACGTTCATCGGCCGGCAACGATTCGGCGCTGCAACGCGTCCACCCGGAGTCCAGCGCTGGCCAGAACACGTCGCCCGCGATGTCGCCATGCACGCGCGTCAGGTGCACGCGCGACGCGGCCGGCAGGAACAGCCGGAACAGGTCCGCGCCGCCGATAACCATGACCTCTTCCACCGCGCCGGCCGCGGCCAGCGCCGCCTCGACGGAACCCGTGACGGTGACGCCATCGCGCCGGTAGTTAGCATCGCGCGTCACGACGATGTTGAGCCGGCCGGGCAGCGGCCGGCCGATGGACTCGAACGTCTTGCGTCCCATGATCATCGGCTTGCCCATGGTCAGCCGCTTGAAGCGCTTCAGGTCCTCGGGCAGATGCCACGGCAGCGCGTTGCCGCGACCGATCACGCCGTTGTCGGCCGCCGCGACGATCAACGTGACGACGGGCTTCAAACGAACCCCTCCAGCGGCCGGCGGCGGAACCAGCCGGTGAAGCTCAGGCGCTCGCGCGTCGCCGGCAGCACCTCGTGCTCGAACCGGTCCGACAGGAACGCCACGAGCCGACCGCCGACCGGCGACACGTCCACGCTGCGTTCGCCGCCGAGGTACATGCGCAACTGCCCGCCGTGCTCGGGCAACCACGCGTCGTTGAGGTACAGCGCCGCCGAGATCGCGCGCACGTCCGAGCCGACCAGCCGGTCGAAGTGCCGCGCGTACGCGGCGCCGGGTGGATAGACGGCGAAGTGGCCCTGGAAATCCTCGAGCCCCGCCATCAGGTCGCGATTCATGTCGACGCGCAGCGCGTCGAGCTTCGCCAGCAACGCCTGCTCGGCGTCGCGTTCGGGTTGCTGCAGCCAGGAGATGAAATCGCCGCGGATCTCCGGCGCCAGCCGCTCCTGCGCGCCGCGCCCCACCTTCGCCGCGCGCAACGCGCCCGACGACTGCAGCTCGGAACAGCGCCAGCGCAGCCGGGTCAGGAGGTCCGCATCGACGAAATCGTCGACCACGCCGAAGCCGCGTTCGGCGAGCTGGTCGATCAGGCGCGACGGCGTGGCCGTTCTCCCCGGTTCTTCTTCTTGTTCCGGGCGTTGTTCCGCGCGACCGGCGCGCGGCGTTTCGCCTTCCGCTTCTTCGGCGCCGGCCGTTTCGCCGGCCACAACATTGTGCCGCGGCACTTCGGCGAACCGCAGCGGCAGGCGTAGATCTCGTCGACGTTCGGCGGATCGTCCTTCTCGCGGCCGATCTCGTAGTCGTAGCCCAGCTCCTCGCCGGGGTTGATGTCGCGCGTCGCATCGATGAACACGCGGCGGTTCTCGATGATCGATTCGCAGTTGCCTTCGCACTGGTGGTTGATGAAGCGCGCGTCGTTGCCGCCGACGCCGGCGTCGATCACGGTCTTCTTGTCGACGATGAACAGGAACGTGTGGTTGTCGTTCTCGTCGTGGTCCTCGTAGCGCGCGTCCGCGGCTTCGTGCGACACGCGGTCGCCGAGGTATTCGATGATGCGCGCGCCCTTGCCGATGAACTGCACGGCGAACACGCCGCGCCCGTGCACGGGAGAGTTGCGCACCTCGACGAGCTCGCTGGTGGCGATGGGCGCCCCGCCCTTCGTGGGCTGGGGCTGCGACGACATGTCGATCTTCGGGGCTTTTTTCGGCTTGGCTTTTGGCATAGTCAGACGGCAACGGGCGCCTTGATCGCCGGATGATGTTGATAGTTCACGAGCTGGAAGTCCTCGAACGCGTAATCGGAGATCGAGGGTGGGCGGCGCGCGAGCACGAGCTTCGGCAGCTGCAGCGGCACGCGCGACAATTGTTCGTCGACCTGCTCGAGGTGGTTCGAATAGAGGTGGCAGTCGCCGCCGGTCCAGACGAAGTCGCCGACCTCGAGATCGCATTGCTGCGCGATCATGTGCGTCAGCAGCGCGTACGACGCGATGTTGAACGGCACGCCGAGGAAGATGTCCGCGCTGCGCTGATACAGCTGGCACGACAGCTTCCCTTCGGCCACGTAGAACTGGAAGAACGCATGGCAGGGCATGAGCTTCATCTGGTCGAGCTCGCCCACGTTCCACGCGGAGACGATGATGCGGCGCGAATCCGGATTCGTGCGCAGCTGCTTCACCACCTCGGCGACCTGGTCGATGTGCCGGCCGTCGGGCGTCGGCCAGTTGCGCCATTGCTTGCCGTAGACGGGCCCGAGCTCGCCGTTCGCGTCGGCCCACTCGTCCCAGATGGTGACGCCATTGTCGCGCAGGAACTTCGTGTTGGTCTCGCCGCGCAGGAACCACAGCAGCTCGTACGCGATCGACTTGAAGTGCACGCGCTTCGTGGTGACCAGCGGGAAACCTGCCGCGAGATCGAAGCGCATCTGGTACCCGAACACGGACAACGTGCCGGTGCCGGTGCGGTCCGACTTGGTCGCGCCGGACCGGCGCACGTGGCGCATGAAATCGAGGTACTGCTTCATGCGCGCTGCGCCACGACATTGCCCGACGGCTCGCGCCGCTTGTACGCGATGGCGAGCAGCGCGACGCCGGCCAGCAGCATCGGCAACGACAGCAGCATGCCCATCGTGAACCAGCCGCCGACGAGGTAGCCGTGCGCAGCCTCGTTCAGGTGCTCGTCCGGCAGGCGCCAGAACTCGACCGTGATCCTCGCCAGCGAATACAGCACGAGGAACAGGCCGGACGGCGCGAGACGCGGCCGTGGCCGCGACGTGTAGATCCACACGACGATGAACAGCACGATGCCTTCGAGCGCCGCCTCGTAGAGCTGCGTCGCGTGGCGCGGCACGCCGTCGACGACCATGGCCCAGGGAACGTCGGTGGGCTTGCCCCACAGCTCGCCGTTGATGAAGTTGCCGATGCGCACGGCGCAGATGCCGATGCCCGGCAACGGCGCGGCGAAGTCGAACACGTCGGCGATCTTCCGGCCGCGGCGCACGGCGAAGATGGCGAACGCGATCAGCACGCCTAACAACCCGCCGTGGAACGACATGCCGCCGTCCCACACCTTGAACGGGTACCAGGGGTCCTTCTCCCAGAACGAGATGCCGTAGAACAGCACGTAGCCGATGCGGCCGCCGAGGATCGTGCCGAGCATGCCGAAGAACATGAAGTCGTCGATGTCGACGGGCTTCCAGGTGCTGCCCGGGGTCTTGGTGCGCACGCGACCGAGCCACCACGCCGCGGCGAACGCGACCAGGTACATGACGCCGTACCAGTGGACCTTCAGCGGCCCGACGCTGCCGAATGGGCCGATCTCGAGCGCGATCTTGTCGAAGCCGGGGTACTGGATCATGAGGGCCGTAGTTTAGTTATTCCCGGCTGACGCGGCAGAAAAATGATTTCAGATAACGCGTCTCGGGAATCGCCGGATGCACGGGGTGGTCCGGGGATTGGCCGCCCAGCTCGAGCACCTGCACGAATCGGCTGACGTGGCGCGCGGCGCCCTGGATCGCCGTCTCGAGCTCGTCGGCGCCCATGTGATACGAGCACGAGCAGGACACGAGCAGCCCGTCGCGGTCGATCAGCGGCATCGCCAGCTGGTTGAGGCGGCGATACGCGGCCTGGGCTTGCGGCGCATCCTTCTTGCGCTTCGCGAACGCCGGCGGATCGAGGATGACGGCGTCGAAGCGCGCGCCCTGCTCCTGCAGCGATTTCAGCGCGTCGAAGGCGTCGTCCTTCAGCGTGGTGATCTCGACCCCGTTGGCGCGCGCGTTGCGCGTGACATAGTCGAGCGCTGTCGCCGACGCATCGACGCAGGTGGCGCTGGCCGCGCCGCCCTTCAGCGCGGAGATGGCCCACGCGCCGACGTAGCTGCACACGTCGAGCACGCGCGCGCCGGCCGGCAGGTAGCGGCGCAGGCGTTCGCGATTCGCGGCCTGGTCGTAGAACCACCCGGTCTTCTGGCCGTCGGCGAGCGGCGCGACGTAGTCGATGCCGAGCTCGCGCACGGCGACCTCGGCGGGCGCGTCGACCGATTTCTCCAGGCCTTCGAGCTCGCGCGCGCCGGAGTCGTTCTTCCAGACAACCGACTTCGCGTTCGTGACTTTCAGCACGGCGTCCGTGACGGCGGCCTGCAGGCGATCGATGCCGGCGGTGCCGCTCTGCGCGACGACGATGTCGCCGTAGCGATCGAGCACGAGGCCCGGCAGGCCGTCGGACTCGCCGAACGCGAGCCGATAGAACGGCTCGCGGTACAGCCGCTCGCGCAACGCCTGCGCGACGCGCAGCCGGTGCACGAGCAGCGACGCGTCGAGTGGATAGGCCGGGTCGCGGCCGACGATGCGCGCCGCGATCAGCGTGCGCGGATTCACGTAGGCGAAGCCCAGGAATTCGTCGCGGCTCGTGTGCACCGCGACCGCGTCGCCGGGCTGGAATTGCGTCAGGGGAGTGGCGGCGGTGTCGACCTCATTGCTGAAGATCCACAGGTGGCCGGCGCGCAGGCGGCGATCTTCGCCGCGCTTGAGTTTGAGGACGGGGACGGACATGGCGGGTATTCTAGCGACCCCATGAACACGCAGGATGCGCGACGGAACCGGCTGGCGACGGAAACCAGTCCCTACCTCCAGCAACACGCGACGAATCC
>DATJTW010000030.1:0-3054 GCA_035502995.1 Steroidobacteraceae bacterium | reverse complement strand
AACCTGCTCACAATACCTGCCAACGGGGGACGCCGCCCGAATCACAGCGGAACGCCTGCGACGCGCAGATGCTCGGTGAACTCGCGCGCGCGGTCGCCAGCGAGGGTGCCGGCGAGGAAGTCGCGCACTTCGGCGGGCTTGGCGTTGAGCAGCGCGGTCAGCGCGGGCGCGTCGTATCCGTTGCGGGTCAGCGTTGGTTCGAGTTCGTCGATCGCACGCGACAGCACCTGCTCGACAATCTCAACGGACACCCGTTTCTCGCCGAGGCGGAACGCGTGCTCGAAGGCCAGCGTCAGGTGCATCTCGATCTGCAGCGCCGTGCGCAGCCGCTCGGCCAGCAGATCGATCGCGTCCGCATCCATGAGGTCTGTCGGTTTGACGCCGTCCCGCGCGCAGGTTTTCAGCAGCCAGCTGATGAACTCCCGTCGATGGCCGGACACACCCTCGAATTCGAAGGTCGTGGTGCGGTAGCCGATCTCCTCCATTTGCGGCCGGCGCAGATCGTTGCGCAGCTTCGGGTGGCCGATCAGCAGCACCGAGAGGATCACGCCAGCGCCCGCGGCCATCTCCATCAGGCGCTTGAAGCCGGTCAGCGTCTTGTGGTGCAGCTCGTGGGCCTCATCGACGATCAGCACGACGGGATGTTTGCTCTTGCGCATGAGGTCGCGGAGTTCGCGCTCACGCCGCTCAGGTTGCTTGGGGATCTTGACCTGGGCGCGATCGCCGGGCGTGAGGTCGTAGAACATGGCCTCGATGAGCGACGGCAGCGAGGTGCGGCGCTTGTCGACCGCCAGCGACTTCGCGACCGCGACTTTGTTGGCGCGCGCAAGCTCTTCCTCGATGCGGGTCAGCAGATGCGTCTTGCCCGAGCCGACCAGTCCGGCGACGACGACCAGCCGGCCCGTCTGCACGACGGCGCACACCTCGCGCACCAGCGCGCGTTGATGCTCGGTCTCATAGTTGCCGACCCGATGGAACGGCCGCGCCAGTCCGAAGTGCGCCTGTACGTCGGCGAGCATCAGCCTCTCCCTGCTTTCCTGAAGTGCTCGCGCACACGCGCGGCGACGGTTTCGCGATCGAGGGTTTCCGCCAGCAGCGCGTCGATGAACGCGCGGTCGGGTTCGGGCAGGCTGCCGAGAGGCCGCGAGAGCTGGACGGAGATCGCCAATCTGGCGGCCAACGGCGTCGCGAATGCGGCGTCAGTCGCCGGCTCCGGAAAGGGCGTGCGCCGCACCTGCATGGACGCAGCGCCGGGAGGCAGGGACGGCAAAGGCCTGTCGCCGCCGGCCACCACGGCGCGTGGCAACCCGAGCTGATCGGCGAGTTGCACGACCTTGTCGAGGCGTTCCTCCGCCCGGCTCTTCTGGTACTTGCGGTAGCGATAGAGTGGGATGGCGCCGCGCGAAGGCTGGTATGGCCCGAAGCGCTTGCCCTCGAACTCGACGAACAGCTCCTGGTCGAACAGCCCCCACCAGAGCGTCACCGCCTCGCCGGCGAGCTCGGGTTCGACTTCGTACGACACGCCCTCGACCGAGACCGTCGCGTCGCCGGCGACGCCGCGGCGCTCGGGTTCACGCGCGAAGGCGCAGAACCGCTCCCACGCACACATCGCCCGCACGCCGCTTGCCGGCAGGTGCTTCAGCCAGTCCTCGATCCGGCTGTGCGGCTCGCTGCGATGATCGCCATTGTTGTAGGTGACGAGCGCGCGACGCATCCAGAGGTTCGCCTCCGCCTCATCCTTCGGTTTGTGGAAGTGGTAGAGCGTCTCGTGCACTTCCTTGATGGTACGGAACGGCCGTTCAACCTTGCCCTTTGCCCGCGCGGGTGTGCGGCGCTCGGCTTGCGACGGCGGCAAGTGGGTGAGCACGCGCACGCCGAGGCTGCCCATCACCGACTGGAACACTTTCGAACGGCTGACCGGGCCGTTGTCCATGTAGATCGTGGTCGGAATGCCCTGGAACGGCAGCTCGGCCTCCGGCTTGGGGGCCATAGCGTTGAACAAGAAGCGTAATGCGGACTCGGCATCCTCGCCGTAGACGCAGCGATATTCGTCGTAAGCGGCTCCCGATCGGTCATCAACCACCGAGAACAGCATCAATGTCGGCTTGCCACGGCCTTGCTCGATCCAGAGCGGCGCCTCGACCTGCTTCAGATCGGACGGGCTCATGTCGAATTGCCAGAGCTCATTGGATCGCTTCGCCTGGAAGCGTACCGCTGCAATCGGGCGTGTGACGCGTGCATAATCCAAGCCTGAAACACGCAGCACACGATCGACAGTTGCGCGCTTGAGCAGACCCAAAGGCACGCGCACCAGGCCTTCGGGTGTTTCGATACCGTCCTCCTCGAGCAAACGGATGGCGCGCGCCGTCGAAAGGTGGCGTCCTTTCTTGTTCGAGGTCCTGATCTTGAGTGCGGCGATGATCTCCGCGTACCGCTCCATCATGGCGGCAGGTACTGCGCGGGTTGAGCCGTGATCGGAGCGCCGCACCGATCTCGGCCGGATCAGTTCGCGCAGCGCCCGATAGATCGTCCAAACCGACACGCCATACGCCTCGGCCGCACGCGCGATCACCTCGGAGCGGGCGGGATCGCGCGGCGATAGCAGTGCCAAGCGCCGACGTAGATCGACCAGCGCCTCGCCCGGCGGGCGTTTCGAGCGGTTAGCCATGCACGGCAGTGTCTGCGGCATCCTTGCCGGCGCCGCGCTTGCCGAGGTGGCGGTAGAGGGTAGCGACTGACACGCCCATGCGCTTGGCCACGTCGCGCACCGGCAGCTTGCCCTCCTTCATCAGGGCGCGCGCCGCGGTGACGTCGCCCGCCTTGAATGCCGGGGGACGCCCACCCTTGCGGCCGCGGCGGCGTGCCTCGGCAAGACCGGCCGCGGTTCGTTCGCGGATGAGGGCGCGCTCGAACTGCGCGATCGCTCCGAACACGTGGAACACGAGCATGCCCCCGGGCGTCGTCGTGTCGATGCTCTCCGTCAGCGACACCAGACCGATCCCGCGTTCTTCGAGTTCCTCTCCCGTGGTGATCAGCTTCTTCAGCGAGCGGGCA
>DATJTW010000029.1:0-6002 GCA_035502995.1 Steroidobacteraceae bacterium | reverse complement strand
CTGGCCGACGATGCCCCAGGTGTCCGTGTAGAAGCGGTACATGCCGTCGATGGCGGCGCGGTACGGCAGGAAGTACTTCGCGCGGATCGACGCGGCGTTGCTCGAGCGCGTGTTCGGATATTTCTCGTCCTGACGGCCCTGGTTGAACGGGTCGATGAAGAACCGCACCGAGCGGTACGGGCTGCGCAGGAAGCCTTCGTCCGTGATCACTTCGAACTGGCCGGAGAGGATCAGGTTCTTCGTGATGATCTGCGACAGGCCGACGCTGTAGTTCTTCGAACTCATCGTCTGGTGGAAGGTGGGATCGTTCACCTTCACGTCGTCGATCTTCACGTTCCGGTAGACGTCGTTGTGGCCTTCCGAGTAGTTGAACGAGATCGTCGTGAGGTCGCCGAACATGTCGTGGCTCACGCCCATGAACAGCGTCTTCGCCAGGTAGTCGCTCTCGTCGCTCTTCGAGTAGCCGATGCTGTAGGTGGACTTGCCGAGCAGGAAGTCGGCGGACAGCGTCGACTGGCGGCGCTCGTCCTCGTAGGGGCTCGCGGACGTCTCGACGTCGATGGACGCCGACGACACCATGTCGATGAGGTAGTTGGCCTGCACGGACACGTGCTCGCCGATGCTCTTGCGCACCAGCATCGAGGGACCGGAGATCGTCACGCCGCCGCCGTCGTAACGGAAGTAGAGGACGTCGGCGCGGTCCTCCGGCAGCACGCCGCCGAAGGCCGACGACGCCAGCCCCAGGCAGGTTATGACGAATCCGGCGAGATGCTTGTTAGCCATGGACTTCACGCGGTGGCGTCTCAGTTACAGCCGCAACCGCCACCGCTGCCGCCGGTGGCGCCACGCGAGCCTTCGCGCGAATCGAAGACGTGATCCAGGAATTGCTGCGACACCGGCGCCCTCGAGAACGCCATGATCGGATCGGCGAGGTTCTCGCGGTCGTACGGCTTCACCCACGGCTCGATGGAGCTGCAACCCGCCGACGAGACGGCGAGGGCGATCAACAACAGGCCGCGGATTCGCATCTATCTACTCCTTCATTCCTTCAGCAACGTGCGGATCTGGGTCAGGTAGTAATTCTCGTCGCCCGGCTTGAAGCTCTTGTGCACTTCGCGCACGTTGCCCTTGCGGTCGATGAACACCGTCGTCGGCATGCCGGCGACCTTGTAGAGCTTGCTCACCTTGCTGTCGACGTCGAAGGCGACGGGGAACGTCACGGGCTTGGGCAGCTTGCTCAGCCAGGCTTCCGGATCGCCGGTGGCCGGCTCGACGTTCACGCCGATGAGCGTGAAGCCCATGGGCTTGTACTTCTTGTAGATGTCCTCGAGCAGCGGCATTTCCTGCCGGCACGGCCCGCACCACGTGGCCCAGAAGTTGATCATGACCACCTGGCCCTTGTACTGGGACAGGTCGATGGTCTTGCCGCCGCGGCCCGAGAGCGAGAAGCCGGGGGCGGGAGCGGCGGACGACGCGGCCAGCGCGGCGGAGGCGCACACGGCAGCCAGCGTCAGACCCTTGATCATTCCTTTGACAGTGCGAAGCGGGAACATGTGATGACTCCGTCAGAAGAAGACGGTCGCGCTCAACATGGTTTCGAGGTTGTTGGTGACCTTCGTCTCGCCTAACAAGTCGGAGTCGAACACGCGGTCCTGGACCCCGATGTGAATGGCCAGCCAGTCGGTCGGCAGCACGCGGTAGCCCGCGCCGAAATTCAACGTGAGACGGTTGTCGCCCGCGAACTTCACGCTGCCGATGCCCACCAATGTGTAGAAACCACTGTTCATGGCGGTCTTGCGACCAAGGAAGACCTCGCCAGGAAGGAAGTTGTAACCCAGCGAGAGGCTGTAATACGTGAAGCGTCTCTGATTTCCGCTGAGCAGCTCGATGTCGCCACCCAGCGTCTCGAAGCTCGTGCGGCCGGCCGTGGACTGGCCGAAATCGGCGCGGAAGAAGAAGTCTTCTGTCACATGGTAGGAGAGCTGGGCCGAGTAGGCCGGGTTCGTCCCGAAATCCTCGATCGACACGAAGCCGTAGCCGCCGCCGATCTCCCAGTTCTCGTTGTCGATCTTGGGTGTCTTGATCTTGCGACGGGCCACGTTCGGCTCGATGACGCGCGGCGGCGTGGAGTCCGCGTCTTCGGCGGCCTCCTCAGCGGCGGCTTCTTCTTCCGTCTGCTGCTTCTCCACGCCCTTGTCGCGGCGGAACAGCGCGCAGCCGCTGAGCGCCAGCATGGCGCACAGGCCGGCCGTCAGAAGAAGCAGGCGATTAGGACTTTCCATTCTTCCAACTCCTCGTTGTCATCGCGGCTGGTGAAGACCGTGTGCCAGCGATAATCGGCGCGGATGAAAAAGCGCCGTGTGATGTATGCGCGGATGCCCGCGCCCGCGTACGCGGTTTGATCGGTGCGATCGTCGGGCAGCACGATGGTCGCGCGCGGCTCGACGTAGACGATGCCGGTGCCGAGCTCGAGGAACGGCGACACGCGCCACTCCGGGAACATCACGTGCGTGAGGCCGGCCTCGGCCTTGTAACCATTCGACGAATTGCCGAGGAACTGCGACAGCGTCAGCTCCACCTTCATGTTGTCGGTGAGCGAATAGGACCCGTACGCGTTGATGAGGTTCGCGCCGCCGTAGTCGCCGCCGCCGATGCCGATTTCCCAGTCGTGCGTGGTGAAGCCGGCCATGTCGCCGAGGTTGAACACGAACGGCGTGCCGTCGGCGAGCTTGGTGCGGCGCATGTCGCGCGCGCGGGCCCAGCCCTCGACGCCGCGCTCGTCGCGCACCTTGAACCAGTCGGTGCGACGGAACAGCACGTCGACGGAATCCTCGCGCTCGACGACGTGGAACACGGGATACCCGCGCCCGGGCCCCGTCGACAGCTCCAGGTACGGTTCGCTCACGAACACCTGGGGCAGCTTTTCCTTTTCCGCGGCTTCCTTCGCAGCCGCCTTTTCTTCTTTCGCCTGGGCCTTCTCCTCCGGCGTCTGCTTGGCTAGAGCGGGGCCGGAGAGGAGACAGGCAAACAGCAACGCAAGGAGACTAGTTCTGCGGAGTTGGCGGGAACGGGTCGTTGTAATACTGAGCTCCAATATCCAGCCACTCCGACAACAAGCGCAATTCGGCGGTTGTTAGGTAACCCGCGTGCGTACCGCCGGGACGGAACAGGTTGAAGAACCGGGTCGAGCCACGTGCGTTGGATGCGCTCATCGGCGCGGGCAACGTGACCGGAACCATGGTCGGATTCCCCAGTTCGTCCGGCGGACCGGGCACGAGTCTAACCTGAACCGCGCCCATGGCGTCCAGTTCCAACTCATTGCGCGAGAACAGCAATTCCCGATACGCGCGCAACTGCAACGCGTCTTCGTCCGAGATCTCGTCGGTCAGCTCGAGCGACGCGGCCGGCAACTGCGGCATCGCCGGATCCATCGGGTTGGTGCGGGAATGGCAGTACGTGCAGGTCTGCGGAAAGATGAAGTTGCCCGTGCCGTCGTCCACGCCACCGGCCGGACGCGGCACCGACCACAACGGATGGATGTGGCCCGGGCGCGTGCCGATGGTCGCGTAGTGGATGGTGATGCGGCAGGTCGGCGTCCACACCGGGAAGCAGTTGACGTTCGCCGGGCTGGCCGTGGTCAGCAGCTGGTACGTGAAGCTGAAGGAGTCGGTCGGCGGCGCCGCGGGTTTCCAGACCTCGTCATAGACGACGTTCGCGCTCGGCGTGATCGCGTTGCGGCCGCAGTGCTCGGTCATCGTCACGGTGTCGATGCACGACGAACCGCCGCGCGCGCGGGCGCGCGCCATGGTGTCGCCGGATTCCGGCGAGATCGTGTTCACCGTGCCGGGGAACGCGGCGCCGGTCGCGGTGGAGCCGGCATACGCGGCATTGAACAGGCCCTTGCGACCGTGCACGAGGCCGGGGCTGGTCTGCGTGGTCTGGCGCACGTGGCAGCCGTTGCACTCGAGCACTTCGCCCGGGCGCACGTTGAGCCACGTGCGGTGCGGCGTGCTGAAGCGGCGGCCGTCGGCGTCGAGCAGCGACAGCTGGAACGGGATGTTGGCCGGCACCTTCATGCGCACCGAGCCATCGGGTTCGACCGGCGCGTAGCCGACGATCTCGCGCATCACACCCGTCGGGCCGAACGCGGAGTTGTCGGGATCGGCGATGTCGTCGTCGTCGGGGATCGCGACCGGCTTCTCGATGCGGATGAAGCGCGCCTGGCGGATCGCGTACTGCGAATTGCCGGGGTTGGAGACGTTGGCGATGGAGGTCGCGGTGCCGTTGTTCGTGCGCGCCTGGTCGACGCCCATGATGTCGTAGACGCTGCGGATCGAGAGCAGGCCGGCGCCTTCGGCGACCAGGTCCGCGTCGAGATCGACCGGCGCCTGCTTGTCGAGGATGACGGCGGGCAGCGGCACGCGCGGCTGCGCGGTGATCGCCTCCGTGACCATGATGCCTTCGACCGGCGCCATGACCGGCAGGATGGTGTTCGTGCCGGGCGTGAACATCCAGATGCTGTACAGCGGCGGCGCGGTCTCGACGTTCGGATCGGCGAGGCGCGTGTCGTCGCAGGGCACGATGCGCGTCGGATCGGTGCCGCCGATGTCGAGCAGCCGGCACTGCGTCCAGCTCACGAGGATGCGGCCCGAGCCGTCCCACAGCGGGAAGCCGGACTCGAAGCGGCCGCCCGGCGAGGGGCCCGGCACGGTGCGCACGTCGTTGAGCGTCGCGGCGGTCTGCGCCGGTCCCATGCCGCCGGCGTTGCTGAGCAGCGGCTGGTTGTTCTCGACGTAGTTGTTCGCGTCGATGACGGTGAGGTTGCCGCCGAAGTCGACGTTCGTGCGCTGGCGCGTCAGCACCATCAGCTTGCCGTCGGACATCTCGCGCGGCCGCATGAACTCGATCGGCGTCGCGACGCCGGCGACCAGCGTGCCGGTGTTGTGCGAGACCGCGCCGTAGTGCAGCTGCGTGTCCGTGCCGTCGGGGTTGGTGGTGTACAGGTGCAGGCCGTTGCGGCCGGGCGCGTTGTCCCAGCGCGTGAAGAGGATGCGGCCGTTCTGCAGCACCGTCGGGTTCAGGTCGCTCGACGCGTTGAACGTGATCTGGTGGATGCCCGTGCCGTCGCCGTTCATCACGTGCAGCACGAACGCGGATTCGCCGCGCGACTGGTTCGACGCCTCGAACTGCGCCTTGCCCTCGTCGAGCAGGATGGCCTTCGACTGGCGCTGGCGCGTCGACGAGAAGACGATGCGGCCGTCGGGTAGATAGGCTGGCGAGACGTCCTGGCCTTCCTCCGCGACGATGTCCGACTGGATCACGCGGTGCAGGGTGTCCGTCGCGATGAGGTATTCCCAGATGTTCCAGGTCGGCTGCTCGTCCTCGTCGAAGTCGCCGAGCGGGCCGCGCATCGCGAAGGCCACCTTGAGGCCGTCGGGCGAGACCGCGAGGTCCTTGATGTCGTAGCGGTCGTCCGGGTCGCCGCCTTCCATGGTCTTCAGGCGGGCGGTGATGTTGATCTCGGCGGCGCCCGGCGAGGCGCGGTCGCGCTTCCACAGGCTGGCGTCGTAGTCGTCGTCCTCGACGAACGGACGAACGCGCGTGACGTTGTCCTGGTCCTCGGGGATCTGGTGCCGGATGTAGAAGATGGGGAAATCGACCGTGGCCGGATCGGGATCCTGGCCGCTGCCCAGGCCGATGCCGCCGCCGCCGGGGCCCTGTGTACAGGCGGTGAGCAGTGCCGCGGCGCACGCGACCAGGCCGGCGAGACTGCCGGCGAGCGTGACTCGTGTCGCGTTTCTGTTGGTTCGATTCACAGGATCCTCCGAAATCACTGCCGGTGCATTGCCGCACAGGCATGTGACGTAATGCAATCATCCCGCGAGCCGTCGCCGCGATCTGCCGACGACGTCACAGCGGGCTTCCCGCCAACGCGGTTTTCTTGACGACCAGTGTAGTTAGAGACCCGGGGAGCCTTGCGCCGTGACGCGGTTCGCAGTCCT
>DATJTW010000028.1:0-44097 GCA_035502995.1 Steroidobacteraceae bacterium | reverse complement strand
GACGATGACCTTGATGCCCGCGGCCTGGAACTCCTCGAGCTCCTCGGGCTTCGCGCCGTCGTCGGTCACGATGGTGTTGATGCGATCGAGGCCCGCGACGATCATCGCGGACTTGCGGCGCAGCTTGGAGCTGTCCGCCATCACGATGACGTGTTCGCTGCGCTTCAGCAGCTTGGTCTGCGCCTGCACGATCAGCGGGTCCGCTTCCATCATGCCGAAGCGGTTGAGGCCGTAGCAGCCGACGAACAGCTTGTTGCCCCAGAAGCTCTCGATGGTGTCGTTCTCGAACGGCGACAGCACGATGTTCTGCTCGCGGAAGATCGTGCCGCCCGGCAGCGTGATGCGGTTGCGGCTGGTCGCGAATAGTTTGGCCGCGATCGGGAAGGAGTTGGTCAGGATGTCGAGATCCGAGTCCTGCAGGAACTCGACCAGCGCGAACGTCGTCGTGCCGCCGTTGATGATGATGCTTTCGCCCGGCTCGATGAGATCGGCGGCGGCGCGCGCGATCGCACGCTTCTGCGGGACGCTGACGTCCTGGCTCATCGCGAACGGCATGCCGACCAGGTGCGGCTGGTGCCGCGGCCGCACGGCCTCGGCGCCGCCACGGATGCGTTTCACTTCGCCGCGTTCGGCGAGCGCGTTGATGTCACGGCGGATCGTCGCCTCCGAGGCGCCGAGCAGGTCGAGCAGGTCGCCGACGCTCACGATCGAGCGTTCCTCGACCAGCTTCAGGATCAGGTTGTGTCGTTCTTTTTCGAGCATTGGATCACCCCCGATCTGCGCCGTGATCGATTATGAACGTGATTGATTGTATATGACGCATTCGTGTGTTAAACAGCCTCACCTTAAAAAGAGGCCGTGGGGCGCTACTTTAGCGCCCGCGCGCGCGGAGAGATCGGATGAGTGTGGTTCAGCGGGCGCCGCAGGCGTCTCTCGACATCGAAAACCGTTGGGATGACGCGGTCGCCGCGACGCTCTCCCCGGCGGAGCTCCTTTTATATCGGTCGAACCTCCTGGGCAGCGACAAGCGCGTCACCAACTTCGGCGGCGGCAACACGTCGGCGAAGCTCGCAGAGAAGGATCCGCTGACCGGCGAGCCCGTGAAGGTGTTGTGGGTGAAGGGCTCGGGCGGCGACCTGGGCACGATGAAGCTCGACGGTTTCTCCACGCTCTACCTCGACAAATTCCTCGGTCTCGAGAAGTTCTACAAACCGAACACGGACAACGACGCCGTGATGGTGCCGCTGTACTCCCACAGCGCCTTCAACCTGAACCCGCGCGCCGCCAGCATCGACACGCCGCTGCACGGCCTGATCGACCGCGCGCACGTCGATCATATGCATCCCGACGCGCTGATCGCGATCGCCGCGTCGGCCGATTCGAAGAAGCTGACCGAGGAGATCTTCGGCGGCGAGATCGGCTGGCTGCCGTGGATCCGGCCCGGCTACGAGCTCGGGCTCAAGCTGCGCGAGCTGACGCAGAAGAATCCGAAGCTGAAAGGTGCGGTGCTGGAAGCGCACGGTCTCTTCACCTGGGCCGACACCTCGAAGGCCTGCTACGAGAACACGCTCGACATCATCAACCGCGCCACGGCGTGGCTGAACGAGAAGTCGCGCGGCAAGCGCCCGTTCGGCGCGGTGGCCACGCCGGCGCTGACGATCGACCGCCGCCGCGAGATCGCGGCCGGCATCATGCCGACGATCCGCGGCCTGATCTCCGCGGCGACCGAAGGCACGGCGCAGACGCTGAAGGTCGGCCATTTCGACGACAGCGAGACCGTCCTCGATTTCGTCGGCGGCGAGAAACTGGCGCCGCTGGCCGCGCTCGGCACGTCCTGCCCCGATCATTTCCTGCGCACCAAGATCTGGCCGCTGGTGCTGCCGTTCGACCCGGCGAAGGATTCGGCCGCGGACCTTGCGGCGCGCGTGAAGCCCGCGATCGAGGAATATCGAAAGCGCTACGCCGGTTACTACGACCGCTGCAAACGCGCCGATTCTCCGAAGATGCGCGATGCGAATCCGGTGGTGTACCTGGTGCCCGGCGTCGGCATGATCACGTTCGCCGCGGACAAGGCCACGGCGCGCATCGCCGGCGAGTTCTACGTGAACGCGATCAACGTGATGCGCGGCGCCGCCAGCGTGTCCACCTATCGCGGCCTGCCGGAGCAGGAAGCGTTCGACATCGAATACTGGCTGCTCGAGGAAGCGAAGCTCCAGCGCATGCCGAAGCCGAAGGCGCTGGCCGGCCGCGTCGCACTGATCACCGGCGGCGCCGGCGGCATCGGTCTCGCCACCGCGCGCCGGCTCATGGACGACGGCGCCTGCGTCGTCATCTGCGACATCGACCGCGACGCGTTGTCGCAGGCCGAAGGCGAGCTGCGCAAGAAATACGGCAACGACGTGGTGTCGAGCGCCTGGATCGACGTGACGCGCGAGGACGCGGTGTCGGCCGGTTTCCGCGACACCGCCTGGAAATTCGGCGGCGTCGACATCTGCATCTCGAACGCCGGCATCGCCTCCGCCTCGCCGGTCGAGGACACGACGCTCGCGTTGTGGCAGCGGAACATGGACATCCTGTCGACCGGCTATTTCCTGATCGCGCGCCAGGCCTTCCAGCTGCTGAAGTCGCAGGGCATCGGCGGTTCGATCGTGTTCATCGGTTCTAAGAACGCCCTCGCCGCCTCCCCGGGTGCCGCTGCGTACTGCACCGCCAAGGCTGCCGAGCTGCATCTCGCGCGCTGCCTCGCGCTCGAAGGCGCGACGCACGGCATCCGCGTGAACGTCGTGAACCCGGACGCCGTGCTGCGCGGTTCGCGCATCTGGCAGGGCGAATGGGCCACGCAGCGCGCGGCGCAGAACAAGACCAGCGTCGACAACCTCGAGGCGGTGTACCGCGAGCGCAGCCTGCTGAAGCGCAGCGTGTACCCGGAGGACGTGGCCGAGGCGGTCGCGTTCTTCGCGTCCGAGCGTTCCGCGAAATCCACGGGCAATATCGTGAACGTCGATGCCGGCAATGCCGGCGCCTTCACCCGCTGACGAGGGGCACATGGCCTACGCCGATCCGCGGGACGCGAGCTTCATCGCGTCCGCCAACCAGCCGCACGCGGCCGCGTTGTCCGCCGACTACGCGCATCTCGGCGCGCAGCTCGAGCGGCGCGGCATCCGCATCGACGACGTCACCCGCGCGGTGGCGGAGTTCAAGGTCGCCATCCCGTCGTGGGGCGTCGGTACCGGCGGCACGCGCTTCGGCCGGTTCCCCGGCCCTGGCGAACCGCGCAACGTCTTCGAGAAGCTCGACGACTGCGCCGTCATCCACCGCTTGACCGCTGCGACGCCGACCGTTTCGTTGCACATCCCGTGGGACCGCACCGCCGACTGGAAGGCGTTGCGCGAGCTCGGCGCCGCGCTGGGCCTCGGCTTCGACGCGATGAACTCGAACACCTTCCAGGACCAGGCCGACCAGGCGCATTCGTACAAGTACGGCAGCCTCACGCACACGGACGCCGCCACCCGCGCGCAGGCCGTGGCGCACAACGTCGACTGCATCGAGGCCGGCAAACACCTGGGCTCGAAGGCGCTGACGGTGTGGATCGGCGACGGCGCGAACTTCCCGGGGCAGTCGAACCTGTCGCGCGCGTTCGAGCGGTATCTCGACTCGATGCGGCAGATCTACGCGGCGCTGCCCGCCGACTGGCGGATGTTCATCGAGCACAAGATGTACGAGCCGGCGTTCTACGCCACCGTCATCCAGGACTGGGGTTCGTCACTGATGGCGGCGCAGACGCTGGGCCCGAAGGCGTTCTGCCTCGTCGATCTCGGCCACCACGCGCCGAACGTCAACATCGAGATGATCGTCGCGCGGCTGATCCACGCGCAGCGGCTCGGCGGTTTCCACTTCAACGATTCGAAGTACGGCGACGACGATCTCGACGCCGGCGCGATCGAGCCGTTCCGCCTGTTCCTCGTGTTCAACGAGCTGGTCGAGGCCGAGCTCGGCAAGGCGCCGAACTTCTCGCCGGCGCACATGCTCGATCAATCGCACAACGTGACCGATCCCATCGAGAGCCTGATGACCAGCGCGATCGAGCTGCAGCGCGCGTATGCGCAGGCGCTGATCGTCGACCGCGAGGCGTTGCGCGGATATCAGCAGGGCAACGACGTGTTGATGGCGGCGCAGACGCTGAAGCGCGGCTTCACGACCGACGTGTCGCCGATCCTCGCTCAGGCGCGCGCGTCGCGTGGCGCGGCGATCGACCCGGTGGGTGCGTATCGTGCCAGCGGTTATCGCGCGTCGGTCGCGAAGGATCGCCCCGGCAAACAGTCCCTCGGCGGCGGCATCGTTTAGGGACATTCCTGATTTCCTGGGAAACGGGGACAGGGCTCGTTGGTTAGAATCGCTCGTCGATTGACGAGCCCTGTCCCCGTTTCCCAGGAAATCAGGAATGTCCCCATTGAATTCCATCGAGGATCTGCGCCAGCTCGCGCGTCGCCGCGTGCCACGCGCCATCTTCGATTACGCCGACCGCGGTTCGTACGACGAGGTCACGTTCAACCGCAATCTCGACGACCTCGCGGCGCTGCAATTGCGCCAGCGCGTGATGGTCGACGTCTCGGCACAGCAGCTCGCCACGAACATCCTCGGCGAGGACTGGTCCATCCCCGTCGGCATCGGCCCCACCGGCCTCACCGGCCTGTTCCACGCGAACGGCGAGATGCTCGGCGCGCGTGCCGCGCAGGATTTCGGCGTGCCGTTCTGCCTGTCGACGATGTCGATCTGCTCGATCGAGGACGTGCGCAGCGCCGTGCAGAAGCCGTTCTGGTTCCAGGTCTACCTGATGCGCGATCGCAGCTTCAACCAGGAGCTGCTCGAGCGCGCGAAAGCCGCGAACTGCTCGGCCATCATGCTGACCGTCGACATGCCCGTGCAGGGCCTGCGCCGCCGCGATCCGAAGAACGGCCTGTCGATCCCGCCGAAGCTCACGCTGAAGAACGTTTTTGAAGTCGCGATGCGCCCGACCTGGGCGCTCAAGGTGCTGTCCGGCCGGCGCCGCACCTTCGGCAATCTCGAAGCGCGCATGAAGGGCACCGGCGGCCTCAAGACGCTGTCCGAGTGGATCGCGCAGCAGTTCGATCCGACCGTCACGTGGAAGGACCTCGAATGGCTGCGCGCCAACTGGCCGCGCAAGATCATCATCAAGGGCATCCTCGATCCCGAGGACGCGAAGCTCGCGGTGGAGCACGGCGTCGACGCGATGGTCGTGTCGAACCACGGTGGCCGTCAGCTCGACGGCGCGCGCTCCACGATCTCCGCATTGCCGGGCATCGTGGACGCCGTGGCGGGCCGCAGCGATATCCTGCTGGATGGCGGCATCCGCACCGGCCAGGACGTGCTGAAGGCGCTGGCGTTGGGCGCGAAGGGTTGTTTGATCGGCAAGGCGTTCCTGTACGCGCTCGCCGCGCAGGGCCAGGCCGGCGTCACGCTGGCGCTCGACATCCTGCGCAAGGAGCTGGCGGTCAGCCTCGCGCTGACCGGCGCGAACGACGTGCGCAAGGTCACGCGCGACATCCTCGTCGCGCGCTAGAAGTCACCCGGCGATTCGATCGGTGCGGCGCCCCCGGACAGTGGGGTGAACCGGCGGCGCCGCCCCAATCTACTCAGAACGATTTGACGTTGAAGCCCAGGAAGAACGTCATGCCGGCGTAGTCGTAGGTCGCCGGGAACGTGTTTCCGTAGCCACCCTGGCCCGCGATGATCGGCGGATCCTTGTCGAGCACGTTGTTCACGCCCGCGTAGATCTCGGCCTTGTCACCGAAGTCGTAGGTCAGCGAGAGGTCGACGTAGTGCTGCGGGCCGAGCGTCGGGTTCGTGATCGTCGCTCCCGCCGGCGGCGTGCCGCCCGCGCTGCGCGGCAGCACGATGCGATCCGTCGTCACGCTGTCGATGTAACGATGACGCAGGCTCACACCCAGGTCGGCGAACGTCCACGTGAAGCGCGTGACGCCCTTGTACGCCGGGATCGGCTCGCCGCAGGTCGCACCATAAGCGCCGACGCAACGGTTCTTGTTCGCCGGCGACGCCTGCAGCGGCGTCAGCGTGAACTCGTCCGTGTACGTCCAGGCGGTGCTGATGTCGAAGCGGCTCTTGCCGAGCTCGAAGCCGTAGCGGCCGTTGAGGTCGATGCCGGACGTCTCGATGCCGCCGATGTTCGCCTGCAGCACGTCGAGCGAATACGGCACGGAGATCGCGCCGCTCGCCGGGTTGCGATGCACCGCCTGGCAGTACTGGCTGGTCGCATCGCGCAGCGTGAGATAGCAAAGGTTCAGCGTGTTCTGCGCACCGCCGCCGAGCTGCGCGATCGCGTCGTCGAGCGTGATCTTGAACCAGTCGACCGTCACCGCGAGGTTCGGCACGAACGTCGGCGTGAAGACGATGCCGAACGTGCGCGTATCCGAGGTTTCCTCGCCGAGGTTCACGTTGCCGCCCGAACGCGACGGCACGACGTTGTCGGGCTGCACGCCCGCGGTGAACACCGCGGCGGCCGGCACGCCGGTCGCTTCGCAGATCGCGCGCAGCTCGGGCGAGCGGTTCGCGACCGCGGTGCGGCTCGAGCAGGGATCCGTCAGCGTCGGGAAGTTCAGCTGCAGACCGCCGTACAGGTCGCCGATGTTCGGCGCGCGGATCGCGCGCTGGAACTGGCCGCGGAACGCGATCGACTCGTGGAAGCGCCAGTCGAGGCCGTACAGGTAGGTAGACACGCGGCCCACGCCTTCGAGGTCGTAGTCGGAGCTGCGGTAGCCGCCGTTCAGGCTGAGGTTCTTGATGCCCGGGATGTCGGCCAGGATCGGTACGCGCACCTCGGTGAAGAGATCCTTCGACGTCACGTCGCCGGACGTCGGCAGACCCGGGTTGAAGCCGACCACGTCGCCCGAACGCAGGTATTCGTCGGGGATGTACTCGGCCTCGGCCTTGCGCCACTCCGCACCGAGCGAGAAGCCGACCGGACCGGCCGGCAGCGAGAACGCGTCGCCGCCGATCGTTGCCGCGGCCACCTGCTGTTCGGCATTGGTCACGTTCGTCGCGTTGATCTTGATCGCGTTGACGGCGTCCGCCGAGAGGTTCTGGCCGAAAATGTTCGCGACCGGCGCGGCGCCACCCGCCGACAACAACGCGGCCTGATAGCGGCTGCGCGACGCGGCGCCTTCCTGGCGGCTGCTGTCTTCGGAACGCGCGAACGTGAAGTACACGTCGTAGTTCAGGTTGCTGAGGAAGCTCTCCGACACGCTGCCGAGATCGCCCTTCACGCCCACCGCCGTGCGCCACACGTTGTGGTCGTCGACGTTGTGGCGGAACGGCAGTTCGACGAGCCGGCGACCCGCGGTGATGATCGCGAGGCCGTCGCCCGCCACCGTCGTGCGCGTCGCCGAGCCGGACGTCACGGTGCGCGTGCCGACCTCGGCGAGGTCGAGCTGGCGCAGCACTTCCTGCAGGCCCGAGCTCAGGTACGGATTGTTCGTGTTCAGCAGCACGTCGGCGCCGATGTTCGACTGCGTCAGCTGCTGGTCGACGCGGTTGTTGCTGAAGTGGAACTCCAGGTAACCCTGCGCCTTGTCGGTGAAGTCGTAGTGCGTGAACGCGTTCAGCATCCAGCGCTCCTGCGGCACCTGCAGGTAGTTATAGAGCGTGAGGTTGAAATCGTCGGCCGGGCGGTTCGTCAGGCGCGCGGTGGTGCCGGCGTCGTTGAACGTGAAGCCGTTGTCGCCGAGCCCCGTGAGGCCCGCGGCGTTGATCGCGGCGGCGACGCCGGGCAGCGCGCGCGTGCCGACCGGAATCGTGAAGCGGCCGTTCGGGATGTCGCCGCTGCCCGAGAACACGAAACCCATCTTGCCGCCGGACGCGGCGCAGTTCGCCGCCGACGAGCCATTGGACGTGCCGAGCAGGCTGTCGCTCCACGAATCGGCGGTGACGCAGCCTTCGCCATACGGCATCTCGGCCCAGTCACCGCGATCCTGGCGCGTGAATCCGTCGCGCTTGTAGTAGTTCAACGAGACGACGGCATTGCCGCGGCCGTCGCCGAAATTGCCGCCGAGCGTGAGATCCGCGCTCCAGGTCGGCGTGCTCGTCGAGCTGTCGAATCCGTACTGGCCGCCGACCTGCACGCCTTCGAAGTCGTCCTTCATGATGAAGTTGACGACGCCGGTGATGGCGTCGGAACCGTACACGGCGGATGAACCGCCGGTGACGACTTCGGTACGCGCGATCAGCGCCGTGGGGATCGTGTTCAGGTCGGTGACCTGCTCCGGTCCGAAGATCGCGAAGCGACGGCCGTTGACCAGCGTGAGGCTGCGCGTCGGGCCGAAGCCGCGCAGGTTCGCGTACGCGGCGCCCGCGGCGGAACCGGCCGGCACCGTATTGGCGGTGGCGCCACCATTGGTCGCCTGCACGAACTGCGGCGCATCGCCCAGGACCTTGTCGACCGTCAGCGAACCCGAGAGCTTGATCTCTTCGGCATTGATGATGGCGAGCGGCGTCGAGGCATCGGTCACGTCGCGCGCGATGCGCGAGCCGGTGACGACGATTTCCTCCTGCTCTTCACCCTGCGGTTTTTGCTGTTCCTGCGCGATGGCCGTCTGGCCGGCGCTGATCGCGAGTGCGATCAAAAACAGATTGGCAGCGTTCGCGCGGCAAGCAAGGCTCGCCCAACGTGTGGTCGACATGGTTCCCCCTTCGTGTTTTTCGCATCGAGGGGGAGCGAAGTTTTCCGCGCTCTGCTCTTCCCCTCAGCCCGATCATGTATGAGCGAATTTGCGCGAGCAAGACCGGAATCAGTCACGAGCGGGTCATTTGGGGTCGTGCACGCGCCATAAACCCAGCAGAAACGCGCATTTATGTGCGCACGCGTCAGGCGCGAGACATTTCGATCGGAAAAACGGGCTTCGGGGAGAGAGGAGCGCCGCCAGCGAAGGGGTGCCAGCGGCGCTCCGATTGTCGAAAAGCGCACAGAGCGCGGACAAGGTGCACTTCTCGGACTCGACTCGGCCCGCGCGGGGCCCGAAATCATGTGATCGCTAACAGCGCTTCCTGATCATTACTGATCGTTTCCGCTCGTGTTCGATCAAATCGAATCGTTTTTTATCACGAAAGGCGGCTTTGGGGGCAATAAATCATACTTTTTGCCCCTAGGAAGTCGCAGACGGAAGATACAAACGTGATAACGCTACCGGCCAGAGAAATCTTGCCGGTAAAACCACATTTCTTTAGCGCTTTCAGCGCGGCGCGAGTGCCGCGGCCTGACGCAGGGCTTCGACGAGGCTGCGCTCGTCGGCGATTCCTTTTCCGGCGATGTCGAATGCCGTGCCGTGATCGACCGACGTGCGCACCACCGGCAATCCCACCGTGATGTTCACGCCGGCTTCGAGCCCGAGGACCTTGATCGGCCCGTGCCCCTGGTCGTGGTACATCGCGACCACGATGTCGTAATCGCCGCGCGCCGCGAGATAGAACAAGGTGTCGGCCGGCAGCGGACCGCGCACGTCCCAGCCGCGCGCGCGCGCCTGGCGCACGGCCGGCTCGATCTTCTGCGCTTCCTCGCCGCGCCCGAACAATCCGTTCTCGCCGGCGTGCGGATTGATGCCGCACACGCCGATGCGCGGCGCGGCGATGCCGGCGCGCCGCAGCGTGTCGTGCGCGCGCGCGATGACGCGTTCGATCAGTGCCGCGTCGATCTTCTCGATCGCGTCGAGCAGGCCGATGTGCGTGGTGACGTGGATGACGCGCAGCTTCGGCGCCACGAGCATCATCGAGACCTCGGGCGTATTCGTCAGCGCGGCGAGCAATTCGGTGTGGCCGGGATACCTGTGCCCGGCGGCATGCAGCGCTTCCTTGCTGAGCGGCGCCGTGCAGATCGCCTGCGCATCGCCCGCCTCCACGATGCGCACCGCGCGCTCGATGAAGCGGAACGCGGCCTCGCCCGCGACGGCGGACGTCACGCCGAACGGCAGGTCCGCCGGGATCAGCGGCAGATCGATGCATTCGATGGTGCCCGGCACGTATTCGGCGGCGTTCGCCGCGGCACGTTTCATCACGCGCAGCGGCGCGCCGACGATCCGCGCCGCGAGCTCGAGACGTCGCGCGTCGCCGACGATGAGCGGCCGGCAGATCTCGTGCGGCTCCGGCCGCAGCAGCGCCTTCACGATGACTTCGGGTCCGATGCCCGCGGCATCTCCCATCGTCACCGCGATCGTGGGCAAGCGAGTCGGCGCGTTCATGCCAGGGTTCCCGTCCGTCTGATGAATCGTAGTCGCTCGGCGATGCGCCGCAGGGTGCCGGCGTCACCGAAGCCGCCGGACTTCGTGACGATGGGCACTGAAAGGTCGCCCAGTGTAAGTCCCAGCGATGCGCCCGGCTCGAGCTCGTCGACCAGCCGGAGGCCGCGCACACCGCAGCGTGCGAGCAGCGCCGCCGCGGTGTCGCCGCCGGTGGCCATCAGCGCGCTGGCCGAGGGCGCGAGCGGTGCGAGCCGGCGCGCCAGCGCGTCCACGACCTGCGCGGAGGGCGCGCGCGCGGGATCCGGCAGGAGATCGACGACGACATCGATCCCCTCGGCGAGATCGCGCTCGAGCGCCGCGAGGTCGGGTGGCGCGAGCGACGAAGCCGCCGCGCCGCGTTCGCCGCGCACGTCGTCCGCCGCGACGGACACGCGCCGCAACCCGGGCAGGTCGTTCATCGACTCCAGCGCCACGCGCGACGGGCCGGCCTGCGAGCCGATCAGGAACAACGCGCCGCGCAGCGACGCGGGGTGTGCGGTCGCCGGCACGCGCTGCACGGCGTCGCGCGAGGCGTGCCCCGCGAGCGAATGCGCGAGCCCGGCGCTGCCGGCGAAGAAAGTCGCGGTGCCATCGAGCGCGGCCGCGGCGATCGCGTCGAGATCGCGCTCGGTTTCCGCGTCGCAGAGGCAGATCGCGCCCGGCGCCGCGTCGAACGTCGCGCGCAGGCGCGCGGCGTCGCCGCGCACCGTTTCCAGCGGCACGTGACGGGGCTGCAGGCCTGCGCTCTCCAGCAACGTCGCGACATCGGCATGATCGGCAGGACGCGAGCGCCCCCAGAATTCCGTGTGTTCCAGCGGCCGACCGTGCACGAAGACGCGGCCGCCACGCGTCGTGCGGCCACCGGCCGGAAACGCCGGCGTGAACACCGCGCGCAGGCGGGCGTCGTCGGCGCGCAGGACGTCGAGCAGCGCGCCGATCTCTTCGGCGGGGTGACCGCGCAGCGTCGAATCGATCTTCTTGAACACGTGCGGCCGGCCGGCGGACAGGCGTTGCAGGATGTTCGCGTGCCGGCGCGCCGCCGCCGTGGCCGGCAACGAACGCGTGTCCGCGTCGAAGGCCAGCGCCAGCGTGTCCGCGGGTTCGTCGCCACGTGGCTCGCCCCAGGTCACGCGCGCGGACAGCCGCCGCTTCGCGAACGCGATCGCGCTGTCGGCGGCGCCGGTGAGGTCGTCGGCGATGATGAGCCAGCGACGGTCCACCTACTGAACGCGCCTCGCCGTCCAGGCCGTGAGCAGCGGCACGACGATCGCCGTCACGACGACGCTGGCCGCGACGAGGATCGTCGCCTGCGCGGCTGCGTCGGCGTAGGCGGCGTTCGCGCTGGCGACGATCGCCGGCACGGCCACCGCGTTGCCCGCCGTCGAGGCCGCGGCGACGCCGGCCACGCCGTTGCCGCCGGTCAGGCGGTCGGCGAAGAACAGCGGGATGCCGGTGACGATCACGACGGCCAGCCCGAGCCCCAGGCCTAACAACCCGGCCTGCCACACCTTCGTCAGGTCGAGGTTGGCGCCGAGCGCGAACGCGAAGAACGGGATCAACACCGGGATCGCGCGACTCAGGAATTCGCGCATCTCGCGGTCGAGGTTGCCGAGCAGCATACCGACCAGCAGCGGCAGGATGCCGCCGACCAGCGTCGGCCACGGGAAGGCCGCGAGACCCGCCACGCCGAGCGTGACCATCGTCAGGAACGGGCCGGACTCCAGCGACATCACCGAGTACGCACCGACGTCGCGCGCCTGGCCGTACTGCCCCATCAGCGCCATGTAGAGACCGCCGTTCGTGTCGTTCATCGCGGCGACGATGGCCAGCGTGGACAGGCCGGCGAACACGCCCGAATCCACCGGCGCTTCACCGAGCATGCGGCCGAACACCACGCCCAGCAGGATGCCGATGCTGATCTTCACCGCGAACAACGTGCCGCCCTTCTTCAGGATGTACGGCGTCGCCTTGAAATCGATGCTCGCGCCGGTGCAGACGAAGAACACCGCGAGGATCGGCAATGCGCCGGTGAACAGCGCGCCGGTGAACGAGCCGAAGAATTTCGCGGCGCCGGGAAACAGCGTGGTGGCGAGCGCACCGCACAACAGCGGCACCACCATCAACCCACCGGGCACGCGCTCGATGGCGCGCTTGATCGGTAACTGCGTCATTCTTGAATTCATCCGACGCCGCGGGTAGCGTCGCCCCCATGAAAAAACGCAACCGCCTGATGCTCCCGCTCGCGTTGATTGCGACCGCCGCTTTCGCCAACACCGCGTGGGCGAAAGCCGACTGCAAGCTGAAGTTCAACATCAGCGGCTGGTCGGCATTCTACAAGCGCTCGGACGGCGCCGGCACGATCACCTGCACGAACGGCCAGTCGATGAAGGTGAAGCTGCGCGCACGCGGTGGCGGCCCGTCGGTCGGTCATTCGACCATCAAGAACGGCACCGGCGAATTCTCCGGCGTCGACGACATCAAGGAGCTGCTCGGCAGCTACGTCAGCGCGGAAGCCGAGGCCGGCGCGAAGAAGTCCGCGAAGGGCCAGGTGGTCACGAAGGGCCCGGTTTCTCTGGCGTTGTCCGGCACCGGTGAAGGCTGGGAAGTCGGCATCGCCTTCGGCAAGTTCCAGATCCTGCGCCGTTAACTTCCGGCGGGCTTCGCGCTTCCCGCGGCCGGGGCCGGGGCCGCCGCCAGCGGCTTCGGCTGGCGCGACCGCCCGAGGCAGGCCGTGAACTCCGCGCCGAACAGGAAGATCTGCGCCGAGTAGTACAACCACAGCAGCAGCGCCGCGAACGACGCGGCCGCGCCGTACGCCGTCGGCTGCGTCGCCCGGCCGAGATACAGGCCGATCGCCCAGCGGCCCGCGTGAAACAGCAGCGCCGTGACCAGCGCGCCGGTCAGCACGTGCCGCCAGGCCAGGCGCTTCGACGGTAGATAGCGGTACATCAGCGACACGAGCCCGGTGCCGAGTCCCACCGAGACGAAGAAATCCAGCGACGCGAACAGGCCGACCAGCCCTTCGAAGTGCCGCAGCACATAGCCGCGCAGCGCGGCCAGTGCGGTGGTCAGCGTCAGCGACACCAGCAGCAGGAAGCCGATCGCGAGGATGAAGCCGAACGAGATCAGCCGCGCGCGCACGAAGCCGCGCCAGCCGCCCGACGGCGGCAGACCGCCGCCCCAGACCTGCTGCAGGGCGCTCTCCAGCGCGGCGAACACCGTGCTCGCGCCGACGATCAGCATGACGATGCTGACGATCGTGGCCAGCAGGCCATCGGTGGATTGCGAGCCCTTCATCGCGTCGAGGATCAGCTTCGCGCTCTGGTCGCCGAACAACATCGTCAGCTGCGAGCCGAGGTAGGAGAAGGCCACCTCGTCGCCGACGATCCAGCCGGCGATCGCGACGATGATGATCATCAGCGGCGCCAGCGAAAACGCGCAGTAGAAAGCCAGCGCGGCGCTGATGCTCGACGCCTGGTCCTCGAGCCAGTTGTCGACGGTGCCGCGGAGGATTCCCCACACTGTGCGTTGTTGGGCCACGGCGAAATTGTGCATCAGCCGGGCGGCTAACAAGCTGCCCGGGCCGTAGGTCGTCGCGCCGGGAGCGCGTGGGGATCGGCCTACTGCGCGCGCCAGCTGGTGCTGGGACGAGCGAGCAGGCGGTCGGCCGCGCGCCCGATCAACAGCGCCGGCACCGCGCGCTCGTTCGCCAGCCGCAAGGCCGCGTCGGGCGGCATGGCCATGAACACGGTGGCCAGCGCATCGGCGTGCATGCAGTCCGCGGCCAGCGCGGTCGCGGACACGGTCTGGTGCGTCACGGGCGAACCGGTGGCCGGATCGATGATGTGCGAATAGTGTTTGCCGCCGGATTCGAAGAAGCGGCGGTAATCGCCGGCCGTCGCGATGCTCTGGTCGCGCAGCGTGACGACGGCGTGTTCGACGATCCCGCCGACGATGGCCTGGTCCGGCCCTGGCCGCTCGACCGCGACTCGCCACGGCGCGCCGCGCGCATTGACGCCGCGCGCCCGCAGCTTGCCGGACAGGTCTATCAGGTAGCTGGTGACGCCGCGCGCATCGAGCCACTCGGCGACGCGGTCGACGCCGCGCCCCTTGCCCAGCGACGACAGGTCGACGCGCACGCCGGGCGCCTTGCGCGCGCGGTCGCGCACCGGATCCACCTCCACCTTGCGCCAGCCGACGTGCGCCCGCGCGGCCTCGATCGCCGCGGCGTCGGGCACCTTCCAGGTCTGCGGATCGGGGCCGAAGCCCCAGAGATTCACCAGCGGCCCGACGGTGACGTCGTACGCACCGCCGCTGTCGGCGCCGAGGCTCAGCGCATAGCGCAGTACGGCGGCCAGCTCGGGATCGATGTCGACCCACTCGCCGTCGTCGCGCGCGTTGAAACGCATCAGCGCGGAGTCGTCGCGCCAGGTGCTCAACGCCTGATTCACGGCATCGAAGCGCGCCTGGATGCCGTCGCGCAGCGCGGCTTCGTCCTGCCGCGCGGCGCGCGCGATCTTGACCGTCCAGGCGCTGCCCATCGTTTGGCCGGAAAGCAGCAGCTCGCCGGTGGACGTGACCTCCCCGCCGACCGATGTCGGTCCGCCCGCCGGCGTGACGCAGCCGGCGAGCGCGAGGCACAACGCGAGCAGGACGCGCGTCAAACTACTGCGTCAGGACTTCGAACGTGGCGTCGTAGTTCGCGCGGCGCTTCTTCACGCCGGGCGCCGTCGCGCCGTCGTCCTGCAGGCCGGCATCGAGCCAGTACAGGCCGGCCGCCGGCCACTTGAACGACAGCTCGCCCTTCGCGTCCGTCTTCAGCACGGTTTCTCCCGGCGCGTCGCGATACCGCGTGCCGCTGGCGATGA
Organism: Steroidobacteraceae bacterium; assembly: GCA_035502995.1. GTDB lineage: Bacteria > Pseudomonadota > Gammaproteobacteria > Steroidobacterales > Steroidobacteraceae > CADEED01. Next base: position 28,925 of record DATJTW010000028.1, on the reverse strand, counting down.
TCTCGACTTCGAGATCCTTCGCCGGCTTGCCATCGAGCAGGAAGCGGAACTTCGCCGTCTCGCCCGCGTACAGATCGTTCGGATGCGTCAGCGGCACCAGCTCGAGGCCCTTGTTGACCGGCGCCAGCGCGCTCGGCGTGCCGACGCTGACGAACGTCTCGACGCGCCTGACTACCTGTTCCACCTCGAGCTTCGCCGCGTTGGCCGGGATGTTCGCCGCCATCTCGGCGGGCGTGCCGCGCCAGCGCTTCGGCTTGCCATCTTCCTCCCAGCGCGCCATCACCATGTCGTCGGCAACGGCGATGCGATACGTGCCGGCGCTGCGCAGCTCGAGGTCGAAGCTCGAGCGCGTCTTGCCCTTCGCGGGATTCTGCGGCGCGACCGGCTGGCCGTCCGGCCCCGTCACCAGCAGCGAGTCGACGTTCATCGCGCCCTGGTTCATCGAAAACAGGTCGTCGGCCATCGCCGCGTCGACCGTCACCCAGCCGCCGGAATTGGCAACGATCGTCTGCGACGGCAGCAGCCAGGCGCGCGCGGCGAAGGCGTCGAGCGGCAGCAACACGGCGGCGAGCACCGCGATCTTGAGTAGTTTGTTCACGGGATTCCCCCTCACGGATTCAGCGACAGCGCGATTTCACCGAGCTCGGTCCTGCCCTTCGCGGCGTCGCGTTTCGCGCCCTTGATCGGCCATTCGAACGGGATGCGCACGGCCTCGCGACCGCCGATCTCGCGCACGGCCTCGACCACCAGCGCGTACTGGCCGGGCTTCAGGCCCGCGAGCGGCGCCTGCGCGGCATCGAACTTCAGCAGGTGCTGGCCGACGGGACGCGTCGCCCCGGTCACGCCATCCACCGGCACCTTGAGATCGCGACCGCCACGACGCCACCACTGGCGCAGGTCCGGCAGCCACTTCGTGTGGTCGCCGCGCACCTGGTACCAGACGGCGAGGTTCGCCGCGATCGTCTGGTCCGCCCCTTCGATCCACACGGCGACGTACGGGCGGTGATATTCGGCCACCGGCAGCGTCGGGATCTCGACGCTGACGGAGAGATCCGCGGCCTGCGCGGTCGCCGCGCCGGCGGCGATGATCAGCCCGAGGAGGAATCGCGAGACACGGGTCATTGGAGCTCCAGCTAACAGATCAGTGGATGAAGAAGATCATGAGGACCAGCGCCAGCACGGTGCCGCCGATCACCAGGGGCCAGGTCGATTTGCGCTGGCGAGCCTGGATCTGCAGCAGCACCAGGCCAGTCAGCGAGAAGAACAGCACCGCGGCGGCGAACACGTCGATGAACACGCGCCACGCGAGGCCGGTGTTGCGGCCCTTGTGGAGGTCGTTGAAATACGCGAGCCAGCCGCGATCGGTCGATTCGGACTTCGCGGCGCCGCTGGCGCGGTCGATCGAGACCCAGGCGTCGCGACCCGGCCCCGGTGCGGAAAGATAGAGCTCCTCGTCGGACCATTCGGCGCTCGCGTTGCGCGTCGGGACACCGAACTCCTTCTCTATCCACCCGGCCAGCGCCGGCGCGACGTCGGCGCCGGGCGCGGCGCCGGCGGCGAGCGCGGGCTTCAGCGCCTCGGGCAGTTGCGCCGCATGCGTCGTGACCACCGGCTCGCCGCCGATCGAAGACGCGTGGTTCAGCGTGATACCGGTGATCGTGAACAGCGCGAGCGCGGAAAAGCACACCGCGGCGCTGATCCAATGCAGCAGGTGCGTGGTGCGGTACACGCGCATCCGCAGGCGGGAATTCATCGCGTTGACATAACTCCAGGCCCGGGGTCCCGGGCGGAGCGCAAAGCTACATGAGAAGAATTCTTATTTGCAACCCATACTTCTTATATGCAACCCGGCCGGGCTCTTCGATCCGTTGCGGCATACTTTCGGCCCACGAGGGGGATGGAGCAGATGGCAAGAACGATCGGGGTGGAGCGCAGATCGCTGTCCGTGCAGGTGGCCGACACGCTGCGCGAATTGATCATCTCCAACACGTACACGCACGGCCACCCGCTGCGGCAGGACGAAGTCGCCAAGCGGCTCGGCGTCAGCCACATCCCCGTGCGCGCGGCGTTCCAGCAGCTCGAGTCCGAAGGGCTGATCACGAACGTCCCTTACAAGGGTGCGATCGTCACGCGACTGTCGCCCGCGGAGATCCAGGAGTACTTCGACATCCGCGCCGCGCTCGAAGTCGATCTGCTGAAGCGTTCGATCGCGAACCTGCCGCCGGAGGCGATCGCGCGCGCACGCAAGATCGTCGAGCGCATGGACAACGCGCCGCCGGCGCGCTGGGGGGAGCTCAACTGGAAGCTGCACGAGGAGCTGTACTCGGCGGCGAACCGGCCCATCACGCTCGACTTCGTGCGCAAGATCCACGACAACCTGGATCGCTACGTACGCATCCAGTTATCCCTCGCCGAGGAAAACCGGCAGCGCGCGCACCAGGAGCACATCAAGCTGATCGACGTGTGCGAGGCGCGCGACGAGGCGAAGGCGACGAAGCTGCTGTACGCCCACATCTGCGGCGTGCGCGACGACTTGCTCAATCACCTCGAGAAGCATCCCTGAAGCCGGACTGACGTCGGCACGGAATATATTATATACATGGAGGCATGCGCTTCCCTGTCGCCCTGGGTCTCCTCGCCTGCGCCGGCTTGCCGACGTCCGCGGCCGCCGACCCCTCGCCCCCGCCTGACAAGGTCTGGCTCGACTCGCTCGACCTGACGAAGCTGTCGCAGCGCCGCGGCGAACCGCGCGCCAACCGCTCCATCCGCGACCAGCCGATCACGCTGGAGGGCGTCGTCCACGAACACGGCATCGGCACGCGTTCGATCAGCGAGTTCGTCGTCGATCTCGGTGACGGCGCGACGCGCTTCGAGGCGCTCGTCGGCATCGACGACGTCGTGAAGGCCGGCGCCGGTTCGGTCACGTTCGAGGTCTGGGCCGACGACACGCGCGTCGCCGCGAGTGGCTTGATCCGCGCCGGCGAGGCGCCGCGGAAACTCGCCGCGGATCTCGGCGGCGCGAAGGTCCTCACGCTGCGCGTCGACGACGGCGGCGACACCAGCAACGACGACGAAGTCGCCTGGGCCGATGCGTTCGTCGAGATGGTGCCCGGTGCGCGGCGGCGTCCCGCGCCCTATCTACCGCCATCCGAATCGCCGCCCGCGCTGGCGCCGGCCGCCATCGCGGCGACCGCGCCGCAGTTGCACGGCCCGCGGATCACCGGCGGCTCGCCCGCTCGCCCGTTCCTGTTCCGCGTCCCCGCCACCGGTGCCGCGCCGCTGACGTTCTCCGCGCGTGGCCTGCCCGCCGGCCTCACGCTCGACGCCGCCACCGGCCTCATCCGTGGCACTCCCCTGAAGTCCGGTCGTTCGATCGTCTCGTTGACCGTGCGCAATGCCGCGGGCCGGGCACGGCGCGATCTCGTCATCGACATCGGTACGGACAAGCTGGCCCGCACGCCGCCGATGGGCTGGAATTCCTGGAACGCCTGGGGCCCGGCCGTCGATGCGCAGAAGGTGCTGGCCGCCGCCGAGTGGCTGGACCGCAGCGGGCTCGCCGCGCACGGCTATCAATACGTCGTCATCGACGACGCCTGGTCCGGCCAGCGCGACGCGCACGGCGTGTTGCAGCCGAACGAAAAATTCCCCGACATGCGCGCACTCGCCGACGCCGTGCACGCGCGCGGATTGAAGCTCGGCATCTACTCGTCGCCCGGCCCGAGCACCTGCGAGGACTATCCGGCCAGCTGGCAACACGAAGCGCAGGATGCCGCGACCTGGGCTGCCTGGGGCGTCGACTTCCTGAAATACGACTGGTGCTCGTACGAGGAGATCGCGAAGGACCACTCGCTGCCCGAGCTGCAGAAGCCCTACTTCGTGATGCGCGACGCGCTGCGGACCGTCGACCGCGACATCGTGTATTCGCTGTGCCATTACGGCTGGGGCGACGTGTGGACCTGGGGCACCGAGGCCGGTGGCAACCTGTGGCGGTCGAGCGGCGACCTGCTCGACCAATGGGCGAATCTCGACAGCGTCGGCTTCCGCCAATCCGGCCGCGAACGCTGGACGAAGCCCGGCCACTGGAACGACACCGACATGCTGGTCGTCGGCACGCTCGGCTGGGGACCGACGCTGCGCCCGACGCGCCTCACGCCGAACGAGCAGATGCTGCACCTCGCGTTGTGGTCGCTGCAGGCCGCGCCACTGTTCATCGGCGCCGATCTCACGAAGCTCGACCCCCTGACGCTGGCGCTGCTCACCAACGATGACGTGCTCGACGTCGACCAGGATCCGCTCGGCAAGGCCGCGCGCCGGATCTGGCAGGAAGGCCGCCTCGAGATCTGGGCGCGCCCGCTGGACGACGGGACCATCGCCGCCGGGCTCTTCAACCGCGGCCTCGCGCCTAACAAGATCACGCTGCCGTGGTCGCTGGTCGGCCGCGGCGGCGCGCAGCCGGTGCGCGATCTGTGGCGCCGCGAGGATCTCGGCAACGTCCGCGACGCCTTCACCGCGACGGTGCCGCGTCACGGCGTGGTATTCATCCGCATCGGCAAACCCGCTTCCGCCCAGACAGGGGACCTGACATGGTACGAATGACCGCACTGCTGTTCGCGTCCGCTCTACTGCTCGCACAACCGGCGCCGGCACAGGCACCGGCGGCCGGTAGTTTGCCCGACCGGACTTCGCCCACCGCCGGCTGGGCCGACGATCCGCCCGCGCTCGCGTCGCTGGTCGGCTTCGCGCGCGGCGAAAGCGATCTGCGCACCGTCGTCACGCGATACACGCAGGACCGCGCCGCGCTCGACCGCCGCTACCCCGTCGCCGGCTCGCCCGAACGCATCTCGCGATTCCGCCGGTTCGCCGACGGCTGGCGCGCGCGTCTGCCCGCGCTCGACTTCGACGCACTGAACGATGAAGGAAAGATCGACTACATCGCGCTGCGCAACCGCATCGACTACGACCTCGCGTCGCTGAAGCTGGTCGAGGAACGCGCGGCCGAAGTCGCGCCGCTGCTGCCGTTCTTCGACGCCGCGCGCCGGCTCGTCGAGGACCGTTTCGATCGCAAGCGCGCCGACCCGCAAACCACCGCGCGCACGCTGGATGCGATCGGGAAGCAGGCGCGCGATCTCGGCAAACTACTGGCGGATCGCAAGCCCGGCGCGCCGCTCATCGTCGGCGGGAAGACGCTGAACGATCTCGCGCCGTTGCGCGCCGCCGACCTGCTCGCCTCGCTTCGCGAGAACCTCAAGGACTGGAACACGTTCTACGACGGTTACGATCCCGGCTACACCTGGTGGGCCCGCAAACCGTACGCCGACCTGGATGCCGCGCTGCAGGCCTACGCCGATACGCTGAAGCCGCCGCGCGCGCAGGATGCACCGAGCGCGCCGATCTTCGGCGACCCGGTTCTCGCAAAGGGCCTGGCGGCTGACCTCACCGTCGAGATGATCCCGTACACACCCGCGGAGCTGCTGGTCATCGGCGAGAAGGAATTCGCCTGGAACGAAGCGCGCCTGAAGGAAGTCGCCACGCACATGGGTTACGGCGACGACTGGAAAGCCGCGCTCGAATACGCCAAGACGCGCGCGCCCGCGCCCGGCGAAGCGCCGTGGGCCATCTTCGACATCGCGAACTACGAAGAGAACTTCATCGCTAACCAGCACACGATCACGCTGGCGCCGCTGGCGCGCGAGGTGTGGCGTCTCGCGATGCAATCGCCCGAACGGCAGCTGATCAACCCGTTCTTCAACGGCGGCGAGGTGACGTTGTTGTCGTATCCCACGGACACGATGACCTTCGACGAACGCTCGATGAGCATGCGCGGCAATTCGCCGCACCTGAACTTCCCGACGGTGCAGCACGAGATCGTGCCCGGCCATCACTACCAGCAGTTCCTCGAGGACCGCTTCAACGTGCACCGCCAGTTCCTGAACGACACGCCGTTCTGGACCGAGGGCTGGGCGCTGTACTGGGAGCTGCAGCTCTGGGACGCGAAGGATTTCCCGCGCAGCGATGCCGACCGCATCGGCATGTTGTTCTGGCGGCAGCATCGCGCCGCGCGAATCCTGTTCTCGATGAACTACCAGCTGGGAAAATGGACGCCGCAGCAGTGCGTCGATTTTCTCGTCGACCGCGTCGGGCACGAACGCGCCAATGCCGAAGCCGAAGTCCGCCGCACGACGCAGGCGCCGCCGCTGTACCAGGCGGCCTATCTACTCGGCGGCCTGCAGCTGCGCTCGCTATACCAGGAACTGGTTGGCAGCGGCAGGATGACCGCGCAGCAGTTCCACGACGGCGTGTTGATCGGCGGGCCGATGCCCATCGAGCTGGTCCGCGCGCGGCTGACGAATCAGAAACTGACGCGCGATTTCCGCAGCAGCTGGCGCTTCTACGACCTGTCGACGCGGTAGCGCCGGCACGAGCGCGCCCCGGTCCGCCACGCGCGCGGTGACGGATCCGGGGCACGACGCGGGCTGACTACCTGGCTGCGGCCTGCGCCGTCACCGGCGCCGCCGGCGGCCGCGGTTCCGGCACGCGGTTGCGGATCGGCGGCAACGACTGCAGGTACGCGAAGATCGCCCCCAGGTCGCCATCGTCGAAGTGCTGGTACACCGGCACGGGCATCGGCGGCAGGATCTCGCGGCCGCGGCCGAGGTGCCGGCCGGTGCGGATCGTCTCGATGAACGTCTTCGTGTTCCACTTGCCGAGCCCGGTCTCGCGATCCGGCGTCAGGTTCGCCGTGAAGCTCACGCCCCAGGGACCGGCGAACGCCGTGTTGGTCGCGGACGCGGTCATCTGCCAGGGCTGCGACGGCTGCGGCGCCGCGGGCATGTCGAGGCCCTCGGGATGTCCCGACAACGCGCGCGTGAAGTCCGGCTTCGGGCCCTCCGGCGTCAGGTGCCATGGCGTGTGGCAGTCATGGCAGCCCGAGGTGGACACGAGGTACTTGCCGCGCGCCACGACCTCGGCGGATGCGGGCACCGGGTCGGCCGCGCGCACGTACGACGCGGCGACGACCAGCGCGATTCTCAACAGCATTTTCAGGGAATTCACGATCGGCTCCTTCGGAAGGGTCAGGGGTTGTTGGACGGAAGACTGTCGATCCAGCGTGCGATCAGCGCCAGCGCCTCGGCGTCGATGGCGGCGGAGCCGAGCGGCGGCATCTGCTGAACGGGATCGCGCGACGCCATGCGCAGCGCGATGACGCTCGTGGCCTCGTGGCCCGGCGCGATGCGCGGCGCGCCGGCCGGAACGCCGCGCGGACGGAACGAGCTCTCGACGCCGACGATCGACGGCAGCACGGCGGAAGGCGCGTCGGGCGACACGCGCTGCGCGAGATTCATCTCGAGCACGGACAGCGGCCCGTCGTCGTTGTGGCAGTTGCCGCAATTGCCGTGTAGATAGCCGAGTGCCGCGCGTTCGGCCGGGTTCGCGGCCGCGATCCGCGGCGCCTTCGCAAGCAACGCCGCGGGCAGGCCGGTCAGCAAACCGCGCGTGCTAAGCGAACGCAGATCGGCGGTCGCCGCTGTATCCGCATGCGGCGCGAGCGGATCGCGGTCCGACGACAGCTGCAGCGCGCTGAAGCCGAGCACCGGCACTGCGCCTCCTTCGTGGCAGGCGCGGCAGTCGTTCTCGGACGGGATCGAGTAGTGAGCCCCCGGCGCGGTGGCAACGGGCAGGTCACGCAGCCCCGCGGCCGGCGCGAGCGTGGCCTCGCGGCCGTCCGCGCTCCAGACGTAACTGCCGAACTTCCAGGCGCCGTCGGCGCCGCGTTCGAGATAGCGTGTCTCCAGGGCGCGGCCGTGGCTGAATTCCTTCCACAACTTCGTGCCGCGCGGGAAATCCCACGCGTCGGGCCGCGACGCGTCGATCGAGGTGCCGGCCGGCAGCCGGATCCAGCGGCGTTTCGCCGCGCCGTCCGACCACAGCGGGTACTGCGGCGAAAACGGCACGACGTCGCGGCTCAACGAACCATCGGGCGCGTACAGGCCCGTGTCCGCCAGCCGCGCGGGCAATCCGCGCCCGTCGGCCGCGCGCACGCTGTCCTCACCGGACGCGAGCATCGGCAACAACGCGAGCAGGATGCTGGACATGGCGCGCCCCATTTCCTCAGGCCGCCCTCGCCACCGGGAGGCGCGCCTTGTTGGCCGCGAGCCAGGCGGCGACGGTCAGCATCCCGGGATGCAGCGCCCGCGCGCGCGCCAGGTCGCGGCGGCCGCAGAATTCGGCGGCGAAGTCGCGCTTGAACTGCCACATGTTGCCCATCTCGTCCGCGCCGTCGAAACCCAGCGCCCGGAAGGCATCGGGCTCGACGGCGTCGAACGTCACCGTCTCGCCGAGCGCGAGCGACAGCGCCGCGGCCAGCTCGGCGCCAGTGAGCTGATCACCCGCGATGCCGATCGAATCGCCGATCAACGCATCGCCGCGCAGGAAGATCTCCGCCGCCGCGAGGCCGATGTCGCCGGCCGCCACCCACGGAATGCGCGCCTCCGCGATCGGAAACGTGATCGCCAGCGAACCGTCCGCCGCGCGTTGCGGGCCCATGCCGAAGTGGATGAGGTTCTCGAGATAGCAGGACGTGTAGAGGTAGGTGGTCGGGACGCGGTGCCGCGCGAAGAATTCATTCGCCGCGCCCTTGGCGTCGAAGTGCGGTACGTTGTAGCGCCGCTCGAGCACCGGCATGCGGCGGCCGTCGGCCGGGAAGAACCGGCGCGTGTCTTCGAGCGTCGACCAGATCGCGTGGCGGATGCCGGCCTGCGCCGCGGCGCCGGCGAGGTTCTGCGCCTGGGACTCTTCCTTCTCGCCCGACAGGTGCTCCCAGAAGTTGGTCACGAAGAACGCGCCGTATGCGCCCTCCAGCGCGCGCCGCACGCTGCAGCCGTCGTCGATGTCGGCCAGCACGATCTCGGCGCCGGCCTCGCGCAGGTCCCGGGCCGCGGTGGAGTCGGGCTTGCGGGTCACCGCGCGCACGGCGAAATGCCGGCCCGGGTCGGAGAGCAGCGCGCGGGCGAGGCCGCCTCCCTGGGCGCCGGTGGCGCCGAAGACCGTGACGATGGGCTTCGAGATGGGCTTGGACACGAGAAGGATTCCGGTTTGGACGCCCTCGGGGGCGGGGAGCGCAAGGTAAGAAAAGGCGCGCCACCGGATTGCTAAGTCGCACTTAGAGATTTCTTAATTTCACGCTAACGTTCGCCCCCAGGGACAGAACAAGAAGAACGTGGCGCTCACCCAGGACATGATCGATTTCCTCGCGCTCGGCGTCAGTCACCAGGTCGGTGGCTGCACCGACGATGGCCGGCCGTCCGTGTGCCGCGGCCTGGCCGCGCAGGTCGAGGCCGATGGCCGGCTGATCGTCATCCTGCCCGCCAGCTCGGGCTTCGAGGTGCTGGCCGCGGTGCGGCAGAACCGCCGCGTCGCCGTGAACTTCACGCTGCCCGAGACGTACAAGTCGATCAGCCTGCTGGGCCGCGATGCGGAGGTGCAGCGCGTCGGCGGCGAATTCCGCGCGTTGATCGACGACCGCTACGTGAAGTTCCGCGACCAGCTCGAGGCGCACGGCATCCCGAAGTCGTACACGGCCGCGTACTACGAGACGCCCGACGACGATCTCGCCGCCATCCGCTTCACGGCGTTCTCGGCGCGCAACCAGACGCCCGGTCCCGACGCCGGCGGCGCGCTGGAGCTGAAGGGATGAGCGCCGTGTTCGACGACGGCCTCACGTTGTTCGGCGTGCGCCGCATGATGGAAGGCGTGATCCCGCCGACGTTGTGCACGGCATCCGTCGAGCACATGCCGAACGTCAGCTATCTATCGCTGGTCGAATACGTCGACCCGCTGCACGTCGCGTTGTCCTATCAGTTCTTCAATCGCAGCCGCGAAAACGTGCTGGCGACGAAACGCGCGGCGCTGACGCTCGACGATCCGTACACCGGCGCCGGCGTCGTGCTGCAGATCGAATACCTGCGCACCGAGACCGAAGGCCCGGTGTTCGAACGGCTGCGCGCCAAGCTGATGGGCGTGGCCAGTCATGGCGGCATGGACCAGGTGTTCCATCTACGCGGTGCCGACATCTACAAGGTGAACGAACTGCGTCTCGTGCCCGGCCGCAAGGAGCTGCCGGCCGCCGCGCCGCGCGTCGACATCCCGACGAGCTCGCGCCTGCTGTCCGAGCGCATGGCGAACTGCGAGGACATGGGCGATCTGCTCGACACGTTCCTCGACGGCCTCGGCGAGCTGCTGCGCATCGACCACGCGACGTTGTGGCTGTCGGATCCGGCGAAGATCACGCTGACGCTGCTCGCCAGCCGCGGCTACGGCCACGACGGCGCCGGCGCGGAGATCTCGATCGGCGACGGCATCGTCGGCACCGCGGTGCGCGAGGGCGTGCCGATCCGCGTCGGTCACATGATGAACATGGCGAAGTACGCGCGCGCCGCGCGCGACCGCGCCGAGGAGCTGGGCTATGCCCCGGCGACACGCAGCGAGATCCCGTTGCCCGGCCTCCAGGAACCGCGCAGCCAGATGGCCGTGCCGCTGCGCGCGCGCGGCCGTGTGCTCGGCGCGTTGCTGGTCGAGAGCACGCACGATCAGCATTTCGGCTACGACGACGAAGACGCGTTGATGCTGCTGTGTGGACAGTTCGCCGTCGCGATGAGCCTGATGCAGCCGGCGGACGTCGAAGTACCCGAGCCCTGCGCCACGCCGATGGCGGCGTCACCGGCTTCGCCGGCCGGCGCGCCGGTGCGGCTGCGCCGCTACATGCGCGACAACAGCGTGTTCCTCGACGACGTCTACCTGATCCGCGGCGTGGCCGGCGCCATCCTCTGGAAGCTGATCGCCGAGTTCCAGAACGCCGGCCGCGACGAGTTCACGAACCGCGAGCTGCGCCTCGCGCCGGAGCTGCGGCTGCCGGACGTGCAGGACAATCTCGAAGTGCGCCTGCTGCTGCTGCAGCGGCGGCTCGACGAGCAGAACGCCGTCATCCGGCTGGAGAAGTGCGGCCGCGGCCGCATCCGCCTGAAGCTCGCCCGCCCCGTCATCCTGGAATCGGACCAGAACCGCCGCTCCACCGATCCGCGGTAGTTAGTTAAGACTATGTAATGTGTCGCGAGGCCGAGACATGCCCTTCCCGCCGCGCGCTGTGGTATGAAGCGCCCGCAAGGTCTCGCTCCAACTCGATCCACAGAAGGGAAGTCTCTCCATGAAGTTCTCCAGACTACTGCCGTTCGCGCTCGCCGCGGCCGGCACGGCGGCACACGCGGACGTGACCGTCGTTTCGACCACCGCCGGCAAGGCGGCGTTCTTCGACGTCGGCGGCACGGTGACCAGCCAGATCAAGGGCAACCGGATGCGCACGGATTCCGTGCTGGGCAGCCGCGGCAGCGCGCTGATCGTCGACATCGACGGCAAGCGCTTCATCGACATCGATGACAAGAAGAAGGCGGCGACGGTGACGATGCTCGAGACGCTGCGCGCGCAGATCGACAAGGTCGGCGTCGGCACGATGACGGCGACGCTGAAGAAGACCTCGCAGACGAAGACCATCGCCGGCTATTCGTGCACGGTGCACGACCTCAACGTGCAGATGCCGTTCAGCATCACCGGCCACCCGGGCGACGGCATGGACGTGACGATGGTGATGAACGGCACGGCCTGCCTGTCCACCAGCGCGCCGGGCCTCGCGGACTACCAGGCGTTCTACCGCGCCTCGGCCGAGTCGGGATTCATCTTCGGCGATCCGAAGGTCGCGAAGTCGCCGGCGGCCGCGGCCCAGCAGAAGGCCTACGCGGATCTCACGCGGAAGATGGCCGAGGCCGGCATGGCGCTCGAGAGCCACGTCACCATCACGGCCAGCGGCTCGAACCCGATGGCCAGCATGATGGCGAAGGTGGCGGCCAGCGACATCACGACGACGGTCACGCAGGTGACGGTGGGCGATCTGCCGGCGGACAAGTTCGACGTGCCGGCCGGGTACAAGGTCAAGACGCAGAAGTAGTTCGAATCGCGGAGCGCGGCCGGTGGAGTTGCCGGCCGCGCCCCGTCACCGGGCTCACATCGCCCGGGCGTTCTTCGCCTTGCGCACCAGTTCGATGAACTCGGCGCGGTAACCATTGCGGTCCTCGCCCTTCGCGGCCTGCGCGGCTTCGATGACGTCGTCGTAGCCGAGCTTGCCGGTGTACGCGCCGCCCTTCAGCAGCTGCGCGAAACCCGCGACCGCCGTCGAGAAGCGGACTTCGCGATCGACGAGGCCGGCCAGGCGCGGCGTCTCGAGCGGGATCGGCTGCGAGATCAGCGTCGACGTGTCCTCGTTCGGCAGCTTGTAGCGGATCTTCAGGAAGCCGTATTCGTCGCGGCTGCCGATCGGGCGCTTCTTGATGTCCGCATCCTTCACGCCATACCGGAGCGCGTCGACGCTGACCGCCGACGAACCCACCGGCGTGATCTCGTACAGCGCCGTCACCGTGTGACCGGCGCCGACGTCGCCCGCGTCGATGCGGTCGTTGTTGAAATCCTCGCGCTTCAGCGCACGCGTCTCGTAGCCGACCAGGCGGTACTCGGCCACCGTGGCCGGGTTGAACTCGACCTGTAGTTTGACGTCCTTGGCGATCGTGAACAGCGAACCCGTCGCCTGCTCGACCAGCACCTTCTTCGCCTCGTTCAGCGTGTCGATGTACGCGGCGACGCCGTTGCCGTTCTGCGCCAGGGCTTGCGCCAGTTCATCCCGGTAATTCCCCTGACCGAAGCCGAGCACCGAGAGGAAAATGCCCTTCTCGCGCTTGCGCTCGATGAAGCTCTTCAGCTCCTCGGTGCCGGCGATGCCGACGTTGAAGTCGCCGTCCGTCGCCAGCATCACGCGGTTCACGCCGCCCTTGCGGAACGACTTCTCGGCGAGTTGATAGGCGAGCTCGATGCCCTCGGCGCCCGCGGTCGAGCCGCCGGCCTGCAGCGAATCCAGCGCCCTCAGGATCTTGCCCTCGTCCCGGACCGCGGTCGGCTCGAGCACGGTGCCCGCGGCGCCGGCATAGACGACGATGCCCACAGTGTCAGTCGGCTTCAGCTTCTGCAGCAGCAGCTTCATCGACGCCACGGCCAGCGGTAGTTTGTCCGGCGAATCCATCGAGCCGCTGACGTCCATCAGGAACACGAGGTTCGAATCCGGCGTCTCGTCGCGGTCGATGTCGTAGCCCTTGATGCCGATGTGCACGAGCTTCTTGCCCTTCGTCCATGGCGAATCGCTGACGGCGATGGTCGCCTTGAACGGCACCTTGCGCGACTCCGGCTGCGGCCACGAGTAGCCGAAGTAGTTGACCATCTCCTCGACGCGCACCGCGTCCTTCTGCGGCAGGCGGCCCTCGTTGATCATGCGGCGCGCGAAGCTGTACGAGGCGGTGTCGACGTCGACCGAGAACGTGGACACGGGCTCCGCGGCTACGGCCTTGATCGGGTTGACTTCGAAGTGCTGGAACTTGTCGTCGCCTTCGGCTTCGAAGCCCGGCTTAGGCGCCTCCTTGGAAAGGACGACGAGGTTGCCGGTGGAGGTCCCCACGGTCTGCAGAGGCTGGGGGCCCTTCGACTTCGCTGCGCTGGCCAGCTTCACGTCCTGGAGCCGCTGCAGCGACTCGGCTGTGTTCTTCTCCGGCAGCGTGCCGATGTCCTCGGCCGTGATCGAGTCCACGACGCCGACCGCCTCGCGTTTGATCTCCAGGGACTGCTGCAATCTCCCGCGCAGCCCGGTGACGGTGACGTCGTTGACGTCGCCATCCTTCTGGTAGTCGGACTTCGCGAACGGCGGCGGCGGTCCCGGCGGCGTCGCGCCGTTCGCCGGAGCCGGTTCTGCCACCGCGGACGCATCCACGCTCGCGGCGAGCGCGGGCATCGGCACGTCGACCGGCTGCAGGTTTTCGACCCGCGGCGGCGGCACCTCGCGCACTTCTTCGACGATGTCCGCCTCGATCGGCGGCGCCACCTGCTGCAGCGCCCGATTCTCCATGAACATCGGCCACAACAGGGCGGCGGCCAACGACACCACGCCGACGCTCGCCAATCCACCCAGCGCCGATCGACTGACTAACCACTTCATGTTCCGACTCCCGTCATGTGACTGCTGACGAGAGAGACGGAAGCGGGACCAGAAACCTTGGCGCGAGTTGTTAGTCGAGGTCGCCGCGACCGGCGTCACCCCGGCAGCCGGACGCTCCGCCTGCACGCGCGCCAACTCCGCGAGCGCGGCCTGCCGCGCGGCCGCGCGCGCCTCGGCCCGTGGCGCCGGCGCGTCGAGATCCTGCAGTTGTTCGGCGATCGATCGGTCCTTCATACGACGTTGCTCAACCGGGCGTCGCGCTTCGCGAGCTGCTTGCGCATCGTGTGCACGCGCCAGGAAATCGTGGATTCGGAAACCCCGAGGACGGCGCCCGCTTCCGCGTGGCTCAGGCCTTCCGCGTGCACCAGCAGCGCGGTCTCCTTCATGCCCTCGCCCAGTTCGTCGAGCTGCTCGAGCAGCTGCGCGAGGTAGATGCCGTCTTCGGTCCGCGAGGCATCGCCGTCCGGTTCGTCTTCCGGCAGCGCCTCGTGATCGTGTCGTTGCTGGCCGCGCCGCCAGTCCTGCGCGCAGCTGATCACCAGTCGATAGAGCCAACTCGTGAACGCCGCCTGGAAGCGGTACTGGGCCAGGCTGCCGGCGAGCTTGATGGACGCGAGCTGCGCGATGTCCTCGGCGTTCGCCGAATGACCGCACCACTTCCACGCGAACCGGTAGATGGTGTCGTAATGCCGGTCGAGGAGCGCGGCGAACGCAGCCGCATCCCCTTCCTGTGCACGACGTATGAGAGCCTGGTCGTCCATCCTGCCTTTCGCTGACAGCCATCCATAGGACGGCGCGGTTTCCGGTTTCCTTGGAAACGCGCGGAAAACTTTTTTCGGGCTAGACCGGCATCTTGGCGGGGGCGCCGGGAATCTCGCGGACCAGCCGCGGCACCAGGTAGCCGGACAGCCGGGCCGCGAGCCCGGCCACCAGGGTCCTGGCGCGTTCCTCGGCCACGTCGAAATGCGCCGTGCCGCGCACGCGGTCCGGCAGGTGCAGGTAATAAGGCAAAACGCCGGCGTCGACGAGATCGACGGACAGGCGCTGCAGCGTGTCGACGTCGTCGTTGACGCCTTTCAGCAGCACCGACTGGTTGAGCAGCGTGACGCCCGCGGCCTTCAGCCGAGCGCAGGCGGCGCGCACCTCGGCGTCGATCTCGTTCGGATGGTTCACGTGCAGCACGAACACGGTGGGCAGGCGGATGGCGCCGAGCCACGCGATCAAACCCTCGTCGACGCGCGCGGGCTGGACCACGGGCTGGCGCGTATGCACGCGCAGGCGGCGCACGTGCGGCATCGCGCCGATCGCGTCCGTCAGCTGGCGCAGCCGCGCATCGCTCAGCGTCAGCGGATCGCCGCCACTCAGGATGACTTCTTCGATCGACGGATCCGCGGCGATCGTGGCCAGGGCCTCCGACCAGCGGCCGCCCTCTTCCGACGTCTGCTCGTCGTACGGAAACTCGCGGCGGAAGCAGTAGCGGCAGTGGATGGCGCAGGCCTGCGTGGTGACCAGCAACGCGCGGCCCGCGTATTTCTGCAGCAGCCCGGGCGCGCGCGTCGCGGCGCGTTCCTCGAGCGGATCGGCGACGAAGCCGGGTCGTTCGTCGAGCTCGTCGGCCACCGGCAGGATCTGCTTCAGCAGCGGATCGTCCGGATCGCCCGGCCTGATGCGCGCCAGCCAGGCCGGCGGCACGCGCAATGCGAACGTCTCGTTCGCGGCGCGCGCCGCAGGCAGCAAGGCCGGGTCGAGCCCGAGGCTTTCGATCAGCGCTTCGGGTTTGCTCAGCGGTCTGGTCAACGAACTACTCGAGTGGTTTGATGCGGACGTTGCGGAACCAGACCGGCTGGCTCTCCGCCTGCAGCGCGATGTGTCCGAAGGAGAGCTGCAGCGGCGCACCGGCGGCGAGCAGCGCCTTCGCATCCGCGTCGCGCGGATCGAGCTGCGGGCGCTGGTAGCGCAGGACTTCGACGCCATTGATCCGGTGGATCACTTCCTGGTTCCCGTGCACCTCGACTTCGACGCTGACCCACTCGTCGAGCGGATAGAACTTCGATTTCGAATCGATGATGTGGTCGAGCAGCAGCTTGCCGCCCATCTCCAGGTTCGTGCCCGGCGTGCAGACGTTGCCGGTTTGTTTGCCGGCCGTCGCGCCGGTGGCGAGGAATTGGAACTCGAGGCTCACCGGGAACGACTGGTCGAGCGACATCGTCCACGGCGACTGCGAGTGGATCATCACGCCGCTGTTGAGCTTCGCCCACGGCGGGGCGTCCTCGACCGCCTTGCCGACGAACTTGTAGTCGAGCCGCAGGATGTAGCTCGAATACGCGAGGTTCGAGAACAGGTGGCCGAACTGGCCCTCGAACTTGCCGTACTTGTCGTAATCGACCTTGATGACGCCGTCCTCGACGCGGAACGTGTCGCGCCAGTTCTCGCCGGCGGGATGTTTGGCGATCTTCGGCGTCCAGCCGTCGAGATTGCGGCCGTTGAACAGCGTGTGCCATTCGGTGGCGTCCTCGTTGGGGTTCACGGGCTGGGCCTGGGCCGGGGTGACGCCGAGCGCCAGCAGGCAGGCGCCCGCCAGGATCATGGATCGAAGATGTCGCATGGTTCGCCCCCCGATAAAGTGGCCGGGAGTCTAGCACCGCGGATTTCTCAGCGCGGCAGCGTCACCTCGAACCGGCTGCCGCCGCCGTCGCGCGGCCGGTATTCCACGGCACCGCGATGCGCGGCCGCGATCTGCCGCACGATGGCGAGGCCCAGTCCGAAGCCGCCGCGGGCGGCGCCGTCGGCGCGGAAGAACGGCTCGAAGATGCGCGCGCGATCGGCCTCGGGAACACCCGGGCCGGCGTCCTCGACCACTAGTCGCGCCGTGGCCGCGTCCGCCTCCACCCGCACCTCGGTCGCGCCGCCGGCATGCGCGCGCGCGTTGTCCAGCAGGTTGCGCACGAGCCGGCGCAGCAGCGTCGGATCTCCGGGCACGATCGCCGGCACGGCAGTGACGTCGCGATCGAAGTGCGCCGCCTCCTCGGCCACCAGCGCCGAGAGATCCACCGGTTCCGTGTGCTCCAGTCGCGGCGCGGCGTCGAGACGGCTCGACAGCAACATCTCGCCGATCAGCTGGTCCAGCTCGACGATGCCGCGCACGAGCTCCGGATTCGACGCGCGCTCGCCCGCCGGCAACTTCTCGATCGCGAGACGCATGCGCGCCAGCGGCGTGCGCAGCTCGTGCGAACAGTTCGCGAGCAGTAGTTTGTGCGTGGCGACGAGGCGTTCGACGCGGTCGGCCGATTCGTTGAAGCTGCGCGCCAGCGCGGCGACCTCGTCGCGCCCTTCCACGGCGACCCGGGTCGCCAGGTCCCCGCCGCCGAACTTCTGCACGCCGTCGCGCAGGCGCTCGAGTCGCGCGGTGATGCCGCGCGAGATCGGATACGTCAGCAGCGCGAGCACGCCGGCGATGCCCAGCAGCAGCAGGCCCATGTGCACGCCGTGCAGCAGCAGGCGCCGGCGCGGATGCACGACGAGATGTCCGCCGCCGTCGAGGCGCACGTTGTACACCGGCCCGCCGTGCACCAGGAACCAGCCGGATTTCTCGAGCTGCTCGCGCGTCAGCGCCGGGACCCGGCCGGACTGCAGCACGGGCGCCGTCGAATCCGCGGCGAACCACCCGGTGTTCGCGCGCAGCTGGTACGCGAGCGAATCGAGCACCGCCTGGCGCCGCGCATCGTCGGCACGCGCGTCCTCGACCAGCGACGCGGCCAGGGCGGATGCGGTCTCGATGTCGGCCAGCGTGCCGCGCGGCGGCGCGAACGTGCGCCACGCCAGCGCGCCGCAGGCGAGGAACACCAGCAACGTGCCGATGATCGCGAGATAGAGCTTGAGATGCAGGCGCCGCATCAGCGGTCCTGCTCTTTCGCGAACACGTAGCCGGCGCCACGCAGCGTGAGGATGCGGCGCGGATGTTTGGGATCGGTCTCGATCGCGGCGCGCAGGCGCGAGACGTGCACGTCGATCGAGCGGTCGAAATCCTCGAGCGCCGCGCCCTTCGTCAGGTCCATCAGGGTCTCGCGCGACAACACGCGGCCGGCGCGTTCGGCCAGCGCGACCAGCAGCGTGAACTGGAACCCGGTGATCGGCTTCACCTCGCCGTCGACGCGCACCTCGCGTGCCGCGCGATCGATCTCGAGCCTGCCGAAGCGCAACACGTCGGTCGCGGGGACCGCACCGCGCCGCAGGATGGCGCGCAGGCGCGCCAGCAGCTCGCGCGGCTCGAAGGGCTTGGGTAGATAGTCATCGGCGCCGAGCTCGAGGCCGATCACGCGATCGAGCGGGTCGCCGCGCGCGGTCAGCATCAGCACCGGGATGCTGGATTCGGCGCGGATGCGCCGGCACACGTCGAGCCCGTCGGCGTCGGGCAGCATGAGATCCAGCACGACGGCATCGAAACCCTCGCGCTTCAGGCGGCGCTCGGCGTCCGCGCCGGTGGCCGCGGCCGTGACGCGAAAGCCCGCCTCGGCGAGATAGTCGACGACCATCTGCGCGAGGCGGGCATCGTCTTCGACCAGCAGGATGCGGAAGGCCATCCCGAAAGGTTAGTGGCCGCCGTACCGCTTCGCCATCTTTTCGCCGAGCTCGGCGCGCTGCTCCGGCGTCAGCACTTCCGCGGCATCGGCGAGCGCGGTGGCGCAACGCTTCGACGCGGCGTCGAGCGCCTGCAGGTGTTCGGCGCGCAGCGCCTCGAGCTTCGTGCGATCGATCACCGGCGCGGTGAACAGCTCGTGCAGTTCGCGGCGCGTGCCGGCGTGTTGCCCGTGCAGTGCCTGCAGGTCGGTCGTGGCCGAGGCGACGATCGCCTTGATCTTCGCCTGCTGCTCCGGCGTGGCATCGACTTCCGAGAGCACGTGCTGCACGTGGACCTGGAGATGCTCGACCATCTCCTCGGTGTCCATGCCGCCGTGGCGCCAGCCGCCGCCCATGCCGTGCGCGTAGGCGATGGCACTGCCGGCCGCGAGGACGACGAAGGCCGCGATGACCGTACCGAGCACCGCGCGACGTTTGCGGCCGCCGGGGCGGGCCTGTTGGGTTTCCATGATCGACTCCGTGTATGTGGGGGACGGAGCCAGCATCGGTCCGGCGTGTTTCCCGAGAATCGCGTCCCGGTAAAGTTACGTAAAGTTTGCGAAATGCCGGCCGAACGAGCATGGTGGCGCGCAGGAAATCCCATGCGCACCCGCCGCGGAAAATGGACCTTCATCCTGGTCGCCCTGATCACGAATCTCGGCGGCGGCCCCATGGCGTGGGCGCACCTGGCGTCGGGGCATTGCCACGAATCGATGGCGCCGGGCGCGATGCCGGCGGCGATGGACATGCCGGCGGACTGCGCCGAACACGGCGCGGCTTCCTCCAGAGAGAAATCGCCCACGGGCTCGTTGCCCTGCTGTGATGGCGGCACCTGCGCCTGCGCGGCGCCGCCCGCGCCGCTGTCGATGCCGCTGCTCGCGCCGACGGATCTGCGTCACGACACGTTCGACGCGTCGTCGCCCGTCGCGCGCGTCGCACCCGATCCTCTCGACGACACGCTCCGACCTCCCATCCGCTGATCGTCTTCGATGACGTGTGCACGCGCGGCCTCCGCGCGTGCCGGTGTTGTTTGGCGGAGAGATTCCATGAGACGGACATTGCTGTTCGCGCCGATCCTCGTCGGCGCGTGGCTCGCGGGTTGCGCGGGCCTCCCGACCGATCGCGGCGCGGCCGCGGTCAACGAGCGGCTGGTGGCGCGCGGCGCGCCGGCCGCGCACTTCGAACCGGCCGGTGCCGGCAAACTACCCGGCGCCCCGTTGACGGCCGATCAGGCCGTGGCGCTGGCGTTCGAGCGCAGTCCCGCGATGCGCGCGGCGTATGCGGAGCTCGGGCTCACCGGCGCTGACGTGATCGCCGCGCGGCAACTGCCGAACCCGACGCTCGCGTTCGCGAGATTGTCGGGTGAGGGCGAAACGCAGATCACGCGCAGCCTGTCGCTTGGCTTCGCGGACCTGCTGTTGCTGCCCGCGCGGTCGAAACTCGCCGGCGCGGCGCTCGAGAGCTCGCGTGATCGGGTCGCGGCGTCGCTGCAGACGCTGGAACACGACGTGCGCGCTGCCTGGATCGATGCCGTCGCCGCCGGGCAGGCCGCCGACGTCGCTGCCCTCGCCGCCCGCGCATCCGAGACTTCGGCCGACTACGCGCGCCGGCTCGACGCGGCCGGCAACCTGCCGCCGCGCACGCTGGCGCTCGAACAGGCGGCGGCCGCCGAGGGACGGATCGCCGCCGCGCGCACCCGCGCCGAGGCGCTGCGCACGCGCGCGGCGCTGGCCTCTCTCGTCGGCCTGTCTACCCGGGAGGGCTGGTCGCTGGCCGCGAAGCTGCCGATGGTGCCGGCGGCCGATCCGGCTGCGGGCGACGTCGACGCCGCGCTGACGATGCGGCTGGACATCGCTGCTGCCCGTCGCGAGTCCGGTGCGCTCGACGCCGCCGTCGGCGTCACGAAGGCTTGGCGCTGGCTCGGCGACTTCGAGGTCGGCTACGAACGCGAGACCGAAACGGACGGCGCCCGCCTGCGCGGCCCGACGTTCGCCTGGCGCATCCCGCTGTTCAACTTCAACCGCGACGGCCTCCTGCGCGCGCAGGCCTCCAGCGATGCCGCGCACGCGCGTCTCGCCGCGCTCGAACTCGCCGCGCGCAACGACGCCGCGCTGGCGCAGGACCGCATGGCCACCGCACGCGACATCGCGACTACCTACCGAGATGCCTTGGTGCCGCAGCGCGAGGCCGCCACCGCGCGCACGCTCGAAGAGGTCAACTACATGCTGACCGGCGCATTCGAGTTGCTGGCCACGCGCCGCGAGCAGTTCGCGGCGTACGGCGAATACGTGGATGCCGTGCGCGACTACTGGCTCGCGCGCGTCGATCTCGAACGTGCGCTCGGCGCACGACTGCCCGGTGGCGTCGCCACCCCGGAGCTCGAACTACCTGGAGTGATGCCATGAAGCTGTCCCGTCGCAATCTGTTGGCCGCCGCGGGCGCGCTGGCGCCGGCCGTCGCGGCCGCGCAGTCCACGCGCAGCCCGCAGACCCCGCCGTCTTCAGCACCTCGCCGTGACGCGCATGGCTATCGGCCCGTCCGCACGCTGAATGGCTGGACGCTGCCATACAAGCTCGTGAACGGCGTGAAGGAGTTTCACCTCGTCGCCGAAGAGTTCGAACACGAGTTCGCGCCCGGTTGCCGCGCGAAAGTCTGGGGCTACAACGGCTCCACGCCCGGCCCGACGATCGAAGCCGTCGAAGGCGACCGCGTGCGTTTGCTGGTGACGAACCGCCTGAAGGAACACACCACGATGCACTGGCACGGGATGATCCTGCCCAGCGGGATGGACGGCGTCGGTGGTTTGTCCCAGCCGCACATCGAACCCGGCGAAACGTACGCGTACGAAATCACGCTGAAGCAGAACGGCACGCACATGTACCACCCGCACGCCGACGAGATGGTGCAAATGGCGCTGGGCATGATGGGCCTGTTCATCATCCACCCGCGCGGCGGCGACCCGCATCCGGTAGATAGGGACTACGCCTTCATCATGCACAACTGGGCTCTGCATCCCGGCACGTCGCGTCCCGACCCGATGGTCATGCAGGACTTCGATCTGTGGACGTTCAACAGCAAGGTGTTCCCGGCGATCGATCCGCTGGTGGCGCGCAGCGGCGAACGCGTGCGCGTGCGGGTCGGGAATCTCTCCATGTGGAATCACCCGATCCACATGCACGGCGTCGAGTACCACGTCACCGGTTCCGATGGCGGCCGCTGGCCGCAATCGCAGTGGCGACGCGAGGTCACCGAGGTCGTTGGCGTCGGCCAGGCGCGCGATCTCGAGTTCGTCGCGGTGCCCGGCGACTGGGCGCTCCACTGCCACATGTCGCACCACACGATGAACGCGATGGGCCACGACATCCCCAACAACATTGGCGCGGATTTGTCCGATGTCGCGACGGACATGCGCGCGCTGGTGCCCGGCTACACCGCGATGGGTGCGAACGGCATGGCCGAACATGCCGACCACACCGGCATGGGCCACATGGCCGGCCCGCCGAACACGCTGCCGATGATGATGGGAAAGGGTCCGTTCGGGAATCTCGAGATGGGCGGCATGTTCACGCTGATCAAGGTGCGCGACGATCTCGCGCCCGGCGACTTCCGCGATCCGGGCTGGTATCGCAATCCGCCGGGCACCGTCGCGAAACGCATCAGCGGGGATCCGGACTTCGGCGCTCCCGTGCGCGCGCCGGCGTTGCCGCCGGCCGATCCGCCGCGTTAGCCTTCACCGCGCGCGGACGTCGAAAAACAACGGGGGAGACATGTTGACTACGTTCAGACGTGGCGCAGTGGGCGTCATCGCGGCGCTGGCGCTCGGCTCGGGTTTGGCTTCATCGGCGGATGAGCCCGTGCCAATGACCATCTACGACACCGCATTGGCACCGGGCTGGGAGAACTGGAGCTGGGCGAAGACCGAGTTGTCGGTGGAGCTCGGCGGCAGCGCGCGCCGGCCGATCCGCGTGGAGGCGGCGCCGTGGAGCGCGCTCTATCTACACCACGCGCCGTTCAGCACGCAGGGATACAAGGCGCTGGGTCTCCTGATCCAGGGCAGCGTGCCGGATCGCGAAGTGCGCGTGTTCCTGCTGACCGACGGCAAGGTCAACGGCGAAGGCAAGCTGGTGAAGATCGGCAACACCGGGTGGACGAAGGTCGAGGTGCCGCTGGTCACGCTGGGCGCCGAGGACAGGATGATCGACGGGTTCTGGGTGCAGAACGCGTCGGGGACGGACCTGCCGAAGTTCTACGTGACCGAAATCCGCTTGCAGTAGTTAGCGCGCGTCGCGCGCGGTCTCGTACGCGAGGCCGAGTGCGAGCACGGTGGCGTCGTCGTTCGCGGTGCCGATGATCGAGAGCCCGACGGGCAGGCCGGATACCTGCCCGCCGGGCACGGTCAGGTGGGGATAGCCGGCAACCGCCGGCAGCAATGACGCGGAGCCGACGCCGCGGTCGCCGTTCACCAGGTCGATCTTCCAGGCGGGGCCGTTCGTCGGGGCGACCAGCGCGATGACGGCGTTGTCCTTCAGCAGGCGATCGAGGCCGTGCTCGCGGGCGATCGCGAGCGCCCGCTGCAGCGCCGGCGCGTACGCGGGGTCATCGACACCGCCCGTCGCCTGGCTCGCCTCGAAGGTGTCCTGGCCGAACCACTGCAGCTCGCGCGGCTCGGCGCGGTTGTAATCGATCAGCTGCGCGAGCGTGCGCGACTTCACGGCGGGCGGCGTGGTGGATAGGTAGGCGTCGATGCCGGTCTTGAACTCGGCGCGCAGGATGGTGCCTTCGAGATCGCGCAGGTCGGCGTAGTCGAAGGAACGGATGTCGACGAGCTGGGCGCCGGCGTTGCGCAACACGGCGAGGGATTTCTCGAACTCGGCCAGCGTCTGCGGCGAGAAGCCGTCGATGAAGCGGATGACGCCGAGGCGCGCGCCGCGCAGAGCGCCGGCGCGCATCGGCCCCGCGAGCGCGGCGGCGTGGTCGGGCGTCACCATCGCGGCTGACAACGTTGCGACGTCCGACACGCGCGCCGCCATCGGGCCGGCGGTGTCCTGCGTGTGGCTGATAGGCACGATCCCTCGTTGCGAGACCCAGCCGACCGTCGGCTTGAAGCCCACGATACCGTTGACCGATGCCGGGCAAACTATCGAGCCATTCGTCTCCGCGCCGACGGCGAGCGGCGCGAGGTGCGCCACGATCGCGGCGGCCGAGCCGGAGCTGGAGCCGCAGGCGCTGCGCGTCGGATCGCGCGGATTCACCGCGAGCCCGCCGACCGCGCTCCAGCCGCTGCTCGAGCGCGAGGACCGGAAGTTGGCCCACTCGGTGAGATTCGATTTCGCGAGGATCACGAGGCCGGCGGCTCTCAGTTGCGAAACGACCGGTGCGTCGGTGTCGCGGCGATTCGCGGCCAGCGCCAGCGAACCGGCCGTCGTCACCGCGCCGGCGAGGTCGATGTTGTCCTTGATGATCACCGGCACGCCGTGCAGCGGGCCGCGCAGACGGCCCGCCGCGCGCTCGGCGTCCAGCACACGCGCGTCGCTCATCGCGGCCTCGTTCAGCGAGATGATCGCGTGCAGCTCGCCGTTGCACGCGTCGATGCGACGACGATACGCGTCGACCAACTGGACCGACGTCACGCGTTTCGCGGCGAGCGCGGCGGTGATGTCGTCGAGCGTCGCCGTCGCGAGATCCAGCGAGCCCGCGCGGATCCTGTCGCCGCAGGCGAGCGACGGCGCGGCGATCAACAGCGCGATGACCGCCAGCGCCGCTTTCACAGCGGTAGTTCGAGCCGCGTGCGTTGGCGTTCGAGCGGGTACGGCTTGCCCTTCCACACGAATTCGCCGGCCAGGTCAGCCGGCCGCTCGATGACCGCGACCAGTTTGCCGCCCGCGACGCGGTAGCTGACGCTCACCGGGCCCTTCGGCGTTGCAGCCGTCGCGTCCAGCGACGTCAGCGCCCCGAGCACCGGCTCCACGCGCACGCGTGCGTAGCCCGGTGCACCCGAACGGATCCCCGCGACGAGACCCAACAAATCCGCCGTCGGATGCGCGCTCCACGCGTGGCTGTCCGAGCGCGGCTGGTCGCGCGACTCCGGCCAGGTCGTGTAGTTCAGCGGCAGGAGATCGCGCCAGGACTTCAGCAGTTCGAGGTAGCGCTCCGGCTTGCCGGCATGCTCGGCGGCGCGCGCCAGGTACCAAGCGAAGTAGTAAGACGACATGTACATCCCGACCGGCGCGTCGATGCCGCGATCGCGCACGGTGATCTTGTCGAGGATGGTGGCAGCCTCCGCCGGCGTCGCGATGTCGTACAGGATCGCTAACACGTTCATGTGCTGGCTGAACACGTCGCGGTCGCCGTCGTCGGCGAACAGGCCGCGGTCGGCGACCCAGCAATGTTCGCGGATCGCGGTGCGCGCGGCGTCGGCAGTGGCGTCGTCCTGCTTGGCGCGCGCCACGTCGCCGTGGCGCCGCTCGAGCTCCGCGCCCTGGCGCAACGCGCCCACCCACATCGCCGTCATCAGGCAACTGCCATTGTTCCTGCCCCAGGACGGGAAGTGATCGCGGTCGTCCCATCTCTGGCCGGCCCAGTCGATGAAGTTCCACTTCGGGTTCTTGCCGAGCAGGCCGTCGGAGTTGCGCAGCGGTTCGAACCACTGGAGCACGCGGCGCACGCGCGGCAGGTGTTTCTGCACGAGCATCGCGTCGGGTTGTTCGTTGGACCAGTCCGACAACATGCCGATCCACGCGAACGAGAACGTCGCGATGACGTTCGGCAGCCGCGAGGGATAGGCGCCTTGCACCAGGCCGCCATCCGTATCCGACTCCGCGAAGCTCTCGATCGCCTCGCGCGCCAGCCGCGAATCGCCGGACACCGCGTACGAGATCAGCATCTCGAGGCGCGTGTCGCCGGTGTACTGGAGCTGCTCCCAGTAAGAGCTGTCCATGAACGTCTCGTGCGCGTCGACGCGCAGCGTGCGCCAGCCGATGTCCCAGATGCGGTTGAGCTGCGCGTCGTTGCTGCGGAACGAAGCCACTTCGCCGAAGGGATAGCCGGTTTCGGTGAGGCGGAGGCCCTGCAGCGTCAGCGGCTCGTCGGCCGTCGTCACGGTGAGCTCGAAGTAGCGGAACGTGCGCCACCACAGCGGCGCGAACGTGCGCGGCTGGCCGTCGGCGATGAACGTATCGTGGAAGCCGCGCAGCCGGCGATCACCGACGAGGTCGCGGTCGCCCTTGCGGTTGTCGGCGTCGTACAGCGCCTCGCCGTATTCCAATGCGATCGTCGCCGCCTTGCCGCCGATGACGTCGAGCTCGGGGTACGCGGAGATCGTGGAGTCGGTGCGCAGCAGTAGTTTGGCGGTGGTATGCGCGGGCACGGTGACGGGCCGCGACGGGAAGCCGCTGGCGTCCACACCCGACGCGCGCACCACGCGCCCGGCCGCGGCGGGTGTGTACGTCTGCGTCGGCAGCGGGTCGTCGATCAACGTGCGGACCGCGGCCTTCGGCGCCGGCACCGCATCCACCCACTCGCCCTCGCTCTTAGTCGCGTCGATGATCTCGGGTGTGCTGGCGACGTAGTACTGCCAGCTCAGCTGCTCCTTCGCGGACACGGCCGAATGCGCGGGCAGCAATCGCACGCGCCAGCCCGGCATCGACGTCGACAGCGGCGGCCCGGCGAGCCGAAACCCCGTGGCCACGCTTTGCTGATGCGCCGGCGCGATGTCACCGAAGTTCCAGACCGTCGCCGTGATCACGTTCTTGCCGTGCTGCAGCCACGGCTTCAAATCGATCACGGTTTGGCGCCAGCGCTGCACGGTGCCCGTCGACGGGCCGGCGACGACGCGCTTGCCGCTCACGAAAAGAATGAAGCGGTTGTCCGCCGTGACCTTGACCGGCATGTCCTCGGGGACGCGGTCGATGTCCAGCTCGCGGCGGAACTCGAGCACGACCGGCGTGGCGGCGGCAGCCGGGTGCGTGATCCAGCCGCGCGCATCGTCGGCGCGGGCGGTGACGGCGAGCGACAGCAGGAAAATCACGACGAGGGAACGCATGCGCGCGAGTCTACGCTCATAATGCGCGCATGCCCGACACTGGACTTTCCGGCGCGTCACGATCGCCGCTGCAATTGCTCGCGCGCCTGAGATGGGTCGCGGTGTTGGGACAGGCCGTGACCATCGCATGGGTGACCGGACCGATGGGCGTGGCACTGGCGCCGGCGCCGTTGTGGGCCGGCGTGGCGGCGCTCGCGGTGTTCAATTCCTACGCGACGTTGCGCGCAGCGAGCGTACGCGAGGCACGGCCCGGCGAGATCTTCGCGCACTTGTGCGTCGACATCGCGGTGCTGGCCTGGCTGGTGGCGAACAGCGGCGGCCTGGAGAATCCGTTCGCGTCGCTGTTCCTGCTGCCGATTGCGCTGGCGATCTTCGCGTTGCCGACCGGCGGCGTGTGGGCGACGGCGCTGGTGTCGACGCTGGGCTTCGCGCTCGCCGTGTGGTCAGGCGCGCCACTGCCACACGTGCATGGCGCGATCGACGGCACGTTCAGCCTGCACAAAGTGGGCATGGGCGTGAACTTCGTCGTGTCGGCGGCGGTGCTGCTGGTGTTCTTCGCGCGGCTGGCCGCGTTGTGGCGCGCACGGGAACGCGAGGTGGCGGCATTGCGCGAACGCTTCGCGCGGAACGAAGGCATCGTGGCCCTGGCGACGCACGCGGCGTCGGTGGCCCACGAATTGAACACGCCGCTGGCGACGATGACGCTGATGGTCGACGAGATGCCGGCGTCGGAGGACCGAACTACCTTGCGCGCGCTCATCGATCAATGCCGCGACCGCGTGCGCGCGCTGGCCGCACCGGCGCAGGACGACGCCAGCGCCGTCGCGCTCGAAGACGTCATCGAGAACTGGCGGCTCGTGCGGCCGACGATCGAACTGCAGCGCGAAGGCGCGGGCCAGGCGCGTGTCGACGCGGCCGTCGGTCACCTGCTGCAGGCGCTGCTGAACAATGCCGCCGATGCCAGCGAAGCCGCCGGCACGCCGCGCGTGGATCTGCGGCTCCAATCGCGTGGCGGTGAATTGTCCGGCGAGATCCGAGACTACGGCCCCGGCTTCGACAGCGCCGCACCGCCGCTGCCGGGCACGCTGTTCCGCACAAACAAGGCTGGAGGGCTCGGCATCGGCCTCGCGCTGTCGCATGCCACCGTGGAGCGCCTGGGCGGCGAGCTCGCGATGAACGCGGTCGACGCGGGCCGCGGCGTGCGCGTCACCTTCCGCCTGCCGCTGACGGTGAAGACATGAAAGGCCTGCTGATCGACGACGACGCGCTGTTCGGCCGGACGCTGCAACGCGCGCTCGAGCGCCGCGGCGTTGCAGCTACAACGGCAGGCACAGTCGATGAAGCAATGGATGCGGCGCGTGCGACGGAGTTCGACTTCGCCCTGGTCGATCTCAAGATCGGCAAGGAGTCGGGATTGAAGCTGATCGGCCCATTGCGAGAGCTTCGCCCGAAGTTGCGACTCGTGATGATGACCGGTTATGGCAGCGTCGCGACCGCCATCGAGGCGATCAAGGCCGGAGCGGATGACTACCTACTGAAGCCGGTCAGCGTCGACGCGATCCTGCGCGCCTTGTCGCCGGACGAGGCACAGCCTGCCGCGGATGAAGCGGCGCCCGAATCGATGACGCCGCTAAATCGCCTCGAGTGGGAACACATCCAGCAGGCGCTCCGCGCCACTGACGGGAACATTTCTGCTGCTGCGCGCCTGCTCGGCATCGAGCGCCGCTCGTTGCAGCGCAAGCTCGCGAAAAGACCCACAGTAGTTCGAAAGGAGTAGAGCAGACGGGTTTGCGCTTGATCAGATGAAGTCAAAATCTCCTCGCAGCAATTCACCGTCTCGCTACGAGGAAGTAACAAGATAGTAAGTCAATGCAAGTGCGCTGGCGAAAATGAAGCAACCCCAACAGAAGACTGTGAATCTGAGGAGAATCTTTCTCTCATCGTTCGTTGCTTCATCAGAGAACGCCGGGTGGGCATTCGCGGTAAGTGCGAAATTGTCGATCGACCAGAATAGAAACCAAAATTGCAGCAGCTCCACCAGTCAACGACCAGAATCGCATCTCAGACTGACTAAATCCTGCACGTCCCGTCCCATCAGCCAATCGCATCGAGATAGCGCACACTACGAAGAGCGCCGAGAGCGGGAGCGTCAATTGGCCGACAAAGACATTGACCGCTTTGCGCCAT
>DATJTW010000027.1:0-7616 GCA_035502995.1 Steroidobacteraceae bacterium | reverse complement strand
GCTCGGTCTCGCCGCGCCGCGCGTGGAAGTCGAGGTGCATCTCGGTAGCGGTCTGCCCACCTTCAACATCGTCGGCATGCCCGCGACGGCCGTGCGCGAGAGCAAGGACCGCGTGCGCGCCGCGCTCGCGACGTCCGGCTTCAAATATCCCGAAGGCCGCATCACGGTGAATCTGTCGCCGGCCGATCTGCCCAAGGAAGGGTGTCGCTACGATCTGCCGATCGCGCTCGGCATCCTGCTCGCGTCCGGGCAGAGCGACATGAGCGAGGCGACGCTCGCGAACACCGAGTTCTACGGTGAGCTCGGATTGGCGGGCGAGCTCAAGCCGATCCGCGGGATCCTGCTGGTCGCGGGGCACGCGGCGCGCGAAGGCCGCGGGCTCGTCGTGCCGCGCGCGAACGCCGCCGAGGCGCGGCTGGCGATCGGCGCGGTGCGTGGCGCCAGCAGTCTGCTCGAGGCCTGCGTCGACGGCCGGAACACGGATGCAGCCCCCGTCGTGCCGGGCGCCCCACCGACGGTTCCGGATCTCGCCGATGTGCGCGGGCAGCCGGCGGCGAAGCGGGCGCTCGTCGTCGCGGCCGCCGGCGCCCATTCGTTGCTGCTCATCGGGCCGCCGGGCACCGGCAAGAGCATGCTGGCGCAGCGCCTGCCGGGCTTGCTGCCGCCGCTCGGGAGCGAAGAGGCGCTGGACGTCGCGGGCATCGCATCGGTGAGCAGCCGTGGGTTCGAAGCGCATGAGTACGGTCGGCGGCCGTTCCGCGCGCCGCACCACACGGCGTCGGTGGCGGCGATCATCGGCGGCGGGCCGCAGGCGCGGCCGGGCGAAGCGAGCCTCGCGCATCGCGGCGTCTTGTTCCTCGACGAGTTGCCTGAGTTCAACCGCGGCGTGCTGGAGAGCCTGCGCGAGCCGCTCGAGTCCGGCGTCGTCGCGATCTCGCGCGCATCACAACGCCTGGAATATCCCGCGCGGTTTCAGCTCGTCGCAGCGATGAACCCCTGTCCGTGCGGTCACCTCGGCGATCCGTCTGGCCGGTGCCGTTGCACGCCGCCGCTCATCGAGAGATACGCCGCGCGTCTTTCGGGACCGCTGCTCGACCGCATCGATCTGCGGGTCGCCGTGCCATCGCTCGCGGATCCGGACGTGCTGCTCGAATCCGTCGCGCCGCCCGCGGAATCTCCCGACGCCGCCGCGAGAGTGCGCGCGGCCCGCGCCGTGCAGCTGGCGCGGGCGGGCAAGCTGAACTCGGACTTGGTCGGTCCCGAAACGCAGGAGTTCTGCGCGACGGATCGCGCCGGCCGGCGGTTGATCGCGGCGGCACGCGCGAAGCTGGGACTGTCGGCGCGCGCCGTGCATCGCGTGCTACGCGTGGCGCGGACGGTGGCGGATCTGGAAGGGAAGGGCGCGATCGACGTCGCGCATCTCGCCGAAGCGTTGCAGTTGCGGCGGGGGCTGGAGCCCGGCGGTAGTTAGCCGCCGGCGTCCTGAGAAAAACGCCGGAGGTGATCCGGCGTTTCGTTCGTTCCTACTTGTTCAGCTCGACGATGTGGTCGACTGCCTGCTTGATCAGGTCGTCCGGCCAGTCGGAGCGGCCGCCCTTCGCGGGCATCACGCCGGTCTTGCCGTTGAAGCCGTGCAGCGCGTGGTTGTACAGCGCGTCCTTGCCCTGAGCGATGCGCGGGCCCCAGGCGGCCTTGTCACCGACCTTCGGCGCACCGGCGATGCCGGCACCGTGGCAGGCCTTGCAGGCGGTCTCGTAGGCGGCGGTGCCGTCCGCCGGGATCGCCGCCGCGGCGGTGGCCGGGCCGACGCTCTTGATGGCCAGCGCGGAGTTGTCCTGGCCGGCGACGGCGACTGCCGCGACCGGCTTCAGCCGCTCCTCGACGCTCGCGACGTAGCGCGGGTCGTTCGTCACCTGCTTGCCCTGGTGGTCGGCGCCCACGTGGCGCGCGAAGGCGAACAGGCC
Organism: Steroidobacteraceae bacterium; assembly: GCA_035502995.1. Lineage (GTDB taxonomy): Bacteria > Pseudomonadota > Gammaproteobacteria > Steroidobacterales > Steroidobacteraceae > CADEED01. Next base: position 5,652 of record DATJTW010000027.1, on the reverse strand, counting down.
CAGCGTCACGGCAAACAAGATGCCGAGAACGAGGCTGAAATTATTGAAGAAATGGCTGTCCTGCTTGCTCATGGGCGCGAAGTATATCCGTCGAAATAAGCCTGTGCTGAAACTGGCGCGCCCGACAGGATTCGAACCTGTGACCTACGGTTTCGGAAACCGTCACTCTATCCAGCTGAGCTACGGGCGCGGGGGCGGGGATTCTAGCCGTTTGGCCTCCTAGAGCCACCCTTTCCGCTTGAACCAGATCCACGGACCGATGGCCGACGCGGCCATGAAGCCTACGGCCACCCAGAAGCCCCAGGGATCGTGGGTGCCGGGGATATGTTCGAAATTCATGCCGAAAACCGCGCCGATGACCGAGGGCGGCAGCAGGAAGACGGTCACGACCGAGAAAATCTTCAGGATGTTGTTCTGGTCGATGTTGATGAGGCCGAGGGTCGCATCGAGGATGAACGAGACTTTCGTCCCCAAGAACGAGGCGTGGTCGCTCATGGCCATGACGTCGCGCGTCAGGGTGCGGAAGCGGGCCCGGACTTCCGTGCTCATCGGCACGGCCGTGGTCTGCTGCACGAACGTCAACAGGCGCCCCAGGCTGACCAGGCTCTCGCGCGCCTTGGAGATGAGTTCGCCGTTCTGGCCGAGCCGCTCGAGCACCCGGCGATAGTCGCGGAACGCGCCGCGCTTGCGGCGCTGGGCGCTGAACACCTCGACCGACGCGCCGTCCAGGTCCGTCGCGACGCGCTCGATGACGTCGGCGACGCGGTTGATCACCGCCTCGACCAGGCCCGCCAGTACGGCCGGCGGCGTGTTGCAGGAGGCCGGGTGACGCTCGGCATACGCGACGAAGCGGCGGAAGGGCAGCGGATCGACGTACCGGTTGGTGACCAGCTTGCTGGCGGACAGGATGAACGTGATCTGCGTGCTCTCGGGCAGGTCCGAATCGAGCTTCGTGACGACGGTGGCCGTCATGTACAGCGAGCCGTCCTCTTCGTAGAGGCGGTTCGACGACTCGATCTCGCGCATCTCGTCGCGCGTCGGCACGTCGATCGAGAGGAAGCTCTCGACCTGTTTCTCTTCGCTGGGGGTGGGCTCGAGCAGGTCGAGCCAGATCGACTCGCCCGGGATGGCCGCGCCCGCACGCAGCTCGAAGCGGGCCAGACCCTGGGGTTGCGGAACGAAGGCGCTCAGCATCGGGTCAGCGCCGGGCGGTGATCAGCGCTTCTTCTCGCTCGCCGCGAGATCGTTGACCAGGCTCAGCAGCTTCGGGGGATCGCCGGCCGAGCTGACGTCGGTCGTGTATTTGCCGTTCACGATCAGCAGCGGCACGCCGGCGACGCTGTAACGCATCGTGGCTTCCTGCGCGCGTTGCAGGTTCGTCGCCACGACCATCGAATCGTAGGCCGTGTTGAAGTCCTGCTCCGAGATGCCGTTCGCCTTGCAGAACGCGAGGTGCATCGCGCGCGCGTCGGTTTCCGACGGCGACGCGAGCATGTTGTGTTCCTTGTGGATGGTGTCGAACACCTTGGTGTGCAGGTCGAGGCGATTCAGCGCCATCAGCGTGTAGTAGAGCTTCGCGTGCTGCTGGTGCGGCGCGCCCCACATCACCGGCATGCGCACGAACTCGACGTACGCGGGCTTTTTCTTCTTCCACTCCTCGAGCACCGGGTCGAGCGCGTAGCAGTGGCCGCAGCCGTACCAGAACACCTCGAGGACTTCGACCTTGCCGGCCGGCACGCTGGTCGCCTGCGGCGCCGGCAGCTGGATGTAGTTAGTCCCGGCCTGCCACTTCGCGAGCGGATCGGCGGGCGCGGCGGCGCGCGCGCAGGCGGTGAGGCCCCAGGTGGCCGCGACGAACAGGACGGCGGAGATCCGGATGGCGCGCGTCATGTCGCGCGCCTGCTAGCGCAGGCCCTGCAGGTAGGATGCGAGGTTGCGGATGTCTTCGGGCGTGAGGCGCGCGGCGATCGTGGTCATCATCACGCTGTTGCGCGTGGTGTTCACGACGTTCGCATCGTTGCCGTTGCGGTAACGGTTCTTCGTGAGGTAATCCTGCAACTGCTTCACGGTGTACACCGAGTGTTGCGCGCGCAGCGCGGGGTAACCCGAGCCGGCATTGCCCTGGCCCGCCGGGCCGTGGCACGCGGTGCACGCCGGGATGCCGCGCGTCGTGTCACCGGACTTGTAGAGATGCTCGCCGGCTTTCCAGTAGGAAGGATCGGCTTCGCCGCCGGTCGGCGTCTGCGCCGCGAAGAACGCGCCGAGGTCGGCGAAGTCCTGCTCGGTGAGCGGATCGACGATGGGCTGCATCACCGGGTTGTTGCGCTTCTTCGCTTTGAACATCGCGAGCTGCTCGCGGATGTACGCGGCGTTCTGGCCCGCGAGATTCGGCCATTCGGGGTTCACGCTGTTCCCGTTCACGCCGTGGCAGGCGGTGCAGACCGCGGCCTTCGTCGCGCCGGCATCGGCGGTTCCCTTGATCGCGTCTTCGGCGGAAGCCGGGCCGGCCGAGACGGCGGCCAGGACGAGGGCGGCGAGCGTGGCGGAAAATCTGCTCTCAATCATGGTCTTGCGGGCTCCCTGGAAGGCGGCGAATTGTACACTCGCCCTGTGCAATATCCCAAGGTGCGGTTTCTCCTCTCGGTCGCGGGCGTCGACCAGTTCCCGGAAGACGTGGGCCACGAGGTCGCGTTCGCCGGGCGCTCGAACGCCGGCAAGTCGAGCGCCATCAACACGATCCTCGTGCGCAACGGGTTGGCGCGCACGAGCAAGACGCCCGGTCGCACACGGCTATTGAATTTTTTCGAGGTCGAGCCCGGCAAACGGATCATCGACCTGCCCGGCTATGGCTACGCCGAGGCGCCGCCCCCGGAGCGTGAGCAGTGGACCCGTGTCATCAACTCGTTACCGCGCCGCGAATCGATCGCCGGCCTGTTCGTGATCGTCGACATCCGCCGGGGCGTCTCCGAGTCCGATGAACAGCTGTTCGAGTGGGCCACCGCCGCCGGCTGGCAGCTGCACGTGGTCCTCGCCAAGGCCGACAAACTCAACCAGCGCGACCGCGCCGCCGCGCTGAAAGACGCGCAGTCCCGCCTGCCCGAGGGCATGACCGCCCAGGTTTTTTCCGCGCACGACAAGATTGGCGTGGAGGCCGCGCAGAAGCGGCTGAACGGGATGCTGGGGATCTGATTCCCCACGCCGTTTACCGAAGGGTCTTTGCCAGAACGAAGGGGCTTTGAGAATCCAGAACGAAGGATCTGCGCCGAGCGAAGGGTCCTATCCAGAGCGAAGCCACCTCTTCGCTCACCGCTCCCGCCACCACCACTTCGTCTCTACAAGGTCCACGGCAGTCCTCTTTGTCCCGGTCGCTTCGACCGGTTTGAAGAGGGCGGGTACCGCTAAAAAAGAAAGCCCCGGTGGTAAAACCACCGGGGCCAGACTAACCCGGCACAGGTCTCGTGAACCGGGTTAACCCGCTCAGGGAGGGAAGCGGGGAGCGGTTTTACGCGCTCAGTAGTTCAGACTTGCGACCCCCGGAAGAGTTCAAAAGTTTTTGAAAAACTTTGGCGGGAAATCATGTGGTTATGTTGCGACCTGTGGCGGGATTGCTACAGAAATGTGTACGTCACGCTGACCGACACGGTGTCAACTTTTGTCTTCAGATCATCGAAGAGGTCGGCCTCGAATCGCTCGTATTCGGCGCGCACGCCGACGCTGCCGAAGTGGGCACCGATGCCCACACCGTACGTCGGCTCCCAACCGTCATCGGACGATCTGCCGATCTCGGAGATGGCCACATCCGCATCCCACTTGGCGACGCCGACCCGCGCATAGAGGTCGATGACCGCGAATTCCTTGAGCAGCAGTGCCGACGCCGTGACGGCGCGCGTATCGAGCGAAACGCCGTCCTTGGTCTCGCCGCCGAGGTCGAGGTAATTCGCCTCGAACGCCAGCCAGTCCAGCGGCCGGATGCCGGCGATCACCTTGAAGCTGTTGTCGTCGAGCTTGTCGCTGCCGACGTCGTCGATGTCGAACTTCGTCTGCGTGAGGCCGGCACCGAGATAGAAGCCGTTGTCGGCGGCTTCGGCGCGCGGCGCGGCGGCAACCAGGCCCAGGGTGCCGAGCACCGCGAACGTGGCGAACTTCATGTTCATGAGAGACCTCTCCTGTGGTTTCGGGAATCCCGATTAGAAAGGCGAACCGCGCGGCGGTTCCTGGATCGGGTGACGGATTCTCTCGTGCCGGTATCCGCCGGCACGAACCGTCGCCACCCGCCGACAACAAACAAGAGCTGTTAGGGGTTAGTGCGCTTCGTCCCAGTTCGCACCGGTGCCGACGTCCACCTTCAGCGGCACGCGCAGGTCGGCCGCGGCCATCATGTGGGTGCGCACGGCGTCGGAGACGGGCGCCACGCGGTCGGCGCGCACCTCGAGCACCAGCTCGTCGTGCACCTGCATGATGAGGCGGGCATCGTCGCCACCGGCACACATGCGGTCCACGGAGATCATGGCGCGCTTGATGATGTCGGCCGCGGTGCCCTGCATCGGCGCGTTGATGGCGGCGCGCTCCGCGGCCTGCTGGAACTGCTTGTTGCGCGCATTGATGTCGGGTAGATAGAGCCGGCGGCCGAACACGGTCTCGACGTAGCCCTGCGCCTTCGCCTGGGCGCGCGTCTCCTCCATGTAGCGCTTCACGCCGGGATACCGCGCGAAATACAGGTCGATGTATTCCTGCGCGGTCGCCCGCGGGATGCCGAGCTGCGCGGCCAGGCCGAACGCGCTCATGCCGTAGATGAGGCCGAAGTTCACGGCCTTCGCCGATCGTCGCTGGTCCGCGGAGACTTCGTGGAGCGGCGTGCCGAACACTTCGGACGCGGTTGCCTGATGGATGTCCTGGTCGCCGGCGAACGCCTTCAGCAGTCCTTCGTCGCCCGACAGGTGCGCCATGATGCGCAGCTCGATCTGCGAATAGTCCGCGGCCAGCAGCACGTGCCCGGCCGGCGCCACGAACGCCTGGCGGATGCGCCGTCCTTCCGGTGTACGGATCGGGATGTTCTGCAGGTTCGGATCCTGCGACGACAGCCGGCCCGTGGCCGCCACGGCCTGGTGATAGCTGGTGTGCACGCGGCCGGTGTTCGCGTTGATCTGCTCGGGTAGTTTGTCCGTGTAGGTGGACTTGAGCTTCGAGAGGTTGCGGTGCTCGAGGATCAGCTTCGGCAGCGCGTAGTTCTCGGCGAGCTCCTCGAGCACGTCCTCGGCGGTCGACGGCTGGCCGGTCGGTGTCTTGCGCAACACCGGCAGCTGCATCTTCTCGAACAGGATCGTGCCGAGCTGCTTCGGCGAGTCGAGATTGAACGGCGCGCCGGCTTCCTTGTGCGCCTGCGCCAGCACTTCCATCAGGCGCTTGCCGAGCTCGCTGCTCTGCGTCTTCAGCATCTGCCGGTCGAGCAGCACGCCGTGCTCCTCCATCCGCTTCAGCACGCCGACCAGCGGCTGCTCGATGTCCTCGTACAGCACCTTCAGCGCCGGCACCGCGGCGATCTGCGGCCACAACACCTCGTGCAGGCGCAGCGTCACGTCCGAATCCTCGGCCGAGTATTCCGCGGCCTTCTCGACCGAGACCTGGCTGAACGGGATCTGCTTCGCGCCCTTG
>DATJTW010000026.1:0-105309 GCA_035502995.1 Steroidobacteraceae bacterium | reverse complement strand
CGGTGCTGAGCGCGATGATGCCGGCGGCCTGGCTGCCGAGGAACCGGACGACGGCGCGATACAGGCCGAGCCGCACGAACATCGGCACGGTGGTGAGCAGCGCGCCGGCGTACAACGCGGCCAGAGCGCCGAAGTGCGGCTCGGCGTTACCCGTGCGCAGGAAGATGGCCGTCCAGAGCGCCGCCGGAATGGCGACGACGTCGGCCGCCAGCATGATGAGTTGTTTCGATTGACGGCCGAGATGCCGTGCGCTGCGGATCAGGCGTGCGCTCTGGCGTCCCATCTTGCTCGAGCGGTAGCGTCTGACTTGTCTGCGGCGCATAGAGTGCTTCAACGGGTTCCATCCATCGTCGGGTTTCGAGAGAGTAGGACCAAAGTCGTTGCGGCCGCGCTACCCAGGAGTATATCTGTCACGACACTGCATTTTCTCTCACAGTTTCAGCGGGTTTTTCGTAGCCATCGATCGTCTCTGTCGCGCCGCTGCGACGATCTACTCGGGGTCAGCTCCCGCCGTAGGTAGACACTCTCTACCCTGCCACCGAACCGACTCGCGATCCGTGGATGTTTGTACGCGAGCGAAGGTGTTTGGCTAGAATCCGGGCCCGCGACGCGCCGGACGAGAGACATCGAACCGCGCGCCCGGACAATTTCCAGACACTTTTCCACATGGCGCGCCGTCACGATTGCGCGCCTCCGCGACGCGCCGACCACAGGGATTCGTCCCTCTCCGGACACTTTGTCATCGGGCGGCGACCGGCTACCCTAGCGCGGGTTTTTTGGAGCGATTTTAAGAAGATGGCGACTGACTACGCAGAGGTGACCGAGCTCGCGGGCTCGGGGATTTCCGAAGAGCAGCTGACCCGGATGTCGCACCGCTACGGCTGGGCCGCCCAGTTCTGCCCGGGGAAGGATGTCGTCGAAGTCGCCTGTGGATCCGGCCAGGGGCTGGGACTGCTGCAGAGGGCCAGCCGCTCGCTCGAAGCCGGCGACTATTCCGATTCCTGCCTCGACGTCGCGCGCCGCCACTACGGTAATCGCGTACCGCTGCAGAAACTCGACGCCCAGTCGTTGCCCTACGCCGATGCATCCAAGGACCTGGTCGTGATGTTCGAAGCGCTTTATTACATTCCGGAGGCGGAGCGCTTCGTCCGCGAGTGCCGCCGCGTGTTGCGCCCCGGCGGCCAGGTGCTGATTGCGACCGCTAACAAGGATCTCTACGACTTCAACCCCAGCCCGATGAGCACCCGTTACCACGGTACCGTGGAGCTGGTCCGCATGTTCCGGGAGGCCGGCTTCACCGCCGAGGTGTCCGGATACATGCCGGTCGGCGAGGTGTCGGCGCGCCAGCGCCTACTACGTCCCATCAAGCGGATGGTCGTCGGCCTCGGACTGATGCCGAAGTCGCTTGCCGGAAAGCGCTTTCTCAAGCGATTCGTCTTCGGACGCCTGGTGCCGATGCCGGCCGAGCTCGAGGCGCCGGCCTCGATCGATCCGCCCACACCCTTGCTGCCGACCGAACCCGATCGTTCCCACAAGGTGATCTACTGCCGCGCGACGCTGCCCGCCTGAAGCGCGCGCACACCCGAGAGGTCCTGACATGCTGACGAGACGCCAGATCCCGTTCTTCAACTACCCCGCCCTGTTCGCCCCGGACGAGCAGGAGCTGATGGCGATCATCCGCGACGTGCTCAGCCGCGGCGCCTACATCCTGCAGAAGGATCTGAAAGAGTTCGAAGCGGCGCTGGCGAAATACCTGAACGTGAAATACGCGTTCGGCATGAACGACGGCACCAACGCGATCGTGCTGGCGCTGCGCGCCGCCGGCGTCGGTCCCGGTGACGAGGTCATCGTGCCGTCGCACACGTTCATCGCCTCGGTGTATCCGATCAAGTCGCTGGGTGCGACGCCCGTGCTGGTCGAGTGCGGCGACGATCACCTCATCGACGCGAAGGCCGTCGAGGCCGCGATCACGAAGAAGACGAAGGTCATCCTGCCCGTGCACCTCAACGGCCGTACCTGCGCGATGGCGCCGCTCGAGGCGCTGGCCAACAAACACGGCCTCAAGATCGTCGAGGACGCCGCGCAGGGCATCGGCGCGAAATACCGCGGCAAGTTCGCCGGCACGTTCGGCCTCGCAGGCACGTTCAGCTTCTATCCCGCGAAGTCGCTGGGCTGCTTCGGCGACGGCGGCGGTCTGGTCACGAACGACGACAAGGTCGCCGAGCAGATCGAGATGTGGCGCGATCACGGCCGCGGCAAGGACGGCGTGGTGCAGGACTGGGGGACGAACTGCCGTCTCGACAACGTGCAGGCCGCCGTCCTCAGCTACAAGCTCGCGAAGTTCGACGGCGCGATCGCGCGCCGCCGCGAGATCGCGCGCCAGTACGACCAGCGCCTGCGCGGCATTTCCGAACTGATGCTGCCGCCCGCGCCGGACGCGCATCCCGACCACTTCGACTGCTATCAGAACTACGAGCTGCAGGCCGTGCGCCGCGACGCGTTGAAGGCCTATCTCGAGGAGAACGGCGTGCGCACGCTGCTGCAATGGGGCGGCCGCGCCGTGCACCAGTTCCCGAACCTCGGCTTCAGGGTCGAGCTGCCGAAGACAACGCTGATGACCTCGCGCTTCCTGATGCTGCCGATGAACACGTCCCTCTCGGACGACGACATCACCTACATCTGCGACGTGATCGAACGCTTCCACCAGAAGGCCTGACGTGGACTCGATCGAATTGGCGCGGCGCATCCGCAAGCACGCGCTGCGCATGACGAGCCAGGGCGGCAGCTCGCACATCGGTGCGGTGCTGTCGATGGCGGACATCGTCGCGGTGTTGTACGCCCACGTGCTCGACTACAAGACCGACGAGCCGCGCTGGGCGAACCGCGACCGCTTCATCCTCAGCAAGGGCCACGCCGGCGCCGGCATCTACGCCGCGCTGGCCGAGAGCGGGTTCTTCCCGGTCGAAAAGCTCGACACGCACTACCGTGACGGCTCTCTGCTGAGCGGCCACGTCTCGCACAAAGGCATCCCGGGCGTCGAGTTCTCGACCGGTTCGCTGGGTCATGGCCTGCCGGTCGGCGCCGGCATGGCGTTCGGCGCGAAGCTGGACGAGCGCGCGCACCGTGTCTACGTGCTGCTCAGCGACGGCGAATGCGACGAGGGCTCCAACTGGGAGGCCATCCTGTTCGCGGCGCACCACCAGCTCGGCAACCTGGTCGCCGTCGTCGACTACAACAAGATCCAGTCGCTGGCGCCGGTGGCGGACACGATCGCGCTCGAGCCGTTCGTCGACAAGTGGCGCGCCTTCAACTGGGAGGTGCGCGAAGTGGATGGCCACGACCACGCGCAGCTGCGTGCGGTGCTCGACGCGCCGTCGGAGAGCGGCAAACCCGTCTGCGTGCTCGCGCACACCACCAAGGGCAAGGGCGTCTCGTTCATGGAGAACACCGTGCTCTGGCACTACCGCACCGCCAAGGGCGACGAATACGACCGCGCCCTCGCCGAGCTGGAACGTTCCTGATGCGTAATGCCTTCATCGCCGAGCTCATCGAGCTCGCCGCCCAGGATCCGCGCATCCTGCTGATCACCGCCGACCTCGGCTTCGGCGTGTTCGAGAGCTTCGCGAAAAGTCACCCGAAGCAGTTCCTGAATGCGGGCGTCGCCGAGCAGAACATGACCGGCCTCGCCACCGGCCTCGCGCTCGACGGCCGCATCGTGTTCACGTATTCGATCGCGAACTTCCCGAGCCTGCGTTGCCTCGAGCAGATCCGCAACGACGCCGCCTATCACGATGCGAACGTGAAGGTCGTGTCGATCGGCAGCGGCTTCAGCTACGGCGCGCTCGGCGTGTCGCACCATGCGACGGAAGATCTGGCGATCCTGCGTTCGCTGCCCACGCTCACGGTGGTCAGCCCCGGCGACGAATGGGAAGTACGCCAGGCGACGCGCGCGCTGATCGCGCACCCCGGCACCTGCTACCTGCGCCTCGACAAGTCGAAGGCGCCGCCGTCGCACAAACCCGGCGACGTGTTCGAGATCGGCAAGGCGCGCCTCGTGCGCGCCGGCACGGACCTCACCATCGCCACCTGCGGCGGCATCCTCGAAGTCGCGCTGCAGGCGGCGGATACGCTGGCGAAGGAACACGGCATCCACTGCCGCATCCTCAGCGTGCACACGGCCAAGCCGCTCGACGTGGACGCGCTGCGCGCGGCCGCACGCGAGACCGGCGGCATCCTCGCGCTCGAGGAACATACGGTGAACGGCGGCCTCGGCGGCGCCATCGCCGAATCGCTGCTCGAACTCGGCGAGATCCCGAAGCGCTTCGTGCGCATGGGATTGCGCGGCGGGTTTGCGTCAGCGGTCGGCAGCCAGGAATACCTGCGCAAGGTGTACGGTCTCGACGCGCCCGCGGTGGTCGCGCAGGCCCTGGACATCGCGCGCCACAACGTCTGACGAGGACCCACCTACCCATGCTCAAGCGCCTCCTGGACATCGTCGTGGCCCTGCTCGGCCTGACGATCTCGTCCATCATCATCGTGCCCGTCGCCATCCTCGTGTGGCTGCAGGACTTCAAGTCGCCGTTCTACATGGGACCGCGCGTCGCGCGCGGCGGCGGCACGTTCAAGATGGCGAAGCTGCGCTCGATGGTCGTGAAGGCCGACAAGTCCGGCGTCGACTCCACGGCGTCGAACGATCCTCGCATCACGCCGATCGGCGCGTTCATCCGCCGCTACAAGCTCGACGAGTTGACGCAGCTGTGGAACGTGTTGTGGGGGGACATGAGCCTCGTGGGACCGAGACCCAACGTGGAGCGCGACACGCGCCTGTACACGGAGCAGGAGAAGAAACTGCTGACCGTGCGGCCCGGCATCACCGACTACTCGTCGATCGTGTTCTCCGACGAGGGCGAGATCCTGAAGGGCCGGCCGGATCCGGATCTCTCGTACAACCAGATCATCCGGCCGTACAAGAGCCGTCTCGGCATCTTCTACATCGAGAACCGCACGCTGCTGCTCGATCTCAAGCTGATCGCGTTGACGGCGGTCGCGATCGGCTCGCGCGCGTCGGCGCTGCGCGGCGTGACGGAAGACCTGCGCAAGCGCGGCGCACCGGCGGATCTCGTCGCGGTCGCGGCGCGCACCGCCCCGCTGCAGCCGGCGCCGCCGCCGGGCGCGACGGAGATCGTCAGCTCGCGCTGAGCGGTTTGTCGCGCGCCAGCGAGACGAGGTAGTCGGCATATCCGCCGTACAGCGCCTCGGGCGAGAACCTTTCCCGGAAGAGTCGGCGCGCGGCCAGCGACTGGCGTTCGCGCAGCGCCGGATCGTTCGCGAGCTGCTGCACCGCCGCGGCGAGGCTGTCCGGATCGCCGGCCGTGTAGCCACGGCCCGCATCGTTGTCCTCGATCATCGCGCGCGTCTCGCCGCCCAGCGACAGCAGGATCGGCAGCCCCGCGCTCATGTATTCGAACACCTTGTTGGGGTTCGACATGCGAGCGTGCGCCGCATACGCGCCGAGGCCCGCCCAGGCGATCGACGACAGCCACGCGAGTTCGCTGGCCACGGCCCAGCCGGTGAAGATCACGTTGGACAACCCCCGCGCCTGCGCGCGCCATTCCGCGTCGCGTTCGCCGCTGCCGCAGAAGACGAACTGGATGTCCGCGTCGGCCTGCAGCCGGCGCGCCGCCTCGATGACCGTGCCGAGATCCAGGTTCCCGGTGAACGTGCCCGAGAACCAGAAGATGCGCTTCGCCGGATCCACGCCGAGCGCGGACAGCTTGGCGCGGACCGCATCGTCGACCGGGATCGCATCGAGCGCGCCGGTATAGCCCATCGGGATGACGCGATCGCGCGGCGTCACCGCGCGGCCGGCATGCGCCAGGCCCCAGTCGAGAAAGTTGTGGGAGATCGACACCAACGCGGTGGCATCGCGCAGCGCGCGGCGCGCCTCGGCGTACATCGGCGCCAGCACCAGCCGCGCCAGCCAGCGCGCCGCGCGCGGCACGCGATCGACCATCTCGTCGGGCCAGAGGTCGCGGATGTCGAGCGCCACCGGGATGCCGCGCTCGCGGCCGAACGCCGTGGCTTCGCGCGACAGCTCGATGGTCGGGAACGAACAGAGGATGACGTCCGGCGCGGCGACCTCGCGCGCGATGCGGCGGAACTCGTCGGCGTTCTCGCGGTGATTGCGCAGCCGGGCCAGCGACACGTTGCGCGGATAGTCGCGGCCGTGGAGGAACTGCAGGCCGAGATTCGGCTCGAGCTCGACGCGCCGCGAATCCGGTTCGAGCTGGATCTTGCGGAAATGATCGAAGCTCGACACCCACCAGGTGACGTCGTGACCGCGCCGCGCCATCAGCTGCGCGAGATATCCCGAGCGCCAGATGCGATCGGCCGGCGAGTACTTCGGCAGCGGCTCGCCGACGGTGACGATCCAGACCCTCACGTCACTCGATCCACTCGGCGAAACGCCGCATCCACAGTTCGAGCGACAGCGGTGCCAGGATCTCGCGATACCAGATCGTGCCGCCCTTGACCGGCTGGCGCGCGTAGGCCGCGTAACGACGCAGCATCGCGGCGCTGTCGACGATGCCTTTCTTCGCCAGCAGGCTGTCCGCGGAGAACGCCGCCAGCACCTGCTCGCGCAGCTCGTGCTTGAGCCACTCGCCTTCCGGATTCGAGAAACCCTTCTTGTCCTTGCGCCACGCGATTTCGCGCGGCAGGTACGGCTCCATCGCCTTGCGGAAGCAGTACTTCGTCCAGCCGTGGCGCAATTTGTAGTCGTCGGGCGCGCGCAGCAGCAGGTCGATCAGCCGCGAATCGAGGAATGGCAGCCGGATCTCGCGGCTCATCGCCATCGACATGCGGTCCTCGTAGTGGCACAGGCCGGGCACCGAGAAGCGGCGGATGTCGAGCAGCTGCCGGTCCGCCAGACTACCCGCGCCGAGTCCCAGCGCCGCGGATTGCCAGCCACGGATCCACGCGCCCTCGGTGGCGCTCTCGTCCTCGACCACCTTCGCGCTGAACCAGCGCAGGAACGGCACGTAACGCTTCGCGTCGCTCAGGTCGAACTGCGTGACGATCGAGCGGTTCAGCGCGAATCCACCCAGGGCGTGCAATGCCTTGAACGGCCGGCCCTGGCGCACCAGCGACTGCAGATAGAACCCGAGGAACTTGCGGTAGCCGAGCAGGATCTCGTCGGCGCCTTGCCCGCTGAGGATCACCGTCAGGCCGAGCTGCTTCGCGCGCTCCATCAATCGGAAGTGCGCCAGCGCGGAGAGCCCCGCGACGGGCGCATCGTTGTACCAGTTGAGCTCGCTGACCTCCTCGATCATGCGCGTCGGCGACGGCCGCAGCGTGATGCGCTCGGCGCGCTGGCCGAGGTGGCGCTCCATCGCCTCGATGTGCTCGGACTCGTCGAAGCGCGCATCGTCGCTGGTCGCGGACAGCAGCTTCGGCGCGACGCCCGCGCCGGTGATCCGGTGCGCCACGGCCGCGATCGACGACGAATCGACGCCGCCCGACAGCAACACGCCCACCGGCACGTCGCTGCGCAGCCGCACCTTCACCGCGTCGATGAACAGTTCGCGCAGCTCGTCGACGAACCGCGGCAGCGTCAGCGCCGAAACATCGCCCGGATACGCCGGCGTCGGGAAACGCACCGGCGCCGGCACGCGGATCGGCCCGTCGAGATCGATCTCCAGGTAAGTGCCGGCTTCCAGGCGTTCGATGCCGGCGAAGAACGTCGCCGTCGAACCGTCGACCAGGCCCTGGTAGAGGAACTGCGCCACCGTGTCGCGGTTCAACGTGAACTTGCGCTCCGCCAGCGTCAGCACCGTCTTGATCTCGGAGGCGAAGGCCAGGCGCGCGGAATCGACGTAATAATAGAGTGGCTTTTCCGAGCCGGCGTCGCAGGCCAGCACCAACCGGCGGTTCCGCAGGTCCAGCCAGGCGAACGCGCCCATCCAGTTGAACCGCGACAACGCGCGCGCGTGGCCCCAGCGATGCAGCGCCGTCAGCAACACCTCGGTGTCGGTGCGCGACGTGAAAGTGGCGCCCTCCTGCTCGAGCTCGGCGCGCAGCTCCAGGTAGTTGTAGAGCTCGCCGTTGAAGGAGATGCGCCCCTGCCCGTCCGCCGAGTGCATCGGCTGCAGGCCGGCGTCGCTGAGATCGATGATCGACAGGCGCTGGTGCGCCAGCGTCAGCGTCGTCTCGGGGAACTCGAAGCTCTCGCGGCCGCTGCCGTCGGGGCCGCGATGCGCCTGCACGCGGAACGCGGAGTCATAGAGCCCGGGCGCCGGCGCCGCGCCTTTCGCATGCCAGAGGCCGAAGACGCCACACATCAGGCGGCTCCCGGCACGATGCGCGGTGCCGCGCACAGCGCCTCGAACTTACGTGCCCAGACGGCGTGGTCGAACTGCGCCGCGCGCGCGGCCGCACCGTCGCCCAGGGCGCGCCAGCGCGCGACATCGGCGTGCAACGCGCTCACGGCCGCGACGAACGCGTCCGCGTCGCGCGGCTCGATCAGCACGCCGCAGGTATCGTCGACGATCTCCGGGATCGCGAGCCAGCGCGTGCTGATGACCGGCAGCCGGTGGGCGAAGGCTTCGGCGATGACGCCCGGATATCCCTCGCCCTCGTGGAACGTCGGCAGCACGAGGCAGTCGTACTCCCACAGCTTGCGCTCGACCTCGGCGTGCGAGAGGAAGCCGCGATACCGCACGCGCCCCGCGCCGCGCGCGTCGACGGTCTCGCCGCTGTATTCGTCCTGCGGTCCGTACAGGTCGATCGTCACGTCCGCCGGAAGTCTGGCCGCCGACTCGAGCAGCGTCTCGACACCCTTCGTGCGCCACAGGTGGCCGAGGAAGACGAAACGCGTGCAGCGTTCGCCGCGGTGCCAGTCCGCCGGCGGCGGCGCCTGGCGGATGTACGTCGAGAACCACTCGAGCCGGCCACGACCCTCCCCCCGCAGCTGCGCGATCATGCGCTGCGTCTGCACGAGGCAGACGTCGGCACCGAGCACGAATCTGCGCAGCCAGGCGCGACGCCGCGGCGGACTCGCGCGATAGTAGTCGCCGAACGAGCCACCGAAGACGCGGAAGATGGTGCGCTTGCCGAACAGCCGCGCGAAGGCGATCACCAGCGGCGCGAACCCGAGCAGCCCGCGATCGCTGGCGTGGAACGAGATCACGTCGTGGCGCCAGCCCTGCGTCAGCAGGCTCCAGCCGGTCTTGAGGAACGTCGCCAGGTTGTGCAGCACGCTGTAGTAGTTCTCGCCGCGCGCGGTGTTGACCACCGTCACGCGATAGCCGGGGTTGGCGCGCAGGTCCTCGACCAGCGTCGCGAAGTGGCGCGTGTCGCCGCCCATCGGCGGCGGCAGCGGTCCGATCAACAACACGCGGATCAAGACATCGCTCCGGACCTCGGTGCCCGCGCGACCACGAACGCGCCGCAGGCCGTGAGATCGTCGTCCGGGATGTCGCGCAGGTGTGGCGCCAGCGCGGCGCGGCGCACGTGCGACGGCGCGCGGTACACGGTCTCGCCGAGCACCTCGAAGCCCGCGGCGGCGAGCCGGCGCATCTGCCCCGAATGCGTCACGCGGTTCAGTAGATAGGGCCGGCGGCCGACGACCAGCCGCCAGGCCGCGTTCGAATACGTCCAGTGGCCGTCCCAGGTATCGGCCTTGCCGTGCGAGCGGTAGTCGACCTGGTGCGTCATCACGCCGCCGGGCCGCAGCCAGCGTCGCATCGCGGCGTACACGGTGTCGAGGTCGTCGATGTGCTCGAGCACGGCCTGCGAGAACAGGTAGTCCACCGAGGCGGACTCGAGCACCGCGGGGCTGGTCCACGGCGCGCGATAGCGGATGCGCGATTCCGGCGCGGAGACGTTGGCCACGGACCAGCGGATCGAACGCACGCGTTCCTCGGACAACGCCGCCTCGAGACCCGCCTCGAGCAGCGCCGCGGGGAACGCGAGGTCGGCGACGTCCGGCTTCATGCCCGGGAAGTCGGACTCGCCCGGGATCGGTGCGCGCGCGCGCAAGAGCGCCAACAACTCGTCGAAGATCGCCAGGTTCTGTCCGAGGTTGCCGTACGGCACGACGTCGAGCGCGGAGTAACTCTCCGCGCCGGTCAACAGCGCCATGAGGCCGATGCCGATCGAATCCCCCGGACCCAGCTCCGCGACGTCGCGCGGGATCGCCGGCAACGCGCCGGCGCGCTGCGCGAGCACGAGATGCCGCAGCCACACCGAGTAGCAGTAGCGCGCGGAGTCCGTGCCGCCGGTGCCGTGCCGGTAGTCGTAGCCGGGCACGTAGGTCGCGAGCCCGGCCAGCAGCGCCTTGACGCGGAGCTTCATTTCGCGGTCTTGGGTTTCCAGAACTCGAACGTGAAGATCCACGACATCAGCTGCACGCCGGGGATCTTGCTGAGCAGCCTGTCGATGCCGTTGCACAGCGGCAGCAGCGCCGGCACGTTCGCGGCGACGGGGCTCGTCAAGTGCCAGTACTTGATCTCGCCCAGGTCGAAGAACCGCTTGCCGAACTTCACGTCCTTGAGGCTGAGGATGTGCGCGGCCTCCCACTCGGTGCGCATCGCCGGCGTGAGCTTGCGATACAACTTGATCGCGGGGTTGTAGTCGAGCGCCTCGACCGCGAGCAGTACCGCGCCGGGCGCCATGATCCGGCGCAGCTCGGGGAACGCGTACGAGAGATCGAGGTGATGCAGCATGCCGCTGCACAACACGACGTCGATGCAGTTGTCGGGCAGCTGCGTGTTCTCCGCGTCGGCCTGCACGAAGCGGCAGTTGCCGCTGACGCCGGCCTTCGCCGCGTACCCCGTGGCGTTGTCGACCGAGATCTTGCTGATGTCGATGCCGACCGCGTACTTCGCGCCGGCCTTGGCCGCGGCAATCGCGTACATGCCGTCGCCGCAGGCGTAGTCGAGGAACACCTTGCCCGGTGCATTCTTCTTGATCCACTGGTCGACGTAGTCGGTCGAGAGCCGCGTGGTGTTGTAGTACTTCTCGTTGCCGTACAGCTTCTCGAACGTGTCGGAATCGTTCTGCTTGTCGGTCTTCTGCTTCGCGTCCCGATACATGTCGTGGAATTCGATTTCCTTCTTCTTCCGGTCGTCCAGCGATTCCTTCCATTGCTGGTCCGGGATCCGCTCGATGCGGTCGAGGTGTTCGGTCAATGAAGCGACGTCGATGCCCATGGTCATCCCCTTGGAGTAATCAGATCGGTTTGCGGCAACGGCCTTCGACGCCGTTCCCGCCGAGCGCCACCCAGACATCCGCCGCCCCGAGAGCAGTCAGGGCGCGGCGGATCTCGCCGGGCGTGCGCACGTGTTTGTACCAGTCGGTGAGCGAGTCGTGCGTATCGAGCTCGGCCCATTCGTATTGCTGCCGGTCGTCGAGCTCCGGCAGCGCCTGGAAGTAGGTCAGCACCGGCGAGACGCGCGACAGCAGCATCTGCGCCGGGCGCACGCGGCGCACCGCCTTGTGCAGCGGGAAGAACCAGCGCGTCAGCTTCTCGGTGACGCGCACGGCCGTGCCCGGCTTCATGCGCTTCAGGAACGGCCGCAGCGCGTGTTCGCCGAGCCGCGTGTAGTGCGCGAGGTTGCGCGGGTAGTGGTCGATGACCAGCCAACCGCCCGGCTTCACCTGTTCGTAGAGCCGCGCGATCGTGCCCTCCGAGCTCTGCGTGTGCTGCACGACGCCGAGGCAGACGACGACGTCGTACTGCGCCTTCGCGAACGGGAAGCGGTTGAGATCGCACTGGATGATGCGGTGACGCGCATCCTGCGGACAGTTGCGCTGGTTCGGCTCCACCGCCGAGCTCAGGTCCGTCGAGGTGACGGCCGTGCCCGGTAGTTTGAGCAGCACCTCGGTGAACCGGCCCGCGCCGCAGCCGACTTCGAGCACCTGCAGGCGTTCGGCCGGGTCGTTCAGCCGCGCCCACAGCGGTTCGCCCAGGCAGCGGCGCAAGCGGTCGCGCGTGAGGTCCGTCTTCGTGAACGAGTCGAGCTGCGTCTCGCGATAGTGTTTCCACTGCTCGCCGAACGCCTCCGCGTAGTTGCTGGCGGGATCGAGCAGCCGCGGGATGGAGTCGCGCACGTCGTAGCGATGGCCCGCGGCGCAGCTGAGCGCGGCCGCATCGGCGGCGAGCGCGCCGCCGTCCATCGGGCAGACCAGGTGCGGAAAGTAGTCAGGCGAATTCGACATTGCTGTTGTTCGTCCAGATCATGAAGTTCAGGATTTTCCAGAGCATCGTGGCGTCGTCGCGGCCGCCGCCGAACGTCGCGGCGTACAGGCGGCGCAGGTGTCCGGCGTCGAGGACGCCGGCGTGGCGGCGCGTGAAGCGCTCGAGATGATCGAAGAAACATTCGCGCAGCGGACCTTCCAGCCAGCGCGCATACGGCACCGTGAGGCCGGACTTCGGCCCGGTCAGCACCTCGTCGGGGACGATGCCGGCGAGCGCGGCCTTGAGCAGCGCCTTGCGCTGGCCGCGCGGGGCCTTGCGTGCGCCCGGCAGGCCGATCGCGAAATCCACTAGGTCGTGATCGAGGAACGGCACGCGCACCTCGAGACTCGCGGCCATCGTCGCGCGGTCCACCTTCTCGAGGAACGTGTCCGGCAACGTGATCAGCAGGTCCATGAACGACATCTGGTTCAACGCATCGAAGCCGGCGAGCCGCGCCAGCACTTCGCGGTGGCGCGCGAATGGATCGTGGCCTGCGAGGCGCGCCGCGAGCGGCGCGGCAAACACGCGTTCGGGCGCGAGCGAACGGTCTTCGGGCGTCAGCAGCAGCGCCATCGACTCCGGTGTCGACGCGCGCAGCGCGCGCAGGTAGCGGCGCGCGCGGTAGTGGAACGCGCGCCGCGGCGTCAGCGCCTGCAGCGGCAGCAGCACCGCCGCCGCGAGCCGCAACGTCGCGCGGTGTGCCATCGTGAAGTAGCGGCTGTAGCCGAGGAACAGCTCGTCGCCGCCGTCGCCCTGCAGAACCACCTTGATGCGGCCGCCGAGCTCGCGCGCCATCAGCGTCAGCGGCAGGTTGGCCGCGTCGCCGAACGGCATGTCGTGGTGCGCCACCAGCTCCTCGATCAACGTGCCGATGTCACCGCCGCGGATCAGGATCTCGTGATGGTCCGTGCCGAACGCCGCCGCCACCCGGCGCGCGCGCGGCCGCTCGCCCTCGCCGTCTTCGAAATCGAAACCCGCGGCGAACGTGGCGAGTCTGCCCGGCAGGTGGCGGCTGGCGAACGCGGCGAGCGCGCTCGAATCGACGCCGCCCGACAGGAACAATCCGACCGGCACGTCGGCGACCAGCTGCCGCTGCACGGCGCGTTCGAGCAACGACCGCGTGTGCGCGACGAGCTCGCGATCGTCGGCCGGCGGCGGCGGCGCGGCGCGCGCCGCGTCCGGCAGCGACCAGTATTCGACGACGCGGTGCTCGAACGTGTCGAGATCGAGCTCGAGATAGTGCCCCGGCGGCAGCTGCGCGATGCCCTCGTGCAGCGTCCGCCCGCCGAGCGGGTTGCCGTAGTACAGCCACTCGTGCAGCGACTCGATCCGGCAGCGCGGCGTCGTGCCGCGCAGCGCGTGGATCGCCTTGATCTCCGAGGCGAACGCCAGCCCCGCCGCGTCGATCGAATAGAAGAGCGGCTTGATGCCGAGCCGATCGCGCACCAGCCACAGGCGGCGCGCGACCCGATCGAGCACCGCGAACGCGAACATGCCGTTCAATGCGCGCAGCGACTGCACACCGTCGCGCGCGAAGAGGCGCAGCACCACCTCGGTGTCCGACGACGAGCGCAGGTTCTCGAGCTTCAGTGTCGCCGCGAGCTCGCGGAAGTTGTAGACCTCGCCGTTGTAGACCAGCGCATGGCGCTCGTCGGTGCCGTGCATCGGCTGATTGCCGAGCGTCGACAGGTCGATGATGCTGAGCCGCGCGTGGCCCAGCCACACGCGTTCGTCCTGCCACTGCCCCTGCGCGTCCGGCCCGCGGTGCCGCAGCGACGCGAGCCCGTCGGCGAAACGCGCGGCAGCGGCCGCCGGCACGTCGCGGCGCAAGGCCAGTCCGACGATGCCGCACATCTAGCGACCCTCCGCGGCGGGCAGCATGACGCGCAGGTACTGGCGCGCCACCTGCGGCAGCGAGAAGTCCGCGGCGCGCGCGCGGCCGTCGGGATGCGTGCGCTCGCCGAGCGTCGCCTCGATCGCCGCCGCCATCGCGGCGACGTCGCCCACCGGCACCACCCTGCCCCACCGGCCGCCCTCGACGATCTCCGCCGACCCGCCGACCGCATCCGTGGTCACCACCGGCGTGCCACAGGCCAGCGCCTGCATCAGCGCGTTCGGACAACCCTCGGACAACGACGAACTGACGAACACCGCGGCGCGGCGCATCCAGGCGAACGGGTTCGCATCGAAGCCGGGCAGCGCGAAGTCCGCGGCGACACCCAGCTCGCGCGCCAGCGCCTCGAGCGCGGCGCGTTCGACGCCATCGCCGAGGATGACGAGCCGGCCGTCGCGGCGGGACCGCAACGCCGCGAAGGCGCGCAGCAGCGTCGAAAAATCCTTGAGCGGCGAGAATCGGCCGACCGCGAGCACCAGCGGCGGCGCGCCCGGCGCCGCGAACGGATGCGCGACGTCCGCGGCGGCGCGCGCCTCGATCGTCGGCAGGTCGAGCGGGTTGTAGATCACCTGGATGCGGCCGCGCGGCAGGCGCAGGTGTCGCGACATGTCGTCGGCCACGCCGTGCGAGTTCGCGATCACGGCGTCCGCCAGCCGGTAGCTGACGCGCGCGACGGCCAGCACCGTGCGCGAGCTCGCGCCGGCCTCGATGCCGAGCATCGTCGGCACGCCGCGCGTCGACACGACGACACGGGTGCGCGTGAAGGACCAGCGGCGCGCCGCGACCGACACGATGTTGGCGTGTTCGAGACCGGAGAGGATCGCGGCCGGCCGCTCGCGCCGCAAGTGGCGCGCCAGCGGTCGCAGCGAACGCAACACGCCGCCGGCACGCAGGTCGACCACGCGGACGGCGCGCGAGACTTCGGAGAGGAACGGGCCCTCGGCGGCCGCCAGCGCGAGATCGACGGCGTGACCCTGGCGCGCGAATTCGTTGGCGAGGTCCACGAACACGCGCTCGGCGCCGCCGGCGACGAGCGACGGGAGGAACAGGACGAGACGGGATGACAAGGTGACTCGGCCCGGCTCACGCCGCCACGCTCGCGACGGGCCGCGTTTCCGCGAGCCACGCCTGGAACATGAGCACCGGCCACAACGTGTCGGCCGCTTCCACCACGCCGCCGAGGTGGCGTGACCACAAGGCGCGAACGCGCGCCGCATCGAAATAACCCTCGGCGCGCAACCGCGGCTCGGCGAGCAGCGTCTCGGCCCAGTCGCGCAACGGTCCGCGCAGCCACTGCCCGACCGGCACGCCGAAGCCCATCTTCGGGCGACGCATGATCGAATCCGGCACGTAGCGGGCGAGCACGCGCTTCAGCAACCACTTGCCCTCGCCGTCGCGCACCTTCAGCGCCAGCGGCAGTCGCCAGGCGAGCTCGACGACGCGCGGATCGAGCAGCGGCACGCGCGTCTCGAGGCTCACGGCCATGGCGGCGCGGTCCACCTTGGCGAGGATGTCGTCGGGTAGATAGGTGACCGAATCGGCGAACATCATGCGCGCCCACAGGTCTCCGGCCGGCAGCGTCGCGTCGTCGCGCGCTTCCGCGCCGCCCGGCACCGGCGCGCCCGCTCGCGACCACAGGTCGGTCTGCGCGCGGTAGACCTCGTCGCCGTCGCGCGCCGCGAGGTAGCGCGCCAGGCGCTGCGCGCGCGAGCCCTCGCCGCCGCGCGCCAGCGCGCCCACGCCGTTCGCCAGCAGGCCGCGCGCGAACCGCGGCACGCGCTGCAATCCGTTCCACAGCGAAGCCGTGCTCGCGTACCGCGCGTAGCCGCCGAACAACTCGTCGCCACCGTCGCCGGACAGGCACACGGTGACGTGCCGCCGCGCGAAGGTCGACACGAGATGCGTCGGGATCGCCGAGCTGTCGCCGAACGGTTCGTCGTACAGCGTGGCGAGACGCGGCACGATATCGAGTGCGTCGCGCGGACCGAGCTCGTGTTGCGAGTGCTCCGTGCCCAGGTGCGCGGCGACGGCCGCCGCGTGCGGCGACTCGTCGAAGCCCGGTTCGCGGAAGCCGATGGTGAACGTGCGCACCGGACGACCCGTGCGGGCACGCAGCAGTGCGACCACGGTGCTCGAATCGACGCCGCCGGACAGGAATGCCCCCAGCGGCACGTCGGCGATCGTCTGTTCCAGCACCGCGTCGCCGAGCACGCGGTCGAGCTCGGCCTCGGCCTCGCGCTCATCGCCGGCGAACGGGCTCGCGAGGCCGGCTGCGGCGACGTCGCGCAGCGACCAATACGCGCGGGGCTCGCTCGCCACGCCGCCGTCGAACGTGATCGTGGCCCCGGGCGGCAGCTTGGCGATGCCGCGGTAGATGGACGCCGGCGCCGCGACGTAGCCGCGCCGCGCGAAACCGGCGACCGCGTCGCGGTCGACGTCGGCAGCGAACGCCGGGTGCGCCCGCAGCGATTTCAGTTCCGAGCCGAACAGCAACACGTTGCCCTGCCGGCCGTAGTACAGCGGCTTCTCGCCGAGCCGGTCGCGCGCCAGGGTGAGTCGCCGCGTCTCGCGGTCCCACGCTGCGAACGCGAACATGCCGCGCGCGCGACGCAGGGCGTTTTCCAGCCCGAAGTGTTCGATGGCCGCGAGCAACGTCTCGGTGTCGGAGTGGCCGCGCCAGGCCGGCGCGGCGTTCGCCGCCGACAACGCCGCGCGAATCTCCAGGTGGTTGTAGATCTCGCCGTTGAAGACGATGACGTGGCGGCCCGACGGCGAAGCCATCGGCTGCGCGCCGGCGGCGGACAACTCGATGATGGCGAGGCGCCGGTGCCCGAGCGCGACACCGGCGGCGGCATCCAGCCATGCGCCATCGGCGTCGGGCCCGCGATGCGCGAGGCAACCCGTCATGCGCGCGAGCACGGCGGCGTCACCCGGGTCGAGCGGGCTGCCGATGCGCACGAATCCGACGATGCCGCACATGGTTGCTAGGCCGCGCTCCCCGGCTTCGTGAACCGGATCCACACCGTCGAGCAGAAGAAGTTCAGGTAGCGCCGCTCGCCCGCGAGCGCGCGGAACAGCGACCGCTTCAGCGAGAACTCGTCGTCGGGGATGAAGAACTCGAGCCTGGCCTGGCGTTGCCGCGCGAACGCGTCCGCGTAGCGGATGATGTCGTCGAAGCTCAGCCACCAGCGGTGCCGGTCCTCCGGCGGCGCGAGCGGCAGGCCGTAGTACTTGCTGTACACGCCGTTCTGCGCCGGGTCCGGATAGTCGCGCACGTTGCGCAGGATGCCGGCCGCCTCGGTGCCGGCATTCGGCAACGACCAGAGCAGCGAGGTCCGCGCGACGCGATACATCTCGGACGCGATGAAATGGAAATGCTCGAGATGCTCGAGCACGTCGAATCCGCACACCGTGTCGTATTCGCCGTCGGCGAACGGCAAGCGGTCCACCTGGTCGAGATTGAGCTTCGTGTCGCAGTCGCCGGCGATGTCGACCTCGTGGATGCGCCAGTCGCCGCCGAGATGTTTCTGCAGATGCCGCTGGCCGCCGCCGCCGATGTTGAGGACGGCGCGGCCCGGCAGGTCGCGCACCAGCGACGCGGCCCAGGCATTGCGCGAGTCACGGTCGTGATAACGCGGCGTCAGCGCGGTGTTGCGATGACGCTTGAACAAGGCGATCTGGTCTTCACTCATGAATGTGTCCTGTCAGGGGCCGGTGCGCTGCAGGGCCAGCTCGTTGCAGCCCCAGCTCGTCGTGCGTTTCGAATTGATGAGGCGGAAGCCGCGCGCGCCGAAGTAGCGCTCCAGCAGCTCGAAGGTGGCGACCTCGAACGGATAGCCGCCGATCCAGTCGACCGCGTCGTACTTCGCGCTCATGCCGCGCTCGCGCGCGTCGTCGAGCAGCGGGCGGATCGCGTCCATCGGCCGGCCGCGCAACGTGCAGCGCACGATCTGCGCCGCGTGGATCGCGCCGAACGTGGTTTTCATGAACAGCCAGCGCAGCGGCCGCGGCAGCTTGTTGTAGAACGCCTTGATCAGCCACCACAGGTGCGAGCGGGCCCCCTGGTCGTTGTAGATGGCGACGAACAGCTTGCCGTCCGCGGCCACGCGTTCGATCGCGTACTCGAAGCCCAGCCACATCGAGCCCGTGTGGTGCAGCACGCCCCAGCTGTACACGATGTCGAACGTGCCGAGCGAGCGCAGGTAGTCGGGGTCGAGCGCGGATCCCTGTTCGACGCGCCAGTTCCGGTCATCGGGAAAATACCGGCGCCGCAGCTCCTGCGTGCACGCCACCGACTGCGGATCGAAGTCGAGCGAGTGCACGGTCGCGCCGAGTCGGCGCGCCGCGAGACTGAACAGGCCGGATCCCGAGCCGATGTCGAGGAAGGTCTTGCCGCGCAGATCGTCGACGCGGAGCATCTCGCGCAACGACGCCTCGGCATCGGCGATCCGCTGGTCGTCGAGCTGCGTCAGGAAGCGCGTCCAGTTCGCACCGAAGCCGAACCGGTCGCCCGCGGCGATCTCGTCGACCGCGCTCATGGCCGCCGACCCGCGAAGACGATCTCGTTCCACAAGGGCATCACTGTCTCCGTTGAATAACGCGTGCGGACCGTCCGCGCGGCCCGCCCGAGCCGCGCCCGCTCGTCGGCGTCGCGAATCAGCCGGCCGATCGCCGTCGCGAGCGCCCCGACATCCTCGACCGGCACCAACAATCCATCGACGCCGTCGGTGATCATTTCCGACGGACCCGCCAGGCAGTCCGCGCTGATGACCGGCGCGCCTTCGGCCATCGCCTCCAGCACCACGTTCGGAAATCCCTCGAACCGCGACGGCGCGACGACGATGCCCGCGCGCGCCATCCAGCGCGCGATGTCGCGCTCGACGCCGCGGAACTCGACGCGATCGCCGAGACGCAACGAATTGCGCAAGGCCTGCAGCGCGGCGTGTTCGGGCCCTTCACCGACGATGACCAGCCGCCAGGGCGCCGGCGGATCGAGCCGCGCGAAGGCGCGCAGCAACAGGTCGAAACCCTTCTGTTTCCGCAGCCGGCCCACCGCGAGCAGCAACGGCTCGCGCGGCGATTCGTTCGCCGCCGACTCGCGCAGCGTGTTGGGAACCACCGCAACGTTCGCCACGCAGTGCTCGCGCACCCAGCCGGCCGCGGCCTCCGTCTGCGTGACGACGGCGGCGGCGCGCCGATACAGAATCCGTCGCAGCATGCGCAGCGGGCGCGAGATCGTGTCGTCGAGTTGCGGATGCGCGCGTTCCGACACCACGACGCGGATCGGCAGCCCGCGCGCCGCCAGCAAGGCGATCACGTTCGTCTCCGTGATGAAGCTGACCAACACGTCCGGCCGCGCCTGCCGCAGCCGCTCGCGCAGCCGCGCGACGCGTGCCAACAGGTTGCGGAGCGCGGCGAACGGCGGCGGGAAGAGCGGCACGTCGAAGTGCGTGCGGCGCACGCGCGCATCGAGCGCGAAGAAGTCGGCGACGCCCGCTCCCGTCCAGGTCGCGAGTTCGACGTCGGACCCGGCAGCAGCCCAGTGGTTGGCCATGACCGCGAGCTGGCGCTCGGCGCCGCCGCTCTCGAGGCTGGCGGAGAGGATGAAGACACGCCGCACGATCTCAGTCTGCCGCCCGCTGCCGCTCGAGCAACGCGATCGCGATGCCGAAGAACGCGCCGATGAAGCTCAGGTAGAACACCGTGCCCGACAGCGTGACGGAGGCGTACAGCACCAGGCAGCCGAACAGGATCGAGCGCAGCCCCGTCCCCGGCCGGCCGCGCAGCCGCCAGACGCGCAGCGTGAAGACCGCGAACACGGCATAGAACAGGCCCAGGCCGATCAACCCGGAGTTGTACAGGAGGTCGACGGGCGTCGAATGCGAGGTGATGCCGAACGGCACGCGGAACGCTTCGACGCCGTGGCCGAACACCGGGTTCTCGCGCCACAGGCGCAGACCTTCCTTCAGCCACATCGCGCGCTCGTCGAAACCTTGATAGCCCTGCTGGTCTTCGCGCGCGGCGAGCACCTTGAGACCGATCTCCAGGCGCGCGTAGCCGTACTTGAGACGGTCGATCACGAAATCGTTCGCCAGCACCAGGTACGTGAGGCCCACGAGGCCCGCCGCGATGTAGGCACCGAAACGCCCCACGAGCTTGAACAGGTCGCGCCGGTAGAACAGCGCGATGACGGCGATGCCGAGCAGGATGCCGAGCGAGGTCTTGATCGAGGTCGTCGCCGCGATGTGCAGCAGCAGCACCAGCGACATCATCAGCGGCACGAACTTCCGGCCCGTGTTCCAGGCGTACAGCAGCGTGAGGAACAGGCCGTGGAAATACATGGCCGCGTAGGCGTTGTACGAGAAATCCTCGGGGATCGACAGCGGGTATCCGGTGCGCGCCGCGTACGCCAGCGCGCACAGCCAGAACCCGGCCAGCGCGCCGACGATCGTCGAATGCAGGTCGTGCCAGCGGAACATCGACCCGTACATGACCATCAACACGACGAAATCGGCGCCCGGGAAGATCGTGTTGAGTCCCAGCACGGTGTCCGGCGTCCAGATCAGCGAGATCGTCAGGTACGTGAGGAACGCGAGATAGAGCACCGTCTCGCCGGTGACCAGCAGCAACGGCAGGCGGCATACCTGCACGACCAGCAGGAACAGCAACGCGATCAGCAGGCGCGACGAGGTGAACTCCTCGAAGAACGCGGTATTGGCGGTGACGGCGCAGGACAACGCCGCCGCGAACAGGAACGAATCCACCCGCCGCAGCGCCGGGCTCGACGCCAGGTCGACGCGAGGCAGTGTCCCCTGCCCGAGCCCTGCGGCGTTCACAACGTGACCTGCCCCGCGAACAGCTGGCGATACAGCTCGCGGAAATTCTTCAGGCGCACCGCGAGCCACTCGGTCTCCTTCTCATCGGCGACGATCGAGTGTTGCTCGACCCAGCGCAGGTAACGCTCCAGCGACTCGGGCGAGAACCGCGCGGCGAACGCCGGGTCGCGGACCGCGTCGAAGGCGCGCGCCAGCTCGCCGCTGTCGCGCACGGTGATGCACGCGGGATGATCCTTGTACGCCGGCAGTCCGAAGACGATCGCCGGCTTCTGGCGCAGCAGGGCCTGGAAGCCGACGCTGCCGGTCAGCGTGCTGACCACCGCGCTGCGATCGATCAATTCGAACGTGTCGAGGTCCATCGACGAGACCTGCGTGTTCGGCAACGCCGCGATCTGTTCGTAGTAGTCGGCCGGACGCACGGTGATGTCGAGCGGCAGCAGCCACATGCTCGGATGCTCGCGCACCAGCAGCTTCCAGCCCGGCGGCAGCAGGCCGGCGATCAGCCGCAGCGCCAGCCACTGCTGCGTGTAGAACAGGCCTTCCGGCAGCGACGAGCGCTCCGGCTGATAGTGCATGAAGAAGATGACGAACGGCCCGTCGGGCAACGTGCTGACGGCGACCTTCTCGTACGAACGCACGAGACGGCGCTTGAGCCCGATCGACGCCAGCCGGATCGGCAGACCCTTCAGGCTGCCGCCGAACAGCAGCGGCAGCTCGCGGCGCCACGACCACCACGTGTTCGATTCCGCGCCCTTGATGGAGCTCAGATCCATGCGCGATACGTAGTAGCCGCGCGCATCGCGTGCGCCGGCGACGCTCTCCACCTGCTCGCGCACCTGCGACTGCGTGTACGGCGTCAACGCGGCGGGCGGCGCGTCGGCGCGTTCGACCACGGTCTGCGCGTCGAGGCCGCGATAGAACCATGCGCGGTTGTTGATCGGCGTCCGTTCGAGGATGAACACGGGCAGCCCGAGCTCCTCGACGCAGCGCGCGAAGATCCACGCTTCCACTGAGTGCGGCGTGGAGCTCGCCACCAGGCGGTCGGGCCGCGTGGCGCGCAGGATGCGCACCGTGTTGTAGACCACCTTCTCGATCACCAACGTGCTGTTCAGCGCGGTGTCGAAATAGGAACGCATCGCGAGATAGAAGACGCGCGCGTCGGCGAGCACGGCCTTGAGGCAGCGGTCGTAGGCGGCCCAATCGTCGCCTTCGAGCGGCGCCTGCTCGACCTTCGTGAGCGATGCGTAAGTGAAGAGTCGCTGGCGGAACTTCTCGTCGCAAGGCGCGGCCCTCCGCGCCTCCGACTCCGGCGTCGTCAGGTACAGCAGGATGCCGCAGACGTCGTCGGTCAGGTATTCGCGGATGTCGGCGAGGTGTTCGTAGACACCGGGGATCAGGAACGTTCGACTCACTTGCGCATCTCGAGGATTCCCCAGTTCAGCAACATGCCGCCCGACAGCTGCAGGCGGTGCCCGTCGGCGAGCGTCGCGGTGTACGTGCCGAGGCCGCGACCGCCGGCCGGCAGGTCGACCGGGATCTCGAACGGATGGATGTCGAGCCCGCTGACCGCGGCGCCGATCCAGCGGCGCACCGACGCCAGCGAATACGTGTTGTACGAGTAGCGCATGCCCTGCGCCGACGAGGGCCGCGTGTGGTCTTCCACCTTCGAATACACGTCGACGTCGTGCTGCAGGTTGTACAGCGAGCTCGCGTAGATGCGGCCGCCCGGCTTGCAGATGCGCACCAGCTCGGCCAGCGCGCGCGCCGGCTCGTCGATCCACGACAACGTCTGCCAGCAGATCACGAGGTCGAACGAATCCGCGGGC
Source organism: Steroidobacteraceae bacterium (assembly GCA_035502995.1). Classification (GTDB taxonomy): domain Bacteria; phylum Pseudomonadota; class Gammaproteobacteria; order Steroidobacterales; family Steroidobacteraceae; genus CADEED01. The sequence goes on along the minus strand of DATJTW010000026.1, from coordinate 82,515 downwards.
AGGTCGAGTGCGTAGAGGTCGCCGACGACGCAGCGCGCGTTGATGCCCTGCGTCGCATCGCGCGCCATCGCGATCGCGTCCTCGTTGGCGTCGACCAGCGTGAACCCGGCGCCGGGATACACCTGCGCCAGGTGCCAGGTGGACCCGCCGCCACCGCAGGCGATGTCGGCGACGGTCCGCGGCGCGAGCTTCCGCTCCGCCATCAGGCGCTCGAGCAGCTTCTGCTGCTCGGTCTTGCGGGCGAGCGACGACTGGTAGTACTTCGCGCTCTGCTCCTTGTCGACCTTCAGGGCTTCCTTGTACGTCTCCATGGGCGCCTCAGTTGAACTTGCGGAACACCGGCTTGATGGCCGGGCCGACGAGATGTTTGTCGACGCCTTCGTCGAGCGCGCGCCGGTAGATGGCGAACGCCTTGTCGGCCGCCTGCTCCGTGAACGCGAGCTCGGCATCGCCGTGGCGATACGACAGCGCGATCCACGGCATCAGCACGCCGTGGCGGATCATCTCCTGCAGGAACAGCGTGCGCAGCGGCAGCGACGGCTTGCCGTCGGCGCCGAGCGTCGCGAAATACGGCGAGCAGGCGATGCCGCCGGCCTTGAAGCTGGCGTCGATGCCGTGCGCCGCAGCGCGGCGATTCAGCATCGCGACCAGCTTCGCGCCGTAATCCCAGAGATGCGCGACGACGTCGTTCCGCTGCATGAAGTCCATCGTGGCGACGAACGCGCCGAGCCCGGCCATCTCCGCGCCATGCGTGGTCGACAGCAGGAACACGCGCTCGCGCCCTTCGAACTCGATCGAGCCCAGCTCCATGATCTCGCGGCGACCTGCGACGCAGGACACGGAGAATCCGTTCGCCATCGCCTTGCCGAACGTGCACAGGTCGGGCGTCACGCCGTACAGATGCTGTGCACCCTTCATGTGCCAGCGGAAGCCGGTGATCATCTCGTCGAGGATGAACACGGCGCCGTGCTTGCGGCACAACGCCTCGACGCCCGGCAGGAAACCCGGCGCCGGTTCGTGCGTCGACGCGGGCTCGAGCACGACGCAGGCGTACTCGCCGCGATTCCGCTCGAGCAGCGCTTCGAGCGAGGCGAGATCGTTGTAGGCGAACATCTTCGTCTTCTCGATCGTCTCGGCGGGGATGCCGCGCGTGATCGGCGTCGAACCGATGAACCAGTCGTCGTACGAGAAGAATGGATGCTCGGCGCAACGCGCCACCAGCTCGCGGCCGGTGTACGCGCGCGCCAGCTTCACGGCCGCCGACACCGACGTCGAGCCGTTCTTCGTGAACTTCACCATGTCGACGGAATCGATGAGGCTGACGAAGGTCTCGGCGGCCTCGAGCTCGATCAGCGACGGCCGCGTGAGGTTGTTGCCGGCGCGGATCTGCCGCCACGCGGCCTGGTCGATCTCCTCCTCCGCGTAGCCCAGGTGCACGGCGCGCAGCGCCATGCCGTAGTCGAGGAACCGGTTGCCGTCCGCGTCGAACACGTAGGCGCCCGCGCCGCGCGCCAGGATCTGCGGCGCGTTGACGGGGTATTGATCGTGGCCGCGCGAATACGTGTGCGCGCCGCCGGGGATCACCTTCAGCAACCGGTCGCGGTAGTTCATGCGTTCTTTCCCGACAGTTCCTCGAGGCGGTACAGCGTCTGCAGGATGCCGTGATCGTCCTTCAGCGAGTTCGGATACAGCGAACGGTCGCGCTGTTTCACCGCGTTGACGAAGGTGCCGAGCTCGGCGATGTATGGCTCCTCGGGATTGATGTAGTTGCTCTCGACCGTGCCGGAGCTCCACTCGTGGCGCACCCACTCCTTGTTCTGCAGGTTGCAGTAGCGCACGCAGCGCTCCTCGCCGCTGAACACGATCTGCCCCTCGCTGCCGAGCACGCGGAACTCGCGCGTCGCCTTCGGGCGCGAGACCACTTCGACCGTGAGGTTGGCCAGCATGTTGCCGGGGTAACGCAGCAGGCAGTGGTAGACGTCGTCGATGTCCGCGTTGATGTCGGTGACCTTGGCGCGCGAGCAGGCCAGCGGCTCCGCGTCACCGAAGATGTCGTTCAGCCAGGTGAGTTCGAACGGCACGATCTCGCGGCACGCGCCCGTGTCGCGGTTCGACACGTAGAAGTCCTCGACCTTCTCCCAGGGATGCCAGTCGGGCAGGTACTGGCCGGTGGTGTAGTTGAAGTTGAGCGGCTTGCCGATGGCGCCGGCGCGGATCAGCTCCTTCACCTTCTTCGGGCCGGGGTAGTAACGCATCGTGCAGGACGGCGCGACCAGGATGTCCGTCTTCAGCGAGCGTTCGTAGAGCGCCAGGAACTTGTCGGCGTCGACCACCGAGGCCTCCACGAAACACGGCTTGCCGAGCGCGAAGCTCTTGTCCGCGTACAGGAAGTGATACTGCGGCGGCGTGGAGATGACCAGCGCGTCCGGCTTGTGCTCGGCGATCGCCGTGTCGAAATCCGCGAACGTGCGCACGCCGCTCTTCTGTTCCGCTTCGGCGCGGCGGTCGGCGCGCAGATCGAAGCCGGCGACATCCTTGTAGTCCATCGCCAGCAGGTTGCGCACGCGGCGCTTGCCCATCGAACCGAGACCAACGACCAGGAATCTCAAGACAACCTCCATTCGTGTTTCATCACGGCCTCGACGCACAGAAAATCGTGGATGTCGTCGATTTCGTAGTTCTGGTAACGCTTGATCGCAAACGCCATGCAGCGCTTCGCGTAGAACGTGTTCTCGGCGAGCAACGTCGCGGTCTTGGCGATGTACGCCACGCCGTAGGGGAAATACGCCGGCGCGTTGTCCTGCCGGCGCGTCGTCATCGCGAGCTCGGGCACGAACGGCACGACGGCGTCGCCCTCGATGCGCTTGATGATCGACGGATGCTCGCTGACTTCGCCGAGGCTCACGATGCTGTCGAAGCGGTCGGCGTTCGCGTGCAGCTTCTCGAGCATGCGGTCGATGTCGTCGTCCTCGCGCAGCGGCGACGTCGGCTCGAGCAGGACGACGTAGTCGAACGCACGCCCCTGCTGCTGGTAGAACGCCAGCGCGTGGCGGATCACGTCGTACGTCGACGAGCGATCGGTGGCGAGCTCGGCCGGGCGCAGGAACGGCGCGGGCGCGCCGTGCGCGGCCGCCACCGCGGCGATCTCCGCGCTGTCGGTGTTCACGCAGATCTCGTCGAGCAGCCGCGACTTGCGCGCCTTCTCGATGCTCCAGGCGATGAGCGGCTTGCCGGCGATCGGCCGGATGTTCTTGCCGGGCAGACCTTTCGAGCCGCCGCGCGCCGGGATGATCGCCAGGATGGATTTGCCGTCGATCATCGCTTGAGTGGCGGCAGCGCCGCCCCGTCGTGGACCTGTTGATAGTCGTCGGGCCGGCCGACGTCGAGCCAGGGCTCGTGCATCGGGTAGGCGATCGTGCGCTGGCCACGCTGCTTGAGCGCGTTGAACAGCGTGGGCATGTCGCAGCGCTGGCCCGGCACCAGCGCATCGAGCGCCGCCGGCGACAGCACGTAGATGCCCGCGTTGATGTGACTGCGCACCGTCGGCTTCTCCTCGAAACCTTCGATGTCGACGCCCTTCGTGCGCACGACGCCGAACGGGTTCTGCCACTCGTGCGGCCGCACGGCCATCGTCGCGACGGCGCCGTGTGCGACGTGGAAATCGAGCAGCTCGCCGTAGCGGATCTCCGTCAACACGTCGCCGTTGCAGACCAGGAACGGATTTTCCGGCCGCGGATCCAGCAGGCCGACCGCGCCGGCGGTGCCGAGCGGCGTCTCCTCGCGCAGATAGTCGATGTCGATCTGCCAATTGCGGCCCGTGCCGAAATATTCCTCGACCATGTGGCCGAGGTAATGAATGGCGACGGCGAAGCGGCGGATGCCGTCGCCCTTCGCGCGTTCGATGATCCGTTCCATCATCGGCTTGCCGCCCACGGGCAGCATCGGCTTCGGGCAGTGTTCGGTGTGCGGGCGCAGCCGGCTGCCCTGCCCGCCCGCCATGATGACCATGAGGTTGGGACGCGTGTCCGGCAGCATCAGGTCGTCGAGCAGGTGCAGCCCGACCACCGCGCGCTCCTCGTCGACGATGGGCAGCTGGTGGATGCGGTTCGCCTGCATCAGCTGCAGCGCGGTCTCGCGCGCCAGTGTCGGCGGCGCGACCAGCGGATCGCGCGCGACGATGCGGTCGACGCCGTCGTCGAGCGTCATGCCGCGCAGCAGGCCGCGGCGGATGTCGCCGTCGGTCAGCGTGCCGACCAGCCGCGCGTTCGCGTCGACGATCAGCACGATCTGCATGCCGGACTCGTCGAGATTGCGGATGGCGTCGCGCAACGAGGCGCTGGCCGGCAGCAACGTGCGCCGCCACTTGGAAGAACCCTCAGTCATGTCGCGAATCCGATGTCATGGAATTTCTTGCGGGTGAGCCCGTCGAGCGGGACGTCGGCCAACACGTCGACGACGCGCCGCGCCGCGCCGGGCGTTCCGTACGGGTTCGCGACCGTCGCGAGGGTCCGCTGGAAATCGGCCGTATACAAGGTGTCGATGGCGCGCGAGATCGCCGCGCGGTCGGGCGCGCAGTCGATGACGCTGGCGGCCTTGAGCCGGCCCTGCTGGCGCGAACCGATGTTGACGGTGCCCTTGCGCGCGGCCGGCGCCTCGATGAGGCCGCTCGACGAATTGCCGACGACGCCGTCGACGGCGCGCAGGCACGACAGGTATTTCTTCTGCCCGAGCGACGTGAACACGCGCGCGTTCGCATGGCCGGCCACGAACTCGCGCACCAGCTCGCCGAGCGCGCGGCCGTCGGAATCGGCATTGGGCATCGTGAAGACCAGCCGCGTGTCGGGCCGGTCGTGCAGCGCCGCCAGCAGCTCGCGCATCTGCCGCGCGGAGTCCGGGCCGTCGAGCGTGACCGGGTGGAACGTAACCAGCAGGCTCTTCGCGCCCAGCTCGAACCCGAGCTCACGTTCCAGCGCCGCACGGTCGAACAGCGGCAGCAACTCGAGATTGTCGAGACCCAGCCCGCCGACGTTGAACACGTGCCGCGGGTCCTCGCCGAGCTGGATCACGCGCCGGCGGTATTCCTCGGCGGCGACGAAATGCAGGTGCGACATCTTCGTCAACGCGTGGCGCAGGGCGTCGTCGTACGCGCCCTCGGTGACCTCGCCGCCGTGCAGGTGCGCCACCGGGATGCGCGCGATCAGCGCGGGCGAGACCGCGGCGAAGATCTCGTAACGGTCGCCGAGCGCGACCAGCAGGTCGGGCTTCAACCGCGCCAGCGCGTCGGCGCAGCCGATCGTGCCGAGCCCCATCGACCGGCCGATGTCGCTGGCCGTATCGCCGCCGAGCTGGATGTCGACGCGTTCGTCGATCGCGAATCCGTCGGCCTCGATCTCGCTCCAGGTCGCCCCGAAGTGCTCGGAGAGATGCATGCCCGTGACCAGCGTCCGCAGCTCGAGGCCGGCGCGCTCGCGGATGCCGGCCATCACCCAGCGCAGCAGGCCGTATTCGGCGCGGCTGCCCGTGACGACGCAGATGCGGCGCGTGCGGCTCACAACTCGATGATCTCGTCGGCGGCGAAGGCGCGCGGCGCTTCCCGCCCGACGACCTCGTCCCAGCGCATCGGCGAGATGCCCGTGCCGGGCCGCTTGGCCGCGAGGTTCGCCGCGCTGAACTTCTCGCCGCGCGCGATGGCGCGCGCCGCCACCAGCGAGCGGCGCGCGACCGCGCGGTTCGCGCGTTCGGCCTCGCTCGGCTGTTTGACCGCGGTGCCCAGCGCACGCTCGATGTTGCGGATGCCGGCGACCATCGCCGTCAACTCGGCGGGCTCGAGGCTCGCCTTGTGATCCGGGCCCGGCAGCGTGCGGTCGAGCGTGAAATGTTTCTCGATGATCGTGGCGCCGAGCGCGACGGCGGCGATGCTCACCTCGATGCCCACCGTGTGGTCGGAGTACCCGACGCGCACGCCGAGGCCGGAGCCCAGCGCGGCCATCGCCCGCAGGTTCACCTCGTCCATGCCCGCCGGGTAGTTGGTCGTGCAGTGCAGGACGGTGATCCGCGCGCGCGGCGTACCGGCGCGTTCGAGCGCGTCGACGGCGGCCGCCACCTCGTCGTACGTGCTCATGCCGGTCGACAGGATGACGTCGCGGCCGGCGGCGCCGACGTGCCGCAGGAACGGCAGGTTCGTCAGCTCGCCGGAGGGGATCTTGATGCGCGTGGCGCCGAGGCCGAGCAGCATGTCGACGCTGTCGGTGTCGAAGCCGGTGGAGAAGAACTCGATACCGGCGCCGCGGCAATGCGCGATCAGCTCGAGGTGCGCGTCGCGCGACAGTTCGAGACGCTTCAGCATCGCGTGCTGGCTCTCCTCGACGCCCGTGTTGCGCACCTGGTAGTCGGCCTGGCGGGCTGCGGCCGTGACCAGCCGGTCCGCGCTGAAGGTCTGGAACTTCACGACATCGGCGCCGGCCGCCGCCGCGACGTCGACGAGCCGCCGCGCCAGCGCGAGATCGCCGTTGTGGTTGACGCCGGCCTCGGCGATCACTAGCACGCTCATCGCACTCCTCCGGTGAGTCGCGAGCCGGGCGCGCAATCGCGCAACACCGCCTGGTGCATGCCGACGACGCAGTCGTCGCCCACCGCCACGCCTTCGCGCACGATCGCGCCGCTGCCGATGAAGCAGCGCGCGCCGATGCGCGCCGCGCCATTGACGATGGCGCCGGTCGAGACGTGCGAGTGGTCGCCGACCTGCGCGTCGTGCTCGACCAGCGAGCGGCTGTTCAGGATGCAGTTCGCGCCGACGCGCGCGCCGGCGTTGACGATCGCGCCGTGCATCACGATGGTCCCGGCGCCGAGCGTCGCGTGCGGCGAGACGTGCGCGTGCGGCGAGATCACCGTGGGCAGTTCGAAGCCGAGCCCGCGCAGCCGCGCGAACAGGCGCTCGCGCGGTTCGCTCGTGCGGATCTGGCCGACGGCGACCAGCGCGTGGCGGATGCGCGCGACGTGCCCCGCGAGGTCCTCGTCGGTGCCGAGTACGCGCCGGCCCAGCACCTCGTTGCCGACCTCGGAAGGAGCTCCGAACAACCCGGCCACCTCGAAGCGCCCATCGGCCTCGATGACGTCGAGGCAGGCGCGCGCGTGGCCGCCGGCGCCGACCAGCAGCAGCGGTGCGCGGCTCATCGCGACTCCAGCGCGAGCTGCGCGCTGCTCGGGATGTTGACGATGCGGCGTTCGAGCGATTCGGCGACCGGCAGCGGCATGCGCGGGCAATCCGCGAAGGCCGGCAGGCGATGATTGAGCTGCCAGGCCGGCCGCGTCATCACCCCGGCGTCGTTCGTGGCGGCGAGCACGGCGTCGCGCAGGTCTTCGGTGGCCGGATCGAGCAGCAGCGTCTGCAGCCAGTAGTTGCTGCGGCACTCCGCCGGTTCGGCAACGTGTCGCACACCGGCCATGCCGGCGAAGGCCGTCTCGTAACGCTCGAACAGGCGGCGCTTCGCCTCGAGGAACCGCGGCAGCTGCTCGAGCTGCGCGCAGCCCAGCGCCGCGTTGAGATTCGGCAGGCGGTAGTTGTAGCCGACTTCGTCGTGCCGGAACTCCCAGCGGTGCGGTAGTTTGGCGGTCGTCGTGAGGTGCTTGGCGCGCTTCGCCAGCGCGGCGTCGTTGGTCAGCAACGCGCCGCCGCCGCCGGTGGTGATGGTCTTGTTGCCGTTGAAGCTCAGCGTGCCGAACGTGCCGAACGTGCCGGTGTGCACGCCGCGATAGGTGCTGCCCAGCGATTCGGCCGCGTCTTCGATCAGCGCCAGGCGGAAGTCGCGGGCCAGCGCGAGCAGGCCGTCGATGTCCGCGGGATGGCCGAACGCATGCATCGGCACGACGGCGCGGATCGCACGGCCGGTGGCGCGGTTCACGCAGACGTCGCCGCGCACCTCGGCGGCGGAACGCAGCCAGTCACGCGTCGCGCGTGGATCGAGACCCAGCGTGCGCTCCTCGCTGTCGACGAAGTGCGGCACGGCGCCGCAATAGGAAATCGCGTTCGTGGTCGCGACGAAGGTCAACGTCGGCGCCAGGACCTCGTCGCCGGGACGCACGCCGCCGAGTTGCAGCGCCACGTGCAACGCGGCCGTGCCGTTGACGACCGCGACGCAGTGTTTCGCGCCGGTGAACGCCGCGAGCTCCGCCTCGAAACGGTCGACGAACTTGCCCACCGACGAGACGAAGGTGCTGTCGAGGCATTCCTTCAGATACGTCCATTCGTTGCCGGCGAAGTACGGCTCGTGCAGCGCGACGTTCGCGCCGCCGATGACCGAGCGCACGGCGTCGACGACGCGGCGCGGCAGCGCGGCACGCGCGTCGGAGTCGAGGACGGCGCGATTCGCGTTCACAGGTTGTAGTCGTCCGGCTTGTAGCGCGCGAGGTTCGACGGATCGCGGAACCAGCGGATCGTTTCCTCGAGGCCGCGGCGCAGTCCGTCGCGGCCAGAATAAGCCGGCGTCCAGCCGAGCAGCTCCTTCGCGCGCGAATTCGCGGCCAGCAGGCGCTCGACCTCGCTGCCGTCGGGACGCAGGCGTCGCTCGTCCGTCTCGATCTCGACGGGCGCGTTCATGATCTCGGAGATCAGCGCGGCGGTGTCGCCGATCGAGATCTCGTAACCGCTGCCGACGTTAACCACCTGCCCCACCGCCGCGTCCGCGTCGATGGCGGCGAGGAACCCGCGCACCGTGTCCGTGACGAAGTTGAAATCGCGGGTCGGCGACAATGCGCCGAGCTTGATGCGCCGCTTGCCGTTCGCGAGCTGCGTGATGATGGTCGGGATGACGGCGCGCGCCGACTGGCGCGGGCCATAGGTATTGAACGGCCGCAGCACGGTCACCGGCGTGCCGAACGATTTGTGGAACGACAACGCGATCTGGTCGGCGCCGATCTTCGTCGCCGAATACGGCGACTGCCCCTGCAGCGGATGCTCCTCGGTGATCGGGACGAAGCGCGCGGTGCCGTACACCTCGCTGGTCGACGTGTGCACGCAGCGGCGCACACCGAGATCGCGCGCCGCCTGCACGACGTTCAGCGTGCCGTTGACGTTGGTGTCCACGTAGCTCGCGGGCGCGTGATACGAATACGGGATCGCGATCAGCGCCGCGAGGTGCAACACCGTGTCGCAACCCTGCATCGCCGTGCGCACGCAATGCGCGTCGCGCACGTCGCCGGCGAACACCTCGAACTGGCCCTTGACGTCGGGCGCGCAGTGATCGAGCCAGCCACAGGAATTGAAGGAGTTGTAGGCGACGAAGGCGCGCGTGTGATGACCGGCGCGCACCAGCGCCTCGGTCAGGTGAGAACCGATGAAACCGTCCGAACCGGTGACGAGGACCTTGGCCATTGCGTTACTGACTCTCCGACCGTTCAGGAATGGGGAACCGCACGCGCGAGCTGGCGGAAGCTCGGGCTGCGTTCAAAGAGTTCGTCGTAGGTGCCCTGCGCGGCGATGCGCCCGCCTTCGACCTGCACGATCACGTCGCAGCGGCGGACCGTGGTCAGCCGGTGCGCGATGACGAGGATGGTGAGGCCGCGGTCGAGCGATTCGATCGCTTCCATGACCATGCCCTCGGTGACGTTGTCGAGCGCGCTCGTGGCTTCGTCGAGCACCAGCACGCTCGCCTGCTTGTACAACGCGCGCGCGATGCCGATGCGCTGCCGCTGGCCGCCCGACAACCGCACGCCGCGCTCGCCGACGATGGCGTCGTAGCCCAGCGGCCCGCGCTCGATGAACTCGGCGATGTGCGCGCGCCGCGCCGCTTCGCGCACGCGCTCGAGGTCGATGCGCGCGCGGTCGACGCCGAACGCGATGTTCTCGGCGACGGTGGCGTCGGTCAGGTAGATGGACTGCGGCACGTGCGCGATCGCGCGTTGCCAGGCGCGCGTGCGCGCGCCGCCGAGCGGCAGGCCGTCGACCAGCAGCCGGCCTTCGACGGGCTCGATTAGGCCCATCAACAGGTCCATCGTCGTGCTCTTGCCGCCGCCCGTGCCGCCGACGAAGCCGACGCGCGTGCCGCGCGGGATGCGCAGATCGATGCCGTCGACCGCCCACGCGGCTTCGGCGCCATAACGGAAGCGCACGCCTTCGAAGCGGATCTCGTGCTGGAACTGCAACGGCGCCGGCGGCGGCAACAACAGCTCCTCCGAAAACGGCTGATCGAGCAGCGCGATCGTGTCGGCGAGCATGGCCTGCGTGCCGATGATGCTGGCCCACGACGCGTAGCTCGACTGCAGCGCCGGCAGCAGCCGCTGCGCGCCCAGCGCCAGCGCCGCGAGCGCGGCGAAACCTTCCGCGATGCCGCCGGGGCGTTGGCTCATGCCGTACGCGATCGCGGCGATCAGCAGCATGCCGAACGCCTCCATGACCGGGCGCGGACTCTGCGCGATGAAGACGTTGGTGCCCTGCGCGCGGCGCAGGATGCGGTCGGCGCGCTCGTAGATGCCGGTGTAGAACGACTGCGTGTGATCGAGCAGTACGTCGCGGATGCCGCCGAGACCTTCCTGCAGGGCCTTCACCACCTGCGTCTGCTCGGCGGCGACGAAGCGGCTGTTGCGGCGCAGGCTGCCGTTCGTGAACCAGGTCACCAGCGCGTAACACGCGCCGAAGCCCACCGCCGAGATCAGCGCGACCGCGGGATCGATGATCAGCAGCGTCGCGATGATCGACAGCAGCAGCATCATCTGGCTGATGAACACGGTGACCGGCAGCACCACGCCGAGCATCGTGCTGCCGATTTTCGTCGCGATGCCGCTGATGACTTCGCTGCTGCCACGGCGCAGGTGCGTCTCGTACGGTTGATAGAGCGTGCGGCGATACACCTCGCAGCTCAGGTCGGCGCCGGTCGCGAACGTGAACCGCGTGCTGGCCCAGATCAGCGCGAGCCGCACCAGCGACGCGAGCACCGTCGCCACCGAGAACACGATGGTCAGCGGGACGATGAGCTCGCCGGCGCTCGACACACCCATCCAGCGCGCGAAGCCCGCGACCAGCGGCTGGCGCATCGCGGCTTCCGGCGCGGCCAGGATGCCGATGAACGGCACGATGGCGCTCAGCGTCAGCACCTCCGCGAACACGCTCACGAACATCAGCCCCAGCAGCCAGACGAACTGGCGGCGGCGGCGCGCACTGACGTGGCGCCACAGGCTGACGAGGAGCGGAACGAGGGGCGCGGTCGGCGTCACGCGCGGCGGCCCTGCCAGTGCGTACGCCAGAAGTTCACCAGCAGGGCGAGCAGCGCGCCGAGCACGCCGCCGACGGCGGCGCCGGACATCACGATGATGCCGCGGCGCGGCCAGACCCGGTCCTCCGGCATCGACGCACGATCGACGACCGTGAACGCGTATTCCTCGCGCGTGCTCGCGATCATCTGCGTCTTCGTTTCGTTCTCGATGATGCCGTACAACACGCGCTGCACTTCGACGACCTGCGTCTTCGCGATCTGCTCGTTGAGGAACTTGATGTTCTTGCTCGCCTCGTTGAGCGCGCGCACGCGCAGGATCTCGTTGGCGAGCGCGACGTAGTCGTTGGCCCATTGCGCCGTTTCCGCCGGTTCGCGCCAGGTCACGGACAAGGTCGTCGTGCCCGCTTCCTTCTCCTGGCGGATGGAGAGGATCGTGCCGCGGAACTTGTCGACGGCCAGCCACAGGCTCTGCTTCGGCGCGTTGCCCATGATCTTCGGCACCAGCTTGTGACGGGCGATGAAGATCTCGGCGAGCTGCCGCGACTTCAGCACCGCCAGCGACTCCTGCACGTTCGAGCCGCCGGACTGCAGGTTCACGCCGGCCAGGCTGGCCAGGCCGCCGAAGCGGCTCGCGAGCGAGTTCATGCCACCACCATCGGAGGACACGGGCGTGACGACGACATCCGCCTTGTAGACGGGTCGCGTCGTGAGCGCGATGTACAGCGACGCCGCGATGGCCGCGGCCGTGACGAGTCCCACCAGCCAGCGATAACGCCACAGCAGGTCGAGGAAGACGACGACGTTGATCGTCGAGGGGCTGTCGGGGTTCTGCACGTTGTCAGTTGTCATCTGGTTCACCGAGTTCTCAGCGCCGTTCCGGCACGCTACCGCCTGCGACGGTCATGCCGACCTCGCATCTGTGTCACCGCCGGGCCCCCGCGGACCCGTGCTCCTAACGCTCGTCCGTGCGCGTTTCCCGCCGCATCTGTTCGATCTCGACGCGCAAGGCCTCGTACTCGTCCACTTTCTCTTTCAGATAGGTGACCGCGAGGTTCGCCTTCTCGGCGATGCCGCTGGGCGTCAGGATGTAGAGATAGGCCGCCTTGTTCTGGCTGTTCTTGAAGTTCGAGGCCTTGATCCAGCCGCGCCCCATCAGGCCGCGCAGGCAGTAATTGATCTTGCCGAGACTCACACCGAGCTCGCGCGCGGCGTCGCGCTGGCTGATCCCGGGATTCTCCTGGAGCAACCGCATGAGCTTGTAGTGCATGTGCGAGCTCATGCCGGCACCAGCCAGGCATTCGACACGCTCACCGGCGTGGAGCGGCCGAGCAGCGAGAGCAACACGACCGACCGCTCGTCGCCCGCCTCGCGCTCGAACACGACGTCGAGCCCGGCCAGGTTGCCGCCGACCAGGTTCATCGGCGCGCCGCGTTGCGGTCCGCCGTCGCGCAGGCGATGCACACCCGACTGGCGATCCTCGCGCTGGATCAGCCCGTCGACGACGTCATCGGGAACCACCGTGGCGTCCGTTCCGAAACGCACGATGCCCGCGACGCCGCGCGTCGAGCGCACCGGCGACAGGCCTTGCCGGCGCGGATCGAGACGGATGAAGAGGTAACGCGGGAACAGCGCGACGATGCGCTCGGCCCACCTGCCGCGCGACAACCGCTTCAGCGCGAGACGCGGGTAGTAGGTCTGGAAACCCTGCCGGACGAGATGTTCCGTGGCCACCGATTCGCTGGCCGGCTTCGTGAGCACGAGGAACCAGCGCGGGCGGTCGGACGCCGGCGCGGAGGCGGTCTGCTCGAGGGCGAGGGGAAGACTGGGCAAACGGGAGACCCTGCGTTCAATACTTGAACGCGGCGCAGTCTAGGCACCTGCCCACCCTATGTCAATTTCCAAGTCCGCGAATCAGAACGAATTTACCGCCGCCGCCGAGATGGCGAGGTTATAGACGATCTGGGTCACCGCCTGCCAGAACGGCAGCGCCGGCATTCGCTCGGTATCCAGCGGCACCACGACCGTATCGCCCGGCTGCATGCCCACCTGCGCGCTGCGCGCGAACCAGGAGTTGCCGGCGCTCGCGATCACGCTGCCGTCGGCCCGCACGATGTACGCCTTGCTCTTGTCGGCCTTGCGGGTCATGCCGCCGCTCAGGCTGATGTAGTCGTCACGCGTGAGTCCGGCGCGATACAGCTGCGAGGTCGGGCTCTGCACTTCACCGATGACGGTCACTTCCTGGCGCAGTTTCGGGACCATCAGCTTGTCGCCGTTCCGCAGGATGACATCGTCGACCGGATCGGCACCGGACATCACGCGCGGCAGGTTGATGACCAGGCGGCCGACGGCCTTCGAGGCGCGCAGCTGCGTCATGAGGTTCTCACCGACGGCAACCGCCGTACCGGCCTGGGACTGGTTGGCGGCCGCGCTCTGCAACGCGAGCACGGCAAGGTCCTTGCGCAGCCGCTCGGTGAGCTGCTCGAGCTGCACCTGCTCGCGTTCGCGCAGTTCCTCGCGGGTGAACACGCTGCCGGACGGGAACGCGAGCTCGGACAGGCCGCCCGCGCGCTTGAGCACCGAGCGCATCGTTTCGCCACGCGAGATGGCGTACCGGCCCGGGAACCGGACCTCGCCGAGGATCTGCACGGTTTCCTGCTCGCCCCAGTCCGGAATCTCCTTGATGCTGAGGCTGTCGAACGGCTGCAGGCGCAGGTTCGCGCCGGGATCGCCGCGCATCGCGGCCGTGAGATCCAGCGAGATCAGCTCGGTGCGGCGCTGCTCGCCATCGACCACCTTGTAACGCGTGAGCTCGGCCTTGCCGCCATACGCCGCGTCCGACAGGCTGCCACCGGCGCGCACCAGGTCGCGCACGGTCATGCCGGCCTCGAGTGGATAGTCGCCGGGCTGCTTGGTGCGGCCGTCGACGTGCACCACCGCGGTCGGGTTCAGGAAATTCGACTGCTGCCGGATCTCCTCGAGCAGCGGCCGGATCACGTGTTCGCGGTTCGTCGTCGAATCGAAGACGATGATGCGGTCGCGCGGCATCAGCGGCGTGTCCGCGTCCGAGCCCGGCGCGGCCAGCGCGGCGGTGAGATCGGCCGACACGGCGACGATGCGCCGCTCGGGCGGCAATTCGCGGCGGATCAGGATGTAGTGAGGGTCCGCGTCGGGCTTGAGATCGTCGACCGAACGAAGGACGTCGCTGAGGCGCAGGCCCTGTCGATACGCGAACGCGCCCTCCGCGAACACGTGCCCCTGCAGGTTGATGCCGGCGTCCAGCGTCGGGCGCAGCCGCGACACGCGCAGCAGGTCGCCGTTGCGCACGGGCTGCGAATCCCCGCCGGCGCCGAGTTGCACGTTGAGCACCACGCGGTTGCCGGTGGGATCGATGCGGGTCAGCGCGCCGTTCGTGAGATCGGATTCGGCCGTCAGGCCGCCGGCGAGCTTGACGAGGTCGGTGACGCTGGTCTCGCCGTTCAGCTCGTAGATCGCGGGCCGGCGCACTTCCCCATCGACGCCGACCGTCGGGCCGACCGGCGGGATGAAGACCACGTCGCCGGGCAGTAGTTTGGCGTCGTCGCTGGTGTCGCCGCGCAGCAGCAAGTCGTAGAGATCGAAACGGCGCACGACCGCGCCGTTGCGCTTCAGCTCGATGTTGCGCAGCGAGCCGATCGGCTTCACGCCGCCGGCGGCGTACAGCGCCGAGGTGATCGTGCCGAGACCGCTGATCGTGTACGAGCCCGGGCTGCGCGCCTCGCCCACGACGAGCACGCGAATCGCGCGCGTGTCCCCCATGCTCACGTTGGCGCGCACGCCGATCATCTGCCGCGCGACGCGCGCCTCGATGCTGGACTTCGCCGCCGAGAACGACTGACCGGCCACCGCGATGGGACCGAGCTCCGGAAAACTGACGCGCCCATCGCGACCGACGGTCAGGTGCAATGTGCGGTTCTGGTTGCCGTACAGCTGCACCTCGATCTCGTCGCCGGCGCCGACCACGTAGTCCGAGGGCACCGGCACGTCGGTGACGGGCGCGAACGTCGACGGCGCGCGTTCGAACAGTTCGTAACCGAACGGCTTGAGCTTTTCGACACCGAGTCGGCGCAACGGCAGGCGCCGGACGCGGACGTCGAGGTCCTGCAGTACCGGCTCGATCTTGAGTCGCAACGTCGCCTGCTGTTCGGTGAGTCCACCGAGCGGGATGCCGGCCATGCCGGGCAGCAGCAGGAGGCCCTCGCGGGTCAGCCGGTATGGATTGCGCGAACGCACGAGGTCGCGCAGATCGGCGAGCTGGTTGATGTCGGCCTCGCCGAGCTGACGCACGACGCGCGGGGAGGACTGCAGCAACGGGTTCGTCGGTGCGCCGTTGGCGTTGGCCGGTGCACCGGTCGCGGGCAGTGCTCCCGGCTGTCCCTGGATGGTCGGAGGCAGCGTGTTGTTCGGGACCTCGTCGACGAGTGGCAGCAGCTTGAAATCGATCTCGATCACGACGGTGTCTTCGCCGCGCAGGATCTTGCGGGCCGACTCTTCCAGTTCCCGGCGGCTCTCTTCATCGAGGGTGCGCAGCGGGGTGTCGGCCGGCGTCTGCTGACCCTCGCGACGCTGCGAATTCTGATCGCGGGTCCCGCCCGTGGCCTGGCCCCCCACGGTGCTTTCGATGGCCGCGCGCTGCTCGGGGGTGAGGTTCCGCAGCATGTCGAGCGGGTCCTGCGTGGGTGACTGCGCCAGCGCCGCGCTCCAGCCTACCGCCGCGGCAGCGATGAGCGCCGCGAACCGAATGAATCTTCCCCTGCTCATCAGAATCCTTGTTGCCAGGTCACCGAACCGCGTGCGCCGGAGCGCAGCTCGCCACCGTCGGCCTGGTCATAGCCCAGCCCGACCGAGACCTTGCCGAAGCCGAAGGTTCGCGAGTAGCGCAATTCTACATTGTCGAGATCGGCCGGCACGTCGCTGATCGCGTGCGCGCCGCCATCGCGATTGAGCTGCACGTGGCGCGCCGTCAGCGCGGCGACGTCGCCATTCGACAACGACAGCACGACGCCGGCCGAGGTCATCTCGCTGTCGTTGTCCATCGCGTGGCCGATGATGCGACCCCGGTACGTATAGCCCTGTGGATAGATCGAATTGCGGTAGGCGCAGCCGTAGACGGGCTCCTGACGCGAGAAATTGCAGGCGGTACCGGCGTATTCGACGTACAGGCGCCAGCCGCCGAACGACGCGGAACCCCAGGTCTCGAGCCCGTACTGGCCCAGGAACTTGCTCGGCAGTCCGCCCGCCTCGTCTTCGCCGATCCACTGCGTGTACGCGACCAGCCGCAGCTTGCGCCATGGCGAACGCAGGCGCAGGTCGTAGCCCGCCATCTGGTTGCCCGGCTGCTCAGCCGACGGCTGCCCGTTCGCATCGTCCTGGTTGTCCTGGCCGAGCAGCATGTCCTTGAAGGTGCCGAAGTCGCAGGGCCGGTCGCCGCCGCACCACTGCGCCGTGCGCGTGAGCCCCAGCTCGAGCCAGGGCCGCGGCCGGAAATTCACGCGCGCGGCGAGAAAGCGCACCTTGCCGACCGCGAGGCCGTCGCTCTCTCCTTCGCCGACCGCGATGCTGGCGCGCCACGGCCCGATCCACGACAGCAGCTTCGTCTCGAACGGATCCGTGTAGTTGCGTTCCAGCGTGACGGTCGGCATCGGCCGCGCATTCGTCGAGAGGATCAGGCTGCCATCCCACCCGGGACCCCACCAGCGCTCGAGGTAACCGGCGGACACCATGAAGTTGCCGACGTTGAGACCGAGATACGAGCCATCGGGTCGGAAGCTCTGCCCGTCGTCGGGATCGGCCGCGTAGGTGCCCTGCAGATTGACGGCGAAATGACTGGTCAGAACGCTGGCACGCGCCGACACCTCGCCCTCCTCGCGCGGCGTGTCCGCGAACTGCCGCAGCGTCGTCGGTTCGTAGGCACCGCGCACGCGCGCGCCGATGCCGGAGAAGCCGCTGTTCGAGGCCGCGCGCGCGAGTCGCTGCACGCGCAGCAGCGCGTCGAGCGTCGCCGTGTCGAGCGAATCGAGCGGCGCGGCGAGCGCATCGCGCGCGATGTCGGGCCAGGACAGCGGCCACGTGGTCACGGGGCCGTGCAGGATGCCGGCATCGGCGAGTCGCGAGATGTCGGCGCGCAACCCCTCGTCACCCGGCGCCAGCCAGGGATCGGCCCGCACCGCCGCCGTCACGGCGAGCAGCGCCAGCGTCCACGCGGCGCGCGAGCTCATGGCGTGAACGAGTGGTTCCAGCGTACGAAGCCGAACGCGGACACGTCGCGGTCCACGCCGACGGGCTCGAACGATTCGACGCCCAGCTCGACGGCCAGCGATTCACCGGACCAGGTGCCGCGCCAGCCGAACTCGAGCGCGTCGTAGTCGGCGGGCACGGGAGACAGGCGGTTGCGCGAATCGTTCGCGACGTTGATCTCGGCCGTGCGTGCGGTCGCGGTCCACAGGTCGCCGCGCGGCGTGGTGTAGCTGACGCCCAGCGCGTACGTGTCGCCGTCGGCCTCGATGGAATGGCCGATCACCCGGCCGCGATAGCGGTAGCCGTCCTCGTCGAAGCGGCCCTGGATGTATGCGCACTGGTAGTAAGGCCCGCGGCTGGTGTGCGCCGAGCAGGTGGTGTTCGAATATTCGACGTACGCCTGCACGATGCCGCCGTCGCCCAGCGGCTTCCACACCTCGAGTCCGAATTGCGACAGGTACTTCGCCGGCAGGTACGACGATTCGTCCTCGCCGATGTACTGCGAGTAGATGGCATATGGCAGCGTGCCGATCGGCGAATTCCAGCGCAGGTCGAACCCGGCCATCTGGTTGCCGGGTTCGTTGCCCTCGGTGGCGTCGATGCCGACGTTGTCGTTGCCCGCGAGCAGGTTGCCGAAGACGTCGAGGTTGCACTCGAGCCCCTCGCCGCAGAACTGCGCGGTCCGCGAGAAGCCGAGCTCGATGTCGTGGAACGGCATGACCGTGACGCGCCAGGCCATGAACAGCGGCGAATCGACGTCCGCGCGGTGGTCTTCCATCTGGCTGATGGCGAAGTTGAAGCGCCACGGCCCGAGCCAGCTCAGCAGCGGCATCTCGAAGGCGCGCGCCTCCGCGCGTTCGATGGTGAACGTGGGCATCGGCCGCGCGTTGTTCGACAGGATCAAACTACCCTGGTGGCCCGGGCCCCACCAGCGATCGAGCGTGTTCGCGCTGATCAACCAGTTGCCGAGCTGCGCGGTCAGGTGCGAGCCGTCGGCGCGCAGCTCCTGGCCGTCATCGGGATCGAGCGCGCCGGTGACGGAGAGGCCCGCCGCGAACCGGCCCTGGGCGTAGTCCACGCGTCCGCCGAGCTCGGCGTCCTCGCGCGCCAGCGTATCGAAGTCGCGCACGCGACCCGCCTCGCCGGCACTCGCCGTCGCCGCGAAGCCGAGGCGTGGCCGCGACTCGAGACGCGCGCGCACCCGCGCGAGCGCCGCGGCGACCGCGACGTTGCCGGCGGACTGTTCTTTCGCGTGGCTCAGCGCGTAGGCGACGGCGGCGCGCGGAATCGGCCACTGCTGGATGGGCACGCGCACGACGCCGGCATCGTTGAGGAGTTGCAGGTCGAGCCGCAGCAGGGAGTCGCCCGCTTCGAACCAGCCGGCGTCGGCCGCGATCACGCGAAGCGGCGCGAGCGCCAGCAGCAGGACCGCGAACCGGCGCGCGGATCGCGCGCGCGCGTTCGTCACCGGCGCCACGCAGCGAGCCTGGCGAGCAGCGGCTTCAGCATGGGGCGATCGCCGGCGGACTGCGGATCGCGCACCAGCGGCAACACCTCTTCACACATCTTCTTACCGAGCTCCACGCCCCACTGGTCGAAGGCGTTGATGCCCCAGACCACGCTCTGCGTGAACACCTTGTGTTCGTACATCGCCACCAGCTTGCCGAGCGTGCGCGCGTCGAGCCGTTCGAAGGCGATGACGCTGACCGGCCGGTTGCCGGCGTGGACCTTGTGCTTCGCCAGCAGTTCGAGGCGCTCCGGCGGTGTGTTGCGCGCGGCGAGCTCGGTCTTCGCCTGCTCCAGCGAATAACCGAACGCGAACGCCTCGGCCTGCGCGAGGCAGTTGCCGATCGCGAGCTCCGCCTGCGGCTGGTTGCCGCACGAGGAGCGCGCGGGCACCAGCAGATCCAGCGCCGCGCGTTGTGTGCCCTGGTGCAGCATCTGGAAGAAGGAGTGCTGCGCGTTGTTGCCCGGCTCGCCCCAGATCACCGGCGCGGTCGAGTGCTTCGCGGGTTCGCCGGAGAACTGCACGGACTTGCCGTTGCTCTCCATGTCGAGCTGCTGCAGGTACGCGGAGAAACGGCGCAGCCGCCCGTCGTACGGCAACACCGCGAGCGTCGGCAGCTCGAGGCAGTTGATGTTCCACACGCCGAGCAGGCCCATCAGCGCCGGCAGGTTCTGCTCCCAGGGCGCGCTGCGGAAGTGCTCGTCCATCTCGTGGCCGCCGGCCAGGAAGTCGAGGAAGCCCGTGCGGCCGATGGAGATCGCCAGCGACACGCCGATCGACGACCACATCGAGTAGCGGCCGCCGACCCAGTCCCACATCACGAAGCGGTAGTTCGGATTCACGCCGAACGCATCCATCGCCTTCGCATTGGTGGACACGGCCGCGAAGTGCGCGGGCACGGCGGCCTCGCCGAGCTTGCCGGCGAGCCAGGCGCGCGCCGAGCGGGCGTTCGCCAGCGTCTCCTGCGTGGTGAAGGTCTTCGACGCGACGATGAACAGCGTGGTCGCGGCGTCCGCGTCCTCGAGCACGTTCGCGAGATCGGTGCCGTCGACGTTCGACACGAACCGCACGCGCGGCGCGCCGGCAGCGAGCGGATGCAGCGCCTCCACAGCCATCGCCGGACCCAGGTCCGAGCCGCCGATGCCGATGTTGACGACGGTGCGGAACGGCGTGCCGGCCGAGCCCTTGATGGCGCCGCGGCGCACGTCGTCGGCGAACGTCAGCATGCGTTCGCGTTCGTCGAGCACCTCGCGCGCGATCGCCGGACCGCCGGGACCGTCCGCGGCACCCGGCGGCACGCGCAGCGCCGTGTGCAGCACGGCGCGGTTCTCGGTGGTGTTGATCGCGTCGCCGCGCCACATCGCTTCGATGCGGCCGCGCAGGTTCGCGGCGTCGGCGAGACTCGCGAGCAGGTGGACGGTGTCGTCGTCGGCGCGCTGGCGCGAGAAGTCGAGATAGAGACCGCAGGCTTCGCGCGAGAACCGCACTGCGCGATTCGGATCGGCATCGCGCAGTGCGCGCAGCGGAACGGAGCGGATTTCGTCGGCGCGCGACTGCAGCGAGCGCCAGGCGGAGGTCAGGTTGTCGTGGGCCATCGCGGGCGGTCGCTAGCGGTAGAAGGCGGCGATGGTATCCACAACGTACTGAAGTTGCGACTGCTCCAGCTCCGGATAGATGGGCAGCGCGAGCGTCTCCTGCGAGGCGCGCAGGCTCTCCGGAAAGTCGCCGGGCGCGTGGCCGAGATAGGCGAAGCACTGCTGCATGTGCAGCGGCAGCGGGTAGTAGATCTCGGCGCCGATGCCCTGCTCGCCGAGATGCTTGCGCAGCTCGTCGCGGCGCCGCGCGCGGATGCAGTACTGGTTGTAGATGTGGCGCGCGCCGGCCGCGGCCGGCGGCGGCGTGGTGACGTTCGCACCGAGGCCCGCCCGCGCGAACGCGGCGTCGTAGAACGCGGCGTTGCGTTGCCGGCCGGCGCTCCAGGAATCGAGATGCGGCAGCTTCACGTTGAGCACCGCGGCCTGGATCTCGTCGAGCCGGAAATTGCCGCCGATCAGCTCGTGGAAATACTTCGGCTCCATGCCGTGCACGCGCAGCTTCATCATCTTCGCCGCGAGCGCGGCGTCGTTCGTCACGCAGGCGCCGGCGTCGCCGAACGCACCGAGATTCTTCGTCGGGAAGAACGACAGGCAACCGATGTGGCCGACGGAACAGGCGCGGCGCCGCTTCGCATCCTCGGCGCCGATGGCCTGCGCCGCGTCTTCGATGACGGCGAGCCCGTGCTGGTTCGCCAGCGCCATGATCGGGTCCAGGTCGGCGACCTGACCGTAGAGATGCACCGGCATCAGCGCGCGGATGCGCCCGCTGGTGGCGCGATTCAGCAGCGCGCCGTTCTTCGTCTCGCAGCGTTGCGCGATGAAGTCGGCGATCGCGCGCGGCGAGATGTTGAAGGTGAGCGGATCGATGTCGACGAACACCGGGCGCGCGCCGACGCGCGCGATCGTGCCGGCCGTGGCGAAGAACGTGTAGGGACTGGTGATGACCTCGTCACCCGCGCCGATGTCGAGCGCCATCAGCGCGATCAGCAGCGCGTCGGTGCCGGACGAGAGCCCGATGCCGAAGGCGCAGCCGGAATACTTCGCGGTGTCGGCTTCCAGCTTCTTCACCTCGGGACCGAGGATGAAATGCTGCGACTCGCTGACGCGCAGGATCGCGGCGTCGAGCTCGGGCTTGAGGGCGCGGTACTGCGGCTTGAGATCGAGGAGCGGGACTTTCATGCGCGCGAAGGGTACTCCGCGCGCCGTCGCGGCAACAGCCGCGCCGGAGGAAAAGGCGCCCATCAGCCGGCGGTCTTACCCGGCGTCTGCTTGTAGTACTCGAGGTACCAGTCGACGAACCGGCGGATCCCGACCTCGACCGGTGTCGCCGGCTTGTAGCCCGCGTCGCGCACCAGGTCCTCGACGTCGGCGAACGTGTCCGGCACGTCGCCGGCCTGCAGCGGCAGCAGGTTCTTGATCGCCTTCTTGCCGAGGCAATCCTCGAGCACTTCGATGTACTTGATGAGATCGACCGGTGCGTTGTTGCCGATGTTGTAGAGGCGGAACGGCGCGCTCGACGTGGCCGGGTCCGGGTTGTCGCCCGACCACTGCGGGTTCGGGGCGGCGACGCGGTCGCAGCTGCGGACGACGCCCTCGGCGATGTCCTCGACGAACGTGAAGTCGCGCTTGTGGTTGCCGTTGTTGAACACGTCGATGGGCTTGCCCTCGATGATGTTCTTCGTGAACAGGAACAGCGCCATGTCCGGGCGGCCCCACGGGCCGTACACGGTGAAGAACCGCAGGCCGGTCACGGGTAGTTTGAACAGCGCCGCGTAGTTGTGCGCCATCAGCTCGTTGGCGCGTTTCGTCGATGCGTACAGCGACAGCGGATGATCGACGCCGCGGTGCGGCGAGAACGGCATGTTCGTGTTGAGGCCGTACACCGAGCTCGTCGACGCGAACACGAGATGCTCGGCGCCGTTGTGCCGGCAGCCTTCGAGGACGTTCAGCGTGCCGGTCACGTTGCTGTCGACGTACGCCTGCGGGTTCTCGAGCGAGTACCGCACGCCGGCCTGGGCGGCCAGGTGGATCACGCGCGGGAACTTCTCGCGCGCGAACAGCGATTTCATGCCGCCCTTGTCGGCGAGATCCATCTTCACGAAGCGGAACTTCGGCTCGCGCTCGAGGATGGCGAGGCGCGCGCGCTTCAGGTTGGGGTCGTAGTAGTCGTTGAGGTTGTCGAGACCGACCACCTCGTCACCGCGCGCCAGCAGCTTTTTCGCGGTATGGAACCCGATGAAGCCGGCGGCGCCGGTGAGCAGGATCTTCACAGTCGTCCATCCACCTGGTTGGAGGGGAACACGTACTTGATGTCGTACACGACGTGGTTCTTCTTGGCGGCCTTGCGCAGGCTCGGCAGACCCTGATCGCGGAATTCCTTGTGCGCCACGGCCATGACGATCGCGTCGTAGGTGTTGTCGCGCGGCTTGCGGATCGGGCGGATGCCGTATTCGTGCTCCGCCTCGTCGTGGTCGATCCACGGGTCGTACACGTCGACCTTCGCGCCGTAGTGCTTGAGCTCGCGCACCACGTCCGCGACCTTCGAGTTGCGCAGGTCGGGGCAGTTCTCCTTGAAGGTGAGGCCCAGCACCAGCACGCGCGAACCCTTGGCGAGGATCTTCTTGCCGGCCATGAGCTTCACGACCTGGCCGGCGACGTAGTTGGCCATGCTGTCGTTGAGGCGGCGGCCGGCGAGGATCATCTCGGGATGGAAGCCGATCTCCTGCGCCTTGTGCGTCAGGTAGTAAGGATCGACGCCGATGCAGTGGCCGCCGACGAGACCCGGGCGGAACGGCAGGAAGTTCCACTTGCTGCCCGCGGCCAGCAACACTTCTTCGGTGTCGATGCCGAGGCGGTTGAACAGCAGCGCGAGCTCGTTGATCAGCGCGATGTTGACGTCGCGCTGAGTGTTCTCGATGACCTTGGCGGCCTCGGCGACGCGGATGCTGGACGCCTTGTGCGTGCCGGCGCGCACCACGGAGCGGTACAGGCTGTCGACGAACTCCGCGACCTCGGGCGTCGAGCCCGACGTCACCTTCTTGATGGTCGGCAGGCGATGTTCCTTGTCGCCCGGGTTGATGCGCTCGGGACTGTAGCCGGCGAAGAAGTCGACGTTGAACTTGAGGCCGGACTCGCGCTCGAGGATCGGGATGCAGACCTCTTCGGTGCAGCCCGGGTACACGGTGGATTCGTACACCACCACGTCACCCTTCTTGAGCACCTTGCCGACGGTTTCGCTCGAGCGTTCGAGCGGCGTCAGGTCGGGACGGTTGTAGCGATCGATCGGCGTCGGCACGGTCACGATGAAGACGCGGCACTTGCCGAGATCCTTGAGGCTGGTCGAGTACGTCAGCTTGCGCGCGGCGCGCAGCTCGGCGGTGCTGCATTCGAGCGTGGAATCGCGGCCCTTCTTCAGCTCGGCGATGCGCGGTGCCTTGATGTCGAAGCCGACGGTGTCGAAGTGCTTGCCGAACTCGACGGCCAGCGGCAGTCCGACATAGCCGAGACCTACCACGCCGATGCGACAACCTCTCAAGCTCAATTCCATGATTTTCCGTTCTCGTTTAGGACCTTAGCGCCGATTGGCAGCGCGCGATCTTGCCGGCCCCGCGGGTTCGAAAGCGAGCCCCGGGGCACCCGGAGCGGTGATTTCTGTGCGTTCGGTCGCTATCTGGCGGCGAGATCGCCATCCGGCAACGCCCGCCACACGGTCTTGCCGCCGCTCGACTTCTGGATCAGATCGAGCATCGCCTCGTGCTGGCGCAATTCGTCGGCGTCGGCGGTCGGCACGGCCAGCGTTATGCCCGGCGCGCGCACGGTGGTGTCATCCGTCGAGGACTCGGCGGAAGCACGCGCCGCGCCGGCATCGAGCGCCAGCGCGCTCTGTCCGCCCGTCATCGCGAGATAGACGTCGACGAGGATCCCGGCGTCGAGCAACGCGCCGTGCAGGTCGCGCTTGGAGTTGTCGACGCTGTAACGCTTGCACAGCGCATCGAGGCTGTTGCGCTGACCGGGGTGCAGCGCGCGCGCCAGCGCCAGCGTGTCGAGCACGCGGCACAGGCTCGCGAGCGTGCGCGGTGTGCCCGGCAGTCGCGCGAGCTCGGCGTCGACGAAGCCGACGTCGAACGGTGCGTTGTGGATGATGAGCTCCGCGCCCGAGACGAAGGCGATCAGCTCCTCGGCGATCTCCGCGAACTTCGGCGCATCCTTGAGCTGCGCGGGGCCGATGCCATGCACGGCCAGCGCGCCCGCATCGATGTCGCGCTCGGGGTTCACGTAGCGGTGGAACTTCCGGCCGGTGAGCCGGCGATTCACGATCTCGACGCAGCCGACCTCGATGATGCGATGGCCGGCGGCGTGTTCGAGACCCGTGGTCTCGGTGTCGAAAACGATCTGGCGCATGGCGCGCGAGTGTACGGGATTAATTCCCGTTCATCGCATCGATGGCGCGGTTCGCCAGGGCGTCGACGCGTTCGTTGCCGGGATTGCCCGAGTGGCCCTTCACCCAGCTCCAGGAGAGTTCGTGCTTGGCGACGAGCGCGTCGAGCTCCATCCACAGATCCTGGTTCTTCACGGGCTTCTTGTCCGCGGTCTTCCAGCCACGCGACTTCCAGTTGGGCATCCACTCCTGCACGCCCTTCATCACGTACTGCGAATCCGTGTAGATCTTCGCCGCGACCGGGCGCTTCAACGCCTCGAGCGCGCGGATCACCGCGGTGAGCTCCATGCGGTTGTTAGTCGTCGCGGGCTCGGCACCGTACAGCTCGCGCTCGTGTTCGCCGAGCAGCAGCAGCGCGCCCCAGCCGCCGGGACCCGGATTCCCGCGGCACGCGCCGTCGGTGTAGATCTCGACCGGCATCTTCTAATTGCTCTGGCGCGGCGTGGTCGGCTTCACCAGTCCGCCGATGGGCTGCACGCGTTCGCGCACCTTCGGGCGGATCGGCGTCAGCGTGTAGACGCGCTTGCGTGCCTTGATGAGATACGCGCCCGCGGGCCAGGGCTTGAGGAATCCCCGGCGCAGCAGCGCCGACGGCTGGCCCGGCTGCGGTTCCGAACTACCCCAGGGCGGTGTGAAGAGATAGTTGCGGGTCAGCGAGACGTCGTAGCCGAGCAGCTCGAGCCAGTCGGCGATGCGGCGCGCGCCGAGCATGCGCTTGAGACCCGGCGGATAGCCGCGACTGATCGCGCGGCTGCGGAAACCCCACAGGCTGAACGGCCGGAAGCCGAGCACGATCAGCTGCCCCTCGCCGGCGAGCACGCGATCGACCTCGCGCACGACGGCATACGGATCGGTTTCGAACTCGAGCGTGTGCGGCAGGACGACGGCATCGATCGAGGCGTTGGCGATGGGCAGCTGCGAGAGCCGCGCGGCGATGTCGGCCTGGGTGCGACCGCCTTCGGGCGCCGAGCGTCGGTGGCCGACGACGGCGTGACGCCGTGTACGACAACCGGCGAGAATTTGTTCCGGCGGGCCCCAGGTGCCGACCTGAAGCAACTCCCAGCCGAAAACATCGTCCAAGGCCTCTGACATGAGCTCGGATTCGGCCTGTACCACGGCCTTCCCGAGGCCGGAAGAGAGCCAGGATTCGATGGCAGCGGAGGCGGTGGCGTGCGTCACAAACGGCGTGAATTAGATCACAAAAAAGGTAGCAAACCTGTGAACTTACGGCTTAAATACCGCCCCACGACAAAGTACCGTCATCTGTCGGAACGGTACCCACTGCTGCCACCCTCGGGGGTGTGAATTGACTGTCGGATTCACGGGAAGGCGCGTCCTCGCGCCGCTGGCCATTATTGTCGCCGCCGCCCTGGCGGGTTGCGCCTCCACGCCGATCGAAGGCACCACGCCGCCGGTGACGCCCGTGTCCGCGGACATCCTGGCGCAGCCCTCGGAGGTGCTGGACGCGCAGTCGCCCTCGCCGCCGAAGCCGGCCCGGACCCGTCACAAGGCCGCCCCGGTGGCCGCGAGCACACCGGTCCCGGCGGTCGCCGCCACTCCGACCGACCCTTCCCCGGCCGCCGCGGCCATCGACGCGCTGAGCGGTGTCCAGGACGGCCTGGTCGCGGACGCCAGCGAGGGCGTCGCCGCGGAATCCGCCCACACGCTGGCCGGCCTCACGCCGGAACAATATCCCGACGTCTTCGACCGCATCCGGGCGGGCTTCAAGCTCGAGGACATCGAGTCGCGCCAGATCGACGTGCAGATCAACTGGTACGCGAACAACCCCGAATACCTCGAGCGCACGTTCGGCCGCGCGGTGCCGTACCTGCACCACATCGTCAAGGAGATCGAGGCGCGCGGCATGCCGCTCGAGCTCGCGCTGCTGCCGGTGGTCGAGAGCGCGTTCGAGCCGTACGCGCAGTCCTGGGTACGCGCCAACGGCCTCTGGCAGTTCATGCCCGGCACCGGCGAGCGCTTCGGCCTCAAGCAGGACTGGTGGTACGACGGCCGCCGCGACGTCATCGCCTCGACGCGCGCCGCGCTCGATTACCTGCAGTACATGCACGACGAGTTCTTCGACGACTGGCTGCTCGCCATCGCCGCGTACAACTGCGGCGAGTTCCGCGTGCAGCGCGAAGTGAACAAGAACCGCGCGCTCGGCAAGCCGGTCGATTTCTTCAGCCTGAGCCTGCCGGCCGAGACGCGTGCGTACGTGCCGAAACTGCTGGCGATGCGCCGCCTCGTGCTGAATCCCGAGGACTACGGCATCGCGTTCAGCCCGATCCCGAACGAGCCCTACTTCGTGAAGGTGGACACGGGCGGCCAGCTCGATCTCACGCTCGCGGCCGAGCTCGCCGGCATCACGCTCGATGAAGTCTACGAACTGAATCCCGGCTTCCATCGCTGGGCAACGGATCCGGCCGGCCCGCATTTCCTGCTGCTGCCGCGCGATACCGCCGAAGCCTTTCAGCGCAATCTCGAGCAGCTGAGCCCGGATCAGCGCGTGCGCGTGTCGATGCACAAGATCAAGGCCGGCGAGACCGTCGCGTCGATCGCGAAGAAGTACAAGACGCAGACAACCGTCGTCCGCGACATGAACAATCTCGACAACGCGGCTCCGCTGGTCATCGGCAGCGAGCTGCGCGTGCCGTCGGCGGTCGTGAACCTGCCGCCGAAGGTGATGCTGGCCGCGGCGCGCGTCGACGGCGGCAACCGCTCGGGCCGTCGTCCCGGCATCCACGTCGTGCGCAGCGGTGATTCGTTGTGGGCGATCGCGAAGCGGCATCGCATGAACGTCGCGACGCTGGCGCGCCTCAACGGGATGGGTCCCGGCGACACGCTGCGGGCCGGCCAGAAGCTCGTGCTGAATTCCCGTGGCGGCACCACCACCGCCAGCGGCTCGTCGCGGTCGGCGCGCGCATCGAAGTCGGTCGCGACCGGCAGCGGCAGCTCGCGGCAGGTCAGCTACAAGGTCCGCAGCGGCGACACGCTGTCGCGCATCGCCCAGGTGTTCGGCGTCTCGGTGTCGGACCTTGTGAACTGGAACGGCATCAGCAGTCACGCGACGCTGCGCCCCGGCCAGAAGCTGACCGTCAACGTCCGCGGCCGCTGAGCCGCAGTACCTCACCCACTCCCGCCGATTTCCCGTGGCCGAACGAGGCTGGCAGAATGCCGGCCTCACTCGTCGGCCATCGGGCCAATCTTCCGCAGGAGTTACACATGGGTTTCATGACGGGCAAGCGCGCGCTGATCGTCGGCGTTGCGTCGGATCGCTCCATCGCCTGGGGCATCGCGCAGGCGATGCATCGCGAAGGGGCCGAGCTCGCGTTCACCCACGTGAACGAGAAGTTCAAGGACCGCGTCGGCCCGTTGGCCGAGTCGGTCGGCTCGAAGATCAACCTGCCGATGGACGTCACCAACGACGCCGAGATCGCGACCGCATTCGACTCGCTGAAGAGCACCTGGGGTTCGCTCGACGTGTTGGTGCACGCCGTGGCGTACGCGCCGCGCGAGGCGCTGGCCGGTGGTTTCACCGAGAGCACCTCGCGCGAGTCGTTCCGGATCGCGCACGACGTGTCGAGCTACAGCCTGACCGCCCTGGCGCGTGCCGCGCAGCCGCTGATGGCCGGTCGGGCGGGCTCCATCGTCACGCTGTCGTATCTCGGCGCGGTGAAATCGATCCCGAGCTACAACGTCATGGGCCTCGCGAAGGCGAGCCTCGAGGCGAACGTGCGATTCCTCGCGGCCGACTTAGGTCCGCACAACATCCGCGTGAACGGCATCTCCGCGGGCCCGATCAAGACGCTGGCGGCCGCGGGCATCGCCGGCTTCCGCAAGATGCTGGGTCGCGTCGCCGACGTGGCGCCGCTGAAGCGCAACGTGACGCTGGAAGACGTGGGCAATGCCGCGGCGTTCCTCTGCTCGGACCTGGCGAACGGCATCACCGGCGAGATCCTGTACGTCGACGGCGGGTTCAGCACCGTCGGCATGAGCTTCCCGACGGAAGCCGGCGAAGGTTAGGCGGCGGCCGGCGGATCGGCCGGAGAAACGGCCGGAGAATCGGCGAGAACCGCGGTCTCGCCTTCGAGGCGCGCGACGATCACCGCGCAGGCCGCATCGGCCAGTACGTTGATCGCGGTGCGCGCCATGTCGAGGAGGCGGTCGAGGATCAGCAGCACGCCGATCGCCTCGGGCGGCAATCCGACCGCAGCCAGGATGATCGTGATGCCGACCAGCGATGCCGCCGGGATGCCGGCCATGCCCATCGACGTCACCAGCGCCAGGATCACCACCGTGAACTGCGTGGCGAAGGAGAGATGCAGCCCGTACGCCTGGGCGATGAACATCGCCGCGGCGCACTCGTACAGCGCGCTGCCCGCATGATTCATCGACGCGCCCAGCGGCATCACGAAGCCGGCGACCCGCTCCGACACTCGTGCGCGACGCTCCAGGCATTCCAGTGACAGCGGCAACGTCGCCGACGACGACGCGGTGGAGAATGCCGTGAGCAGTGCCGGCGCCATCGCCGGATACAACCGCCACGGATTCACGCGCGCGACCAGCGCGAGCAGCACGGGCAGCGCGACGAAGCCGTACACCGCGAGCCCCGCGACCACGCAGGCGCCGAACAACAACAGCGGTCCGACGCCGGCGAAACCCGCCGTGGCGACCACCTTGGCGATCAGTGCGAAGACACCGACCGGCGCGACCATCATCACGAAGCCGGTGATGCGCATCATCACCATGAAGATGCCCTGCCACATCCCGAGCAACGTGCCCTGCTGCGGTTGCGGGATGCGCGCGAGATAGAACCCGAACAGCACCGAGAACAACACGAGGCCCAGCATCTTCGTGTTCACGGCGGCGTCGACGATGTTCGCGGGGATGATGCCGCGGATGGAATCGAGCACGCCGGTCTCGGCGCGATGCATGACACCGGCGGTGACTTCCTTCGCGTCGCTGGTCAGCGCCAGGAGGTCCTTCACCGGCTGGCCGTTGCGCACGCCGGGCTCGATCAGGTTCACCAGTGCCAAGGCGATCAGCACTGCCAGCAGCGTCGTGATCAGATAGAAGATCAGCGTCTTCACGCCGAGTTTGCCGAGATCGGGACCGCTGCCGAGACCTGCGACGCCGGTGATCACCGAGGCCAGGATCAGCGGCACGATGATCATCTTCAGCAGATTGATGAACATCGACCCGACGAGGTCGAGGATCGGCACGACCTTGATCGAGCCGATGGCGGTATCGGGACTGCACAGGGCGCCGACGATGCCGCCGGCGACCATGGCGAGCAGGATGGGCAGGACGGGCGTCGACTTCGCTTCCGTGCCGGCCGCTCCCATGCGCGTTACTCGAAGACCGCCGGGTTCTTGACGATCTTGGCTTTGCGCTTGGCTTCGTTGACGTACGAGACGATGTCACCGCCCGCCGACCGCTGCAGCAGCGACGCGTTCGCCTGCTGCAACATCTGCGGGTTGGAGCTGTCGGCCACGCGCGTGCGCGACACGACGAACACGACGGCGGCGCCGTCGTCGAGCGTGGCGGACTTCACGACCGCCTTCTCCGCCGGGCGCGCGGCATCGAACACCGCCGACCGCAGCGCCGCCGGGATCGACGGATCGCCGCGGCTGACGAACTTCGCGGGATCGGCCGTCACCGACCATTCCTTCGCCAGGTTCTCGAGCTTCTCGCCGCCGGTGATCTTGCCGACCGCGCCATCGGCCGCGGCCTTCGCGGCGGCGACGCCGCGATCGTGGCGCAGCAGCGCGACGATCTCGTCGTGCACGACGGAAAGCGGCTTCACTTCGGCCTTGTGGTGCGACGTGACCTTCACGAGAACCAGGCGGTCTTCACCGAGCGCGACGGGTCCGCCGATCTTGCCCTGGTTGAGCGTGGCATCGCTGAACACCGCAGCCTGCAGATCCGCGCCCGAGCCGAGCGGCTCGGCGCCGCCGCCGCGGCGGAACTCGGCCACGGAGCCGTGCGTGAGACCGAGCTGCTGGGCGAGCTTGTCGAGGTCGTCGCCCTTGTCGAGCGCTTCCGTGATCGCGTCCTGGCGTTCGCTGAACAGCTGCGCCGCGCGATCGGTGCGGTACTGCGAATCGAGCTCGGCGCGCACGGCTTCGAAAGGCTTCACTTCCGCGGCGTGGATCTCTTCGAGCTTGAGGATGTGGTAGCCGAACTGCGACT
This sequence comes from Steroidobacteraceae bacterium, assembly GCA_035502995.1. Taxonomy (GTDB): domain Bacteria; phylum Pseudomonadota; class Gammaproteobacteria; order Steroidobacterales; family Steroidobacteraceae; genus CADEED01. Next base: position 51,303 of record DATJTW010000026.1, on the reverse strand, counting down.
TCACGGGGCCGGCGACGTCGCCGACCTTCATGCCGAACAACGTGTCGCCGATCGGGCCGGCGAAATCCTTGCGGCCGACGAAGCCGAGCTCGCCGCCATCCGCCGCCGACGGGTCCTTCGAATATTTCTTCGCGAGCTCGGCGAAGTCCTTGCCGCTGCGCGCCTCGGCGAGCACGGCCTCGGCCTGTTTCTTCGCGCCGGCGTCATCGTCACCCTGGACGGGAATCACGATGTGCCGCGTGCGACGTTGTTCGTCGAGCACGTAGTTCGCGCGGTTCTCTTCGTACAGCTTCTTGAGATCGTCTTCCGTCGGCACGACCTGGGTCGCCAGCTGCTCGAGCCGCAGCTCGGCGTAGTCGAGCGAAACGTATTCGGCGGTCATGAAGCGATCGCCGTTCTTGTCGTAGTACGTCTTGACGGCCGCGTCATCGATCGGCGCGCTGCCCGCGAACTTCTCCGCCGGCAATTCCACGTACTGGACCTCGCGCTCTTCGTTCTCGAGGTTGTAGAGGCGGCGCGACTCGGCCGGCGTGAGGAAGAACGATCCGCCGATGCCCTGCTGCAGCTGGTTCACGACGAGCTGCGTGCGCGTCTCTTCGAAGAACTGCTCTTCGGTCTTGTTGTACTGGCGGAGCACGGCACGCGCCTGGTTGGCGTCGAACTTGCCGTCTGCGCCCTTGAACGCGCCGATGCTCTGCACCTCGGCCAGCACTTTCGAATTCGAGACGCGGTAGTTCTGATCGTGCAGGCGGCTCTTGATCAGCTTCTGCAGGATGAGCTGGTCGAGGATGTTGTCCTGCATCTTCTTCGCCTGCTCGGCGGGGATGTCGGAGCCCACCTGCTGCGCCCACTGCGACTGCACGCGGCCCCATTCCTGGCGGGCCTGCTCGGCGGGGATCTCGTCACCGTCGACCTTGGCGGCGTCGTTCTTCGACGTGCCATTGAAGTCGAGGGAGTTGGTGCCGCCCCAGAAGACGAACGTGGCGCCGATGGCGCCGAGGACGACCCACGCGAGCCATTTCTGGCCCTGAAGGCCATCGCGAATACGCTGCAGCATCCCTATTCCTGACTGATCGGGGCCCGAAAGAATTGGCGGAGCGGACGGGACTCGAACCCGCGACCCCCGGCGTGACAGGCCGGTATTCTAACCAACTGAACTACCGCTCCAATTTTCTGGTGGGTGCTGAGGGTTTCGAACCCCCGACCCTCGCCTTGTAAGGGCGATGCTCTACCGCTGAGCTAAGCACCCGAACATGGCCGCCCGCGAAAGGCCGCGCAGTCTAGCGGATCGTCTGAGGAGACGGAAGAGAAAGAAAAAGGGCCCCGCGACCTTCGCCGCGGAGCCCGGGTTTCACGCCCTCGAAGGGCTTTGCTTAATGCGCCTGGACCTGCTTGGACGACCGGCGCCCCGACCGACGGGCGCGCTTCTCCCCGGCGGCCGGCGGCGTCGCGAGACGCGGCGTCGGCCGGCTCGCGAGCGCGACCTCGAACACTTCATCGATCCATTTGACCGGCCGGATGTCGAGTTTGCCCTTGATGTTGTCCGGGATCTCGGTGAGGTCCTTCTCGTTGTCGACCGGGATCATCACGGTGGTGATGCCGCCACGATGCGCCGCGAGCAGTTTCTCCTTGAGACCACCGATGGGCAGCACTTCGCCACGCAACGTGATCTCGCCCGTCATCGCGACATCCGAGCGCACCGGGATCTTCGTCAATGCCGAGACCAGCGCAGTGCACATGCCGATGCCGGCGGACGGACCGTCCTTCGGCGTCGCACCTTCGGGCATGTGCAGATGCACGTCGTGCTTCTGGTAGAAGTCCGGGTCGATGCCGAGCACGTTGGCGCGCGAACGCACCACCGTCATCGCGGCCTGGATCGACTCCTGCATGACTTCGCCCAGCTGGCCCGTGTGCTGCAGCTTGCCCTTGCCGGGCACCACCGCCGCTTCGATCGTCAGCAACTCGCCGCCGACCTCGGTCCAGGCGAGACCGGTGACGTGGCCGACGCGGTTCTCTTCCTCCGCCTTGCCGTAGCGGAAGCGGCGCACGCCGAGGAACTTCTCGAGATTCTTCGTCGTGACGCTGACCGCCTTGTCCGAGCCCTTCTCGGCCTTCTCCGCCTTCTTGCCTTCTTCCTGGCCCTTCTCGGCCTTCTTCGCACCGAGCAGCAGCTGCTTCACCGCCTTGCGGCAGATTCGCGCCATCTCGCGTTCGAGATTGCGCACGCCGGCTTCGCGCGTGTAGTAGCGGATGATGTCGAGGATGACGTCGTCGCTGACCTTGATCTCTTCCGGCTTGAGCCCGTTTTGTTTCACCTGCTTCGGCAGCAGGTATTTCTTCGCGATGTTCAGCTTCTCGTCTTCCGTGTAACCGGGCAGACGGATGACTTCCATGCGATCGAGCAACGGCGCGGGAATGTTCAGCGAGTTCGCCGTGCAGACGAACATCACCTGCGAGAGATCGAGATCGACCTCGAGATAGTGGTCGTTGAAGGTGGCGTTCTGCTCGGGGTCGAGCACTTCGAGCAGCGCCGATGACGGGTCGCCGCGGAAGTCCATCGACATCTTGTCGATCTCGTCGAGCAGGAACAGCGGATTGTGCACGGCGGTCTTCGCCATGTTCTGCACGATCTTGCCCGGCATGGAGCCGATGTACGTGCGCCGGTGGCCGCGGATCTCGGCTTCGTCACGCACGCCACCCAGCGACATGCGCACGAACTTGCGGTTCGTCGCGCGCGCGATGGACTGACCCAGAGAGGTCTTGCCCACGCCCGGCGGACCGACGAGGCACAGGATCGGGCCCTTGATCTTGTCGACGCGCTGCTGCACGGCCAGGTACTCGACGATGCGTTCCTTGACCTTGTCGAGGCCGAAGTGGTCTTCGTTCAGCACGGCTTCCGCGCGCGCGATGTCCTTGAGGATCTTGGTGCGTTTCTTCCACGGCACCTTCACCAGCCAGTCGATGTAGTTGCGCACGACGGTGGCTTCGGCCGACATCGGCGACATCATCTTGAGCTTGTTGAGCTCGGTGTTGGCCTTTTCGAGCGCCTCTTTCGGCATGCCCGCTTTCTTGATGCGGTTCTCGAGATCGGAGAGTTCGTTGCCGCCCTCCTCCATCTCGCCGAGTTCCTTCTGAATGGCCTTCATCTGCTCGTTCAGGTAGTACTCGCGCTGGCTCTTCTCCATCTGCGCCTTCACGCGGCCGCGGATGCGCTTCTCGATCTGCAGCACGTCCATCTCGCCTTCGATGGCGACCAGCACGTGCTCGAGGCGCTTGCGCACGTCGAGGATCTCGAGGACCTTCTGCTTCTCCGGTAGTTTGAGCGCCATGTGCGCGGCGACGGTGTCGGCCAGGCGTCCGGGCTGCTCGATGCCGGCGAGCGCGGTCAGCACCTCGGGCGGCACCTTCTTGTTGAGCTTCACGTACTGCTCGAACTGCGAGATCACGGAGCGCGCGAGGACGTCGAGCTCCTTCTCGTCGTACGTGTCGGCGTCGGGCTCGGTGGTGACGTCGGCGGTGTAGTGCTCGCCGGTGTGCATGGCGTCGATGCGCGCGCGGTCGACACCTTCGACCAGCACCTTCACGGTGCCGTCCGGTAGTTTGAGCAGCTGCAGGATCGAGGCGACGGTGCCGATGCGATACAGGTCGTCGCCCTTCGGATCGTCGACGTCCGGCTGCTTCTGCGCGATGAGCATGATGCGCTTGTCGGCCTTCATGGCGACATCGAGCGCGTGGATCGATTTCTCTCGGCCCACGAACAGCGGGATGACCATGTGCGGATACACCACGACATCACGAAGTGGCAGCACCGGCAGTCCCTGGATGGGCGTGGACTTGGAGCTCGAGGCGGGAGATTCAGACACGGCGCAGGCCCTCACCAGGCCGCGTTGCCGCGAAATGCAGCACCGTGGCTGGATTTAGTCAAAGTGTAGCGCGGGAAATGGGGCTGAACAGCGGCGAATCAATCGCCGCGTCACAGTTCTCTGTCAGACGGGTAAGCATTCTCCGCAACGCCGGAACGCGTCGCGGCGAGAAAGCGATCAGCTCAGCCCCGAACCCGAGACGCGCCGCGGCGCCGAAGCGTCTTCGGTGGCGGGCGTGTCGGACTTGTAGACGACGTAGGGCTGCTGGTGTCCCTCGATCACCGTGTCGTCGATGACAACCTTCGAGACGTTCTTCATCGACGGCAGCTCGTACATGGTGTCGAGCAGCACGTTCTCGAGGATCGTGCGCAGGCCGCGCGCGCCGGTCTTGCGCTGCATCGCCTTCTGCGCGACGGCGGACAAAGCCTCGTCGCGGAATTCGAGCTCGGCGCCTTCCATGTCGAACAGGCGGCGGTACTGCTTGGTCAGCGCGTTCTTCGGCTCCGTGAGGATGCTGATCAGCGCCTTCTCGTCGAGCTCCTCGAGCGTCGCCACGACGGGCAGACGACCGACGAACTCGGGGATCAAACCGTACTTGATGAGATCTTCCGGCTCGACTTCCTTGAAGATGTCGGTGCCGTGCGGGCGCGTGTTCACGTCGCGAACTTCGGACGTGAAGCCGATGCCGCCCTTCTGCGTGCGATTCAGCACGATCTTTTCGAGACCGGCGAAGGCGCCACCGCAGATGAAGAGGATGTTCGACGTGTCGACCTGCAGGAATTCCTGCTGCGGGTGCTTGCGGCCACCCTGCGGCGGCACGGACGCGATGGTGCCTTCGATGAGCTTGAGCAGCGCCTGCTGCACGCCTTCACCGGAGACGTCGCGCGTGATCGACGGGTTGTCGGACTTGCGCGAGATCTTGTCGATCTCGTCGATGTACACGATGCCGGTCTGCGCCTTTTCGACGTCGTAGTCGCACTTCTGGAGCAGCTTCTGGATGATGTTCTCGACGTCCTCGCCGACGTAGCCGGCTTCGGTGAGCGTCGTGGCATCGGCGATCGTGAACGGCACGTTCAGGAGTCGGGCCAGCGTTTCGGCGAGCAGCGTCTTGCCGCAGCCGGTCGGGCCGATCAGCAGGATGTTGCTCTTGGAGATCTCGACGTCATCCTTGCCGCGGCCACCCGAGGCACCGCGAGTCTGCAGGCGCTTGTAGTGGTTGTAGACGGCGACGGAGAGCGTCTTCTTCGCACGCTCCTGGCCGATGACATATTCGTCCAGGACCTTCTTGATCTCGGACGGCTTGGGGAGCTTGTCACGCGCACGCTCGGCGCGGTCCTCGAGCTCCTCGCGAATGATGTCGTTGCAGAGCTCGACGCATTCGTCGCAGACAAAAACCGAAGGACCGGCGATCAGCTTGCGAACTTCGTGCTGACTCTTGCCGCAGAAGGAGCAGTACAACAACTTGCCGTCGTCGTGCCGTCCGCGAGTGTCCTCGGTCATCGTTGCTCCGCTTGGCGCAGTGCGAGCCCTTCGCCCACCTGCCTGTGGTTTCTATATATCACGCCGTTGTCATCAAACCCAAGGGCCGACACGGCGGAAGCCGTTGTTTCCACGGGATTTGTCGAGAACTGCGAGTCGCTTCGCACTGCCATGCGGCCTGATGCCGCGACGCAGGAACTAAGCGGCCGGCGCGCCGGTCGGAGGCGCGACGCGCTTGTCGAGCAGCTTGTCTACAAGCCCGTAGGCGACTGCCTCAGTCGGGCTCATGAAATTGTCACGTTCCGAGTCGACCGCGATCTTGTCCACGGTCTGGCCCGTATGTTTCGCGAGGATCTCGTTGAGCCGGCCGCGGATCTTGAGGATTTCCTGGGCCTGGATGTGGATGTCGCTCGCCTGCCCGGAGAAGCCGCCCGACGGCTGGTGAATCATCGCGCGCGAATTCGGCAGCATGAAGCGCTTGCCCTTCGCACCACCGGCCAGCAGCACGGCACCCATCGACGCGGCCATGCCGACGCAGATCGTGCTCACGTCCGACTTGATGAACTGCATGGTGTCGTAGATCGCGAGGCCCGCGCTCACCGAGCCGCCCGGCGAATTGATGTACAGCGCGATGTCCTTGTCCGGGTTCTCGGACTCGAGAAACAACAGCTGCGCGACGATGACGTTCGCCATGTAGTCCTCGACGGGACCGACCACGAACACCACCCGCTCCTTCAGCAGGCGCGAGTAGATGTCGTACGACCGCTCGCCGCGCGCCGTCTGCTCGACGACGATCGGAACCAGGTTCAATGCGCGCTCGTTCATCGTCAGTCTCCTTGATTCGCTCCGAACTGCGTCAGCTCCGAGAAGCTCGCCGGTTTCTCGGTGACGTTCGCCTGGCCCAACACCCAGTCGATCGCCTGCTGTTCGAGAACCTGCGCTTCTATTTGTCGCATCATCTCCGCGTTTTGCAAGTAGGCCCGACGCACTTCCTCCGGGTTGGAGTACGAAGCTGCGAGCTCGTTCAGCTTTTCCTGCACGGATTCGCGACTGACCTTCAGGTTGGCGGCGCGCACCAGCTCGCTCATGAGCAGGCTGAGTGCGACGCGACGCTTCGCCGGCTGTTCGAACGGCTCGCGCGGCGGCAGTTGCTTCGCATCGCGCACGCCGGCGCGACGCAGCATCTCCACCTGCAACTCCTGGATCTGCTCGTCGACGAGCTGCCGCGGCAGTTCGAGCGGGTTGTTGTTGTACAGACCCTCGAGTACCTGGCCGCGCATCTTCTGGCGGACGGCCTCACCGAGCTCGCGCTCCATGTTGGCTTTCACCTCGGTGCGCAGGTTGTCGAGGTTGCCGTCGGCGATGCCGAAGCTCTTGGCGAACTCCTCGTCGAGATCCGCCGGTTTCTGCTCTTCGACCTTCAGGATCTGCACGCTGAACGTCGCCGTCTTGCCGGCGAGCTTCTTGTTCGTGTGCTCGGCGCCGAACGTCGCGTTGAACTCGCGGGATTCGCCGGCGCTCGCGCCGACCAGCGCATCCTCGAATTCCTTCATGACCTGGTTCGCGCCCAGGACGATCGGCACGGCCTCGCCGCTGCCGCCTTCGAACTCCGCGCCATCGATGCGGCCGACGAAAGAGACGGTCACGCGATCGTTGCTGGCAGCCGCGCGCGCGACTTCGTTGAACGACGGCCGCTGCTTGCGCAGCGTCAGCAGCATCGCATCGAGATCGGCGTCCGCGACGGCGGCGACCGGCTTCTCGACGGACAGGCCCGAGAACGGCGCGAGTTTCACCTCGGGCAGCACTTCGAACACGGCGGCGTACTTGAGGTCCGCGCCGGGGTTGATCGCGATGGGCTCGATGCGCGGACCGCCAGCCGGGTTCAGCTTCTCGCGCTGCACCGCTTCCGAGAACGACTGGCGCATCAGGTCGCTGATGACCTCGCCGTGCACCTGGTCGCCGTACTGCTGGCGTATCACCGCCAACGGCGCCTTGCCCGGGCGAAAGCCCTTGAGGCGCGCGGTCCGCGAAATCCTGTTCAGCCGCTGCGCGACCTCGCCGTCGACCTGCGCGGCGGGGATCGCCACTTCCAGTCGACGTTCCAATCCGCCCGTGGCGGTCAATGAAACCTGCATATCTGTTCCTTCAATCCAATGGTGCGAAAGGAGAGACTCGAACTCTCACGGGTTTCCCCACTGGAACCTAAATCCAGCGCGTCTACCAGTTCCGCCACTTTCGCGGTGTTTGTTGCCCAAGCGAATGGGCCACGCGCGAGGGGGCGCGGATTATAGCGAAACTTCCGTCGTACCTACGCGCCCGGCTATGCTCCCCGGCGCTGACGGTTGAGGGACATAAGATGGGCCAGATCGGCAACCTGCTCGTGGTCGGACTCCTGACGATAGCCTCCGGGCTGCTGGACGCTCGCGGCTTCGTGTATGCCGGCAAATCCTGGCCCGGCGGCCAGCTCGATCCGAAAATGGGGATCATCTCCCTGCTGTCCTTCGGGGGTGGGCTGACCGCCTACATCCTCGCCGTCAAGTTCATGCAGAGCGCCGGCCTGCATGGTGTGGCGCTGCAAAGCGGCATCTGGTTCGTGGTCACCGCGGTGGGCATCGCCGCGATGGACGGGACCCTGCTGCAATGGACCCGCACGCAACAGGTCGTCGGCGTCGCCGTCGCGGTGGCGCTCGGCTGGCTCATTTCCACGACCCGGGCCGCCGCGGCCTGAGGGTCCCCAGGCCCGAACTTCACAGGAAACCCATGGATTCGCGACTCATCGAAATGCTTGCTTGCCCGGTGTCGAAGGCCCCGGTCTATTTCGCCGAAACCCGGCAGCTCATCGTCTGCCCGACCAGCAAGCTGGCCTATCCGGTGAAGGACGGCATCCCGGCGATGCTGCCCGAAGACGCGATCAAGCTCGCCGACGACGATCCGCTGCTGTCGCGGCCGGCCTGAGGTCAGGCCTGCGAGGTCGATTCTTCCTCGTAGAACTTGAGCAACTTGCGCTCGACGCGGTCGAAGTTACGGAAGCGCGCCAGCTTGCGCAGGTCGCGCGAGCCCTTGCCTAACAATCCCAGTTTCAGCGCGAACCCGATGAACGGGTTCTGCGGCCGCTCGGTGAACGGGATCTGATTGAAGTCGAACAGCTTGGGCGTGCCGGCGCGCCGGTCGACCATCACGTTCATGGCGTGCAGATCGATGTCGTACAGCTCGGCGGCGTGGCTCAGCGAAACGACCTCCGCCAGGTCTTCCATGAACCGTGGCGAGATGAAGTCCGCGTGTTCGCGCTGCGCGAAGTAGTAGACCTCCCCGTCCAGGCACTCCTGCAGCGACATCTGGAATCCGGGCTCGACGATGAAGCCCAGCGGTTCCGCGACGTACTTCGACATGCCCCGTGCGTCGAAGAACGCCTTATTGCGGCGATGCTCGAACTCGGCGAGCGGGAGCTTGTGCTTGCGCGCGTGCCGCGCGATCGCCGCGGGCTTGTAGACCTTCACGCCGACGTCGCGGCCGCGCCAGCGGGCGCGGTACACGATCGAACGCTTGCCTTCGCCGAGCTTCTCGGTGATCTCGAGATCCGAATACGGCGTGTCCGCGAGCTTGATCTTCAGACCCTCCGGATCGGTATGCCCGGTCTCGGCCAGGACCACCCACTTGTCCGAGAGCCAGCGCCGCACGTGGATGATCTGCGCGACTCGCAGCCCGGCGTCTTCGAACTCCGACGTCATGCTCTTCGTCGACACGCGCTCGAACGGCCGTTTCGTCAGGCCCAACAGCGTCGAGATCTTCCAGATGCCGTAACGCACGGAATACTTGTGGCGATAGTCGGCGATGACCCAGCGGCGCGACACGCGGCCGAACTCGCGCAGCATGCGGCGGCGTGTCTCGGGATCGACGTGGAACAGGAAGCGGATGCTCATCAGCGCGTCCGTCGACTTCGAGCCGAAGGGCAACGCTTCCGCGTCGGCGCGCACGTATCCCTTGATGTTGTCGTGGCGGACGGAGTCGAGTTTCGCCGCCTGCTGCATCATCTCGACGGAGATGTCGCTGCCGACCACCGTGTACCCCGCGCGTGCGAGGTGGCCGGTGAACCGGCCGGTGCCGCACGGCAGATCGACGATGGTTTTCACGTCACCGGCCAGCGCCAGCGCCTTCTCGATCGCGGCCCACTTGCGCGCGTTGCGGCGCATGCGTTTCGGCGTGCGGAATCGGTGTTCGTCGTAGTCCGCGGCGACTTCGCTGCTCTGGTAGAACTGCTTCTTGTAGGCGTAGCCGTGGGATTTCGGCTTCGAGGGATCGTCGCGGGACGGTTGCTTTGCCATCGACGCAAATGTACCGGTCAGCGGGGAAGGATGGTGGGCCGTGTAGGGGTCGAACCTACGACCTACTGATTAAGAGTCAGCTGCTCTACCAACTGAGCTAACGGCCCATCCGCAGGGGCGCGCACTCTACCAGAGGGAAAGCGAAAGTCCACGCGTTGCAAAAATCTTTCGGCCCCGGCGGCGCGCATATATATGTATGGCGCGCTGGCGCAAATCGATCAACTACGATAAAAAGCGATCAAACTCGATCGAGCGACGGGGACAGGGGGAAGTCGAGCATGAGGGCCATCGTCGCCCTGTTTTTGACACCGGGGGTACTCGTCGCTGGCGCCCAAACGTTCGACCTGTCTTTCAGCGGCGTCGCTCCTCTCCCGCGCTACGACCCGGCAATCGGCGCCGGATTCGAACCGGGCGCGCCGGGACGCTTCTCCGTTCGTGTGCCGGAAGGCAATTACCGCATCACGTTGCACGGCGAGACCGGCGATACCCGCGTCTTCGCGGAGCAACGCCGGCTCGTGGGCCGAGGCCGACAGCATTTCGTCGTCAATGTGCGCACCCCGGATCTCGGCGGCCTGCCCGCCAACGCTCCGGGCGGCACGCAGGTGCGCCTGAAGCCGCGGGAGATCGGCGCCGCGAATTGGGACGACCGCCTGACGCTGGAATTCGAGCCGGCCACGGCGCTGCCGGCGCGCATCGACATCGAGCCCGTCGACTTGCCGACGCTGTACCTGGCCGGCGATTCCACCGTGACCGACCAGCCGATGGCGCCGAATGCCAGCTGGGGACAACGATTGCCGGCGCTCTTCGACGATGGCCTCGCGATCGCGAATCACGCCGAGTCCGGCGAAACGCTGAAGTCCTTCGTGACCGAACAGCGCTTCGACAAACTACTGTCGCGTGCGCGGGCCGGCGACTGGGTGATGATCCAGTTCGCTCACAACGATCAGAAGACCCAGTGGCCGCAGACCTACGTCGAGGCGGCGACCACGTATCGCGCCTGGCTGCACACGTATGTCGCCGAGATCCGCCGCCGCGGTACCACGCCGCTGTTCGTGACCTCGCCAGAACGCCGCAACTTCGATGCGGCGGGACGCATCGTCGCCACGCTGGGTGACTACCCCGCGGCAATGCGCGCGGTCGCGCGCGAGGACGGCGTCGCACTGATCGACCTCGAGGCCATGAGCCGCCGCGTATACGAGGCGCTGGGCCCCGACGAGGCGCCGCGCGCCTTCGCCGATGGCGGCAAGGACCGGACCCACTTCAACGAGCTCGGCGCCGACCTGCTCGCGCGTTGCATTGCCACGGGACTGCGCGACGCCGACCCGGCGCTCACGGCCGGACTCGAGAAACATCTCGTCGCCACGACCCGCTTCGATCCCGACCACCCGGAGCCGAGATGAACGTCGCCTTCCGCATGAAACTCAAACCGGGCGTCACGGCCGAGTACCGCAGACGACACGACGAGATCTGGCCCGAGCTCGCGCAACTCCTGCGCGATTCCGGCATCCACGACTACTCGATCTTCCTCGACGAGGAAACCCTGCACCTGTTCGCCGTGCTCAAGCTGCGCGAGCCCAACCGCCGCGCCGAGCTGCCGGATCATCCCGTCATGCGCCGCTGGTGGGATCACATGCGGGACCTCATGCACGTGCATCCCGACGGCCGCCCGATCGAATGGCCGCTGGTCCCGCTGTTCCATCTCGACTGACGCCAAACTACCCGGAGAGTCCCGCTTGCCCAACCAGGTTCACGGCATCGAATCCGCCGACATCGACCGACAGATCCAGCTGCTGATCCGCAATCTCGTCGAGATCAAGGACACCTCGGGCGAGTTCCTGCTGCGCCTCGACGACGGCCGCGTGATCGACACGAAAGGCTGGAACGACTGGGAGTGGACGCACGGCATCGGCCTGTACGGCATCTGGAAGTACTACGAACAGACGCGCGATGCGCGCAGCCGGCAGATCATGCTCGACTGGTTCCGCGACCGCCTCGCCGCCGGTCCGCCGACCAAGAACATCAACACCGTCGCGCCGTTCCTGACGCTCGCCTATCTGCACGAGGAACGGCCGGACGCGGCCTGGGTCCCCTACCTCGACGAATGGGCCGAGTGGCTGATGGATGGCCTGCCGCGCACCGAGGAGAACGGCTTCCAGCACATCGTGTTCAACTCGGTGAACGAGCAGCAGCTCTGGGACGACACGCTGATGATGAGCGTGATGCCGCTGGCGAAGATCGGCCGGCTGCTCGGCCGCGCGCAGTACGTCGAAGAAGCGCGCCGGCAGTTCCTGTTGCACGTGAAGTACCTGGTCGATCGGCGCAGCGGCCTGTGGTTCCACGGCTGGACGTTCAAGGGCCGGCACCACTTCGCGAACGCGTTGTGGGCGCGCGGCAACTGCTGGGTGACGATCGCGATCCCGGAGTTCATCGAGTTGCTCGACCTTCCGCCCGGCGACGGACTGCGCCAGTTCCTGCTCGAGACGCATCTCCAGCAGATCCGCGCCCTGCGAACCCTGCAGGACGCGGGTGGCCTCTGGCACACGCTGCTGGACGATCCGGGCTCGTACCTCGAAGCGTCGGCAACCGCCGGCTTCGGCTACGGCATCCTGAAATCCGTGCGCAAGGGTTACATCGGCGCGGAGTTCGAGGAGATGGGCGTGCGCGCCGTGAAGGCGGTGCTCGCCAACATCGATGCGCAGGGTGAGTTGAAACAGGTGTCGTTCGGCACACCGGTGTTCGACGACCTCGACGGCTATCGCAAGATCCCGCTGACCTCGATGCCGTACGGACAGGCCATGGCCATCCTGTGCCTCGGCGAATTCAAGCGCGCCTTCACCTGAGCGACACCATGACCACGAGACTCGTGCGGCCGGGCCATTTCGTCGCGTATGGCAGCAACGATTTTCTCGGCGCCGGTGCGATGTCCATCATCACGGCGTGGATCCTGTTCTTCTACACGACGTATTGCGGCCTCACGGCCGCCGAGGCCGGGCTCATCTTCGTCGCGGCGCGGCTGCTCGACGCGTTCTTCTCGCCGGTCATCGGCTACGTGTCCGACCATTTCCACCATACGTGGCTGGGCCGGAAATTCGGCCGCCGCCGCTTCTTCATCCTGCTGGCCATCCCGCTGCTGCCATCGTTCGCGCTGATGTGGGTCGAGGGTCACGGCTTCTGGTACTACCTCGTCACCTACGTGTTCTTCGAGCTCGTGTACGCGATGGAGATCATCCCGTACGAGACGCTGGCCGCGGAGATGTCGCCAAACTACCGGACCAAGGCGATGTTCGCCGGCGCGCGGATCCTGTGCGGGCAGATCGCGAACATCGCCGCGTTGTGGCTTCCGGGCCGCATCGTCGAGTACCTCGGGGGCAAGGGCTCGGCCGATACGTTCCTGACGCTCGGCGCCATCTTCTCGGTGTTCTTCGTGTTCGTGGCGCTGGCCGTCTATCTGTTCACCTGGGAGCGGCCGCGCGACGAGATCGCGGCGACACCGCCGCCGCCGGGCGGACTCGGCCGCAAGCTCGGCCAGCTGTTCGACGACCTGGCGGCGACGATGCGCGTGCGTGCGTTCCGCCTGCATCTCGGCATGTACCTCGGCGGTTACATCAGCCAGGACGTGCTCAACCCGGTGCTGTCGTACTTCATCGCGTTCGCACTGGCCGGCACCGTCGTCACTATGTCGGGCGTGAACACCTGGATGGCATGCGCGCAGCTCGTCTCGGTCATCCTCACGATCGGCCTCGTGCTGCGCATCCATCCGGCGCCGGCGTACCGGCTCGCCGTGGTGCTGTTCGGCAGCGGCGTCGCGGCACTGCTCGCCTTGTACGCCGCCGGGGTCACCGACATCCGCTGGTATCTCGCGGTGGTCGTGGTCGCCGGCCTCGGCCGCGGCGCGCTCAACTACATCCCGTGGAGCGTTTACAACTACATGCCGGACGTCGACGAAATCGTCACGGGCCGGCGGCGCGAGGGCGCATTCGCCGGCGTGATGACGTTCGTGCGCAAACTGATGCAGTCCGTCGCCATCTTCATCGTCACGCAGATCCTCGACGCCGCCGGATTGATACCGGGCACGCTGCAGCAGCCGCCGGGCGTGGTCACGGCCGTGCTGCTGATCATGGGCTGCGGCACGCTCGGCATCCTCGCGTTCGGCTTCGTCGTGTCGACGCGGTTCCGTCTCGACCGCGACACGCACGCGGTGCTGATGACGGAGATCGAGCGGTTCAGGAAGCCCGACGGGACGGCGCCATCGCCGCAGAGCCGCGCCGTCGTCGAAGACCTGACCGGCTGGAAGTACGACGAGCTCTGGGGGCGGTCCCGGCGCCAGTAGCTAGAGAGGCGGCAGCGGCGGGCAGACCGGGTTCGCCCGCGGCCCGCGGTCCGCGCGCACCTTGCGGCCATTCTTGGACAGGTATTTCCGCAGCGGCAACGCGCGCATCGCCCGCAGCCCGGACACGACGTCGCGCGCGTTCGCATCGGCGCCCGGCAGGTTGGTGTGCACGGTGTCGTCGATGAACTGCGCCTTCACCGCCTCCGGCCCTTCGCGCTGGTACCGGTCGGCGATGATGCGCGACAGGTCGAGGAACGCGACGTCCTGCGACCGCGAGGTCTGCAGCGTCCACAGCCGATAGGTGTCCGACGGGCACGTGATGCGCCCCTGCTCCCACGTGTTGGTGCGCGTCAGCGTCAGCAGGATCGGCGTCGCGCCCTTCGCGCGGACGTCGGCGATCATGCGGCGCACGTACCAGCCGTACGAGTACACCGTCTCGTGTTTGCCGGTGAGCACGTTGTCGATCTCCTGCGAGTCGTCGCCGATGCCGGGCAACGTGCCGCGCGCACGCAGCGGCCGCGTCGACCCCGGCGGCTCCGCGTTTATCGCCCCCGCGTCGTTGTGGCCGAACTGGATGACGACGAAGTCGCCGGCCCGCAGCTGCGCGAGCAGGCCGTCCCAGTGCCCTTCGCTGATGAACGTGCGGCTGCTGCGACCGCCGCGCGCGAGATCGACGACCTCGAGCCGCCGCGGATCGAAGTAAGGTTGCAGCACAGCGGCCCAGCCCTGCTGGTTCTTCGGGTTCGGCTCGTACCTCGACGCCGTGGAATCGCCGGCGACGAACAGCTTCGTCACCGGCGAGCCCGCCGGCTTCGTCGCGCAACCCGCGACCACGACGACGACGGGCAGCCACCAATACGCACGCGTTTTCATGCGCCGTATTCGATCAGGGCGGCCCGTCGCGCGCCAGTCCTACTGTTGCATGGGTTGCTTCGCGACCTCGGGCCAGTTCGCGTCGGCGCGCGTGATGTTGCCCGGAACGTCCTTGCGCCAGATGTCGCGCACCTGTCGGTTGTAGTTCAGGTACAGCTTGCCGTCGACGACCTGGAAGGCATCGGGCTGCGTGGCGACCTTGTACCCGTTCGCGGTGCCCATCGCGCAGTACCCGCCGTACTGCGGCGCGTATTTCTCCGGCTCGGCGACGAATCGCGCCCGGTTCGCGGCGGATGCAAACAGGAACTTCGAGCCCTTGTACTCGAAGCTCTGCGTCTCGACGCCGTGCACCGGCAATGCCGATTCGAAATACGCGACCGGATCATAGCCGCGCAGCGCGAAACCGTCCGCTTCGAAGAAATCGCCGGCCAGCGCGGCGCCCGCGCCGAGGCACAGCAGGATGAACCCGGTGGTGAGCCGTTGGGTGATGTCGATCATGTTCTCGCCCTCGTGAGTGGATTGCGACGGACGAGACCGGACGCGCGCCGCTTTTATTCCGCGCAATAAACCCGCGCATCGCGCGGTCTGGGCTCCATGGACCTCGATCGACGGACCTTTCTGACCACCGCCACCGCGGCCCTGGCCGCGCCGGCGCTCATGGCGGCATCGGATCGCCCGGCGATTCGCGCGCTGCTGTTCGATGCGTTCCCGATCTTCGACCCGCGCTCGATCGCCACGGCCTGCGAGCGAATGTTCCCCGGTCAGGGCGCGGCGTTGATCGGTGCCTGGCGCACGCGCCAGTTCGACTATCAATGGCATCGCGCGCTCGGCGGCCGCTACGCGGACTTCTGGCGCTGCACCGCCGATGCGCTCGACACCGCTTGCGAGGCGCTGTCGCTCGACGCGAGCGCCGCGCAGCGCGACGAACTGATGCAGGCCTGGCTGCAACTCGACGTCTGGCCGGACGTACCCGCGGCAGTGCGCGAGCTGTGCGATCGCGGGCTGACACTCGCGTTCCTGTCGAACGCGACACACGACATCCTGAAGGGCGGCCTGAAGCGCGCCGGCCTCGAGCCCTTCTTCCCCCACGTCATCAGCACGGATCGCGCGCGTACGTTCAAGCCCGCGCCGCACGCCTATCGACTCGGCACGGAACTGCTCGGACTGGACCGAGAGGAAATCCTGTTCGTCGCGTTTGCCGGTTGGGACGTGGCGGGGGCGAAGTGGTTTGGTTACCCGGTGTTCTGGAACAACCGCACCAACGCACCGGCCGAGCGACTCGAGGCCGTTCCCGACGGCCGCGGCACGACGCTCGGCGATCTGCTGCGCTTCCTCGGGAACGTACCGCCGCGGGAATAAAAGATCGCGTCCGCCGATCTGGCCCGTATCCGCAAACCAGACGAGGACGAACATGGATTCCCTGTTGGAGACGAAACTGTCGCGGCGCCGCGCGCTGAGCTGCCTGGGTGCCTGGTCGGGCGCCGCCGTGTTGTGGAGCGTCGTCGGCGGCGTGCCGCGTGCGTACGGAAGAGCCGCCGATCCGGCCGCCGGCAAAGTCACCGGCTTCACGTTCGCGCAGATCAGCGACACGCATCTCGGCTTCCACAAGGAAGCGAACCCGGATGTCGGCGGAACGCTGCGCCGCTGCATCGCCGACATCAATGCGCTCCCGCACAGGCCCGCGTTCGTCGCGCATACCGGCGACATCACGCACCTCTCGAAGCCGGCCGAGTTCGACCTCGCCGAACAGATGTTCGGCGACATCCGGGTCGACCGCATGCACTACGTGCCCGGCGAACACGACGCGCTCGATAACGGGCTCACCGGCTACCTGCAACGCCACGGCAAACAAGGTGACGGCAAGCCCTGGTACAGCTTCGACGACCACGGCGTGCATTTCGTCGGCCTGTCGAACGTCGTGGATTTCGAGGCCGGCAAGATGCCGACGCTCGGCGACGAACAACTCGCCTGGCTCGAACGGGATCTGGCCGGCCGCTCCGCGAGCACGCCCCTCGTCGTGCTGGCGCACATCCCGCTGTGGACCGTGTACGAGAAATGGGGCTGGGGCACCGCGGACTCGCCGCGCGCGCTGGCGGCCTTGCGCCGCTTCGGATCGGTGACCGTGCTGAACGGCCACATCCACCAGGTCATGCAGAAGGTCGAAGGTCACGTCGCGTTCCACACCGCGATGTCGACCGCCTATCCGCAGCCGGCGCCCGGCGCGGCGGACTCGCCCGGACCGCTGACGGTGCCGGCCGGCGAGCTCGGCCGCTACCTCGGCACGCGCGAGTTGCACGTCGTGCGCGGCAAGTCGCTGCTCGGCACGGTAGATAGACCCATCGCCGGCGCGGCCGACCTGCAGGCGGTGCATTCGTGAACCGCCTCGCCACCCCGCTCGCGCTCGCGGCGCTGCTCGCCATCGGGCTCGGCCCGCTCGCGCCGGTGCAGGCGGCCGCGGGCCCCGTCACCGTCGAGATCGACCATTTCGTTTTCAGCCCGGCGGAAATCACGGTCGAACCGGGTACGATCGTCGAATGGGTGAATCACGATCAGACCATCCACAACATCATCCTGACGACGGCCAGGGTGTCGTCGCCCGGCCTCGATACGGGCGATCACTACACGTACAGGTTCGACGTGCCCGGGGACTTCCCGTACATCTGCGGCCTGCATCCGCACATGGTCGGCATGGTCCACGTGAAACCGCGCGCGTGATCGCCTGACCATGTCGCCGCGCGGTTCCACTCCCGTCGATGCCGGCCTCGTCCGCGACCTGACGCTGCCGCACCTCGACTCGGCGTACAACCTCGCGCGCTGGCTGATGGGCAGCCCGCAGGACGCGTCGGATGCCGTGCACACGGCGTTCCTGCGTGCAGCCCGCTACGTGCACACATACGCGGGCGGCAACGCGCGCGCGTGGTGGCTGTCGATCGTGCGCAATTGTTGCCTGGCGACGCTGGCCGCACGCCGGCCGCGCGACGTGTCGCTCGACGCGATGGAGTCCGACAGCGCGGCGGCACTCGCCGCGACCGCACCCGACGAACCCGAAGAGAAACTCCATCTCGCGCAATCGGCCGCGCTGGTCATGAAACATCTCGAGAAATTGCCGCCGGAGTTCCGCGAGGTGCTGGTGCTGCGCGAGATCGAAGACGCGTCGTACCGCGAGATCGGCGAGATCCTGAGCGTGCCGATCGGCACGGTGATGTCGCGCCTCTCGCGCGCCCGACAGATGATGCGCAAGGCGCTGAGCGCGCCGCCCGGAGTCGAGACATGAGTCGAGACATGACCTGTGAAGCCGCCCGACCGCAGCTCGAGGCGTACCTGGATGGCGAGCTCGACCGCGCGACGGTCGACGAACTGGAAGCGCACCTCGGCACCTGCGCCACGTGCCGCGCGGAACTCGCGTCGCTCGAAACGTTGCGCGGCGCGCTGCGCGCGTTGCCGCGGCACCGCGCGCCCGCGGACCTGCGCGCACGGCTCGCGGCGGACGGCGAGCTGCCGGTGGCGTCCGCCGCGCGCGCGGCGCCGGCCGCGACGTGGTGGAAGCTGGCGGCGGCGGTGTTGTTAGGTGTGTTCGTCGGTGTCGGCCTGATGAGCGTCGGCCCGCTCGGCGCGGGCCGCGGCGTCGGCCACGGCGCGAGCGAGCTGGTCGCGATGCGCTCCCGCGACCTGCTGGCCAGCCACCTGCGCGCGCTGGCCGCGAACAGCGCCATCGACGTCGTCTCCGAGGACCGCCACACCGTGAAGCCGTGGTTCGCCGGCAGGATCGGCGAATCGCCGCCGGTCGTCGATCCGAAGGCCGAGGATTTTCCGCTGCTGGGCGGGCGCATCGACTACGTGGGTGACCAGCGCACGGCCGTCGTCGTCTACGGCCATCGCAAACACGTCATCGACGTGTTCATGACGCCGGGCGCGGAGGCGCCGGACGCCGCGGCGTCGCAGTCGCAGGGTTACGCGCTGACGCCGTGCGTTTTGTCCGGGCAGTCCGCCTGGATCGTGAGCGACATCGACGCGGACTCGCTGCGCCGTTTCACGGGACTGCTGGGGTGCGGATAAGAATGGGGTGGCCGATGGGACTCGAACCCACGACAGCCGAGATCACAACCCGGGGCTCTACCAGCTGAGCTACGGCCACCACCGAAAAAAACCTGCGACCGGTTGGCGCGCCCGGCAGGAGTCGAACCTGCGACCACCGGCTTAGAAGGCCGGTGCTCTATCCAACTGAGCTACGGGCGCACAGCCGGAACGGAAGACTACCTCAAGAACGCCTGGTCACCATCGGTTGGTCGGGGCAGCAGGATTCGAACCTGCGACCCTCTGGTCCCAAACCAGATGCGCTACCAGACTGCGCCATGCCCCGTTCGCCGATGAACCCGTTCGGGGTACCCCGAGCGGGGGCGCGAATCATACCCGAGCGCCGGGGCTCGCGGTCAACGAAGTCCGCCCGGCCTTATGCCCGGCGCCAGGTGGTCAGGCCCCCCGGTTTGTCCTCGAGGATCACGCCCGCCTCGGCCAGTTCCTTGCGGATCCGGTCGGATTCGGGCCAGTTCTTCGCCTGCTTGGCGGCGCCCCGCGCGGCGATCAACGCGTCGATGGCCGCATCGGACAATCCGTCCGCGCTGGCGCCGGCGCGGAACCAGGCCTCGGGATCCAGCGTGAGGAACCCGAGCGCACCCGCGAGTGCGCGCAGCTCGCCGGCCAGCAGCCGCATCTTGTGCTCGTGCTTCTCGGCGCGCGCGGTGTTGAGCTCGCGCGCGAGACCCTGCAACACCGCGATGGCCTCGGGCGTGTTGAAGTCGTCGTCCATCGCCGCTTCGAAATCGACCGTCGCCTGCGTGGGCGAATACACCTGGTCGGACTTGCCGGGACCGCCGACGTGCGCCACGTCGCGCAGCGCGGTGTACAGGCGGTTGAGCCCCGCCTCGGCATGCGTCAGCTGGTCCGGCGAGTAGTTCATCGGCCCGCGGTAGTGGCTCGAGAGCAGGAAGAAGCGCAGTACCTCGGGATGCTTGATCTTCGCCAGCACCTCGCGCATCGTGAAGAAATTCCCCAGCGACTTCGACATCTTCTCGTTGTCGATGTTGAGGAAGCCGTTGTGCATCCAGATGTTCGCGAACGCGGCGCCCGTCGCGCCGCAGGTCTGCGCGATCTCGTTCTCGTGGTGCGGGAATTTCAGATCGAGCCCGCCGCCGTGGATGTCGAAGTGTTCGCCGAGCTCCTTCACCGACATCGCCGAGCACTCGATGTGCCACCCCGGACGGCCCTCGCCCCACGGCGACGGCCACGCGGGCTCGCCGGGTTTCGCCGACTTCCACAACACGAAATCGAGCGGATCGCGTTTCGCCGAGTCGACCTCGACGCGCGCGCCGGCGCGCAGGTCCTCGAGCTTCTTGCCCGACAACCGGCCGTAGCCATCGAACTTGTGAACGTCGTACATCACGTCGCCGTTCGAGGCCTGGTACGCGTAGCCGCGTTCGATCAGCTGGCCGATCATCGCCAGCATCTCGTCGATGTACTCGGAGGCTTTCGGCTCCTTCTCCGGGCGCAGGCAACCGAGCTTGTCGAGGTCTTCGTGCATCGCGGCCGCGAACTTCTTCGCGTGCTCGCGCCAGTCGACGCCCGCCTCGCGGGCGCGGTTGATGATCTTGTCGTCGACGTCGGTGATGTTGCGCACGTACGTGACACGCAGGCGCCGGTGCCGCAGGTAGCGGCTGACCATGTCGAACACGACGAGCATGCGCGCGTTGCCGACGTGGAAGAAGTCGTAGACGGTCACGCCGCAGCTGTACATGCGCACGTGGCCGGGCTCGAGCGGGACGAGTTCCTGTTTTTCGCCGGTCAGCGAGTTGTGGATGCGGATCATGCGGCGAAGCGGTTGAGTCGGTCGTGGATGGCGGTCTCGGGCATCGCCTTGAGCAGCGGCGCGAGCTCGGGACCTTCGGTCGAGCCCGTCAGCGCGAGGCGCAGCGGTTTCCACAGCGCCGGGCCCTTGGCGCCGGTCGCGCCTTTCACGGCATCGACGATGATGCTGAGGTTGCCGTTGCTGGTCAGCGCGGCGGTGGCCGCGGCCTGGAAGAACTGCGCGCCGGCGCTGGACACGAGCTGCATGCCGGCCGCATCGAGTGCGGGTGATGGCCCGAACACGACCTCGCGCCAGTGCGCCACGTCCTTCGGCAGCAATACGTTCGGGCGGATCGCGGCGATGAACGCCCGGCGCCTTTCCTCGGTGAGCCCGCCCGGCGTCTCCGCCGCCAGCCAGCGTTCGCTCTCCTCGAGCGGCAGGTGGTGCGCGACCTCGCGCTGCCAGACGTTGAGCTGGGATTCCTCGAACCGCGCCGGCGCGCGGCCCAGGTGCTTGACGGTGAAGTGCCGCGCCATCGCCGGCGGATCCAGCAGCCCGTTTTCGGGGCTCGAGTGGCCGAGCCGGAACAGGTGGTTGGCCAGCGCCGCGGGTAGATAGCCCCGCTCGCGGAACTCGCGCACGCTCGTGGCGCCGTGTCGTTTCGACAGCGGCGAGCCGTCGGCACCGACCAGCAGCGACAGGTGCCCGTACGTCGGCGCGCGCAGCCCGAGCGCCTCGAGCACCAGCAGCTGGCGCGGCGTGTTCGTCAGGTGGTCCTCGCCGCGCAGCACGTGCGTGATGCCCATCTCCGAATCGTCGATGGCATTGCTGAAGAAGAACGCCGCGCTGCCGTCGGCGCGCCGCAGGATGAAGTCGCCGATGTCGTCGGTGGCGAAGCTCTGGAAGCCGTGCACCATGTCGTCGAATTCGACGCGCTGGCCGGTGGGGACGCGGAACCGCGTGGTCGGCGAGATGCCCTGCGCGCTCTTGCGGACGCGTGCCTCGGCCGACAGCTCGCGGCAGGTGCCGGCATAACGCGGCGGCCGGCCGGCGGCCAGCTGCGCCTTGCGCGACAGGTCCAGCTCGAGCGGCGTGCAATAGCAGGGATACGTGAGACCGCGCGCGTCGAGCGCCGCGGAGTGCCGCGCGTAGATGGCGCCGCGGCGGGACTGCAGGTACTCGACGCCGGGAACTTCGAGGCCAGGACCGGCATCCCACTGCAGGCCCATCCAGCGCAGGTCTTCCATCAGCGCCTGGGTGTACGCCTCCTTGCTGCGCTCGGTATCGGTGTCCTCGATGCGCAGGATGAAGCGGCCGCCGTGGTGACGCGCGAACAACCAGCTGAACAGCGCCGTCCGGGCGTTGCCGAGATGCAGCTCGCCGGTCGGGCTGGGCGCGAAGCGGGTGGTGATGGGTCCGTGGGACACCGCGGGATTTTACGGGAAATGTCTGGTTCAGTCGCCGCTTCGGTAGAATCGCCGCCATGCTCAAAAACCGCCTGATCATCGGCCTCGCGGCCCTCTTCGTCGGTGTCGCCGCCCAGGCTGCCGCTCCCGAGCGCGTGCTCGTCACCACCAACCTCGGCTCGTTCGTCGTCGAGCTGCAGCGCGACCGCGCGCCGCTCACGGTGGAGAACTTCGTCAACTACGTGAAGGCCGGGCACTACACGAACACGCTGTTCCATCGCGTAGTGGCGAACTTCCTGATCCAGGGCGGTGGCGTCGGCCCCGACTACAAGGCCAAGCCCACGCTGAAGCCGATCCCGAACGAAGCCGGCAACGGCCTCAAGAACCTGCGCGGCGCCGTCGGTCTCGCGCGCGCGGCCGGCCCGCACAGCGGCGACGCGCAGTTCTTCGTCAACGTCGCGGACAACGGCGACCTCGATCCGCTGCCGACGCGCTGGGGTTACGCGGTGTTCGGCAAGGTGATCCAGGGCATGGAAGTGGTCGACCGCATCAGCGTGTCGCCGACCGGCTCCGGTGGCCCGTTCAAGTCGGATGCGCCGCTGCAGCCGGTGATCATCGAGAAGATCGAGCTGGTCACGGTGACGGACGTCGCGCCGGTGGAGTCGCCGGCCGCGGCACCGTCCGGCACCGCTGCGCCGGTGCCGGCACCGGGCGCGCCGCCGCCGGTGGATGCCGCGGCGAAACCGGCCGATCCCGCCGCGGGAGCGCCGCCGCCGAAGTGAGCGCGTCCGTCCACACGCTGTTCGCGTCCGACCTGCACCTGGACAGCGAGGCGCCCTGGGCCATCGATGCGTTCCTGAAGTTCCTGGCCGGCGAGGCGCGCGGCGCCGAAGCGCTCTACCTGCTCGGCGACCTGTTCGAAGTCTGGGTCGGCGACGATGACGACAATCCGGACAACGCGCGCGCCTGCGACGGTCTCGCCGCGCTCGCCGCGAGCGGCGTGCGCGTGTACGCGTTGCACGGCAACCGCGACTTCCTGCTCGGCGCGCCGTTCGAAGAGCGCACCGGCATCAAACTACTACCCGACCCCGTGAAGCTCGACCTGTACGGCACGCCGACGCTGCTCTCGCACGGCGACGTGTTCTGCACGGACGACACCTCGTACCAGGAGCTGCGCAGCATCGTGCGCAAGCCGGGCTGGCAGCGGCGGTTCCTGTCGCTGCCGCTCGCGGCACGCCGCGCGCTCGCGAGCGCGGCGCGCGCCGGCAGCAAGGCGCACACCGGGCGGACGATCCCGACGATCATGGACGTGAATGCCGACGCGGTGACTCGCGCGATGCGGGCGACTGGCACGACGCGCCTGATCCACGGGCACACGCATCGGCCCGACGTGCACGAGCTGTCGCTCGATGGCAGACGCGCGGAGCGCGTGGTGCTGGCGCCGTGGTACGAGGCGGCGAGTTGCGTGTCGGTCGATGCGCAGGGACTGCGCGAGGTCCCGCTGCCGCGGTAACCACCGGGACGATCTACGCCGTGCGCGACGCCGGGACGAAGCCCGCGCCGGGCTAGGCCGGCGGTCCGGAGTGGAAGCGCAGTTCCGTATCGGGTGACGTCGCGAGCTCGGCCTCGCGCGTCGCGATGAGATCCAGCCGTTCGGCGATCTCGGCGCCCTCGTATTCCCGCTCCGCGAACTGCAGGTAGATCTCGAAATGTCGCGCCTCGGAGCGCTCGAGCTGCGCGTACAGCTCGCGCACCGCGTCGGGCAGCTTCGCCGCCAGCAGCCGGAACCGCTCGCACGATCGCGCCTCGATCAGCGCGTGCACGATCATGAGGTCCAGCTTCCGCTTCGGCTCGTGCGTGCGCACGAGCTTGCGCAGCTCGCTCGCGTAACGCCCCGGCTTCAGCCGCACGTGCGGCACGTCGAGCTTCTTCATCAGCCGCTCGACCTGTTCGAAGTGCTTGAGCTCCTCGCGCGCGAGCCGCGACAACGCGACGCTCAGCGCGCGATCTTCGGGATACGCGAAGATCAGTGCCATGGCGGTCGAGGCCGCCTTCTTCTCGCAGTTCGAATGGTCGACGAGCAGTGTCGGCAGATCGGCGACCGCCGCGGTCACCCAGGTTCGCGGCGTGGCACCCTTCAGGATCGAGGCGCCGGTGGCGCGTTCGAACCGCGCCGCGACCGCCGCATCGCGCTTCTGGCTCACGTCGCGGGCTCGGTGGTTTCCATGCCGCTAAGCGCGAATTCGATCAGCCGCCCGACGTCGCCGGCGTTCGCCGGCCGGTCCGCGGCATCCTTCGCCAGCAGCGTGTCGATCAGCGGCTGCAGGTGCGCGATGCGTTCGGGTAGTTTGGGGATCGGCGCTTTGGCGTGATGCACGAGGATCGCCATGTGGTTGTCGGCGTCATACGGCTTCTTGCCGGTCAGCATCTCGTACAGCATCACGCCGAGCGCGTAGATGTCGCTGCGCCCGTCGATCGGCCGGCCGTGGCCCTGCTCCGGGCTCATGTAGTGCGGCGTGCCGAAGATCAGGCCCTTGTCCGTCACTTCCATCTTCAGCGCGACGTGTTTGGCGAGACCGAAGTCGATCAGCGCGATGCTGCCGTCGTCGCGCAACATCACGTTGCCGGGCTTGAGATCGCGGTGGAAGATGCCGACCTCGTGGATGGCGTCGAGCGCCTGCGCCAGGTCGCGCAGGTACGCGAGCGACTGTCGCGCCGTGAGTCCTTCGGACATGCGCTTGCGCAGATCGCCGCGCGCGAAGTGCTCCATCGCCAGGAACAGGTGATCGTCGGTGACGCCGAGATCGTAGATCTTGACGATGTTCGGATGCTGGATGCCGCGCAGGATCTCGAACTCCTGCAGGAAGCGCTCCATCGATTGATCGACGCCGGAGTCCTTGCGCACCGCCGGCGTCACCTTCAGCACGACGACGCCGCCGACGTCCGCGCTCTCCGCGAGGAACAGGTCGGACACCGATCCTTTCGCGATGTGTTCGATTCGGCGGTACGCCTTCAAGCGCGCGCCGGCGAAATCCTGCGCCTGCTTCGCCTCGGGCGACAGGCGCCAGCGGTGCTGCGCCTTCGACTGCTCGTCGGCCGCGCGGCGGATCGCGTCGTTCAGCACGGTGTTCCGGATCTTCGCCTTGCCGATCACGGCGTACGCGCCCGCACCCCGTGCGGCCTCCGCGTCGGGCGAGTTGTCTTCCTTCGAGAAATAGATGACGGGCGCGAAGCCGTCGCGCGCCGCCAGGTCCTTCAGCCAGTCGAGACCGGAGCCGCCGCCCTGCCACTCCTGGTCGAGCAACACGGCGCTGTAACCCTGCGCGAGGAACCCGGGCGTCAGCGGCCCGCGCACGCGCGGGTTGTGGCTCACGATCTCGACGTCCGGCCAGTCGCAGCCGATGTGATGCCGCAGCAGCGTGCGGTATCGCGGGTCGTCGTCGATGAGCAGGAGACGCATGGCCGCGAATTAGAGCATGCGCTCGCGCGCAGCGTCACGACGACCCGGGACCGCGCCTCGACGCAGGCCGATCAGGACATCCCCGACGTTCGTGCCCGTCGGTCCGGTGTGCACGAGATCGCCCGCGGCTTCGAGCGCCGCGCCGGAATCGCAGTCGCGCAGCGCCTTGTCGACGTCGATGCCGCCGAGCTCGGCGCGTTCGATCGTGCCGGCATCGATCATGCCGCCGGCATCGTCGGTGGGGCCGTCGGTGCCATCGGTGCCCGCGGCGAGAATCGTCAGCGGCTCGCCGGCGCGCAGCCGTGACGCCGCGAGCAGCGCGAGATGCGTGTTGCGTCCGCCGCGTCCTGCCTGCGCCGGCAACGTGACGGTCGACTCTCCGGCCCACACCAGTCCATCCGCGGGGGTCGCGCGCAGATCGGCGACGAAGTCGTCGGCGACCTGGCGCACATCGCCATCGAATCGCGAATCGCGTTGCTCGAGCTCGAGCCCGCGCGATCTCGCCGCCTCGAGCACGGCGAGTGCCGCCGTCTCCGCGTTCGCGACGACGCGGCGGTCGATGGCGTCGTCGCGCTGCGCATCGCGACCGAGCAGCCCCGAACCGATCACGTCGACGTCGTCCGCGGGCACGTCGGAGATGAACAAGGCCAGCGCCCGCCGAGTCCCGAGCAACCGCGCGATGCCGCCACCCTTCAGTGTCGACAGCCGCGACCGCTCCGCGTTGAGCCGGCGGATGTCCCAGCCCGCGGCGAGGCCGCGCTGGTTCAGCCGCCGCAGATCCTCGAGCGACGATCCGGCGCGCAGTGATTCGACGAGGCTGGACGCACCGCCCGAGACCAGGAACAGCGGCCGCACACCCGCATCCAGCGCGGCCAGTCGCGACGACAAGGCCGCCCCCGCGGCGAGGCTGCGTTCGTCCGGCAACGGATGCGCGCTCTCTATCACGGTGCAGCAGTGATCGCGTGCCAGCGCCGGATCGACGTGGCCATCCTTCGTGATGACCAGTGCCGATTCGATGCGGCCGCCGAACGCGTCGAACGCGCCAAGCGCCATGCGGCTCGCCGCCTTGCCGATGGCGAACAACGCGACGGGCGCGGCATCCGCATCGTCGCGCAACGCGCGCGCGACGCACGTGCGTCCGTCCACCGCGCGCAGCGCGGCGTCGAGCAATTCGAGCAGGGTGTGGCGCGTAGACATGGTCCGGGCGCGCGCCCGGAGGGGATCAGCCCTTGACGACCTTGAGGCCCGAGCGATCCGCTTCGCGACGTTCCGATTTCGCCGAGTCCGAGCGTTCCGATTCGAGCCGCGCGAGGTACTCGGGCGTCACGTCACCGGTGACGTACTGGCCCGAGAAACACGACGTGTCGAATTCCTTGATGCTCGAATGATCGTGCACGCAGGCGGCGATCAGGTCCTGGAGGTCCTGGTAGATGAGCCAGTCAGCGCCGATCAGCTTGGCGACGTCGGCCTCGCTGCGCGAGCTCGCGACCAGCTCGCTCTTCGCCGGCATGTCGATGCCGTACACGTTCGGGAACTTCACCGGCGGCGCGGCCGACGCGAAGTACACCTTGCGGGCGCCGGCTTCACGCGCGAGATCGATGATCTGCGCGGACGTCGTGCCGCGCACGATCGAGTCGTCGACCAGCAGCACGTTCTTGTTGCGGAACTCGAGGTCGATCGCGTTGAGCTTCGAGCGCACGGACTTCGAACGCTGCTCCTGGCCCGGCATGATGAACGTGCGGCCGACGTAGCGGTTCTTGACGAAGCCCTCGCGATATTTCACGCCGAGGTGCTGCGCGACCTGCATGGCGCTGGTGCGGCTGGTGTCGGGAATCGGGATAACGACGTCGATGCCGTGCTCGGGGCGTTCGCGCAGGATCTTCTCCGCGAGGCGGTCGCCCATGCGCATGCGTGCGCGGTGCACCGAGATGTTGTCGATCAGCGAGTCGGGACGGGCGAAGTACACGTATTCGAAGATGCACGGCGCGTGCTTGGTCGTCGCCGAGCACACTTGCGAGTGCAGTCGTCCGTGCACGTCGATGTACACGACCTCGCCCGGCGCGACGTCGCGCACGAGTTTGAAACCCAGCATGTCGAGCGCCACGCTCTCGGACGCGAGCATCCACTCGGCGCCCTTCGGCGTCTCGCGCTGGCCGAGCACCAGCGGGCGGATGCCGTTCGGATCGCGGAAGCCCATCAGGCCGTGGCCGATGATCATCGCGATGACGGCATAGCCGCCGCGGCAGCGGCGATACACGGCGCTGACGGCCGCGAAGATGTCGGCCGGCGTCACGCGCGGCGTGCCGACGCGCTGCAGCTCCGAGGCGAGCACGTTCAGCAGCACTTCGGAATCCGACGACGTGTTGAGGTGGCGCCGATCCTCGCGCTCGATGACCTCGGCGAGCTCGCGCGCGTTGGTGAGGTTGCCGTTGTGCGCGAGGCAGATGCCGTACGGCGCGTTCACGTAGAACGGCTGGGCTTCGGAGGCGCTGTCGCAGCCGGCGGTCGGGTACCGCACGTGGCCCATGCCGATGTTGCCCTTGAGCTCCTGCATGTGGTGCTGCTCGAACACGTCGCGCACCAGGCCGCGGCCCTTGCGCCAGAACAGCTCGCCCTCGAACACGGTCGCGATGCCCGCGGCGTCCTGGCCGCGATGCTGGAGCACCGTCAGCGCGTCATAGATGCGTTGATTGACGCCACTGGTTCCGACGATTCCGGCGATTCCGCACATTCGTGGAGGGCCCTCGAATCAGGTATGGGTGGTGGGAGTGGCGATCTTCTCGATGCGCTCGAGCTTCTCGCCGACGACGCCGCGCAGGGCATCCGCGACCGCGGTGGCGTAGGGCAACAGCCGCGAGCGTTTCCAGCGGGGATCCTCGTCCATGCGCAACGCCTGGATGGCGATCGTGAGCGCACCGACGATGACGATGCCGCGCAGGATGCCGAAGACGAAGCCGAGGAACCGATCCATGCCGGCGAACATGGAGACGCGAACGTAATGTCCAAGTATCACGGCGACCGCGCCGCCCAGCAGGAGGACGCCGACGAAGATGATGGTGCGCGCCGCCCAGATGCGCAGCGGCGACCCGACCAGGATGCCGCCCAGCAGAGGCTCCAGCGAAGTCGCGAAGCTCCAGGCGAGCACGATGGCGAGGAACCAGGTGATGACCGCGACGGCTTCGCGGAGCAGGCCGCGCACGAGGCCCATGACGGCGGAAATGACGATGATGGCGAGGATGATGTAGTCGACTGCGATCATGATTCGGCCGCGACGCCCTCGATGGAGGCGGCGCATTGTACTCGACGGATCAAGGCGATAAAGCCGCAAATCGGCCAGCTGGGCGGCCGCTCACGAAATCGGCACGATGCTCCCGGCCTGCCCGATCCGGCGCAGCTGCGTGGCCAGCGCCTCGGCCGACGCCCGGTCCCGCGTAGGACCGACTCGCACGCGATACAACGCCCGGCCGCCGGTCATGATCGGCGGCGCGACGAAGGCGTTGAAGCCCTTGGCGGTCATCTCCTTCACGAGCCCGTCGGCATTTTCCTTGTTCACGAAGCTGCCGAGCTGCACGGCGAAGCTGCCGGCCGCGGGTTTGGCCGGCGCAGCCGCGACCACCGGTTTCGGCGATTCGGCATGCGGCGTTTCGGCGCGCGGCGGTTCGGGTTTCGGCGCGGGCGCGGCCGTGCCGGCCGCCGGGCTCGCGGGAGCGCTGGCCATCGGCGTCACTGGCGCGGTCGTGACGACTGGCGCGGGCTTCGGTGCCGCCGGTGTCGTCGTCTCGGCGCGAGGGGTCGGCGCCGCGACCGGCGCGGCGACACTCGGCGCGGGAGTCGGAGGCTCGGCGACCGGTTGCGCGGATTCGCCGGGCACCGCGCGCGAGTCATCGGGTCTCGCCGGCGCCGGCGCGACGGCGGGCAACTCGACCGCCGGCGCCGGCGCCTGCGCGGGCCGCACGCTGCTCGTCGGCGAATCGAGATCGATCGTGTACTGACGCATGCCGTCTTCGCTCGGCGCGTCCTCGCCTTTCCGGGGGCCGGTCAGTAGTTCGGGCACCAGCAGCACGAACAACGCCACCAGGATGACGGCGCCGGTGAGTCGTTGCTTGGCTCGCGAATCCATGCGCAGACTATATCCCAAGGAATTCGAGCGCCGGTCCCACCGTGAGGAACGAACCGAACACGACCACGCGGTCGCCGGGATTCGCGAGCTCGCGGGCGCGGCGGCAGGCGCTCGCGACGTCGCCCGAATGGCCGTCGATGCGCGCCTGCGGCGGCAGCCGGCGCCGGAACTCGGCGGGCGGCAACGCGCGTGGACCGGCGAGCGTCACCGGTATCCACGTGTCGACATCGGCGGCGAGCGTGGCGGCGATGCCGGCGACGTCCTTGTCCGCGAGGATCCCGCAGACGGCGAGCGTGCGGCGTGGCGGACGCTTCTTCAGATTGGCCGACAACACTGCCGCGGCCGGCACGTTGTGCGCGACGTCGAAGATCCACTCGACGTCACCCGGCACGACCTGGAATCGGCCCGGCAGGCGCACGGCCGCGAGCGCCTCACCGGCCCGCGTCGCCTCGAGCGTGATGCCGATGTCGCCGACCACCAGCGCGGCCAGCGCGGTGGCGGCATTCACGATCTGCAGCGACCCGGAGAGCCCGGGAAACGGCAGCCCGCGCAATTCCACGTCGCCGCAACGGAAGTTCCAGCGTGGCTGCGCCGGATCCGGATAAATGAGCGCGCTGAAATCGCGGCCGAAGATCACCGGTCGCGCACCGACCGCCTGGATGACCTCAAACACCGAGCGCGGCAGGTTCGCGCTGCCCAGCACCGCGGGTCTGCCGCCGCGGAAGATGCCGGCTTTCTCGCGGCCAATGTCCTCGACCGTGTTGCCCAGCCAGTCGACGTGATCGAGGCCGATGGAGCACACGATGCCGACATCCGCGTCGATGATGTTGGTCGCATCGAGCCGCCCGCCGAGGCCGACCTCGAGCACCGCGGCACCGACCTGCTCGCGCCGGAAATGGTCGAGCGCGGCCAGCGCGTTGTATTCGAAGAACGTCAGCGTGATGTCGCCGCGCGCGGCATCGATCCGCTCGAAGGACTCGATCAACGCGGCATCCGCCGCTTCGACGCCGTCGACGACGATGCGTTCGTTGTAGCGCGCCAGGTGCGGCGAGGTGAAGCGACCGGTGCGCAAGCCGTGGGCACGCAGCACCGCGTCGAGGTACGCGACCGTCGAGCCCTTGCCATTGGTGCCGGCGACGGTGATGACGCGATGCGCGGGGGTCAGCAGGTCGAGTCGGCGCGCCACTTCCCGCACGCGGTCGAGCGTGAGATCGATGGCACTGGGGTGCGTCCGTTCCTGCCGCTCGAGCCAGTCGGCGAGCGTGCGCATGCGGGCCGGCTAGTTGGCGGACGCGGCGCTGGCCACGGGTTGCTCGCGCAGCAGCAGGCGGAGCAGCGCGCCGAGTTTCTCGCGCATGTCGCGACGATCGACGATCAGATCGAGCGCGCCGTGGTCGAGCAGGAATTCGCTGCGCTGGAAACCTTCCGGCAACGTCTCCCGCACGGTCTGCTGGATGACGCGCGGACCGGCGAAGCCGATCAGCGCGCGCGGCTCGGCGACGTTCAGATCGCCCAGCATCGCGAGGCTGGCGGACACGCCGCCGGTGGTCGGATCGGTCAGCACGGAGATGAACGGCAGATGCGCCTGCGCGAGCCGCGCCAGCGCGGCGCTGGTCTTCGCCATCTGCAACAGCGAGAACAGGGCCTCCTGCATGCGCGCGCCACCGCTCGACGAGAAGCAGATGAGCGGCGCGCGTTTCTCGATGCACGTGTCGACCGCGCGCTTGAAGCGCTCGCCGACCACGGAGCCCATCGAGCCGCCGAGGAACTTGAATTCGAACGCGCAGGCGACGACCGGCAGGCCGTCGAGCGTGCCGGAGATCGCGATCAGCGCGTCGCGTTCACCGGTGGCCTTCTGTGCGGCGGCGAGGCGATCGCGGTAACGCTTGCTGTCGCGGAACTTCAGCGGATCCTCGGGCGAGATGTCCGCGCCGATCTCCTGCTGGTTGGACTCGTCGAGGAAACGCGCGAGCCGTTCGCGGCCGCCGATGCGCATGTGGTGGCTGCACTTCGGGCAGACGTTGAGATTGCGCTCGAGCTCGGCGCGGTACAGCACGGCATCGCAGGCCGAGCACTTGATCCACAGACCTTCCGGGACCGAGCGCGTGCGGCGCTCGGTCTTGATCCGCGAAGGCATGATTTTTTCGAACCAGGACATTGCTGGCGGAACCCCTATTCTCGCGAGCGGCCGATCATAGCGGATTGCGTCCCCGGGGAAGACAGGCCGGACCCCACGGTGGGGGATGGCAGCCCGAACTCAACCGGGTAGCGCACCGATTCCAGGTACAGGCCGTCGGGCGGCGCGGTGGCGGCGCTTTGCTTGCGGTCCCGGCCGGCGAGCACCCGCGCCACGCGCTCGGGTGGCGAGGTCCCCTCGCCCACGGATATCAGCAAACCGGCGATGTTGCGGACCATGTGATGGAGGAAGGCGTTCGCGGTGATCGACAGCGTGACCCACTCTTCCGCGCGCTCGACGCTCAGCGCCTCCACGTGTCGCACCGGCGACTTCGCCTGGCACTCGATGGCGCGGAACGCCGAGAAGTCGTGCTCGCCGATCAGGCAACGCGCGGCGTCATGCATGCGCTGCGCGTCGAGCGGCCGGCGCTCCCAGGTGGCGCGACCGGCCGCGAGACCGGGCCGCGAATCGCGATTCAGGATGACGTAGCGGTAGCTGCGTGCGCCCGCGGAGTAACGCGCATGGAAATGCCCGGGCACCTCGCGCAACCAGACCACGGCGACGTCGCCGGGTAGATAGGTGTTGGCGCCGAGCCGGAAGCCGCGTTCGCCGCGCGCCGCGTCGCTGTCGAAGTGCACGACCTGCGCGAGAGCGTGCACGCCCGCGTCGGTGCGGCCGGCGCAGGTGCATTCGACGGGGGAATCGGCCACGCGCGACAGCGCGGCCTGCAGGGTGCCCTGGACGGTCTGGAGACCGGGCTGGTGTTGCCAGCCCGAATACGCGCGGCCGTCGTATTCGATGCCGGCCGCGAAACGGGGCATCTGATACCGACGCCGCTTCGTCTAGCCGGGCAGCGACTCTAACAAGCGCTGCGCTTCCTGCTTCTGCGAGGCGGAACCTTCCGTCAGCACTTCGTTGAGGAT
The DNA here is from genome assembly GCA_035502995.1 of Steroidobacteraceae bacterium. Taxonomy (GTDB): domain Bacteria; phylum Pseudomonadota; class Gammaproteobacteria; order Steroidobacterales; family Steroidobacteraceae; genus CADEED01. The sequence goes on along the minus strand of DATJTW010000026.1, from coordinate 18,509 downwards.
GTTGCGCGCGCCGTCGGGGTCGCCCATGTCGACGTAGGCGCGGGCCAGGTCGAGCTTGGTGCCGACTTCGGAGAGCGTCACCGGCTCGAGATCCGGCACGGCCAGCTCTTCGGTGGCGCTGCCCGGCAGATCGTAATTGCCGCTGGCGCCGCCGAGATCGAGATCGACCTTGCCGCCCATCGCCGGCTGCTGCTGCGTCGGTTCGACCGGGAAGTCGAGGTTGTTGCGATCGATCGCCGCGAGGCGCGACGTCGACGAGATGTCGTAACCGTCCTCGGGCAACTCGAACTTCGACATCGACGCGGTCGAATTCGGATCGATCGAACGGCCCTTCGTGAGGTCGACGTCGCCGCCGAGCTCGCGCTCGGTCAGGAACCACGTGCCGCTCGCGCCGTGCTCGGTGAGCTGCGAATCGTCCGGCGACGCGCCACTGCGCGCGGCGGCCGCGGCCAGCAGCCGCTGTGAATTCTCGTCGAGACCCGCGACCATCGTCGGGGCATTGGAGTCCGCGCCGCGCGGCGGACCGCCGATCGGCTTGAGCCCGATCTGCGAGTCGGTCTGTTCGAGCGAGCCCAGCTCGAGGCCGAGATCGTCGAGCGCGAGCTCGGCGGTCTGTTCCGACGAGAGCTTGCGGCGCATCGCGCCTTCGACCTTCTCGCGGATAGTCGGCTCGTCCAGCGGGCGCAGGGCCGGCTGTTCGACCGTCGGCGCTTCGGAGCCCGCCGGCGTCATCTTGACCGTCATCTCGCGCGTGGTCGCGCCGCTCTTGTCGCTGCCCAGCGCGGGCTCTTCACCGGTCGCATCCGGATCGCGCAGTCCGGCGCCGAGATCGAGGTCGATCGGATCCGGGTTGCCGCCGCCGGTGACGTCCATGCGGGCGCTGACGTCGAAAGGATCGAAGTCGACGCTGCCGGAGCTGCCGCCATCGAGGTTGAGGTCGACGCCCACCGCGCCGCCGCCCGCGGGCGCGCCGTCGGCGAACATCGGGTCTTCGGGGGCAATCTGCTTGCCCATGATGACGATCTTTTCCCACTCGCCCGCTTCGGCACCGCTGCGCGTGTCCGACAGCTCGCGCGCCATCGACAGGAACTGCTCCTTGTTGCCCCACACGAAGAAGACTTCGAGGAGCTTGAGCTTGAGATCGCGACGATCGGGCTCGCGCTGGATCGCGATGCGCACGAGATCGGCCGCCTGGTCGTAGAGACCATAGGCCATGTGGAAATCGGCTTCGGCCAGCGGATCGCCCTGGTCGAGGTTGACCGCGGTCTCGCTGCTGATGGTCTCGTCGGTGCGGACCGTCGGCGCCGTGAGCGGGATGTCCTGCGTTTCCTGCAACGCGCGATGCGTGCCGGATTCCTCGACGAGGATGTCGTCGGGGATGTCACCACCACCGAGCGACGGCGCCTGCATGCGGCCGGTGTCGGAGATGGACGGCGGCGAGGCGAGGCGGTCTTCGTCGCCCTGCTCCGCGAGACGGCCCAGGTTGTCGTCGAATTCGGCGACCTTTTTCTTGCCGCGCGCCTTAAGCGCCAGCGCGCCGAGCAGCAGGACGATGATCGCGACCGGCACGTACCAGTACGCCAGGATCGTGTCGAGGATCGAACCTTCTTCACCGGACTCGGCGGGCGCGGCCTCGGCCGGCGTCGGCGCGGGCTCGGTGGTCGGCGCGGGTTCCTGCGCCGGCGCCGGGGCAGGCGCGGTCGCTTCGGGCTGAGTGGCTTCGGGCTGCGCCGGAGCCGGGGCTTCGACCGCCGGCGTCTGCGCCGGCGCGGGCTGAACGGGCTGCGGCGCAGGCTGCGCCTGCTGCGAGGCCGCGAGCTTCGCCTGGAGATCGGCGAGCTCGGTGTTGCGCAGCTCGAGCATGCGTTTCGATTCGGTCAGCTGGCCTTCGAGATCGTTGACGCGATTGCGCAGCGCTTCGACTTCGGCGGAGTTGCCGGTGCCCGGCGTCGACGCGGAGTCGCTCGGCGGCACGAGACGCAGACGGCCCGAACCCGACGAGGATGCGCCGGCCCACGAGCCCGCGAGGCGACGCACTTCGGTGGACGCTTCGGACGGCGAGATCGCCGCGAGCTCGCCACCGGCCGGCACGCGCAGCACCGAACCCGCACGCAGGCGATTCATGTCGCCTTCGAACGCGCCGCTGTTGTTGCGGTACAGGCCGAGCATCAGTTGTTCGGTGTTGGCACCGCTGCCCGCCGACAGGCGGCGCGCGATGGCGGAGAGGCTGTCGCCGCTACGCACTTCGTAGCTGTCGCCACCGCCGGCGGCCGGCGCCATGGCACCCGGCTGTTCCTGCGGGACGGGGCGGGAGATCTGTCCGCCACTCTGCGACGGCGCGGTGGCGGCCGGCGCGACCGGCTGCGCGGCGGCACTGTTCGGCGCGAACACCGGCGGATCGAGCAGCACGGTGTATTCACGCACGAGTCGACCGCGCGCCCACGTGGCTTCGATGAGCAGCGTCAGGAAAGGTTCGGTCACCGTCTCCTGCGACTTGATGCGCAGGACGTATCCACCACTCGGCGTGCGATCGCGCGTGACGCGCACGCTGGCCATAAACGGCGGCCAGTCGAGGCCGTAACGCGCGAAGGTGTCCTTGGAAGCGAGCTTGGCGTCGAGGGTCGCGAGATCTTCCGGCGTGGCGTTGACCAGCTCGATCTCGGCGTCGAGGGGCGCATTGAGCGGCGAGTTGAGCCGAACGTCACCCAAACCCAGGCCAAAGGCGAGTCCGGGTAACAGCAAAAGCGCCAGCAAACCCCGGGCGAGACCCATACGCTTCATTCGCGTCTCCACATCCACCGTCGGCTATGAGATTTCGTTATCTAAACAAATGCTTAGCGCCGAAACTTCCGGCGTAGGCATGAAACCGCCCGCAATATAACTTAAATAAGCTCTCGCACCAAAATCTCGGCTATCTGGACGCTGTTCGTCGCAGCGCCCTTCCGGATGTTGTCCGAAACGACCCATAAGTTAAGTCCGCGTTCGTGACTTATATCTTCCCTAATGCGTCCAACATAAACCGTGTCTTGGTTCGCGGCTTCGGTGGCTGCCGTGGGGTACCCGCCGGGCTTGCGGTCGTCTAACACCTCGACTCCCGGGGCTTTTCGCAACAAGGCGCGAGCCGCGTCGGCGCTGATCTTCGCCCGGGTTTCGATGTGAACTGCTTCCGAGTGGCCGAAGAACACGGGCACGCGGACCGCGGTCGCGTTCACGCGAATGGACGGGTCGCCGAGGATCTTCCGGGTCTCCCACACCATCTTCATCTCTTCCTTGGTGTAGCCGTTGTCCTGGAACTTGTCGATCTGCGGCACGACGTTGAACGCGATGCGCTTGGCGATCACCTGCGGCTTGGCCGGGTCGGTGCCGCTCATCAGCGCGATGGTCTGCTCCGCCAGCTCGTCGACGGCTTCCTTGCCCGCGCCCGAGACGGATTGATAGGTCGCCACGTTGATGCGTTCGATGCCGACGGCATCGTGGATGGGCTTCAACGCCACCAGCATCTGGATGGTCGAGCAATTGGGGTTCGCGATGATGCGGCGCTTCTTGTAGTCCGCGATCGCGTGCGCGTTGACCTCGGGCACGACCAGCGGGATGTCGTCGTCGTAACGGAACTCGGACGTGTTGTCGATGACGATGCAGCCGGCGGCGGCCGCCTTCGGCGCGTACAGCCGCGAGACCTCGCCGCCCGCCGAGAACAAGCCGATCTGCGCGCGCGCGAAATCGAACTTCTCGACGTCGATGACCGGGATGTGGCGGCCGCGGAACTCGACGCGCTTCCCGGCGGAGCGGCTGCTGGCCAGCGGCAACAGCTCGGAGACCGGGAAATCCCGCTCCTCGAGCACCTTGATCATCATCTCGCCGACCAGGCCGGTGGCGCCGAGCACGCAGACGCGCCAGCCCTCCGGCGCAGTCTCCTTCGCGTCTTCCATGACTAACTACCTCGGGGCGGCACCCGGGATCACCGGGGTGGTCGATTTCACGTCGGCGTTCTGCCCGCGATGTCGCAGGCAGTGGTCCATCAGCACGATGGCCAGCATCGCCTCGCAGATCGGCGTGGCGCGCAGGCCGACACAGGGATCGTGGCGACCCGTGGTCACGACGTCGACCGGCTTGCCGTCGACGTCGATGGTCTTGCCGGGCACCTGGATGCTCGACGTCGGCTTCAACGTGACGTGCACGACCACGTCCTGCCCGGTCGAGATGCCGCCGAGGATGCCGCCCGCGTTGTTGCCGACGAATCCGGCCGGCGTCAGCTCGTCGCGATGCTCGCTGCCGCGCTGCGCGGCCGCGCGCACTCCCGCGCCGATCTCGACGGCCTTCACCGCGTTCACGCCCATCATCGCGTGCGCGAGATCGGCATCGAGCCGGTCGAACACGGGCTCACCCCAGCCCGGCGGCACGCCGTGCGCCAGCACGGTGACCTTCGCGCCGAGCGAATCGCCCTCGCCGCGGATCTTCCACATCAGGTCCTCGAGCTCCTGCACGCGCGACGGATCGGGGCAGAAGAAAGGATTCTCGTAAGCCGCCTCCGGCTGCACCGGCTCGATGACCTTGTCGCCGATCTGGCTGAGATAGCCGCTGATCCGCACGCCGAACGTCGCGGCTAGATATTTGCGGGCGATCGCGCCGGCCGCGACGCGCATCACCGTCTCGCGCGCCGACGAGCGACCGCCGCCGCGGTAGTCGCGGAAGCCGTATTTCTGTTGATAGGTGTAGTCCGCGTGTCCAGGCCGGAAGCGGTCCTTGATCTTCTCGTAATCGCGCGAGCGCGCGTCGGTGTTCTCGATGAGGATGCCGATCGCGGTGCCGGTGGTCTTCCCCTCGAACACACCCGACAGGATCTTCACGACGTCGCCTTCGCGACGCTGGCTCACGAACTGCGACGTGCCCGTGCGGCGGCGATCCACGTCGCCCTGCAGGTCGGTCTCGCTGAGTGCGAGTCCCGGCGGGCAACCGTCGACGATGCAACCGAGCGCGGGACCGTGGCTCTCGCCGAAGGTGGTGACGGTGAACAGGCGGCCGATGGAGTTTCCGGACATGTGGGGATCAAACCTGCGACTTCAGCAATTGTTCGCGCGTCAGCACGAACACACCGCCACCGCCGCGCTCGAAGTCGAGCCAGGTGAACGGCAGTTTCGGATACGCGCGCGCCAGCAACCGCTCGGTGTTGCCGACCTCGCACACCAGCAGACCGAGCGGCTTCAGGTGACGGGCGGCGGCGCGCAGGATGGTGGCGACGGAATCGAGTCCATCGCGGCCGGACTCGAGCGCGTGTTTCGGCTCGTGCCGGTACTCGCGCGGCAGTCCGCGCATCTCGCGCGCGCCGACATAGGGCGGATTGCTCGCGATGATATCGTACGACCGCCGTGAAAGCGCCGCGAAATGGTCGGATTCCACGAGCCGCACGCGCCGCGTCAGGCGCAACTTCCGCCGGTTGATCGCCGCCACCTCGAGCGCAGCCGGATCGATGTCGACGGCGTCGACGCGCGCGCGCGGAAACGCCTTCGCGCAGGCCAGCGCGATGCAGCCCGAGCCGGTGCCGATGTCGACGATGTCGCGCACGCGACGCGCGTCTATCCACGGCGCGAACCGGCGCTCGATCAGCTCCGCGATCGGCGAGCGCGGGATCAGCACGCGCTCGTCGACGTAGAACGGCAGGCCGGCAAACCAGGCTTCGTGCGTGAGATAGGCCAGCGGCTTGCGGGTGTCGATACGCGCGTCGGCCAGCGCCGCGATCTTCGCCAGCTGCGCGGCCGTCGCGCGTTTCGCCGGGGCGCGCGGGTCGTCGTGCGCGAGCCCCATCGCGTGGAAGACCAGCGCGGCGGCTTCGTCGCGCGCATTGTCGGTGCCGTGGCCGAAGAACACGCGCGCGCGTTTCAGGCGGCGCTCGACCGCCAGGATCATCTCGCCCGCGGTCTTCGCTGATGGGCGCCGCTGCCCGGTGTGGAATAATCGCGCCATGTCCAAACGTTACTGGTGGGTAGTGGCCGTGGTCGCCGTCGCGGCGGCGATCGCGGGCGTCGTCGTGGGTCGTCTCGCGGATCGCGAGAGCGCGCCCGCGCTGCAATCGGGCACGGCGCTGCCGACGCCGAAGGTGCTCGCGGATTTCGCGCTGGTCGATGCGACCGGCGCGCCGGCGTCGTTGAACGCGCTGCGCGGCCACCCGACGCTGGTGTTCTTCGGCTTCACGCACTGCCCCGACGTGTGCCCCACCACGCTCGCGATCCTCGCCGACGTGCAGAAGCAGGTGATCGTCGACGACCGGCTGGCGGGATTGAAAGTGGCGCTCATCAGCGTGGATCCCGAGCGCGACACGCCGGCGGCGATGGAGGCGTACCTGAAATCATTCGGGGGCGATCTTATCGGCCTCACCGGTCCCGCGCCCGAAATTGTGCGGGTCTCGCGCACGTTCGGCGTCGCTTCGAGCAAGGTGGATCTCGGCGGTGGCAATTACACGATGGACCACTCCGCGACGATCTTCGCGGTCGACGCCGCCGGCCGCGTCGTCGCGATCTTCACGCCGCCGTTCCGCGCCGCCGCGCTGAAGGCCGACGTGGCCACGCTGGCGCCGCTGCTGTCACGGGGCCGGTCATGAGCGACGCACCCGGCGCCGGCGGCCGCGCCTTTGTCGCGCTCCAGCATCTGCTGCCCCAGCACGGCATCTCGCGGCTGGTGCTCGCGGCGACGCGCTCGCGTTCGCCCGGCTTCAAGAACGCGCTGATCAGACTCTTCGTGCGCGGCTTCCGCCCGGACATGTCGGACGCGGTCGAGACCGAGCCGACCGCCTACCCGAGCTTCAACGAATTCTTCACGCGCGCGCTGCGCGCCGGCACGCGACCCGTCGACGCCGATCCGGCCGCCATCGTCTCGCCCGTCGACGGCACGGTCAGCGAAGCCGGCCCGTTGACCGAGGATCGCATCCTGCAGGCCAAGGGCCACGAATACACGCTGCGCGCCCTGCTCGCCGGCAACCCGAACTGGGAGCGCAGCTTCGCCGGCGGCTCGTTCGCGACTATCTACCTGGCGCCGTACAACTATCACCGCATCCACATGGCGCTGGCCGGCGAGCTGCGCGAGAGCTTCTACGTGCCCGGGAAGCTGTTCAGCGTGAACCGCACGACGGCGCAGCTCGTGCCCGGACTGTTCTCGCGCAACGAGCGCGTGTTCTGCGGCTTCGATTCGGGCGGCATGCCCTGGGGCATCGTGCTGGTCGGTGCGCTGAACGTCGGCAGCATGGCGACCGTGTGGCATGGCGACGTCACGCCGCGCAAGCATCGCGAGGTCACTGCGTTGCCGGTCACCGACGTGCTCGCGCCGGTGTCGCTCGCGAAGGGCGACGAGATGGCGCGCTTCAACATGGGTTCCACCATCATCCTGCTGTTCCCGCGCGGCGCGGCCGAGTGGACGAAACACCTCGTCGCCGGCCAGGTGGTGAAGACGGGCGAGCGCATCGGTACGCAGCAGGCGTGGCGCCCGTGACGGGCGCCGACTGGCGCCCCTCCGCGTCGCCGGCCGCGCTGCGGCGGCGCGCGGCGGCGCTGGCGACGACGCGGGAATTCTTCCGTGTTCGCCAGGTGCTCGAGGTCGAGACGCCCGCGTTGGTGAATGCGCCGGTGTCCGACGTGAACCTCGGCAGCGTGCGTGTCGACCTGCCGGGTCATCCCGCGCCGCTGTGGCTGCACACGTCGCCCGAGTACGCGATGAAGCGGCTGCTCGCGGCCGGCTCCGGCGACATCTACCAGCTCTGCCGCGTGTATCGCGGCGCGGAACGCGGCCGGCAGCACAACCCGGAATTCACGATGCTCGAGTGGTACCGGCTCGGCTTCTCGCTCGAGGCGCTGATGGGCGAAGTCGCGGCGCTGGTGCGCGAGTTGTTGGGCGCGGCCGGGGCCGCGCTGCCGGTGGAGTTCGTTTCTTACCAGGAGGCCGTGCGCGTGCATGCCGGTCTCGATCCTTTTCACGAGGACGCGGGCGCGCTGCGCGCCGCGGCGCGCGAGCTCGGTCTCGACGCGAAGCTGGCCGATACCGCGGGCCGCGACGAACTGCTCGATCTCGTCGTCGGCGCGAAGGTCGGACCCGCGCTCGGAGCAACGTCGCTGACGTTCCTGCATCGCTACCCTGCCTCCCAGGCCGCGCTGGCGCGGCTCGATCCCGCCGATCCGCGCGTCGCGCTGCGCTTCGAGCTGTACCACCGCGGCATCGAGCTGGCGAACGGTTACCACGAGCTGACCAGCGGCGACGAACAGCGCGAGCGGTTCGCGACCGACCTGCGGCAGCGCACGGCGCGCGGCCTGCCGGCGGCGGCGATCGACCCGCGGCTGCTGGCCGCGCTCGACGCGGGGCTGCCGGACTGCGCCGGTGTGGCGCTCGGATTCGATCGCGTCTTGATGCTCGCGATGGGCGCCGCCACTATCGACGAGGTCCTCGCCTTTCCCGTGGAGCGCGCCTGATGAGCACCTATGCCGCCTCGTCCTACGACTTCAGCAACAGCGAGACCGCGTGGCGGGAACTCGCGCGGGATCTGTCCGCGTTGCTGCACGGCGAGCACGACCTCGTGGCCAATGCGGCGAATACGGCGGCGCTGATCCGGGATGCGCTGCCGGGGCTCAACTGGGCCGGGTTCTACTTATATAAGAGTGGGGAGCTGGTGCTGGGGCCGTTCCAGGGGAAGCCGGCGTGCGTGCGGATCGCGATCGGCAAGGGAGTGTGCGGCACCGCGGCGGCACGACGGGAGACGGTGGTCGTCGAGGATGTGCATGCGTTCCCGGGGCACATCGCGTGTGATTCGGCGTCGGAGTCGGAGATCGTGGTGCCGTTGATCCGCGGGAACGAGCTGATCGGGGTGCTGGACCTGGATAGCCCGATGAAGGGGCGGTTCGGGAATGCGGAGAAGGTGGGGCTCGAGGCGCTGGCGAAGATATTCGTGGAGTCGCTCGGTAGCTAGGAGGAGGCTCGTACTCCGTAGCTAATGGGGACATTCCTCGTTTCCTAGCAAATGGGGACAGTCCTGAAACGGACTGTCCCCATTTGCCGTCCGTAGCGGACGGCGGAAACGAGGAATGTCCCCGCACCGCGCGTCCACCCGAGAAGTCCTACGCCTTGCCGCGCGAGATGTACTCGCCGGTGCGCGTGTCGATGCGCAGCACTTCGCCTTCGTTGATGAACAGCGGCACGCGCACGACGGCGCCGGTTTCCATCTTCGCGGGCTTGCTGCCACCGGTCGCGGTGTCACCCTTGAGGCCGGGATCGGTCTCGACGACCTTGAGCTCGATGTGCGGCGGCGGCGTCACCACCAGCGGCACGCCGTTCCACAGCGTGATGATGCAGACGGTGCCGTCCTTCAACCACTGCGCCGCTTCGCCGACGGCCGACTCGCCCGCCTGCAGCTGCTCGTAGTTCTCGGGATTCATGAACGTCCAGAAGTCGCCGTCCTTGTAGAGATACTGCATCTCCGTATCCATGACGTCTGCGGCTTCGATCGATTCGCCCGAGCGGTAGCTCTTCTCCACCGTGCGACCGGTGCGCAGGTTGCGCACGCGGATGCGGTTGAATGCCTGGCCCTTGCCGGGCTTCACGTACTCGTTGTCGATGACGGAATACGGGTCCCCATCGATCAGTAGTTTCATTCCGCCGCGGATTTCATTGGTCGTGTAACTGGACATTGGGGGATTCCCGTATGGGCCTGCAAAAAAGACCGCGCATGATACCGGCCCACTCGCGCGCCCGCCATAAGAAGCGCGGCGCATCGACAATGTGAGCCGGCTCTCGGCCGGGGCCCCGGGGGGCGGGTGTTACACTCGCGACGCTTGTTTGTCTTGCTTGTCTTGCGCCGCCCGCCGGGCGCCGCCGAACCGGGGAGTCACTCTTGACCGACAATTCGGCCGTACCGCTCATCGTCTTTTCGCCGCAGCGCGAACCCTCCGAGTTCATCAACAGCCTGATGCGCCGGGCCGGCGAACCCGTGCACTGCACCTGGATCCCTGCCGTGCGCGATCTCGGTGAAGCCCTCGAGCAGCTGAATCCCGAATTGCTGGTCTGCGCCTACACCTCCGAGGCGGACACGCGCCAGGCCGGCACCGTGCGCGACCAGCTCGCGCCGCAGGTACCGATGCTGTTGATCCGCCCGCAGATCTCCGAAACCGACATCGCCGCCGGCATGAAGCTGGGCGCACGCGACGTCATCTCGTTGTCCGCCACCGAGCGCGTGCAGGCCGTCCTGTCGCGCGAGCTGCGCTCTTTCCGGCTGGAGCGCGCACTGAACACCACGCTGCAGGCCGCGAGCGACTACCGCCGCCAGCTCCAGTCGGTCCTGCAGCGTTCGAACGACGCCATCCTGCAGGTGCAGGAAGGCATCGTCGTCGACGCCAACCAGACCTGGCTCGAGCTGTTCGGCTACGCGGATTCCAACGCCGTCGTCGGCCAGCCGCTGATGGACCTGTTCGACGACCGCTCGCACGCCGCGTTGAAGGGCGCGCTGGTCGCCTGCGCGCAGGGCAAGTGGAGCGACCACCCGCTCAAGGTCAACGGCCTGCTCGGCGACGGCACGCAATGCCAGATGGACCTCGTGCTGACGCCCGGCGAGTTCGACAACGAGCCGTGCGTGCGCATCATGGTGCCGGCGAAGAAGCGCGACGACCGCCAGCTAACTACCGAGCTGACCGACGCGGTCAAGCGCGATTCCACCACCGGCCTGCTGCTGCGCCGGCCGGCGCTCGACGCCATCGGCGTCCGCATCGCGGCACCGCCCGCCGGCGGCGTGCGTTTCATGGCGCTGGTACGGCCCGACAAGTTCGCGGAGCTCGAGAAGGACGTCGGCGTGCGCGGCAGCGAGCAGCTGGTCGCCGAATACGCGACATTGCTGAAATCGCACCTCGGTCCCAACGACATCGCCGGGCGTTTCGCCGGCGTCTCCGTGCTCGCGCTGATCGAGCGCGGCAATTCGCACGACGTCGAAGCCTGGGCCGAACAGGTGCTCGAACGATTCTCGCAGCACGTCTCGACCGTCGGCCAGCGCACGGTCCACTCGAGCTGCACCATCGGCCTCACCGCCGTGCCCGTCTCGGGCTCGAGCATCGATGCGATCGTCGCCGACGTCGTCGAAGCGGTGCGCCGCGGCCGCAGCCAGGGCGGCAACCAGATCTATCACCTCGACAAGGCCGACACCGACACGCGCGTGCAGGCCTACGACAAGATCTGGGTGAAGCACATCAAGTCCGCGCTGATGGAGAACCGCTTCCGCCTCGTGCAGCAGCCGGTCGCGAGCCTGCAGGGCGAAGACCCGAACATGTTCGACGTGCTCGTGCGCATGCTCGACCACCAGGGCAAGGAAGTGCTGCCCGCCGAGTTCATGGCGGCCGCCGAGCGCAACGATCTGCTGAAGAACATCGACCGCTGGGTGGTCGGCGCGTCGCTGTCGTTCGCCGCGCAGAAGAAACCCGGATGTCTCTTCGTGCGCCTGTCGAAGGACAGCGTGCTCGACAACGGCTTCGTCGACTGGCTGAAGACGCAGCTCGCCACCGGCTCGCACGTGCCGGCGCGGCTGTGTTTCCAGATCACCGAGAGCATCGCCGAGCAGTACATGAACGCCGCGGTCGGCCAGCTCGGCGCGCTCAAGAAGCTCGGCTTCCGCGTCGCGCTCGAACGGTTCGGCTCCGGCCGCGATCCGTTCAAGCTGCTGAACGGCGTGCCGCTCGACTTCGTGAAGATCGACGGCGCGCTGGTGCAGGACCTCGCCGGCAACTTCGAGACGCAGGGCGTCGTGAAGAAGCTGGTCGAGCAGGCGGTGAAGCTCAAGATCGAAACCATCGCCGAACGCGTCGAGGATGCGAACACGATGGCCGTGTTGTGGCAGCTCGGCGTGCAGTTCATCCAGGGTTACTTCGTCAACGCACCCGAAGAAGTGGTGATGGCCGAAGGCTCGGGCGGCCGACGCTGATGCGCGCGGCGACGCTCGCAACCGTCGTCGCGCTGGCCGCGACGTCCTTCGCCGCGTTCTTCGCGACCCCGGCCGTCGCCGCGAAGCCCACCGCCCCGGCGGCCACGCCCGCCGTCGAGAAGAACGTCATCTACGGCATGGCCTCCGGCGCCGCGCTGCTGCTCGACGTCCACCGCCCGGCGAAGCCGAACGGCCTCGGCGTCGTGTTCATCTCCGGCAGCGGCTGGCAGGCGTCGACCGACTACGGCGCGACGCCACTGAAGGAACAGCAGATCGGCATCTGGGGTCCGCCGCTGACCGCCGCCGGCTACACGGTGTTCGCGCTGAATCATCGCGCCGCGCCGAAGTTCCACTACCCGGTGCCGGTCGACGACGTGCAACGCGCGATCCGCTACGTGCGTTTCCACGCGAAGGACTACGGCATCGACCCGGCGCGGCTCGGCGGCGTCGGCGGCTCGTCGGGCGGTCACCTGGTCGGCCTCGCGGCGATGCTGGCATCGCCCGGCAATCCTGCCGATGCGGATCCCGTGAACCGCGAATCGGCGGCGCTGCAGGCGGTCGTCCTGCGCGCGGCGCTGCTCGACCTGCGCACGATCGACACGGTCGAAGGCGTGGCCTACGTCACCTCGTTCATGGAAGCCCCGCCCTCGCAGGCGTCGGCCGCGGCGGCGTATGCAGCCGCGTCACCGATCACGCACGTCACGGACCGGTCGCCGCCGACGCTGCTGATCCACGGCGACGCCGACGTGCTCGTGCCGCTGCGACAGTCCACCGCGATGGAGGCGCTGCTCGGCAAGTCCGGCGTGCCGGTGAAGCTGATCGTGGTGCCGCGCGGCGTGCACGGCGCGGATTTCGGACTCGCGCAGATGCGCACGCCCGGGGGCGCCCCGCCCACCGACTGGCCGAACTACCTGGGCGAGACGGTGTCGTGGCTCGACACGTATCTCAAGGCCCCGGCTCGTCCGAGTAGATAGCCGTCGCGGCCGGCTTCGCGCCGGTCACCCAGCCGCGGTACATCCCGCTCGAGTTCATCGCGAAGGCGATCGTGCCCGCGCCGTCCAGCGCGATGAGCCCGCCGTCGCCGCCGATGTTGCCGATGTCGTCGATGGTGGCGCGCGCGGCCTGCGCCACGCTCGCGCCACCCCAGGCGATGCGGTCGCAGAGCTGGCGCGCGGCACTGGCGCGGATGAAGTATTCGCCCGAGCCGGTCGCCGACACCGCGCAGTTGCCGTCGGCCGCGTACGTGCCGGCGCCGATGATCGGCGAATCGCCGACGCGGCCCCAGCGCTTGCCGGTCATGCCGCCGGTCGAGGTGCCCGCCGCCACGTGGCCGTTCACGTCGATCGCCACCGCGCCGACCGTGCCTTTCGAATGCGTGGGATCGAGCTTCGCGGCATTGTCCTTGCGCCAGTCGAGCAGCTGCTGCCAGCGTTCCTCGGTGCGGAAGTACGACGGATCCACCTGCGGCAGCCCCTGCTCCAGCGAAAACTGGTCCGCGCCCTCGCGCGCCAGCAACACGTGCGGGGATTTCTCCATCACGGCGCGCGCCAGCGTGATCGGATTGCGCGTGCGCGTGACGCCGGCGACCGAGCCGGCGCGGCGCGTCGCGCCATCCATGATCGAGGCGTCCAGCTCGTTGCGGCCGTCGGCGGTGAACACCGCGCCCTTGCCGGCATTGAACAGCGGGTTGTCCTCGAGCACGCGGATCGTCGCCTCGACGGCGTCGAGACTGCCGCCGCCGCCCGCCAGCACCTTCTGCCCCGCCGCCAGCGCCGCGGACAAGCCCGCGCGATACGCGGCTTCCTTCTCCTTCGTCAGGCTGCCCCGCTCGATGACGCCGGCACCGCCATGGATCGCGAGCGCCCAGGTCTTCGGCGCCGCCGTACCGCTGGCTGCGACCGGCGGTGTCGCCGCCGCGGTCTTCAACGCCGCCCACGACGCCTCGTCGAACTTGCCGTCGACGACGTTCACGCGGATCTGGAACGCGGGACGCGTCACCGCGAAGGTCTTCAGATCGATCGCGCTCTCCTCGCCCAGCCCGACGATCGGCACGCCGCGCACGGTGTACGGCCGCGCCTCGAGCACGTCCGGCGCGCGCATCGGCCGCACCAGCCACGCGAAGCCGCGGCCGATCGAATACACGCGGCCGGTGCCGTCGGGCTCGACACACAACGCGGCCTTTTCGTCGACGCCGATGCCGGTGATCGACGGATCGTTCTCTTCGACGGCGAGCCGGCCCACCCAGACCAGCAGACGGCCGAACCGCTCGCGGATCGAGAAATGCGTGTCGCTGATGACGTGCTGTAGATACGGCATGTGCAGGAAATCCCGCACCAGCGTCACGCCGCTGCCGAGCGGATTCTTCAATGCGTCCTCGGACACGAGGCTGCCGCCGTCCATCGCGCCGTAGCCGTAGGCACCGAGGATCGCGAGCCCCGCGCTCGTGCCGCCGATCGGTTTGCCGGCGCGCACGTGTTCGTCGAGCAGTGCGTTCAGCGGCGTGCCCTTGAAGTAGTTGACGTAGTTAGACTGGTCGCCGCCGCCGATGAAGATGCCGTCCGCCTTGCGCACGATCTCGAGCACCTTCGGATCGCTCGCGGCCGAGCGCGCGTGGAACACCAGCGTGCGCACCGAGGCCGCACCGCCGACTTCGTCCAGGAATTCCTTCTGCAGATCGTCGGTGCCCGACGCGCGCAGGATCACCAGGTGGCCGTGCCCCATGCGCTCGACGAACCAGCGGAATGCCGGCACCGGCCAGTCGCCGCCGCCGAGCAGCAGCAACGCGCCCGAGGTGGGGCCGGGCCGTACGGCGGCGGGATTGCCCGCCGAGTAATAGTCGACCGGCGCTTCCTTCTTCGCGGCGACGGACACGCCCGCGGTCAGTACGAAGAGAACTGCGAGAAACCCCCTGATCGTCGACATTTGGTTCGCTCCGGGTCTGGAAGGCCGCGAGCTTTACACAAATCAAGGTCGACGCCCTAGAATCGGGACGCTGATAAATCGGTCAATCGGGGAGCCAACATGAAGAACGGGGTTCGGGTCGCGATCGCGGCCACGGTCGCGGCGTGTTCGTCCGGCGCGTATGCGCAGGAGCAGGAGAACAACAACGCGCCCATCGAGGAAGTCGTCGTCATCGGATCGCGCATCCCGCGCGTCCAGCAGGAAGGGCCCGCGCCCATCACGGTGCTCGACTCGCGCGAGATCGAGAGCTCCGGTCTGACCAGCGTCCCCGACGTGCTCAAGGCGCTGACGCAGAACGGCGGCGAGACGCAGAGCCAGCAGTCCTTCAACGGCGCGGACTTCACGCCCGGCGCCGAGCAGGTCGACCTGCGCGGCCTCGGCGCGAACCACACGCTGGTGCTGGTGAACGGCCGGCGCATCGCCGACTTCCCGCTGCCGTTCAACGGCCTCAGCAACTTCACCGACATCTCGAACATCCCGGTCGGCATGATCGACAAGGTCGAGGTGCTGTCGGGCAGCGCGTCCGCGATCTACGGCTCCGACGCCATCGCCGGCGTCGTGAACTTCGTGCTGAAGAAGGACGTCGAGGGCGTCGACTTCAGCTACCGGTACGGCACGCCGACTGCCGACGGCGGCGGCGACTCGCATCGCCTGTCCGTGTCGACGGGCATCTCGCGCGAGAAGTTCCACGCGGTGTTCGGCCTCGAGCTGCTCGACAAGCGGCCGTTATGGGCGTTCGATCGCAAGATCCAGGACTCGACGGCGGACAACCCGACCACCGATGCGCCGCTCGCGCGCCGCGACTTCCTGCGCATCGAGCCGAACGACGACGTGTACATCGATCCGGGCCAGGCGACCTGCGCGTCGCTGGCCAGCTACAGCAAGGGGACTACCTACTGGGCCACGCGCCCGGGCTGGGGCCCGTTCGACGAGGACCTCGACGACTGGGGCGACGGCCACTTCTGCGGCAGCAACGAGTCGATCGGCTGGGGCACGATCCTCAGCGAACGCCGGGGCGCCACGGGATTCGCATCGCTCACCTACGAGCTCAGCGACTCGACCTCGCTGTTCGCCGACGTGCTGGTCGGCGTCAGCAAGGTGAAGCTGATGAACGACGTGCTCTCCTGGCAGTTCCAGGACGAGAACGGCAGCGAAGACGGCATCTTCTTCAACGACCAGGTCGGCGATCTCGACAGCTGGTACCGCCAGTTCACGCCCGAGGAGATGGGCGGTCTCGAACGCGGCATGATCCACAGCGATCAGAAGACCATCACGGTCACGCCCGGCATCAAGGGCAAGCTCGGCGACAAGTGGAACTACGAGGCCTATCTCAACCACAGCCAGTACGAGCTCAAGGTCGACTGGCCGCAGGTGGTCGCGTCGGCCGCCAACGACCTGTTCCTCGGCGAATCGACCGGCTTCGACGACGACAGCGGTTACGCCACGTTCGACGCCGATCCGGCGCGCCTGTACACGCCGCTGACGCCCGACGAGTTCGACTCGATCACCGCGCGGACGACCTACCATCCGCAGTCGCGCAACGACTACGCGTCGTTCACGCTGACGAACGGCGATCTGTTCTCGCTGCCGGGCGGCAACGCCGGCTTCGCGGCCAACGTCGAAGCGGGCAACCAGTCGTACGAGCTGAAGCCCGATCCGCTCGCGCTCGGCTACTACTATTACGGCTGGAAGGACCAGGACGGTCACGGCTCGCGCAACCACTGGAGCGGCAGCTACGAGTTCCGCCTCCCGGTCGTGAGGATGCTCGAGCTCAGCACCGCGGGCCGCTACGACAGCTACCACTTCGCCGGTCACGACGTCGGCAAGTTCACGTACAACTTCGGCCTCGAGTTCCGGCCGCTCGACACGTTGCTGGTGCGCGGCTACTACGGCACCGGCTTCCGTGCGCCCGACCTTCACTACGTGTTCGCGGGTGAAGGCAACGTGCACCCGTCGGCCAACGACTACTACCTGTGCCGCACCGAGGAACCCGACGAGGACATCGACGATTGCTCGTTCTCCGACGTCGGCATCGTCTCGACGCGTTCGGGCAACCGCGAGCTCAAACCCGAGACGAGCACGTCGTGGGGCGCGGGCTTCGTGTGGTCGCCGGTCGAGAACCTCATGGTGTCCGTCGACTACTTCGACGTGAAGCTCGAGGACCAGGTCGTCGACATCGACATCGACAAGCTGCTGCGCGCCGAGGCGGACTGCCGCATCGGCAGCGACGCCGACGGTGACGCGGTCGCCGTCAATTCGCCGACCTGCGCGGACGCCATCGCGCGTGTCGAGCGGTACCCGCTGTCGAACCCGGTGTCGCCGGGCGAGTTGTTCGGCGTGCGCGTGAACCCGATCAACATCGCGCACGAGAGCACCGACGGCGTCGACTTCGGCCTGCGTTACAAGCAGCCGATCGCCGATTCGTCGCTGACGTTCAACCTCAGCTACACGAAGGTCTTCGACCACGAGAGCCAGCAGTACCCGGGCGATCCGGTCATCGACATGTTCCGGCCCGACTCCGGCTTCGACATCCCGCGCAGCAAGGCCAGCGCGAGCCTGACGTTCGATCACGGTCCGTTCAGCGCGACGCTGCATGCGCAGCGCCTCGATCGCCTGCCGAACTGGGACGAGGACGGGTACATCCCCGCCAGCATCCTGATGAACGCGTCGGTGGAGTACGAGATCGCGGAGACCGTGAGCGCGCGCATCACCGTCGACAATCTCGCCGACAAGAAGCCGGTGAAGGACGCGACGTATGCGTCGTATCCGTACTACGACATCTCGTGGTTCGATTCGGTGGGCCGCACGGTGTACTTCACGGTGAACTACAAGTTCGGCCAGTGACGCTCACCGGCATCCTCACCTTCTGCGCCGTCTACGCGCTGGCCGTCGCGACGCCGGGCCCCGGCATCGCGGCGATCGTCGCGCGCTCGCTGGCGCACGGGTTCCGTGGGGCGCCGGCGTTCATCGCGGGGTTCGTGGTCGGCGATCTCGTGTGGTTCACGGTCGCCGCCACGGGCCTCGCCGCGCTGGCGAAGACCGCGGCGCCGCTGTTCGTCGCGATCAAATGGGCCGGTGTCGCCTATCTGCTGTATCTCGCCTGGAAGCTGTGGCGCGCACCGGCGCAGCGCGTGGAGGTCAGCGACGACGACGGGCGCCAGCATGGCTGGCGCGCGTTCGTGGCGAGCCTGATGCTGACGTTGGCCAATCCGAAGGCGATCCTGTTCTTCCTGGCGTTGTTGCCGACGGTGATCGACCTGGCGTCGTTGAACGTGGTGCGCTTTTTAGAGATCTCGGCGGCGATCGCGATCGTGTTGCCGACGGTGCTGGGGACGTACGTATTCCTCGCCGCCCGCGCGCGGCAGTTGTTCACGACGCCGAGTGCGGTACGCAAGCTGAACCGCAGCTCGGGAGTCGCCATGGCCGGCGCCGCCGTCGTGATCGCCACCCGCTAATGGGGACAGTCCCCGTTTCCTAGCAAAAGGGGACAGTCACGCAGGAGGTGGTCGCTGGTGTGGCGTTCGGTCTCTCTTTTTCGCCCCTGGAGATCGGTGAGGAGCGAACGGCCGCGCGCCGCCGTGGTGAGCTCGACGACTTGCATTGAGAAGATGTG
>DATJTW010000025.1:0-31071 GCA_035502995.1 Steroidobacteraceae bacterium | reverse complement strand
CGAAGCCGGCGAGGAACAGGCAGATCGCGATCAGCGCCAGCACGCCCGTGTTGTTCGTGTGGAACAACACGCCGAGCAGCAGCATGGACAATCCCATCGTCAACCCGCCGAAGATCAGCAGCGGCTTGCGCCCCAGCTTGTCGACCACCAGCACCACGACCATCGTCGACATCAGGTTGATCACGCAGGCCACCAGCGTCCCGAGGAACGCCGCGTCCATGTGATACCCCATCGTCTCGAAGATCGTCGGGCCGTAATACAGCACCGCGTTGATGCCGATCACCTGCTGAAACACGCACAACGCGACACCGCAGATCACGACGCGCTTGCCGAACGTGAACAGCGGCGCCGTCTTCTCCTGGCTGCTCGACGCCGCCAGCTCGCCGATCATGTGCTGCACTTCGTCCGGCTCGGCGGAGCCGCTCAGTTGTTTGACGGCCTGGTCGATGCGCCCCGTCTTCACCAGCCAGCTCGGGCTCTCCGGCACCGAGAAGCTGAGATAGAAGAACGCCATGGCCGGCACGATCAGCGACAGCATCATCCAGCGCCAGCCGGTCTCGAGCACCCAGTTGTCGTCGCCCTGCAGGCCGATGCCCCAGATGACGAAGTACGCGACGGTCATGCCGCCCGTGATCGCGATCTGCTGATACGCGCCCAGCTGGCCGCGCACGGCGCTCGGCGCGAACTCGCCGACGACCGTCGGCGCGATCATCGACGCGATGCCGACGGCGATGCCGCCCAGCATGCGGTAGAAATTGAAGGCCCAGATCGCATCCGGCCCGACCACGCCGAACCCGGCCTCCGGATACGCGGAGCCCAGCGCCGAGACGAGGAACAACGCCGCCGCGAACAGCATCGGCGGTTTGCGCCCCAGCCACGACGCCATCGGGCTCGCGATCAGCGCACCGACAATGGTGCCCACGAGCAGCGAACACACCGTGAGACCCAGCAACGCATTCGCCGCCGTGTTGGACAACCCGCGCGGCGTGATGAAGTTGTGGTCGATGGCGCCCACGACGCCGGCGATGATGGCCGTGGCGTACCCGAACAGCAGCGAGCTCAGCGTCGCGACGAACGTGGTGCCGGTGACGGCCTTGATATGACTGGTGGAGACTTTCGCGAGTTTCATGGGGTTCCCGGTGCGCGGAATCAGGCAGCGGCCGACGCGGACGCCGACGACGGTCCGGCGATCGGCAGGCGGATGAAGAACGTGGTACCGACGCCGAGCTCGGTCTCGAAGTGCAACGTGCCTCCGTGTTTTTCGACGATGACGCTGCGGGCGATCGCCAGGCCCTGGCCCGTGCCCTTGCCGACTTCCTTCGTCGTGAAGAACGGATCGAAGATGCGCGCCCGCACGTCGACCGGGATGCCCTTGCCCGTATCGCCGATCGAGATCTCGACCATGTCGTCGAGCACGCGCGTCGCGACGCGGATCTTGCCCTTCTTGTCGGTGCCCTTCACGACGTCGCCGATCGTGTGCGCGGCGTTGACGATCAGGTTCAGCACCACCTGGTTGATCTCGCCGCCGTAGCAGTTGACCAGCGGCAACGCCGCGTCGAAGTTCGTCTCGACCTCGGCAACGTACTTGTATTCGTTGGACGCAATGACCAGCGTGCTCTGGATCGCCTGGTTGATGTTCGACTGCGCCATCTCCTTGCGGTCGGGATGCGCGAATTCCTTCATCGAGCGAACGATCGCGGCGACGCGGCCGAGGCCGTCGCGCGCGCGGTCCAGCGCCACCGGCGCGTTCTCGAGGATGTAGTCGAGGTCGGCGTCGTCCTCCGCCTCTTCGGCGGCCTTCGCGGCGGCCATGATGACCGTGCCGCTGCCGTCCGCGTTCTGCGTGGCGTTGCGCAGCTCGCGGTACTTGTCGACGATCTCGGACAGGTCGTCCATCGCCTCGCGCACGAAGCTCACGCTGTCGGACACGAACTGCACCGGCGTGTTGATCTCGTGCGCGACGCCCGCGGCCAGGCGGCCGACGGACTCGAGCTTCTGCGCCTGCGCGAGCTCGCTCTCCAGGCGGCGCTGATCGGTGACGTCGAGCATCATGCCGCGCAGCACCTTGTGCTGGCCGGTGGTCTCGCTCTGCTCGCAGCTCGCGACCCAGCGCAGGTCGAGACGCTTCTCGTCCTGCGTGAGAATGGTGGTCTCGATCTCGAACGAGCCCGACTTGCTGGTGTCGAGCTGCGTGCGTTCATTGGCGTTGCGGTCGCGCGGCATCAGCTTGTCGAGGAAGCCGTTCTGCTTCCACAGGTCTTCGCTGAAGCCGAGACGCGCCGGGCCCTGCGGCCCGATGTATTCGAAGTGGCCGTCCTCGACGTCCAGCGCGAACGGGATCGCCTGCGTGCCCTCGACCACCAGCGCGAGCTCGCGCGTGCGTTCGGACACCAGCTTCTCGAGACGGAACTTCTCGGAGCGCTCCATCTGGCGGCGCTCCTCGAACATGCGCACGCACTCGGACATCATGACGCTGAACGAATGCGCCAGTGCCAGCAGGATCGCGAACAGCAGGACGACGGCCGTGGTCATCGCCGGGAACTGCGCCGCGCGGTAGCGCGCCGATTCGATGTACTCGGTAGATAGCGCGAGCAGCAGGTGGCCGGCCTTGCCCTCGTCGATGTCGATGTCCTTCAGCGTGACCAGCACGCGGTCGTCCGGCAGGCGCACCGGGTCACCCGCCGTATATCGCTCGGGGAACTTGCCGATGCCCGCGAGACGCCGGCCGCCGGGCGCGTAGACCGCCGCGCCGTAGACGCTGCGATCCGTCGCGAGCTGCCGCAGCACGTCGTCGGCCAGGCCGGCATCGCCGGTGGCCACCGCGCCGTACAGATTCGAGGCGAGGTTCGAGGCGTACATCGTCGACTTCGCGCGCGCGCCGTTCTCGAGCGTCGTCGCGTCGAAGGTCACGTAGCCGATGACACCGGCGATCGCGCTCAGGACGAGTACCAGCGCCAGCGATCCCATCAGCTGCCGCTGCAGCGGCAGGTCGGTCGTGGCTTGTTCCTGCAGTTCTTCTGAATGGCCCATGGGGAAATTTATCGGACCATCAAGGGATTCCCTTGAATGGGTCGGCGCTATGACGCCCCCAAACAGGGCCCCGCAGGGCGGCAGGTTTTTGCCGCCGGATGCGCCTGTGACGAACGTCTCAGGCGAATCCGGTCCGGGTTTGGATGTCCGGCGTTGTCAGAAGCCCCAGCCGGCGCCGACGCCGAGCAGCGTCGCGAGGCCCAGCGCGGCGAAGATCGCGGCCGCGATCGAGTGCACGAGCTTCATCGGGATGCGATGCGCGAGCTTCTCGGCGATGAACACCGCCGGCACGTCGGCGATCAGCATGCCGAGCGTGGTCCCCAGCACGACGAGCAGCGGCGCCGCGTAGTGCGCGGCCATCGCGATCGTCGCGATCTGCGTCTTGTCACCCATCTCGGCGAGGAAGAACGTGACCAGCGTGGCGCCGAACACGCCGAACTTCGTCGCGGCGCGCGTCTCGTCGTCCTCGATCTTGTCGGGGATCATCGTCCACACCGCCATGCCGAGGAACGAGAGGCCGAGCACGTAGCGCAGGATCGTCGGGCTGACGGCATGGCCGATCCACGCGCCGAGCGCGCCGGCCGCGCCATGGTTGATCAGCGTCGCGACGAGGATGCCGAGGATGATCGGCACGGGCTTGCGGAACCGCGCCGCGAGCACGAACGCCAGTAGTTGGGTCTTGTCGCCGATCTCGGCGAGCGCGATCACACCGGTGGAAACGAGGAATGCGTCCATCATGAACTCCGGGGCCGACACCGACACGATGACCACGCCCCGCCGCGGCCCGAGCCGGAGGGTGTGGTCAAAGGTCTCTCCAGGCCCGGAAGCCGTTCGCGCCATGGCCGCGTTCCGTAAAACACGCACCAAGTCTGTTGACGCGAACCCCGCTCGCAGCGGTCGGTTACTCCCCAATGACGGCGCGGAGCATACACGCGAATGAACCTTGCGGCGAGACGCGGGTCCCAGCTTCGTGCCGAACCGCTTCTTCCCGACTCGCCCCCGACACCTGCCTTCGGCATACTGACCGCCGTGATCGTGAGCTGGCGCAAACAACTGACCTGGTGCCTGTTCGCACTGATGCTCGTCATCGTGCGGACCGCGGATGCGCACGCTCATCTGTGCCAGGACGGCAAGGAACCGCCCGCCTCCATCCATCTCGCCGACGGCGGCGCGCATGCCTGCGAGGAAGGTTCGCAGGGTCATTCGGGCGATGAAGACGTCTCGTTCACACACGACGTCGTCCTCAAGAAGTCCTCGATCGACGATCTGTGGATCCCGCTCGCGGTGGCGTTCGTCATCCTGCGCGGTGACGCGCCGTCCGAGGAGCCGGCTGTCGGCGATCTCGCGCCGGTCCGCATCTCCGCTCCGCATTTCCTCCGTCCGCCGCTGCGCGGACCTCCTGCTTAATCCTCACAAGTCCCGATTCCCGTGACTGATGCGCGGGCGCGTTGGCGCCGGCGCTGGAGGATTCCATGGATAGTTCGTTCGCACGCGCGATGCTCGCGTGCCTGTCCGTTTGTCTGGCGTGGCTCGCATCGAGCGCGCAGGCAGCGGACGACGTCGGGCCACGCGGCCCGCTGACACTGGCGCAGGCGCTCGACCGCGCGCTGGCCAACAACCCCGAGCTCGCGGCGAGCCGCTACGAGCTGACCGCCGCGCAGGCGCGACTCGTGCAGGCCGGCAAGCGGCCGAATCCCGAGCTGTCGCTCGAGCTCGAGAACTTCGCTGGCAACGGCGCGAACCGCGGCACGAACGCGCTCGAAACGACGCTGGCGTTCAGCCAGGTCATCGAGCTCGGCGGCAAGCGCGGGCTGCGCGTCGCGATCGCCGAGAGCGGCGGCGACGGCGTCGCGCTCGACCTGCAGGCGCGGCAGCTCGACCTGCTCGCCGACGTGACACGCCGCTATATCGACGTGGTCGCGGCGCAGGAGCGGCTGTGGTTCGCCGCGCAGAACGCCACGCTTGCGAGGCAGACGCTCGATGCGATCGGCGCGCGAGTCGATGCGGCACGGTCGCCGGTGGCCGAGCGCAGCCGTGCACGCATCGCGCTGACGCGGGCGGACATCGAGCAGCGGCAGTCGGCACTGGCGCTGGAAACTGCGCGCAGCGGCCTCGCGCTGACGTGGGGCCGTGTCGATGCCGGCTTCGACTCTGCCAGCGCCGACCTCTTCCGCTTCGCGCCGATCGACTCGTTCGAGACGCTGGCGTCGCGGCTCGAGGCGAACCCGGATCTGCGGCGCTTCGCTTCCGAGACGCGTCTGCGCGACGCGGAGCTCGCGCTGGCTCGCGCGCAGAACCGGCCGAACATATCGGTGAGCCTCGGTCTGCGCCGCTTCCAGGAAAGGGGCGACAACGCCCTGGTGGCGGGCTTCTCGATGCCACTGGCTATCTACGACAGAAACCAGGGCAACATCGCGGAGGCTCGCGCGCGCCGTGCGCAGGTCGACGCGGAGCGCCTCGCCAGCGAGACGCGGCTGCGCGGTCTGCTGCACGCGTTGTATCGCGAAGCGGTGGCGGCGCGCGACCGCGCCGTCGCGCTGCGCGAGGAAGCGTTGCCGCAAGCCCGCGAGGCGCTGGAGCAGACGCGAGGCGGCTACGAACGGGGCCGTTTCTCGTTCCTCGAGCTCCTCACCACCCAGCAGGACCTGCTCGCGCTCGGCGAAGCGGCGATCGACGCCGCCGCCGACTACCACCGTCTGCTCGCCGACATCGAACGGCTCACGAGCGAACGCCTGACTACCCAGAATTCCGAGGCTGTACTGCCATGAATCGATTCCTCATCGCGGCGCTCGCCGCCAGTCTGTTTGCCCTGACCGGTTGCGGCTCCGACGCCCCGGCGACCGCCACCGAGGTCGCCGCCGAAGAAAATCACGAAGGCGCCGAGATCGTCTCGCTGACTCCGGAACAGATGCAACGCGCCGGCATCGAAGTGCTCGACGCCGGGCCCGCGCCGTTGCGCGAACACCTCTCGCTGTACGGCGTCATCGCACCCAATGCGGAACGCATGCTCGACGTCAGCGCGCGGTTCCCCGGCATCCTGCGCAGCGTGCGCAAGCGCGTCGGCGACGCCGTCCGCAAGGGCGATACGCTGGCGACGGTCGAGAGCAACGAGAGCCTGCAGACGTATGCGGTGGTCGCACCCATCGACGGCGTGGTGACCAGGCGCGATGCGAACGAAGGCGCGCAGACCGGTGACGGACCGTTGTTCACGGTTTCGGATCTGTCAACGGTGTGGGTTGAGCTGTCCGTGTTCCCGCGCGACCTCGCGAAAGTGCGGACGGGCCAGGCGGTGCGTGTGCGCAGCACGGACACTGGCCTGAGCGCCGAAGGTCGCGTGGTGTACGTCGCGCCATTCGGCAGCGCGAACAATCAAACACTGACGGCGCGCGTCGCCTTGCCGAACCCGGACCGCAAATGGCCGCCCGGCCTGTACGTGAACGCGGACGTGGTGCTGTCGCAATCGTCGGTGCCGCTCGCGATCCGCAACGAAGCCTTGCAGACGTTCGAGGGCGAGTCGGTCGTGTTCGTGCGCGGCGGGAAAGGCTTCGAGCCGCGACCGGTGAAGCTCGGCCGCACCGATGGCGAATTCTCCGAAGTGCTCGAGGGCCTCGCGGCGGGTGACGCCTATGCGACGCGCAACAGCTTCATCCTGAAGGCCGAGCTCGGCAAGAACGAAGCCGCGCACGAAGACTGAGGGGCACGAACATGGTCGACGCAATGATTCGTACGGCGATCGCCCGACGGTGGGTGATGCTGTTCCTGGTCGCCGTGGTCGCTGCGGCGGGTGTCTGGAACTACCAGCGCCTGCCCATCGACGCGGTTCCCGACATCACCAACGTGCAGGTGCAGATCAACACGCAGGCCGAAGGATATTCGCCGCTCGAAGTCGAGCAGCGCATCACCTATTCGATCGAGACCGCGATCGCCGGCCTGCCCCACCTCGCGTACAC
This sequence comes from Steroidobacteraceae bacterium, assembly GCA_035502995.1. Lineage (GTDB taxonomy): Bacteria > Pseudomonadota > Gammaproteobacteria > Steroidobacterales > Steroidobacteraceae > CADEED01. The sequence continues at coordinate 24,091 of DATJTW010000025.1, read as the reverse complement.
GCGTTCGTTGTCGCGATATGGCCTGTCGCAGGTGACCGTGGTCTTCGACGAAGGCACGGACCTGTACTTCGCGCGCAACCTGGTCGGCGAGCGGTTGCAGCAGGCGAAGAGCCAGCTGCCGCCGGGCATCGAGCCCGGGCTGGGACCGATCGCCACCGGTCTCGGCGAGATCTTCCTGTACACCGTGCACGCCGACGAGAAGGCGCGGCAGCCGAACGGCCAGCCCTACGACGCGACGGCGCTGCGCACCCTGCAGGACTGGGTGATCCGGCCGCAGTTGCGCCAGGTCGCCGGCGTCACCGAGGTGAACACGATCGGCGGTTACGAGAAGCAGTATCACGTGACGCCGGACCCGGCGCGGCTGCTCGCGTATGGCCTGTCGTTCGACGACCTGGTGTCGGCGCTCGAGAAGAACAACGCGAACATCGGCGCCGGCTACATCGAACGCAACGGCGAGCAATACCTGATCCGCTCGCCGGGCCAGGTGTTCGACATCCCGTCGATCGAGCGGATCATCGTCGCGCATCGCGGTGGCGTGCCCGTCACCGTGCGCGACATCGCCGAGGTCGCCATCGGCAAGCAACTGCGCACCGGCGCGGCAACGCGCGATGGCGAAGAAGCCGTGCTCGGCACGGCGGTCATGCTCGTGGGCGAGAACAGTCGCGTCGTCTCGAAGGCCGTGAGCACGAAGCTCGCGGAGATCAACAAGTCGCTGCCCGTGGGCGTGACGGCCGACCCGGTGTACGACCGGACGGTGCTCGTCGAGAAGACGATCTCGACGGTGCAGAAGAATCTGGTCGAAGGCGCGATCCTCGTCGTGGCGGTGTTGTTGCTGCTGCTGGGTAATGTACGCGCGGCGCTGCTGACGGCCGCGGTGATCCCGCTATCGATGCTGATCCTCGTGATCGGCATGGTGCAGACGAAGGTCAGCGCCAACCTGATGTCGTTGGGCGCGCTCGACTTCGGGTTGATCGTCGATGGCGCCGTCATCATCGTCGAGAACTGCATCCAGCGCCTCGCGCACGAGCAGCAACACAAGGGACGGTTGTTGCTGCTGGAAGAGAGATTGCACGCGGTATACGTCGCGACACGCGAGGTCTTCACGCCGTCGCTGGTCAGCGTGCTGGTCGTGATTCTCGTGAATCTGCCTTTACTGGCGCTCACCGGCGTCGAGGGCAAGATGTTCCGGCCCATGGCGCTGGCGGTCATCCTCGCCTTGTTAGGCGCCCTCGCCCTCTCGCTGACTTTCGTGCCGGCGGCGGTCGCGCTGTTCATGAGCGGCAAGGTCGCCGAGAAGGACAACGTCGTGGTGCGCGGCGCGAAGCGGCTGTACGAGCCGGTGTTCGCGTTCGCGATGCGTCTGCGGCTGCCCATCCTCGGCGGCGCGGTGGCACTGGTGCTCGGCTGCGGCTGGCTCGCGTCGCGGCTCGGCTCCGAGTTCATCCCCAACCTCGACGAAGGCGATCTCGCGGTACAGGCGCTGCGCATTCCGGGCACGAGCCTCACGCAGTCGCTGGAGATGCAGTTCCAGATCGAGAAGGCCGTGATGGAAGTCCCCGAGGTGAAGACGTACTTCTCGCGGGTCGGCACGGCGGAAGTGGCGACGGACCCGATGCCGCCGAGCATCTCCGACGGATACGTGATGTTGAAGGATCCGCAGGACTGGCCGGATCCGAAGAAGCCGAAGGCACAGCTGGTCGCCGAGATCGAGCGCAAGCTGGAGTCCGTTCCCGGCAACGCGTTCGAGATCAGCCAGCCGATCCAGCTGCGGTTCAACGAGCTGATCTCGGGCGTGCGTTCGGATGTCGGCATCAAGATCTACGGCGACGATCTCGACCAGCTGCTGAAGAGCGGCAACGCGATCGCGGCAGTGCTGAATTCGATCGCCGGCGCCGAGGGCGTCAAGGTCGAACAGGTGGCGGGGTTGCCGGTGCTGTCGATCGAGCCGAATCGCGCGGCGCTATATCGCTACGGGCTCAACGTGTCCGACGTGCAGGACGTGCTCGCGGCGGCGACCGGCGGCGAAGAAGCCGGCCAGCTGTTCGAAGGGGATCAGCGGTTCTCCCTGGTGGTCAGGCTGCCCGAGAACCTGCGCACGGATCTCGCGGCACTGGAACGACTGCCGGTGTTGCTGCCGGAGCGCGACGGCACGCGCGGCTACGTCCCGCTGGGTGAAGTGGCGTCGCTGAAGCTTGCGCCAGGGCCCAACCAGATCAGCCGCGAGAACGGCAAGCGCCGGCTCGTGGTTTCGGCGAACGTGCGCGACCGCGACCTCGGCGGCTTCGTCGCCGAGGCGCGCGGGAAGATAGAGCAAGGCGTGACGCTGCCGTCCGGCTACTGGCTGGAATACGGCGGCACGTTCGAGCAGCTCGAGTCGGCGACGAAGCGGCTGACGGTGCTCGTACCGATCACGTTGCTGATGATCTTCGCGCTGCTGCTGATGACGTTCGGGTCGGCGAAGGACGCGGCGCTGGTATTCAGCGGCGTGCCGCTGGCGTTGACCGGTGGCGTTATAGCGTTGTGGTTGCGCGGCATTCCGCTGTCGATCACGGCCGGGGTCGGGTTCATCACGTTGTCCGGCGTCGCCGTGTTGACGGGCGTGGTGATGGTCGCGGCGTTCCGCGATCGGCTGGCGAACGGCTCATCGATCGACGACGCGATCCGCGAAGGTGCGGTGATGCGCCTGCGGCCGATCCTCATGGTGGCACTGGTGGCGGCCCTCGGCTTCCTGCCGATGGCGCTGAACACCGGCACCGGCGCGGAGGTGCAGCGGCCGCTGGCGACCGTGGTCATCGGCGGCATTTTGTCGTCGACGCTGCTGACGTTGCTGGTGTTGCCGGGGTTGTATCGACTGGCGTGGCGTCGTCAGGACGAGCCGGTCATCGACGCGGTTCCCGCGACGGAGGGCCAGTCATGAGCGCGCACGATGGGAAAGTCGAGGCCTTCGACGGCAAGTGGTTCCAGTTCCCGCCGCTGCGCAATGCGCTGCTTGCAGGCGTCGTCGCGTTCGGCACATTCGTGGGTGAATCGTGGCTGGGGCTGCCGCGTGCCATCTCCATCGGGCTGTACGCCGCGACGATCTTGCTCGGCGGCCTGCACTGGATCCGCGAGGGACTCGAAGACCTCGTCCACGAACGCGTCATCGGCATCGAGATGCTGATGATCGGCGCGACGACCGGCGCGGCGCTGCTCGGGCTGTGGAACGAGGCCGCGGCGCTGGTCGTGTTGTACGGTGCCGCCGAGGGACTCGAAGAGTTCACGTATGCGCGCACGCGCGCGTCCATCCGCGGCCTGCTCGATCTCGCACCAAAGGAAGCTCGAGTCATCGAGAACGGCGAGGAGAAGACGGTGCCGGCCACTGCCCTGACGGTGGGCGCCCGCTTCCGTGTGCGGCCAGGCGAAGGCATTGCCACCGACGGCGTCGTCGTCGAAGGACGTTCTGGCGTCAACGAAGCGGCGGTCACCGGCGAGTCGATGCCGGTCGACAAGGCGACGGGCTCGAAGGCGTTCGCCGGCTCGATCAACGGCGAAGGCGTGCTCACGATCGAAGCGACCGCGGCCTTCGCCGACAACACCCTGTCGAAGGTGATCCATCTCGTCGAACAGGCGCAGGACGAGAAGGGTCGCGCGCAGCAGTGGATAGAGCGCTTCGGCCGGCGCTACAGCCCGGCCGTGCTCGCGGCCGCGATCCTGTTGATCGTGGTTCCCTGGGCGCTCGACGGTGACGTCGTGGCCTGGGCCAAGCGCGCTACCGTGCTGCTGGTGGCCGCGGCACCCTGCGCGTTGATCATGTCGATGCCGATGGCCATGGCCGCCGGCATCGGCGCCGCGGGAAAACGCGGCATCCTGATCAAGGGCGGCGCGCACCTCGAGCATCTCGGCGTGATCCGCACGATCGCGTTCGACAAGACCGGCACCCTGACGCTGGGCAGGCCGGTGGTGACGGATGTGGTACCGGTGGGCTTCGATGCCGACGAGCTGCTGGCGATCGCGGCGACCGTCGAGAATTTTTCGCAGCATCCATTGGCACAGGCGATCGTCGCCGCGGCGGCGGAGAAGATGATCGCGCTGCGCACGGCGACGGAGTTCAAGTCGATCACCGGCGGCGGCGCGCGTGCCGATGTCGACGGTCAGGGCTGGCTCATCGGCAGCCCTGCTCTGGCGCGAGAGATGAACATTCCCTTCGGCGACCTGCTGGACGCCATCGATGGCTTCCAGGCCGAGGGCAAGACCGCCGTGGTCATCGCGACCGGCGGCAAGGCGATGGGTGTGATCGCCATGCAGGACCAGCTGCGACCGGAGGCTCGCGAGGTGGTCGCCGCGCTCCACGCGCAAGGCATCCGCACCGTGATGTTGACCGGCGACAACCAGGTGACCGGTGAAGCCGTTGCGCGGCGCATCGGCATCGATCACGTGCGCGCGGGATTGAAGCCCGATGGGAAGGTGGCGGCGATCCGCGAGCTGGGGGCCGGCGGGCCGGTGCTGATGGTCGGTGACGGCGTGAACGATGCGCCGGCGCTCGCCGCGGCGACCTGCGGCATCGCGATGGGCGCCGCCGGAACGGACGCGGCGATCGACGCCGCGGATGTCGCGCTGATGGCCGACGATCTGAAGCAGGTGCCGGTCGCGCTGGCACTCGGGCTCAAGGCGCGGCGCGTGAGTCGGCAGAACATCGTGCTGTCGCTCGCGGTGCTGGCGGTGATGATCCCCCTGGCAGTCGCGGGAGTGATCGGCATCGCGCTGACCGTGGCGGTGCACGAGACCGCGGAGCTCATCGCCGTGGCGAACGGTCTGCGCGCGGGGAAGCCGTGATTCAGATCCAGCGCCGAACGCGCGCGAGGTAGGCGCGGTACGGATCACCGAACAGCCCGATCAACGCGCGTTCTTCGGGAGCGATCTGGAAGCGGTTGATGTAGAGGATGAACAGCACCGGGCCGATCGGCATCAGCAGGTTCGCGAGGAACGCGGTCAGGCCGATGAGGCCGAGCAACATGCCCAGGTACATCGGATTGCGGGTGAACTGGTAGATGCCGCCGTCGACGACGGCGGTCGCCCGCTCAGGATGCAGCGGGTCGACGGTGGTACGGGCGCGGCGGAACTCGAAGACGCCGGCCAGCGCGATCAGGATGCCAGACGCCGCGCAGAGGCAGGCGATGAGCACGCGGCCGGGGTAGTTCGTGGAGAGCGCCGGAAGCAGCCGATCCGCGCTCCACATGGCGCCCGCCACCAGCAGCATGACTGCCGGTGGCGGGACGCGATTCTCGAGGATCTTCAAACTACAGCTTGCGCAACCACATATTGCGGAAGCGCACCAGGTGCCCGTGGTCCTGCAGCCGGATCGGCATCGCGCCGTGTGGTTTGTAGCTCGGCGCACCGATGTACGTCGTGCCGCCCTTCAGCACCGAGTCGTTCTGCACGAGCACGCCGTTCAGCAGCACCGTGAGGCGCGCCGCCGACTGCAGCGAACCATCCGCGTTGAAGCGCGGCGCGGTGAAGATGATGTCGTACGTCTGCCAGTGCTCGGCGGGCCACGCGGCGTTCACCAGCGGCGGGTACTGTTTGTAGATGGACCCAACCATGCCGTTCACGTAGGTCTTGTTCTCGTAGTTGTCGAGAACCTGCACTTCGTAGACGTCCTGCAGGAAGATGCCGCTGTTGCCGCGGTCCTGGTTGACCTTGTCCGGCGGCAGCGACGGATCCCACCACTCGACGTGCAGCTGCACGTCGCCGAAGACGTCCTTCGTCTGGATGTCGCCGGTGCCGGGCGCGACGATCAGCTCGCCGTCTTTCGCGGTCCACTTCGCCTCGCTGCCGTCCTTCGCACTCTTCCAGCCGGTCATGGACTTGCCGTCGAACAGCACGATGGCATCGGACGGCGGCGCGCCCGGCTTCTCGGCCGGCGTGACCTTCGGCGGCACGGGGAACCAGATCTCGGTGGTGAACGGCGCCGGCGGCGCGTCGTCGGTCTTCTCGATCGGGCGCAGCCTGATGTTGCGATAGGAGATCTCGGCGCTCTCCGCCTGCAGCGCGATGCGGCCCTTGTCGAGCTTGATCCACGACTTGTTAGCCGCGTCCCACGACTTGATGTCGGTCACGCGCAGGTTCACCAGGCCGTTCACGACGTGAGTCGCCTGGTCGCCGCGCACGATGACCTCGAGCTTGTTCCAGCCCGGGTATTCGTTGGTGCGGCTGTGGCGCGTGCGCAGGTTCTGGCCGTCGGCACCGGTGGTGACGGGCACTCCGCCGTTCTCGGGCAACGCGTAGAAGCCGGTTTTCGGATCGACGAAGCTCGTGACCTGCGAGGACACGGCCCACGAATCGCCGGTGTCGCCTTCCTGGATCTGCGCCTCGGCGCTGGCCGGCCAGTCGCCGTCGCGCTCCTTGTAGACGTGGTACAGCAGGCCGGCGTCGCGCACGAGGTTCAGGCGCGGCTCGTACTTCTTCTCGCCCCACTGGTATTCGAGCGACAGGACGTAGTCCTTGTACTCGGCGTCGGTGACGAGGTAAGCGGTCGGCGGCACGGTGCCGGTCGGCTGCGCGGCGTACGCATGGATGACGCCGTTCTCGACCTTGAAGATGGCGGCCGGCGTCGGCGCATCGGCCGGCACGTTCTTCGACGCGTAGTGCGCGGACCAGCCTTTCAGATCCTTGCCGTTGAAGAGCGGCTTCCAGTTCCCCGGCTCCGCCGCGACCGCGGTTCCCGCCAGCAAACACAGGCTCGTGACGAGCCCCAGCGTCCTGTTCATCCGGTTACCCCCCGTGAAAAAGAGCGCCGAGTGTAACTGCCCGATCAGGTCCCGGCCACGATCCAGCGAGCCGCCTTCTCCGCGATCATCAGCGTCGGGCTGTTCGTGTTCCCGCTGACGAGGGTCGGCATGATGCTGGCGTCCACGACGCGCAGGCCACGCACGCCGCGCAGGCGCAGGTGGGAATCCAGCGGCGCCGTGGCGTCGTCGGGCGCGCCCATGCGTACGGTGCCGACCGGATGGAAGATGGTGTTCGCGATGTTGCCGCCTTCGCGGACCAGGTCTTCGTCGCTGGTGAACTGCGGGCCCGGCAGGTGTTCGCGCGGCTCGAACGGCGCCAGGGCCGGCTGGGCGACGATGCGGCGCGTGACGCGCAGCGAATCCGCGGCGACTTTCCGGTCCTCGGCGGTGGACAGATAGTTAGGCGCGATGCGCGGCGCGTCGGCGACGTCGGCGCTGCGGATGTGCACGGTGCCGCGGCTGGTCGGGTTCAGGTTGCAGACGCTGGCGGTGAACGCCGGGAAGCTGTCGATCGGCTGGTCGTAGGCGCGCAGCGACAGCGGCTGCACGTGGTATTGCAGATTCGCGTGCGGGCGCGAGGGATCGCTGCGGACGAAGGCGCCGAGTTGCGACGGCGCCATGCTCATCGGGCCGGTGCGCCGGAGCGCGAACTCGAGCGCGATCCCGGCGCGGCCCCACCAGGTGGAGGCGACTTCGTTCAGTGTGCGGACGTTGCGCACCTTGAAGACGGGGCGGATCTGCAGGTGGTCCTGCAGGTTGGCGCCGATGGCGGGGATGTCCTTCGCCACGGTGATGCCGTGTCTGGTCAGCAGCTCGGCCGGGCCTAGACCGGAGAGTTGCAGGATCTGCGGGCTGGCGATGGCGCCGGCGGCGAGGACGACTTCGCGCGTGGCGGTGACGGTGATTCGCTCGGCGCCGCGACGCAGTGTCGCGCCGGTGGCGCGTAGTGCGCCGTCGGCGTCGCGTTCGACGAGCAGCTTCTCGGTCGGCGTGTCCGTCCACACGGTGAGGTTCGGACGCGAGCGCACCGGTTTCAGGAACGCCTTCGCGGAGCTGACGCGCATGCCGCCGCGCTGGTTCACGTCGAAGTAGCTGACGCCGGCGTTGTCGCCGCGGTTGAAGTCGTCGATGCGCGGGAAGCCGGCCTGTTCGGCGGCCAGCGCGAAGGCGTCGAGGATGTCCCAGCGCAGACGTTGTTTGCTGACGCGCCATTCGCCGTCGGCGCCGTGGTGGTCGGCGGCCGAGTCATCGAGCTCGCGGCGGAACGAGCGTTGGTGCGCGCGGAAATCCGGCAATACGTTGTCCCAGCGCCAGGCGTCGTCGCGGGTCTCGGCGGCCCAGGCGTCGTAGTCGCGCGCCTGGCCCCGCATGTAGATCATGCCGTTGATGCTCGAGCTGCCGCCCAGGACCTTGCCGCGCGGGTAGAGAAGATCGCGGCCGTTCAGGCCGGGCTCGCGTTCGGTGCGGTAGCGCCAGTCGGTGCGCGGATTGCCGATGCACTTGAGGTAGCCGACGGGGATGTGGATCCAGTGGTAGTCGTCGTTGCCGCCGGCTTCGACGAGCAGCACGCGGTGTTGCGGATTCGCGGAGAGACGATTGGCGAGCAGGCAACCGGCGGTGCCGGCGCCGATGATGACGAAGTCGAAGTTGGTCGCGCTCACGCGGTCAGCGATGCTCGGGCATGGTGGCGAGGATGCTGGAGATGTCGCGGCGCAAGTATTCGAGCCAGCGCTTGGGAGTCTCGCCTTCGCGAAGAACCTTTTGCCCCTGTGGACCGGTCGGCAGCATCCGGCGGCTCGAGCCTTCGTACGTCAGGCGGTTTTGCGACAACTCGATGCGGATGCGCGCTTCGATTTGACCGTGGCTGATGTCGGCGTCGACGTGATTGCCCTCGACCAAACGAACGGTCCATGCGCGATTGATCAAGGCTTGTTTCACCACCGCGAGCACGATCGCGGGTTCCGCGCCATGCGGTACGTGTTCGACGAGCACGCCCGTATCTGCACGGCAGACGGATATGCACAGGACACACGCCAACAAGGCGCGGCAGATCGTAATCATTCTCACGACTCCCCTCCCCCGCGCGCGACTATCGCGCAGTGCCCTGGTGGATGCCAGACCGCGGAGCGAGCGAGGATTGATTGGTGGGTCGGGTGGGGCTCGAACCCACGACTAACGCCTTAAAAGGGCGCTGCTCTACCAACTGAGCTACCGACCCGCGAGAAGGGCGCGAAGTTTACACGATCTTCGCGGCGGAATAATTCGTGGGATCGGGCACGCCCGCGGCGGCAAATCCCTCGCGCCGCAGCCGGCAGGAATCGCAGGCGCCGCAGGCGCGGCCGGCGGCGTCGGCCTGGTAGCAGGAGACGGTCAGGGCGTAGTCGATGCCGAGTTTCGTGCCGGTGCGGATGATCTCGGCCTTGGACAGGTTCACCAGCGGCGCTTTCACGGACAGCGGCCTGCCCTCCACGCCCGCCTTGGTCGCGAGCCGCGCCAAGTGCTCGAACGCCGCGACATATTCGGGGCGGCAATCGGGGTAGCCGGAGTAGTCGACCGCGTTCACGCCGACGTGGATCTCCTCGGCGCCCAGCACCTCGGCCCAGGCCAGCGCGAGCGACAGCATGATGGTGTTGCGCGCGGGAACGTAGGTGACGGGAATGCCCTCGCCCGGCGTGGTCGGCACGTCGATGGTGAGGTCGGTCAGCGCGGAGCCGCCGATGCGGCCGAGGCCGACGTGCATGATGCGATGCTCGCGCGCGCCGAGCGCCAGTGCGACGCGCGTGGCGGCGTTGAGCTCGGCCTGGTGGCGCTGGCCGTACGAGACGGACAGCGCGAAACATTCGCGGCCGTCGGCTTTTGCCAGGGCGAGGACGGTGGCGGAGTCGAGGCCGCCGGACAGCAGAATGACGGCGCGAGTCATCGCTCGCCTCCAGAGTTACGCCTGTTATCCCTCTCTGACACCACCTCTCACTTCCCGGGCGTGTTGCCCCACAGGACCTTGTGGAGCTGGAGTTGGAAGCGAACGGGCAGACGGTCGGCGAGGATCCAGTCGGCGAGGTCGCGGGCCGGGAATTGGTCGGCGCTGGGGCTGAAGAGCACGGTGCAGCGTTTGTCGAGGCCGAGCTCGGCCACCTTGGCGCGGCTCCACTCGTAGTCGTCGCGGCCGCAGATCACGAACTTGATCTGTTCTTCCGGACGCAGCCGGGCGAGTTCGTCGTAGCGGTTGCGCGGCTCCTCGTTCGAGCCGGGCGTCTTCACGTCGACGACCCGGTTCACGCGCGGGTCGACGCCGCCGAGCGGCATGGCGCCGCTGGTCTCGATCGACACGCGGTAGTTAGCGTCGCAGAGCCGGGTCAGCAACGGCAGGCAGTTCTTCTGCGCCAGCGGCTCGCCGCCGGTCACGCAGACGTGGCGTGCGCCGTATTCGCCGACCTTCGCGACGATCTCGTCCAGCGACAGCCACTCGCCGCCGTGGAATGCGTACGCGGTGTCGCAGTACTGGCAGCGCAACGGGCAGCCGGTCAGGCGCACGAAGACGGTGGGGAAGCCGACGGTGTCGGCCTCCCCTTGCAGAGAATGGAAAATCTCGGTGATCTTCAGCCGCGGGGCTGGATCAACGGCCATCGGTCACTTCAGTTTCTTGAGGCGATCCGTCGCGAGCTGCGCGGCCGACGTGCCGGGGAAGCGGCGCACGACATCCTCGAGCGTGACGCGTGCGTCGCCGGTCTTGCCCTGCGTGGCCTGCGTGAAGCCGATCTTCACCAGCGCGTCGGGCGCCTTCGGCGAATCCGGCCATTCGGTCGTGACCTTCTGCCACGCGGCGATCGCCGCCGGATACTCGCCCTGGAACGCGTACGCTTCGCCGAGCCAGTACTGCGCGTTGCTCGCGAGCGGGTTCGTCGGATACGCGGCCACGAAACCCTTGAAGCCGGCGATGGACTTCGCGTAGTCGCCACCCTTCAGGGCGTTGAAGGCCGCGTCGTACGCGGCCTGTTCGCCGCCCGGCGGCAGCGCACCGCCACCGCCCGCCGGCGCTCCACCCGCGCCGACGCTGTTCAGCGTCTCGAGCGCGGCCAACCGCTTCTCGAGATCGCCGTACAGCGCGCGCGACTGGTTCTTGCCGCCTTCGCTCTGGTTCTGCAGCAGCTCGACCTCGCCCCGGATGGTGCGCAGGTCCGCCTGCAGCCGATCGATGCGCTGCGCCAGCTCCATGAGGCTCTGGTTGGTCAGCACGCGTTCGATGCGCTGCACGCGACTGTCGAGATCCTTGAGCCGGATCTGCACCGGATCTTCTTCCGGCGACACCGCGCAACCCAGGATCGTGAAGCCGGGCACCACGACGCTGGCGAGCACGATCAGTGACGAGCGAAGGTTCATGACGACCCCGATTACTTCAGGTAGACGATCTCGACGCGACGGTTCGCGGCGTACGCCTGCTCGTTGCTCTCGGAGACCGCCGGCCGCTCTTCACCGTACGACACGGTGCTGAGCTGCACTTCGGCGACGCCCTGCAACAGCAGCGCGCGACGCACGGCCTGCGCGCGACGCTCGCCGAGACCGATGTTGTACTCGCGCGAGCCACGCTCGTCGGCATGGCCTTCGAGACGCACCTTCTGCGCCGCGGCGCCGGCGAGATAGCGCGCATGCGCGGCCACGACGGTCTGCGAATCCGCGCGGATCTCGGCGCTGTCGTAGTCGAAATACACGATGCGCTTCGACAGCAACTCGCCCGACGGACCCTGGATGGCGGTTTCGTCGGTGGTCGCGTTCGCGTTGTCGACGGCGCTGGTGTCCGTCGTCTGCGCGGGCGGCGGTGGCGGTTGTTCGGTCGGCTTGGTGCCGCAAGCGGCCATCAGGACGAACAAGCCGGTGATCAACGCGGTCGAAACGATCTTCTTCATGTGTACACCTTTCTGGATATTCATGGCAGGAATGGCCCCCAAACCGGTTCGCGGACTTCTCCGGCGTCGGCGTCGAGCCGGGCCTGGATCTGTCCATCGACGGAAACTGTCTGCAGCACGCCCTGGCCGCGATCGCGGCCGGCGAAGATGAGCATGGCGCCGTTCGGCGCGAAGCTCGGCGATTCTTCCTGGCGGCCCTTCGACAACACGGTGATGTTGCCGCTCTTCAGGTCCTGCACGGCGATGCGATACGAGCCGTCGATGAGCGTCAGCAGCGCGAGCTGGTTGCCGTCCGGCGAGATGCGCGGCCGCGCGTTGTACGAGCCGGAGAACGTGATGCGCTTCGGACGCTCCGAACTACCCACGGTCAGCCGGTAGATCTGCGGGCTGCCCGAACGGTCGGACGTGAAGTAGATGGACCCGCCGTCGGCCGCGAACACCGGCTCGGTGTCGATGGCCTGGTCGTCGGTCAGCCGCGTCAGCTGCTGGCTGGCGAGATCGAGCAGATAGATGTCGAGGTTGCCGTTGCTGCCCGACAGCGTCAGCGCGAGCTTCTTGCCGTCCGGCGAATACGACGGCGCGCCGTTGATGCCGGCGCGCGCGGACACCGGGATCTTCTTCGCGCTCTTCAGGTGCTGCACGAACACGGTCGACACGCGGCGCTCGAACGACACGTACGCCAGCCACTCGCCGTCCGGCGACCACGACGGCGACATGATCGGCAGCGGCGAGCTCATGACCTTCTTGCGGTTGGCGCCGTCGGCGTCCGCGACCAGCAGTTCGTAGCGCTGGTTCGGCGCCTTGCCGTCGACGGAGACGTAGGCGATGCGCGTGGCGAAGGCGCCGCGCACGCCGGTGATCTTTTCATACAGCTTGTCGGCGAGCCGGTGCGCGGCGTTGCGCAGGTTCGCCGGCGTGGCCGACGCGTTCGGCGCGAACACGGTTTGGCCGGTGAGCACGTTGACGAGGTCGGCGTCGATGCGGACGTTGCCGTCCGCCTGCGTGCTGACGCGGCCGACGACGACGTAGTCGTTGTTCAGCTGCTTCCACGACGCGGCGATGACGTCGGCGGCCTGCGTCGGCTGCGACGGCATGTCGTTGCGCGCCATCGTCTTGAAGCGGCCGCTGCTCTGCAGGTCGCGCTCGATGACCTGCGCGACGTCGAGCCCGCCGTCCGCCGGCGACGCGCGCGTGAACGGCACGATGGCGATCGGGATCGGGTCGGTCACGCCGGACGTGATGGTGAGGCGCAGCTGCGCGAACGCGGGCGCGGCCAGCGCCAGGGACGCCAGCAGGAAAGTCGTCGCGAATTTTTTCATGCGGTCCTTCATCAAGTCGGTGCGAATGTTAGCTCCAAATTGCGCTCGAAGAGCGCTGGATCGGGCGGCGCCGGCAGGGGCGATGCACGCAGGACGGCGGCCTCGACCGAATCACGCAGCGCGGCATCGCCGCCGTTGCAGCTGATCACCTTGACGGCGGTGACCTCACCACCCGGGACCTGCGTGACCGAGACAATACACTCGATGCCCGGCTGTGCCGAGGGCGGCCGGATCCACGCGCGCGTTATACGGGCCACGATCGCCGCATGCCAGCGATTCGCCTCGTCACTGTTCTGCAATGCCCGGCCGCGTTCCTCGGCCTCGAGGCTGCGGCGAAGCTCGGACTCGCGGGCCTGGCGCGCCTTGTCGTCGGCCGCCTTCTTCGCGGCGAGCTCGTCGGCCTTCTTCTTCGCCGCGGCGTCGTCCGCGCGCTTTTTCTCGGCCGCGGCCTTGTCGGCAGCCGCCTTCTTCTCGGCCGCGGCCTTCGCTGCCGCCTGCTTCTGCTGCTCGACGCGCTCGGCCTCTTCCTTGACCTTCAGCTCCTGCGCGGCCTTCTCTTCCTGCTCGCGCTTCTGCTGTTCGACCTTCTCGCGCTCCTGTTGTTCGCGGCGCTCGATCTCGGCCGGATCCGGTTTCGGCGGGCCCTGCTCTTCGGGGGGCGTCTCGGGCTCCGGCTCCGGTTGCGGCTCGGGGACGGGCTCCGGCGGCGGCGGTTCGGGCGGCGGTGGTTTGGTCGAGGCGCCCTTCAGCGCGCTGGCATCGACGACGGTGGCCTCGATGGCCAGCGTCTGCGGCGGCTCCGGCGTGCGTTTCCAGAATTTCCAGGCGAACACGGCCACCGCCACGATGAGCGAGTGCAGCAGCACGGAGAGCGCGATCGAGCTCCAGCGCCCCCGTGTCAGCGACTTCTGGCGTGGCGGCATTCCGGCTACGAACCTTTCTTCTTCTGCGGAGATTCGGTGACGAAGCCGACCTTGTCCGCGCCGGCGCGCTGCAGGATCGTCATCGCACCCACCACTTCGCCGTACGCCACCCGATAGTCACCTTTGACCAACACCACGGTTTGCGGCGCACGTCTCAGGACGGCGGCCGCTTCCGCTTCGACCTTCGCGGCGTCGAGGGGTTCGTCCTCGGGCTGGTTGTAGTTCAGGAACAGCCGGCCCTGCGCATCGATGGACAGGATGATGGGCTTGGTGTCCTTCATCATCTCCGGCGGGATCGGTCTTGCACCGGCCTTGGGCAATTCGACGCGCACGCCCTCGGTGAGCAGCGGCGCGGTGATCATGAAGATGATCAGCAGCACGAGCATCACGTCGATGTACGGCACGACGTTGATCTCGCCCATCAGGCGCTTGCCGCGTCGACCACCTTGTTGCACGGAGGCCATCGTCTACCTACTTCGCCGGCGTGCCGGCATAACGCTGCAGGATGGTCGAGAACTCTTCCATGAACGCGTCGTAGCGCAGCTCGAGGCGGCTCACCTGGTCGGCGAAGCGGTTGTAGCCGATGACCGCCGGGATCGCGGCGAACAAGCCGATCGCGGTGGCGATCAGCGCTTCTGAGATGCCGGGCGCGACCATCGCGAGCGTCGCCTGCTGCACGCCGCCGAGCGCTACGAACGAGCTCATGATGCCCCACACCGTGCCGAACAGGCCCACGTACGGGCTCGTCGAGCCGATGGTCGCGAGGTTCGCGAGGCTCTCCTCGAGCCGCTCGATCTCCTTCAGCTGGCCGACGCGCATCGCGCGGCGCGCGCCTTCGAGCAGCTGGTCCGCGGGAATGCCGCCCTGCTTCAACCGCGCGAACTCGCGGAACCCGAACTCGAAGATGCTCGACATGCCGGAGGCACCGCCTCGGCTCTCGATCTGCCGGTACAGCGCGGTGAGGTCGCCGCCCTTCCAGAAGCTGTTCTCGAAGCTCTCCGCTTCGTCGTGCATGCGCGACAGCAGCGCGCGCTTGCGGAAGATGATGGTCCAGGAGAACAGCGACGCCAGCAGCAGCAGGCTCATCACCGCCTGCACGACGGGGCTCGCGTTCAGGACCAGCTTGACTATCGAGAGTTCGTTTTCCATCGCGTTCCTTCAGGCGGCCGGATTGATGAAGTCGGGCAGCGGCCGCGGGCGGAAGCTCTTCGCATCCACGCAGGCCACGCGGACCTCGCCATCCGCCAGTGTTTGATCGCCCTTCTTCACGGTCTGTTTGAATCTCACCGACGCGCGGCCTTCCGGCACCGGCAGGCAGGTGATGACCAGCTCATCATCGAGTCGCGCCGGGCGCCGATAGTTCACCTTCACCTCGACGACGGCGAACACGAAGCCGAAGGTCTCGGCCAGCTCCGCCTGCGAATGCCCCTGGGCCCGCAGCCACTCGGTGCGCGCGCGCTCCATGAACTTGAGGTAGTTGGCGTAATACACGACGCCTCCGCCATCGGTGTCTTCCCAGTAGACGCGTGCGCGCCAGGAAAATTCGCCCGGAGAACCGGCAGTCACTTGTCGGCCTCGAACAGCGGCAGGTTGGTCAGCGCGCGCTCCGGGATCTTGAGGCCGAAATGCAGGTAGGCAGAACGCGTGGCGATGCGGCCGCGGGCCGTGCGCATCAGGAAGCCCTGCTGGATCAGGAAGGGCTCGATGACGTCCTCGAGCGTGCCGCGCTCCTCGCCGATCGCCGCGGCCAGGCTCTCGATGCCGACCGGGCCGCCGTCGAACTTCTCGATGATGGTCGACAGCAGCTTGCGGTCGAGCGCGTCGAAGCCTTGCGGATCGACCTCGAGCAGGTCGAGCGCGGCGCGCGCGACGGCTTCGTCGATGTGGCCATTCGCCTTCACCTCGGCGTAGTCGCGCACGCGGCGCAGCAGGCGGTTCGCGATGCGCGGCGTGCCACGCGAGCGCTGCGCGATCTTGCCGGCGCCGCCCGCGTCGATCGGCACGCCGAGGATGCCGGCCGAGCGCGTGACGATCTTCTCGAGCTCGCCGACCGTGTAGAACTCGAGGCGCTGCACGATGCCGAAGCGGTCGCGCAGCGGCGACGTCAGGAGGCCGGCGCGCGTGGTCGCGCCGATCAGCGTGAACGGCTGCAGCGCCAGCTTGATCGAGCGCGCGGCCGGGCCCTCGCCGATCATGATGTCGAGCTGGAAATCCTCCATCGCCGGATACAGCACTTCCTCGACGACGGGCGAGAGGCGGTGGATCTCGTCGATGAACAACACATCGCGCGGCTGCAGGTTCGTCAGCAACGCGGCGAGATCGCCGGGACGCTCGAGCACGGGGCCCGAGGTCTGCCGCAGGCTGACGCCGAGCTCGCTGGCGAGGATGTTGGCGAGCGTGGTCTTGCCGAGACCGGGCGGTCCGAAGATCAAGGCATGATCGAGAGCCTCGCCGCGCTTCACCGCGGCCTGCACGAAGATCTCGAGCTGCGCCTTCACCTGCTCCTGGCCGACGTAGTCGGCGAGCTTCTTCGGGCGGATGGCGCGGTCGACGGCCTCTTCCTCGCGCGAGCCCGCAGCGCCGACGATCCGGTCGGAACCCACGCTCACGACGCCCTCACCTGGCTCTGCAGCGCGCGGCGGATCAGTTCTTCGGCAGTGCCGCCCTGGCCCGCGAGCGGTTTCAGCATCGCGGTGACTTCGGCGGGTTTGTAGCCGAGCGCGACCAGCGCGGTCCACGCTTCGCCTTCGACGCTGGACGGCGTCATCGGCATCGCGCCCGAAATCTTCGCTTCGTCCAGCGCGTCGAGGCGATCCTTCATCTCGAGCAACACGCGCTCGGCCGTCTTGCGACCGACGCCGGGAATCTTCGTCAGCGCCGCGGTGTCCTGTAGTTTGACCAGCGTGGCGAAGCCCTCGACGCTGACGCCGGACAGGATCGCCAGCGCGAGCTTCGGCCCGACCTGCGAGACCTTGAGCAAATTGCGGAACAACGCGCGCTCTTCCTGCGAGCCGAAGCCGTAGAGGATGTGCGCGTCCTCGCGCACGACGAGGTGGGTGAGCAGGCGCACGTCCGCGCCGACGGCCGGCAGCGTGTAGAACGTCGACATCGGCGCTTCGATGTCGTAGCCCACGCCGCCGACGTCCACCGTGAGATGCGGCGGTGTCTTCACCACGAGCTTGCCGCGCACGAAGCCGATCACGCGCCGACGTCCGCGAACAGGGGCTCCAGCTTCCGGCTGTGCGCGTGGCAGATGGCGATGGCCAGCGCGTCCGCGGCATCCGCCGCGAGCTTGAGATCGATGGCCAGCAGTTGTTTGACCATGTGCGCGACCTGCGACTTCTCGGCACCGCCGATGCCGGCCACCGCGAGCTTGATCGCGCGCGGCGCGTATTCGTGCACGCCGAGCGCCGCCGGCACGGCGGCCAGCGCGGCGCCGCGTGCCTGGCCGAGCTTCAGCGCGCTGTCCGCGTTCTTCGACAGGAACACGCGCTCGACGGCGATCTCGCCAGGCCGGTGCGTGACGATGAGCTCGGCGACCTTCGCATGGATAATGCGCAGGCGATCGGCCAGCGGGCCGCCCGAGGTCGCGATGCAGCCCTGCGCGACGATGCGCAGCGTGCCCTGGTCGCAGTCGATGATGCCGAAGCCGGTGCGCAGGCTGCCGGGGTCGAGGCCGAGGATGCGCGTGGTGACGGCCGGAGACATCCGCGCGACGGACGGCGTCGCCGACGCGACGGCGCCGGGACGATAACCTCGCCAGGATGATCTCATCGGGTATCGCGCCATCAGCGATGCAAACCTTTGCTTGCGCTTGAAAAAGTGCGGCTATGATACACGGCAAATCGCGCCTGCCTCACCCCGGTTTGCGCTCCCGATTTCCGTGCACAACCTCCACTCCTGCTCGCCCGAGCTCAAACATTCGATCGACGCGCACGCGGCCCGGCTCGAGAGCT
This sequence comes from Steroidobacteraceae bacterium, assembly GCA_035502995.1. GTDB lineage: Bacteria > Pseudomonadota > Gammaproteobacteria > Steroidobacterales > Steroidobacteraceae > CADEED01. Next base: position 6,225 of record DATJTW010000025.1, on the reverse strand, counting down.
GGGGCGTGGCGCGCGCGGCCATCGATCGCGCCGTCGACGCGGCGGTGATCGTCGCCTCGCTGACCGAGGACGGCGTGCTCGCGGCGGCGATGCTGGAGCAACTCGCGCTGAGCAGCACGTCCACCGCGGGCAGCGACGAATCCCGGGAGATCGAGCTGCATTTCGGACCGGCCGCGACGACGCTGGCGCGCGAGCTCGCGCATTTCGGCGACATCCGGCTGACGTCCGTCGCCGCGACGACCCATCACCTCGAGCCGGCGCAGGCCGAGGCACTGCGCAAGATGCTGCTGTCCGTCGTCAGCGATCCGCGGCTGGTGCTGGCGCGGCTCGCGCGACAGCTGGTGGAGCTGTCCGCCGCGAAGGATGGCCACGCCGCGACGCGTGAGCGCCTCGCGCTGGAGACGCGCGAAGTGTTCGCGCCGCTCGCGAATCGTCTCGGCCTCTGGCAGCTCAAGTGGGAACTGGAGGACCTCGCGTTCCGCTTCCTGCAGCCCGACGACTACAAGCGCATCGCCGCGGCGCTGGCCGAGAAGCGCGCCGACCGAGAGCGGTACATCGCCGAGCTGTGCCGCTCGCTCGAGGAGATGCTGCGCGGCGCCGGCGTCGCGGCCGAGGTGTACGGCCGCCCCAAACACATCTACAGCATCCACCGGAAGATGGAGCGCAAGCAGCTGACGTTCGAACAGGTCTTCGACCTGCGCGCGGTGCGCATCGTCGTGGCGAGCGTGGCCGACTGTTATGCCGCGCTCGGCCTCGTGCACGGCCGCTACACGTACATTCCCGGCGAGTTCGACGACTACATCGCGACGCCGAAGGACAACTTCTACCGCTCCATCCACACCGCGGTGCTGGGCCCGGAATCGAAGGCCGTCGAGGTGCAGATCCGCACGCGCGAGATGCACGACCAGGCCGAGCTGGGGTTGGCCGCGCACTGGCGGTACAAGGAATCACGCGCGCACGACGTGTCGTACGACCGCAAGATCGAGTGGGTGCGCAAGCTGCTGGACTCGGAGTCGAAGGACGGCGATCGCGACTTCCTCGACGAGGTGCGCGCCGAATTGTTCGAGGACCGCGTGTACGCACTGACGCCGAAGGGCGAAGTGGTCGATCTGCCGCCGGCGGCGACGCCGCTCGACTTCGCGTATCACGTGCACACGGATCTCGGGCATCGCACGCGCGGCGCGCGCGTGAACGGCCGCATCGTGCCGCTGACGCGCGCGCTGGCGAACGGCGAGATCGTCGAGATCATCACTCACAAACATCCGGCCCCGAGCCGCGACTGGTTGTCGGAGACGCAGGGATTCCTGGTCAGTCCCCGCAGCCGCTCGAAGGTGCGCGCGTGGTTCCGGAAGTTAGACGAGGACGCGGGCAAGGCCGCGCCGGCCGAAGCGCCGCCGCCCGCGCCCGCACCGGCACCGCCGCGGAAAAAGGGCGTGGCGCGCAAGAGCTCGCGCTCCCCGGTGCTGCTCGGCGGCGTCGAAGATCTGCCGACGAGCTTCGCGCGCTGCTGCGCGCCCGTGAAACCCGAGCCGATCGCCGGTTACGCGACGGTGGGGCGCGGCGTCACCGTGCATCGCGCGGATTGTCCCGGCCTCGCGCGCATGAGCGCGAGCCGGCCGGACCGGTTGATCGCCGCATCTTGGGCCGACGCGGTGCAGCCGCAGGCTGTGACACTCAACATTGTCGCCATCGACCGACAGGGACTCGTGCGGGACATCGGCGATCTGCTCGCGAGTGAAAAAATCTCCATCGAAATGATGCACACCACTACCGATCGCACGCAGTCGACGGCTACCATCGACGTGCGTCTCGGCGTTGACGACACGCAGCATCTGACGCGTCTGTTGCAGCGTCTCCGCCAGGTGGGAAGCGTCCTGTCGGTGCGCCGCTCGGCTTGACTTAACCCGGCAAACGGCCGGGTATCGGCCGGAAAACGTGACGTGTTGCGACGCCAGATAACGTCGAATCGCGTTTACTCACAAAGCTTTTCTTGAAATAACCGGGGTTACGGACGCCACATGCGTGTCCTGCTGGTCGATCACGACTCTGAGAGTCTCGAGGCCATCGCGCGTGCCATTCGCGGGGTGCTCGAGCTCGACTGCGTCACCAGCAAGGGCGACGCGCTGCTGCTGCTGCGCCAGAATCCCTACGACGTCCTGATCGCCTGCGAACGCTGCGTCGACGGCTCCGGCCTCGACCTCCTCGGCCGCACCACGCGCACCGCGCAGCCGCTGAAGCGCATCTTCGCCGCCGCCCCCGAACGCCTGCAGTTGTTAGGCCCGCGTCTCGCGCCGTTCAAGGTGCAGCGGACCATCAACTATCCGATAGATCTCGAAGAGCTGTGGCTGGCCATCGCGCAGGTGACCGGCGGACCGAACGACGAGACCGACGGCACCATCGAACGCGTTGTGCTCGATGAACGCGGCATCCCGTCCTCGGGTTCGACGCCGCGCGCGCCGATCCCGCCGCGCGGCCCCGCGCCGCTGGCCGCCGTGCCGGCGCCGCCCGCATCCACCGCGTCGAGCGGCCGTTATGCCGTCGCCGCCGCGCGTGCCACGCAGGCGGCCCAGGCAGCACAGACCGCTGCGCCCGAACCGGCGTTGCGCGCGCCGCCGCCGCCGCGCCAGCCTCCGCCGATGCGCGCAACGCCCGCGCCCGCCTCTACTTCCGATACCGGCCGCATGCGGGCGCTCGCGCCGCAGCCGGCCTCGATCCCGCCGATGCACGTCGGCGTCGGCGCCGCGCCGCCGACCAGCGATTTCCCCGCGTGGACACCCGAGCAGCCGCCGGCCCGCGACGACGACCTCGCGTCGATTTCCGCGCAGGCGCGCTTCGGCGTGCAGCAGAAGGCGTTCGACGAAGCCGCGAAGCGCAAGAAGCAGCGGCTGTTCATGGCCTGCGGCGCCGCCGTCGCCGTGGCTGCCGTGCTCGTGTTCGCCATCGAGAAGTTCTACGACCCCGAGGCGCGCGCGCGCGAAGCCGCGATCGCCGCCACGGTCCAGCAGATGGCCGAGCAGCAGAAGGTGACCGACAACCTGACGCTGATCGAGATCGACATCGAAAAAGCCATCATGGACAACGACCTCGTCACCGCGCGCGCCGAGCTGGCGAAGCTGGTGGAGAAGTCGCCCGATCATCCGCGTCGCGAGTTCCTGCAGGCGTCGATCGACCGCGCCGCGGCGCTGGCGAAGCTCTCGCCGCCGGAGTCCGCGACGAGCGCCGAGGCGCCGCAGGCACCCCAGCAGGCGGCTGTCGTGCCGGGTGCGGGCAATTCTTCCGGTTCCCGGAGCACCACCGCGCAACGTCCGCGGCCAGCCGAGCGCACGCCCGAACGCATCGCCACGCGAACGCTGGATTCGTCGCCGCCATCGCGTTCGTCGCGGGACTCGGCGCCCCAGAACCCCACGCGCACCTTCGGCGCGCCGATCGGCGAGGCGCCGCGCCAGGCCACGATCCCGCTCGATGCGCCGATCAATGCGGTGCCCAGCACCAACGCACGCAACAACTTCGGTGGCCGCACGCTCGAGGCCAGCGACGCGTCGAATCTCTCGCGCGCGCCGAATCCGACGCCGACCTCATCGATCGCGTCGGCACCGGCCTCCGGCTCCGCGGCGGTGCCGATGGCGCCTGCCGCCGCGCCGGCGCAGCGTCCGCCGGATCCGGTCGACGTGGTGCCGGCGAAGATCGTGCGGCGCGTGACGCCGGTGGCGCCCATCAACGTGCGCGCGAAGACGGCCGGCTACGTGGTCGTGTCGTTCAACATCAACGAAACCGGCCGCGTCAGCGACGTCGCCGTGGTCGAGTCATCGCCCAAGGGCGTCTTCGACGATGCCGCGCAGACCGCGGTGCGCAAGTGGATCTACGAACCGCGCAAGGAAAACGGCCGCGCCGTCGCGTCCGAAGGCCGCGCGCGGCTCGTGTTCGACGCGGCTAACTAGCCACGCCCCGGGCGGCAACCCCGCAACTCGACGAGAAGGATTCCGGCGCCAGCGAGGCCGGGCCGAACGCCGTCGCGACCCAGCGTTCCCTGTTCGCCTCGACGTGGATCGTCTGTTCGACGCGCGTGCGGCCGTCGTCATCCGGTGAGGGGAAGACCAGCGTGACGCGGCACTCGAGCCCGTGCGGCGACGTGTTCGTGACGTGCACCTGGTTGATCACGCAGTCGTGGATCTGCGGCCGCAGCCGCGCGCCTTGCGGCAGGCGATCCTTGCAGCCGCCGACCGACGCGCGCAGCAGTGCGTCGCGCCAGGAGACTCCTCCCTCCGAATAGCTGCGCCCGGCCGTTTCGCCGAACACGAACGGGATCGACGCACCCACGGCCGCGACCGCCGCGAGCAGGGTCGCGAGCATCACTAACAATAGGGAAACGGGGCGGCGCCGCATGGCGCGCAGTCTCGCAGGGTTCGGCGCGGGAATCACCCGCGCCGAAACCGGGACATCAGCGGTTGATGTTGTCGATGGCGCGCTTGTCGGCCGCCAGCGCCGCTTCGTGCAGCGCCTCGGACAACGTCGGGTGCGCGTGGATCGTGCGCTGCAGGTCTTCGCTGCTCGCCGAATATTCCATCGCCAGCACGGCCTCGGCGATCAGCTCGCCCGCGAGCGGGCCGATGATGTGCACGCCGAGGATCTCGTCGTCGTCCTGCGCGGCGATCAGCTTCACGAAGCCGGCGGTCGATTCCATCGCGCGCGCGCGGCCGCTGGCCGCGAACGGGAACTGGCCGATCTTGTAGGCGCGGCCGCTGGCCTTCACCTGCTCTTCCGTCTGGCCGACCCACGCGATCTCGGGATGCGTGTAGATCACCGACGGGATCGCGTCGTAATTGATGTGGCCGTATTTGCCGGCGATCAGGTCGCCGACCATCACACCCTCGTCCTTCGCCTTGTGCGCGAGCATCGGACCGCGCACGCAGTCGCCGACGGCCCAGACGTTTTCGGCCTTGGTCTTGCAGTGCGCATCGACTTCGATGAAGCCGCGCGCATCCACCGTGACGCCCGTGCCGTCCGCGAGCAGGTTGCCCGTGTACGGTCGACGGCCGACGCAGACGATGAGCTTGTCGACGGTGATCGTCTGACTACCCGACGCATCGGCGTAGCTGACTTCGACGCCGCTGGCGCCCGACTTCGCGCCGGACACCTTGGCGCCGAGCTTGATGTCGAGCCCCTGCTTCTTGAAGTGGCGCGCCGCTTCCTTCGCGAGACCCTGGTCGGCGACCGCGAGGAACGAATCCAGCGCCTCGAGCACCACGACCTCGGAACCCAGGCGGCGCCACACGCTGCCCAGCTCGAGCCCGATGACGCCCGCGCCGACGACGGCCAGTTTCTTCGGCACACTCTCGAAATCGAGCGCGCCCCAGTTGTCGACGATGTTCTTGCCGTCGAACGGCATCGCCTTCAGTTCGGTCGGGATGGAGCCGGACGCCAGCACGATGTGCTTGGCGCTCAGCGTTTCCTTCTTGCCGTCGTGCGCGGTGAATTCCACTTTGCGCCCGGCGAGTAGTTTGCCGTGACCCTGCAGCGGCGTGACGCCCGCGCTCTTCAGCAGCATGGCGATGCCGGTGGTGCTGGCCTTCACGATGCCGGTCTTGCGCTTCTGCATCTGCGCGACGTCGAATTCGACGCCGCCGACCTTGATGCCGTGCACGCCCAGCTCGTCCTTCGTCTTGACGTACAGCTCGGACGACTCGAGCAGCGCCTTCGACGGGATGCAACCCGCGTTCGTGCACGTGCCGCCGAAGACGGCGCTGCCGTCCTTGTTCTTCCACTCGTCGATGCAGGCGACCTTGAGCTTGTTCTGCGCGGCGCGGATGGCGGCGGGATAACCCGCGGGACCGCCGCCGATGACGATCACGTCGTATTCGGTGCTCATGTCAGACGCTCAGCAGCAGGCGGGCCGGATCTTCCAGCGCGTCCTTGATGGCGACGAGGAACTGCACCGCCTCGCGGCCGTCGATGATGCGATGGTCGTACGACATCGCGACGTACATCATCGGTCGCACGACGATCTCGCCGTTGACGACCACAGGACGTTCCTTCGTGGCATGCATGCCGAGGATCGCGCTCTGCGGCATGTTGACGATCGGGGTGGACAGCAGCGAACCGAACGTGCCGCCGTTCGTGATGGAGAACGTGCCGCCGGTCAGCTCGTCGATGGACAGCTTGCCTTCCTTGGCCTTGGCGCCGAACTCGGCGATCTTCTTCTCGATGTCGGCGAAGCTCATCTGGTCG
>DATJTW010000024.1:0-3550 GCA_035502995.1 Steroidobacteraceae bacterium | reverse complement strand
CGGCGCCCGAGGCGGCTAACAACCCGAAGACCAGGGCGACACGGAACGTTTTCATGAGGACCCCCTTGCCGGCCGAGTGGAGCACAGGGCCGGAAGGGGCGTCAATCAGCGGTCCCGACGGCGGCGCGCGGTCCGGCTTCGGGCCGCCGCCCGGCCGGCGTCCGGGCGCGTGCCGGCCGCGTTCCCGCGGCGGATAACGTCAGGAAATCCCGATCTTTTTGCCGGCGCGCGTGAAGACGTCGACGGCATCCGGCGCCATGCGGAACGCGCCCAGGAACTGCGCCATGTCGTAGTTCGGCACGCGCTCGCGGATCTTCTTCTTGTATTCGCCGGCCTCGGTCATGCGGTTGGCGAGGCCCAGCGACATCGCGGCGATGGCCATGATGTGCTGGTGCGCATTCGGGCGCGCCGCGGCCTTGACCGCCCACTCGGCGGCCTCGTCGTATTGCCCGAGGCGCACGTGGCCGAGCGCGCGCGATCCCATCATCGCGAACAGCAGCGGGTCGAACGGCGACAGCTGCCGCGAGTGATCCGAATAGGAGATGGCGGCGTTCGGGTCGCCGGTCTGGCAATGCACGAACGCCAGCGTGTAGTGGCCGGTCGCGAAGTTCGGCGACAGCTCGACCGAGCGTTCCAGCTCCGCGACGGAGTGGTCGTGCCGGCCGCGCAGGAATTCGGCGCGACCCATCGCCCAGTGTGCGGTCGGGTCGCGGTCGTCGACCATGAGGCCGCGGCCGGCGGTCTCGAACGCACGGTCGATCTCCGGCGCGGCTTTTTTCCAGCCGAGGAACGCGTTCTGGAAATGCGTGAACGACAGCCCGGCATAAGCGCGCGAGAACGTGGGATCGAGCTCGACGGCGCGCGCGAAGAACTGCCGCGCGTGTTCGTTGTCCGTCTTGTTGAAGCGGTACATGTGCCACAGGCCGCGGTGATGCGCTTCCCACGCGTCGAGCGAGCTCGGCGGCTTCAGGATGGCGCGGTTGCGCTCGACCATCTCGATCTCGTGCGCGACGGCCGCGACGATGCGGTTGCCGATCTCCTCGAGCACCAGCAACGCGTCGTCGTGTTTCTCGTCGAAGGTCTCGGCCCACACGACGCGCGCGGTGCGCGTCTCGACCAGCTCCGCGGAGACCGTCTCGCGTTTGCCGTGCCGACGCACGGAGCCGCTGACGACGTAGTCGACGTTCAGCATGCGGCCGGCTTCTTCCGGCCCGACCGCGCGGTCTCGCAACGCGAACGTGGTGCCGGCGGCGATCACGAACATGCTGCGCAGCTTCGCGAGCCGCGTGATGACGTCGCGCGCCAGCGCGTCGGCCGCGCCGCCCTTGCGGTCGGCGTCCGAGGAACGATCGACGAACGGCATCACGGCGAGCGAGGCGCGGCGCGTCGTCGCGGACTCGGGCGCGTAGCGCCGCGTCTCGGTGAGGTTCGCGCTGACGATCTCGGGCAGCGTGACGACGTTCGGCGCGGCCGCCGGCGCCGCCGCGGCGGAGGAGCCGGCCGAGTGCTTCTCGCGCGCCGCGCGCCACAGCTCGCGCAGCGGCGCGCTCTCGAGGCCGTCGGCCTCGAACAGCTTGCTGGCCGAGGCGAGGTGCGCCTCGCCGTCGGCGATGCGGCCCTGGCGGGCCAGCGACGTCAGCATCAGCTCGTGCGCGCTGCGATCGAACGGGGCGAGTCGCAGCCATTGTTCGAGGTAGGGTCCGGCGGCCTCGTGCGGCAGTTCGCGCGCGAGGTTCTCGAGCAGCACCGCATGGATGCCGCGGAAGCGGCGCCGTTCGGCGGTGATCCATGCGTCGAACATCGGGCTGCGGGCGATCTCGAGACCTTCGAGCAGCTCACCCGCGAAATGCGCGGTCAACGCCTGCTGGCGCTCGGCGCCCAGCTTCCGGATGCCGTGCTCGGGCGCGCGCGTGACCTCGGTGGTGTCGACGAAGCAGTCGGTGAGGTCGAGCCGGATCGCGGTGCCGTCGGCGACGACGCGTTTGCGTGCCGGCTCGTCGACCAGGCCGCGAATCTTCGACAGGCACCAGCGCAATTCGCCGCGCGGGTCGTTGGGCACGTCCCACAGCAGTTCGCAGACCTGCGACCGCGCGACCGGCCGGCTGGACAGCACCAGGATGCCGAGCAGCGCCCGCACCTTGCGCGAGGCCGGCAGCTTCACGACCTCACCCCCGCGCCACAGCTCCAGCGGGCCGAGCAACCGGAAGCGCAGCGATTCCATGGGCTTTCCCACGCCGGCTACCACGGGGCACCCGTACCTTGGCGACTCGAAACCGATTGGAGGAGGGATGCCATGAACCTGAGCCTGTCGCGGAACGCGCCGCGCCGACCAAACCACCCGCGTCCGCGCACCGCGTGGACGAGCGCGGATTATGCCGCCGTGGGTAATGCCTTGCAGATCGCCGGCGAGGAGTTGTGTGAAACCATGACTTTGTACCAGGACGCGCGCGTCCTCGACGTCGCGGTCGGCAACGGCCACGCGGCGCTGGCTGCCGCGCGCCGCTGGTGCGACGTCACGTCGACGGACTTCGCGCCGGATCTCGCGAACCGCGCGCGGTTGCGGGCCGACGCGGAAAACCTCGGCGTGCGTTTCGTGGAAGGCGGTCCCGAGGACCTGCCGTTCGCCGACCAGAGCTTCGACGCGGTGATCTCCACGTTCGGCGCGATGTTCGCGCCGGACCAGGAGCGCGCGGCGTCCGAGATGATCCGCGTCTGCCGGCGCGGCGGGCGCGTCGGCCTGACGGCGTGGACGCCGGACGGATTCATCGGCCAGTTGTTTGCGTTGATCGACCGCCACGCCGCGACCCGTGGCGGCGCCGCGCCGTTCCGCTGGGGTACCGAGGACCGGCTGCACGAGTTGTTCGGCGTGTACGGCGGCGTCGAGACGTCGGCGCGCCGCGTCGCGTTCCGGTCGCGCACGTCGGGCGAGTGGGTGGAGAAGTTCAGCGCCGGCTACGTGCCGGTGCTCAAGACCTTCGCGACGCTGGACGCCGAGCGCCAGCGCCTCCTGACGGGCGAGCTGCTGGAACTCGTCGCGCGGTTCAACCGCGCGAAGGACAAGTCGATGATCGTCGACGCCGACTATCTCGAAGTCGTCGTGACACGACGCTGAGGGAGCGCCATGCAGACGAGACACGGCATGCAGAGTTTCGATGGCCCGCTCGCCGGCGGGTCGGCCGGACAGATCTTCCCGACGACGCCGGTCACCCAACTACTCGGCGGTGCGTTCCGGCCGCGATTCGGCGCCGGCGGCAACGGGCGGGTAGTTTGGCGTGGCAGCGTGACGGATGCGCCGGTGGCCGCCGCCGCGAAGGCCTGGCAGCGCGGCCGGCCGTCGCCCGGCGCCAGTCGTTAGGCGGGGAGGTTGGTACGGGCGCGGGCGCTGCCGGGGCGCGGCGCTCGATGCCGCGCGGCACTCAGGCGTCGTCGGAGCTGTCGAGATTCTGTTCGAGCCGCTCCGGGTGCTGGTGCAGCTGCGGCGTCGTGTCGGCATTGCGCCGGCGCTTCCTCGCGCCGTGCGCGATGACGCCGCCGATCACGGCGGCGGCGA
>DATJTW010000023.1:0-129535 GCA_035502995.1 Steroidobacteraceae bacterium | reverse complement strand
TCAGCGCCAGACCCCTGAAACCTGGCAGCCCCCAATGACGCCTCACAGCCGGTGCATCCGCACTCATGGTTATCCCTCGCCTGACCGGTAATTCTTTCCTTCCGGGTCACGATGAGCTAACCCGGTTTCCCGGCGGGGGACACTCAGGCACGGCCTCGAAAAGGCCCTCGTGGCGTCTGACAGATGTGCGACAACGCGGGGTTGGTGGGCCTGCTTGGATTCGAACCAAGGACCAAGGGATTCGCTTTCCCGGAGAGTTTCCTCCCCGCGCGGACTATCTCTTCACCCGCGGGTAGTTAGTCAGACCAACCACCCGGTGGGGTGCGGGACGCTCTAGCCTGTCATCAAGGGCACTCGAGCCCCCAGGTAGTCTCTGCACCTTCCCGCGCTGTAGCGCGGGCTTGGCTCAGGATTGCCATGTCGGTCTTCTTCTGCGAAGCAGTCCGGCGAAGGTTTCCCTGAATTCATCCCGTCCACTGCGCGAGTCATCCCCGCGCAGGCACCTATATATAGATGAGTCCCCTGCACTAACCGCTGTGCTACAGGCCCAACCGGGCGCGATTGTACCGTGCACTGTCAAATGCAGCTTGTCGTCAAAGTGATATCACTCTACTATCACACGCATATCGGGACCCACTCACGAGGTCCCGCGGGAGACGACGATGAATGCGCCTGGCGGTACGGAAGAAGTCGATTTCAAGAGCTCCAGCGGCTATGTCGCGCTGGTGCTCATGTTCGTCGCGCTGGTGGCGATCCCGGCATCGATCATGACGGGCAAGCCGGTGTTCGCGCTCATCGCGTTCCTCGCCTTGTTCTTCATCGCCAAGGGCATGTACATGCTGCAGCCGAACCAGTCGGCGCTGCTGATGCTGTTCGGCTCGTATCGCGGCACGGACTACAGCACGGGCCTGCGCTGGGCGAACCCGTTCCTCGGCAAGACGAAGGTCTCGCTGCGCCTGCGCAACTTCAACAGCGAGAAGCTCAAGGTGAACGACAAGCGCGGCAACCCGATCGAGATCGCGGCCGCGATCGTCTGGCGCGTCAGCGACACGGCACGCGCGGTGCTCGACATCGACCACTACGAGCAGTACGTGCCCGTCCAGGCGGAAGCCGCGCTGCGCCACCTCGCCAACGAGTATTCGTACGACCATGTCGACGAAGCGGACAGCTCGCTGACGCTGCGCGCCGGCGGCGACGAGATCATCGGCAAGCTCAAGAAGGAACTGCAGGAGCGCTTCGCGAAGGCGGGTCTGCTGGTCGAGGACGCGCGCCTCACGCACCTCGCCTACGCGCCGGAGATCGCGGGCGCGATGCTCCGGCGCCAGCAGGCGGAAGCCGTGATCGGCGCGCGCAAGCAGATCGTGCTCGGCGCGGTCAGCATGGTGGAGATGGCGTTGCAGGGCCTCACGGAACGCGGCGTGGTCGAGCTGGACGCGGAGCGCCGCGCGGCGATGGTGTCGAACCTGCTGGTCGTCCTCTGCGCCGAGACCGAGGCGCAGCCCGTCATCAACGCCGGCACGCTGTACGGCTGAGGACACGCTCTCTTGAGCGAGCCGCCCTCACGGAAAGCCTTCCTGCTGCGCCTCGATCCGGCGGTCGCCGCCGCGATCGAGGCGCTGGCGGCGCAGGAGCTGCGCAGCGTCAACGGGCAGATCGAATGGCTGCTGCGCGAGGCGCTGGCGAAACGCGGGCGCGCGGTGAACACGGTCTCGCGCACGAACGCGAAACGCGTCAAGGAAGACAAGTAGTCAGGGAATCAGGCGCTCAGCGCCTGCTGGGCATCGCCGGATTCGTCGCCGGCGCCGAGTCGCGCGACGTTCCACAACCGGAACCGTCCGCCGCCGTCCGGCATCAACACCACGCAGCGATTCGCCACGCGGCCCGCCGAGCGTGCGGCATGCGCGCGCGCCGACTGCACGAGCACGCTGCGCCCCGCCTCGACGTCGTCGTACGCCGCATCCGCCGGCGACAACAACTGCCAGCGGCCATCGGCATTGCCTATCCAGTCGCCGCGCGCGGAGCGGTTGAGCTCGACGCGCGCGCCGTTCAATTCGTTGAGGATCAGTCGGCCGTCGACGGGCGGCCAGACGAGCCCGCTGGGCACGCGGCTGTCGGGCGTGGCGGGGACGGCATTGGCATCGGCCAGCGGCACGGCCGGCGACGCGTCGAGCGAATTCTCGCGCACCACCTGCGCCAACGCGTCGGCGATGACGTTGCCCGATGGGCTCGCCTCTTCGACGCGCATCTGCACGGGCGCGACCGGCACGTGTTCCAGCACGCCGTTCTGCACCGCGAGGTCCAGCGATCCGCCCTCGTGGCGCCGCAGATCTTCCAGTAGTTCGTCCGCCGAGTTCACGGCCGGCGCCACCGTCTGCAATTGTCCCGACCGCATCAGCTCGCCGACGCGGTCCAGCGCCAGGCGCACCGCGAACACGAACGCCTCGCGGATGCCGGCACCGTCGGTCGCCACCGACTCGACGACGCCGACGCGCAGATCCAGTTCGTCGAGCATCCGCCGGATGCGGTCGACCGGCACCGCATCGGGCCGATCGCGCTTGTTGGCCTGCAATACCACGCCGACCGGCGGCCCTTCGATTCCGCCGAGGATGCGGCACAGGCTGCCGAGGCAAACACGATCGTTTTCGAAGGCGTCGGGTGTGCTGTCGCCGACGTACACGACGACGTCGGACTGCTCGAGCAATCGCTGCCGCCGCGGCGCCAGCGACGATTGTCCCGGCACCGAGATCACCTGGCAGCGGATGCTGCGGCCCTCGAAGAGGCCGCCAGTGTAGTCGAGCCAGTCGAAGTAGAGCGTTCGCCCGCTCACCTCCTGCGGCGTGACCACACTGGCGCCGAGTCCCCGCCCCAGCGCACGAACGCTGGTGCTCTTGCCCGCCATGGGCGCGCCGTCATACGCGATGCGGATGACGACGGCCTGGCTGTGGGGATCGATGACCGCCATGGAGCGCTCGTCAGAACGCCAGCGTGCCTTCGGCGTCGGCGCAGGCGCGACGGGCCAGCGCGAGGTTCGACTTGGCGCGATCCAGCACGAGATAGATGAAGATGCCGGGCTTCGCGACCACGGGGCGGATGATGTGGTAGTGCTTGCCGAGCGTGATGAGGATGTCCTCGATCGAGTCGTTGAGTCCCAGCGCCTTCATGGTCTTCATCTTCGCGCGCACGACCTCGGTGTTGCCGGCCGCGGCCAGCTCGAGGTCCACGCCCTGGCCGACGCCGCCGAGCATCATGCCGCTGTTCGAATCGACCAACGCGGCGCACAGCGCGCCATCGGCGCGCAGCAGGTCTTTCAGGGAATCATTGACGGTAGCCATGGAATCACTCCTGGTAGATAGATGGACGGTCTGGTGAAGAGCAAGATCAGCCGGGGCGCAGCGCGGCGAGCGCCGCGCAGCAATTGCGCGCCGCCCACAGCAGGTGGCCGAGGGTTTCGGAATTTCCGGAGACGATGGCGAGCGACATGCGCGGCGCCGTGCCGGGCAGGCCGAGCACGACGATGGTGCCGCTCTCGGCCTCGATGACGAGATTGCGCGCGTTCGAGAGGCCGGCCTCGCGCGAGATCGCCTCGGACAACGCCTGCAGCGAGCTGCTCATCGCCGCGAGCTTCTGCGTCAGCGGCTTCTTCGGATGCGCGGCGACTTCGAAGCCGTCGCTGGTGGTCAGCACGGCATACGCCACGTCGGAATTCGCGGCCACGAAGGCCTCGAGATGCTGGCCGGCGGCCTGCGCGAACTCGGCCGGGCGGAACGCCACGTTAGTTGACGGCACGGGTCTTCTCCTCGACGCGCGCTTCGAGCACGCACAGCAGCGTTTCGACCAGCAGCAGCACGTCGGCGCGTTCACGCGCGTCCACGCCGAACACCGGCGCCACGATGCCCTGCGACGCGAGGTGCGCCTGGAACGGCGCGAGATGGGAACCGTCGGCCGACGTCGGCCGGCCGACGCCGACGATCAGCGGCTGGTCGCGCGCGATGCGCCGCAGCGTGTCGACGAAGGCGCGGAAATCGTCGAGCGCGTCGTCACGCGACGCGTCGACCAGCAGCACGATGCCGATGGCACCGGCGCAGAGGATGTCCCACATGAACGCGAACCGCGACTGGCCGGGCGTGCCGTACAGCTTCACGACGTTGCCGTCGTCGAGCTGCAGGTGGCCGTAGTCGAGCGCGACCGTGGTGAGTTGTTTGGAGTGGCTCGCGAGATCGGTGTTGCCGACCTCGGTGGACACGGGCTCGATGTCGCTGAGCGCGCGGATCGCCGTGGTCTTGCCGGCGCCCATCGGGCCGGCGAACACGATCTTGAGCTCGCCGGCGTTCATGCCTCGACTCCGAGGCCGAGATGCGTGCGCAGGCGGCGCAGGAATCCGGAGAAGCCGCCGCGCGGCTCGGTCAGCCGGGCTTCGCCGCGCGACGCGCGGGCTTCGCCGGCGACCAGCACTTCGCACAGCGACAACGCGTTGAGGATGCGCGCCGCCACGGCGTGCGTGACACGCGCCCGCGCGGCCAGCGCGCCAACGTCGAGCGACTGCACCTGCAACAGCGCGACGGCGCGCAGCACCGCGGCATCCGGGCGGATGACGCCGAAATCCGGCCACGCCGTGATGCGGAAGGACTGGCGCGAATCGAGCCAGGGCGCGAGACCGTCGCCGGCATTGAAGCCCGCGAACCAGAAGAACTCGCCGGCGGGACGTTCCGCAACGCGCGTCTTCGGCGGTGGATAGCCGTCGCGCAGCTCGAGGCGCGTGGTCAGCGAGCCATCCGCATGCAGCGTGCGGACGAAAGCATCGGTGGCGAAATACGCCGAGCCGTCGCCGCGCAGCCAGAGCACGGGGTCCGCACCGTCGCGCGCGACCAGCCAGAGGTTGTCGTTGCGCACCGAACGCACGGTGCGCAGCGCCTCGGGCAACGCCCAGCGGTCCGTGTCGGAGATCGTGGCGCGCGCGACCGGCGCCGGCGCGGCGGACACGGCCGGCGCGGGCGACGAATCGTCGAGCTTGCCGCTGAGTTTCTCGAGCAGCTCGAGCACGCGTTTCGCGGGAAACGGATACGTCAGCACGTTGTCGTCGGCGCCGCCGGTTTCGCCCTCGCGCGCGATTTCGACGATGAGCTTGCCGCGCGAACGCCAGGCGGCGGTGCGCGTGGGTTCGTCACCGCGATGGATGACGATGATGTCGGCGTCGTCGGGCTCGGCTTTCGACCACGCATCGCGCGTCGTGCCCTTCAGCACCCACAACATGGTGTCGAGCAGGCGCATCGCGTGCTCGCCGCGTTCGTCGGCGGCACCCGAGGGAGCCCCGACCAGCGCGATGCGCCGCTGACCGGCGACGACGCCGCCCGCAGCCTCGGCCTTCTGGGCCTGGCCGCGGCTCATGCACGCACCAACACGACTGGCGCAGCGCGACAAAACGCGCGGCGCCGACCCCGTACGAACATCGACATCTCCAATTCGTTGTCGGGCGCCCGCGCAACGTCCTCATCGAACCCCAGAGGACGCGGACGCGATGGCCCGGAAGTGGCGAGACGATATCGGGCGGGCTGCGGCCCGAACGTGAACGGGTTCGCCTTAGGCGATGCCCGACGCTACGAAGGGATGAATTGTCTGCGTAACGGTGAAAGCGCTCTCACTTGTCGCAGGTCGCGGTGAACTTTTGTTAGTGCGCCCGCGCGGGAATTATGTTCGTGCCAGCGTTGAACAATCGACGCCGGGTGATTTGCGACACACGCCCTGCAAGGTCGCGCGCAACTTCGCGTCGACCGCAGCCCGTTGCGGCGTGGTGTTCCAGTCGCGCAGCGACTTGTCGAGACGCGTGAGCCGCGACAACGTACGGCGGTGCACGCGGTTCGGCCCGTCGAGCTCGGCGAGCACGGAGGTGCCCACTCTATTGATGGTAGTCGTGTCGTCCGGCGCGAGTCGCAGCAGGCCTGACAGGTAATTGAAGCCCCACTGGAACCGCGACGCCGGGCCCTTCGCCTTCTGGTAGGCCTCGGCCATGAGCTCGAGTGCACGTTGTTTGTTGCCGAGTTCCTCTTCCACGTCGGCGAGATCGCCGATGTAGTACCAGGGCGTGTTCGACGTCTGCGCTTCCTGCGCCAGCAGCGCCTTCAGCCTGTCGCGATCCTCGAGCGCGATGTAGATGTTCTCCGCCGAGTTGACCACGCCGGCGCGCACGTACGGCTCCATCTTCACGGCCAGCATCTTCGCCGCCGTCTGCACGGCCACGCCGCGCACGTCGGTGGGCACCTTGCCGTCCGGCGCGAACGCCTTCGCCACGCGGATCTTCACCAGCTGCGCGGCGAGCTGGTCGGCCGGCGCGAACTTCGGATTCACGGTGGCCGCGTCGGCGACGGCCATCACGCGCTCGCGCAGCGTCGGCGCGACGTTCGGCACGGTCTGCCGCGCGGCGAGATAGAACTCCGCGGGCAGACCGCGCACGACGTCCGCGTTCGTCAGCGCCAGATCCCGGTTCGCCAGCAGTTCGTTGACGCGCACGACCAGCACCGTCAGCGCCTGGTCCGCCTTGCCGCCTTTCTCGAGGCGGGCCTTCTGCCGCGACGCCGCCTGCGCGGCCGCGAGGAACGCAAAGCGCGCGCGTTCTTTCTCGAGCGTCGCGGGACAGAGCCGCGCGGCATTCGTGAACGCCTTCTCGAGGTTCGCGCCCTCGAACACGCCGTCATCCTCGAGACCGAACGCGTGGTACGCGAGGCGGCGGCAATCCACCGCCGACAACGCGGCCTCGCCCTTCACTGCGCGCGCGATGACGTCCTTCACCGGGCGCACGTCGGCCAGCGAATCGTCGAGCACGGACGCGTACAGCGTGAGATCCATGTTGCCGGCGATGCGCGTGATCTCGGTCTTGTCGGGCTTGAACACGACGACGGTGGGATATCCCGTCACGCGGAACGTGTCGCCCCACTTCTGCGCGTCGGGCAGGTCGCCGTCGAGATAGACGGCGACGAACAGTTTCGATTTCTCGATGAAGTCCGGCCGGCTGAACACCGCGGACTTGAGCTGCTTGCACGGCGGGCACCACTGCGCGCCCCAGTACAGCAGCACCGGCTTGTTAGACGCCTGCGCGGCGGCGAACGCCGCATCGACGTCACCCTTGAACCAGGCGATGCCCGGCGCGTCCGCGTGGACGTCGTCGAGCGCGGACGCGGCGGGAGCGGCGACGGAGAATGCGGCGAACGCCAGCGCGATGAGGGCGGAACGTACGTAATCCATTCTTAATGTGCTCTGCGGCGGGAACGCTGGGCGTCGATGGGACGGGACGTTAGCATGCGCCTCCATGAACGATCGACCCGCATTTGACGCCATCCTCGCCGCGCGACTGTCGCGCCGTACGCTCGTCGCCGGTGCAGCCACCGCGGGCCTCGCGGCCTGCGCGGTCGGCGCGACGAAGAGCAGTCCTACAAAGACCGCCGCCGCTTCCAACAACCGCTTCCGCAGCGTCCCGCCGCAGAGCGGCGATGCATTCGTGATCGCCGACGGTTATCGCTGGAACGTCGTCGCGCGTTGGGGTGACAGTCTCGTCACCGGCACGCCCGATTTCGATACACGCCGGCTGAAGGACACGGCCTGGCTCGATGCGGGTGCCGTCGACGCGCAACATCGGCAGTTCGGCACCAACGCGGACGCGGTGCAGTTCTTTCCGTTGAAGTCGGGTCGCGCCGCGCGCGGCCTGGTCTGCGTGAACCATGAATACTTCAGTGCCGAGCTGGTGTGGCCGGGCAATCGCGGCGCCGGCATGAAGCCGGAGGAGCGGCGCCGCTGGATGGACGAGCATCCCCACGCGGTGGAATTCATGCAGGCCGCGCACGGCGTCTCCGTGCTGGAGATCCATCGCGACGCCGGTGGTTGGGCCCGCGACGTCGCGTCGACGTTCAACCGCCGCATCACGGCGCGCACGCCGATCGAGATCTCCGGCCCCGCGCGCGGCCACCCGCTGCTGCGCACCAAGGCCGATCCCACCGGCACGAAGATGCTGGGCACGTTCGCGAACTGCTCCGCGGGCAAGACGCCGTGGGGCACCTACCTGACGTCCGAAGAGAACATCGACGACTACTTCGCCGGCGCGCGCAGCGCGCTCGCGGATGCCGATCCCGCGCTGGTCGACGCGATGCGCCGCTTCCCGTTCCGCGAGAACAGCTTCTACGGCTGGGATTTCCAGGACGCGCGCTTCGACCTGCGCAACGAGCCGCACGAGCCGCTGCGGTTCGGCTGGATGGTCGAGATCGATCCGCACGATCCGCGCTCCATGCCGCGCAAGCGCACGGCGCTCGGCCGCTTCCAGCACGAAGGCGCGAACTCGATCGTCGGCAGGACCGGCCACGTCGCCGCGTACATGGGCGACGACGAGAAGTTCGAATACATCTACAAGTTCGTCACGCGCGACCGGTTCGATGCGAAGAATCCCGCGGCGAACCGCGACCTGCTCGATCACGGCACGTTGTACGCCGCGCGCTTCGACGCGGACGGCACGGGCGTGTGGCTGCCGCTGGTGCACGACGAGAAGGGGCCGTTGAATTCGAAAGCCGGCTTCGCCAACCAGGGCGACGTCGTCATCAAGGCGCGCGCCGCCGCGGACCTGTTGGGCGCGACGCCGATGGACCGCCCCGAGGACGTCGAGCCCAGCCCGCACACCGGGCGCATCTACATCGCCTGCACGAAGAGCGAGGACCGAGCCAACACGAAGGACGCCGACTGGAACGGCCACCAGCCGGACACCGGACTGAACGCCGCGAATCCGCGGCCCGACAACAAGTCCGGCCACATCATCGAGATCGCCGAAACCGGCGACGACGCCACCGCGACGACGTTCTCGTGGAACGTGTTCCTGCTGGCCGGCGATCCGGGCGCGGGTCGCTACATCGTCGACGCGCGCGACATCGCGCCGGGCAAGGTCGGCAGCACCGACACCTATTACGCCGGCTACGCAAACGCCGCCGACGTGAGCCCCGTGCACTGCCCCGACAATCTCGGCATCGATCCGCAGGGACGACTGTGGATCGTCAGCGATACCGACGATCGCAAGTCCGCCAACAACGGCTGCTTCGTCGTGCCCGTCGACGGGCCGGAGCGCGGCCGGCTGCAGCAGCTGGCGAGCGGCCCCGCCGGCTGCGAAGTGTGCGGCTGCGAGTTCACGCCCGACGGCCGCACGTTGTTCCTGTCGATCCAGCATCCCGGCGAAGGCGGCACGATCGATGCGCCGCGCAGCCACTGGCCCGACGGCAACGGGTTGCCCGCGCGCGCGGCATTGATCGCGATCGAACGCGAGGACGGCCTGCCCGTCTAGCGGCTCCACCTGACAATAATCCGGCGCGCGCCGCGGCCGCGCCGGTTCAGCTTCCGTTCAAAGCGGCTGCCGTAGATTGGCAGCCATGAACAGGTCTCTCATCAAGTTGTTAGCCGCCCTGGCCCTGCTCGGCTCCCTGTCCGGCTGCGCCAGCCTCTCCAAGTCCGACTGCCTGTCCGCCGACTGGGAATCCATCGGCGTCCGCGACGGCGCGAACGGTCAGCCGGAGGAATACCTGCAGCAGCACTTCAAGGCGTGCGCAAAGGTGCAGGTGGTGCCGGACCGCGGCGCCTGGCTGCACGGCCGCGAGCGCGGGCTCGACCGCTACTGCGTCCCGCAGCGTGCGTACCAGGCCGGCGAATACGGCAACGGCTTCAACGTCTATCTCTGCGGCAACTACGACCAGGACCGGCTCGACGCCGCCTGGGCCAAGGGCCACGACGTGAATACCGCGTCGAACGCGATCAGCTCGATCGACGGCGAGATGCGCGACGTGCGGCACGAGCTCGAACGCGACGATCTCGAGCGGAAGGAGCGCGAGCGCCTCGCCTTTCGACTCGGCCAGCTCGTGTACGAGCGTGGCGACGCGCAGCGGGCGTACGATGAAGCGGTGTATCGCGCGCGCACCCTGTGACCGCGCGGGGCGCGCGTCCCCGCTTCGCTGTGAATCGAGTTTCATCCGGGCACGGGGCTAACGTGCCCGGATGGAAACCCAACGCCAGTACCAGTTGCAGCGCGCCGGCGACGGCGCGGCCGACCTGACTCTCGTCGCGGCGCCGGTCCGGCCGCCGGGGCCGAACGAAATCCTGGTCCGCGTGCGCGCGGTCTCGTTGAACCGGCGCGACGTGTACGTGCGCCTCGGCCTCTATCCGGGGCCGAAGCCGCCGACGCTGGTGCCGCTGTCGGACGGCGCGGGCGAGGTGATCGCCACCGGACCGGGAGTCTCGCGGGTGGCGGCGGGTGACCGAGTCGCGGCGATCTTTTTCCAGCGGTGGTTGGACGGCCGGCCACGACCCGACTACATGGCCAGCGCGCTGGGTGGCGCGATCGACGGGATGCTGTCCGAGTACGTGACGCTGCACGAGGACGGCGTCGTGAAGATTCCCGCCGGGCTTTCTTTCGAAGAGGCCGCCACCCTGCCCTGCGCCGGCGTCACCGCGTGGAACGCACTGGTGACGCGCGGCCGCACGCAGCCGGGCGATCACGTGTTGCTGCTGGGCACGGGCGGCGTGTCGATGTTCGGACTGCAGCTCGCCATCGCGCTGGGCGCGCAGCCGGTCGTCACGAGCTCGTCGGCGGCGAAGCTCGTGCGCGCGCGGGAGCTCGGCGCGGTCGCGACGATCGATACGTCGGCCACGCCGGACTGGCCAGCCGCGGTGCGCGCAGTGACTGGCGGCGCCGGCGTGCAGCAGGCGCTCGAGGTCGGCGGCGTGGGCACGCTGCCGAAAACGCTGGCGAGCCTGTCGTTCGGCGGTCACGTCGCGTTGATCGGTGGATTGGCTGGCTTCGGCGGCGACATCCCGTCGATGGCGCTGATGGGGACGAACGCGACGGCGTCGGGGATCTACGTGGGCTCGCGCGCGGACTTCGCGGCGTTGCTCGCGTTCCAGGAGAAGCGGCCGATCCGGCCGGTGATCGATCGCGTGTTCGCGTTCGACGAGGCAGCGGCTGCGTATCAGTACCTGGACTCCGGCGGCCTGTTCGGCAAAGTCGTGATCCGGCTCTGAGGCTGACGGTCCCGCGCGCCGGCGTGCCGACTAACTACGTCCCGCGCGGCTTGGCACGGCGCGTCGGCTCGGCCTCGAGCGGGTTCTCCGGCCAGTAGTGCCGCGGGTAACGCCCGCGCATGTCCTTGCGTACGTCGACGTAGGCGTTCTTCCAGAAGCTGGCGAGATCGCGCGTGATCTGCAGCGGCTTGCGGCCCGGCGACAGCAGCTCGAACGTCACGGGCAGCGTGCCGCCGGCGATGCGCGGCGTCGCCGCCAGTCCGAAGACTTCCTGCATGCGCATCGAGGCGATCGGTGCGTTCTCGCTGCGATAGTCGATGCGGGCGCGCGTGCCGGTGGGCAGCGTCACGTGCGTCGGCATCTGCTCGTCCAGCAGGCGCTGCTGGGCGTAGGTCAGCCGCGCGCGCAGCGCGTCCATCAACGGGATGCGCGCGAGGTGCGAGCGGCGCGTCACGCCGTCGAGGAACGGTTCGAGCCAGTCGAGGTCGGCGGCCAGCGCGGCCAGCGTCGCGGCCGGGAATCCGGCGTATTCGGGCCGGCCCTGGCGGCGCAGTAGTTCGATGCGTGCGAGGTGGTCGCGCATCTCGTCGTCCCAGGGCAGCGCCTCGAGACCGAGCCGGCGCACGCCCTGGAGCATGGCCGCCTTCGCCGTGTCGCGCGGCGCGTCGACCAGCGGCTTCTCCTCGATCAACAGCTCGTCGAGCCACGTCGCGCGCCGCGCGATGACGGTTTCGGTCTTCTCGTCCCAGGCCTGCTCGTCGACGACGCGGACGTTGTCCGCGAAATGTTCGAGCAGATCCTCCTTCGACAACGACGCCGCGAGATGGATGCGCGCCTCGCGTTCGCGATCGTCGAGATCGACCGCGACGATGAATTCCTGCCGCGCGATCGACTCGGCACCCGGGAACACGGCGCCGCGGCCATTCGCCATCTGGAACCGCGCGTCGGCGCCGGGCCGGCGGCGCGCGATGCGGTCGGGATAGGCGAACGCCAGCAGCACGCCGGCATCGACCGTATCGCGATCGCCCGAGCCGCGCGACGAACCTCCCGCCTGCAGCTGCGCCTCGAACGCGCGCTGCGAGCGGCGCACGCGGTCCAGCGCGCCGCGATCGACGTTGCCGCCACCCCGCCGCAGCAGCTCCAGCCGCGTGTGGATGTCGCTGTCGCGTTCGCGGCCGCCGCCACCCGCGCGCAGCAGGTCGCGATCCGACAACAACGCCGCGAGCTCCGCGGCCAAACTACCCGCGCCGAGCCCGCGCGCGCGGATCAGCATGTGCGCCAGTCGCGGGTGCGCGGGGAATTCCTGCATCGCGCGGCCATGGGCGGTGACGCGGCCGGCCGCGTCGAGCGCACCGAGGCGCGTCAGCAAATCGCGCGCGCTGGCCAGCGTGGCCGCGGGCGGCGGATCCAGCCAGCGCAGCTTGCCGGCCTCCGTACCCCACGCCGCGAGATCCAGTGCCAGCGGCGCGAGATCGGCGACCATCACCTCGGGCGGCGCATACGCGGCGAGACTGCGCTCCGCGCCCTCGCCCCACAGCCGATACGCGACGCCGGGCGCGGTACGTCCGGCGCGGCCCGCCCGCTGCTCCGCCGACGCGCGCGAGATGCGCTGCACCTCGAGCCGGTTCATCCCGCTGGCCGGATCGAACAGGCTGCGCCGCTCGAGGCCGGCGTCGATGACGACGCGCACGCCGTCGATGGTGAGGCTGGTCTCCGCGATGTTCGTGGCCAGCACGACCTTGCGCCGCCCGGCGCGCGCCGGCGCGAGCGCGGCATCCTGGTCGCCCGGCGCCAGCTCGCCATACAAGGGAAACACGTCGATCGCCGGACCGACGTCGCCCAGCATGCCCTGCACGCGGCGGATCTCGCCGGCGCCCGGCAGGAACACCAGCAGGTCGCCCTCGGTCTCGCCCAGCGCACGCTTGATCGCGCGCAGCGTCACGAGCTCCGGCGTCTCGCGACCGCCGACCGGCGGACCCGGCAACAGCGGCAGGCCGCTGCCGGCATGGCGCACGTCGACCGCGAACACGCGCCCGGCGGCCGTCACCACCGGTGCGCCGGCCGCCGCGCCGCCTAACAACTTCGCCACCGCCGCGCCGTCGAGCGTGGCCGACATCACCAGCAGCCGCAGCTCCGGCGCCAGGTTTTCCTGGGAATCCAGCGCGAACGCGAGCCCGGTGTCGGCGTGCAGGCTGCGTTCGTGGAATTCGTCGAACAGCACCGCGGCGACGCCTTCGAGCGCCGGGTCGGACTGCAACATGCGCGTGAACACGCCCTCGGTCACCACCTCGATGCGGGTGCGGCGCGACACGCGCGTCTCGAGCCGCATGCGGTAACCGACCGTCTCGCCCGGCGGCTCTCCGAGCGTCGCGGCCATGCGCGTGGCGACGGCGCGCGTCGCCAGCCGCCGCGGTTCGAGCATCACGATCCTCCCGCCGCGCAACCACGGTTCGTCGAGCAGCGCAATCGGAACGACGGTGCTCTTGCCGGCGCCGGGCGGCGCTTCCACGACGGCGTTGCGGCCCTGCGCGAGCGCGGTGCGCAACGCGGGCAGGATTTCGTCGATGGGCAGACCGGATTTCACGAGCCGCGGATCATACCGTGCGACCCTGCTAACATCCGCCGCATGCGTTGGCGCCAGAGCAGAGAGAGCCAGAACATCCAGGACTACCGTGGCCGGAGCACTGGCGGCGGCGGATTCGGCGGCGGCGGCATGAAGTTCGGCATCGGCGGCATCGTCGCGCTGCTGGCCGCGTGGTACTTCGGCATCGATCCGCGTGTCGTCATGGGACTGATGGGCGGCAGCGGCACGCCGCAGGCCGAAGAAGAGATCGCCAGCGGCGCGCCCACCGACGAAGGCGGCCAGTTCGTCGCGCACGTGCTCGGCGATACCGAGGAAACCTGGACCGCGATCTTCCAGCAGGCCGGCCGCGAATATCCGCAGCCCAAACTCGCGCTGTTCTCCGAGGGCATCAACACCGGCTGCGGTTCCGCGACGTCGGCGGCCGGGCCTTTCTATTGTCCCGCGGACCAGAAGGTGTACATCGACCTCGCCTTCTTCAAACAACTCGAGACCGAGTTCGCCGCGCAGGGCGATTTCGCGAAGGCGTACGTGATCGCGCACGAGGTCGGCCACCACGTGCAGACCATTACCGGCATCTCGGACAAGGTGCGCGCCGCGCAGCAGCAGGCGCGCTCGCAGGAAGAACAGAACCAGTGGCAGGTGCGCATGGAGCTGCAGGCGGACTGCTACGCCGGCATCTGGGCGCACTACGCGGACAGCTCGCGCCAGCTCGTCGAAGCGGGCGACATCGACGAGGCGCTGACCGCGGCGCAGGCCGTCGGCGACGACACGATCCAGCGCCGCATCCAGGGCAACGTGCACCAGGAGACGTTCACGCACGGCTCCGGCAAGCAGCGCCAGGAGTGGTTCCGCAAGGGATTCGCCAGCGGCCAGGTAGATAGCTGCAACACGTTCCAGTGAGCGCCGCGGCGGGGACGCCGTGAGCGGACTCGACGAAACGGTGACGCTGGCTCCCTACGACCCTTCGTGGCCAGCCGCATTCGAAGCCGAGCGGCGCCGGCTCCGCGGCGTGCCGGGCATCACGCCGGAGGCAATCGAACACATCGGCAGCACCGCGGTTCCCGGCCTGACCGCGAAACCCGTCGTCGACCTGATGCTGGGCGTGACGCACTGGCCGCCGCCCGCCGCGCTGGTCGCGCAGCTCGTGGTGCTCGGATACGAGGATCTCGGCGAGGCCGGCGTGCCGGAGCGGCGCTATCTGCGTCTGCGCGGCCCCGTGTCCTTCAACCTGCACGTCGTCCGTCGCGACGGCGATCACTGGTCCAACAACCTGCGGCTGCGCGACCACCTGCGCGCCGACCCGATCGCACGCGAACGATACGCCGCGGCCAAACGCGCCGCGGTCGCGGCAGGCGCCACGCGACTGCTGGCGTACTCCGCCGCCAAACAACCGGCGATCGCCGAATTGCTGGCCGTCGCGCCGCGCGAAACCGCCTTGTAAAGGAACCTTGACAAGCCCATCGTCGCACCCTACCCTGTAAAGCATCATTGACAGGGTGGAGATTCGACATGCGTGAACGCGAGGCAACCCAGAAATTCCTCGTCGAGATGGGCGGCTCGCTGGTCCTGTACGCCATCGTCGTGTCCGTCTCCTTGCGCGCTGCGCCGCACGTCGCGGACGGCATTGCCCGCACGGCGTTGATGCTGAGCCCGATGATCCCCGCGCTTCTCGGCCTGTGGGCGTTCATGCGCCAGGTCGGCCGCATGGACGAGTTCGTCCGCCTGCGCAACCTGCAGGCGCTGTCGATCGCCGGCGGCGTCACCGCGCTCTTCTCGCTGACGTGGGGATTCCTCGAGAACGTCGGTTACCCGCGGCTCAGCATGTTCGTGATCTGGATGGTGTTCGGACTGAGCTGGGGCACCGTCAGCCTGTTCCACGGCGTCTACTGCAAGTTGCGGGCGCAATGAAGAACGTCGTCCGCCAGCTGCGCACCGACCGCGGCTGGAGCCAGGGCGATCTCGCGGATCAGCTCGAGGTCTCGCGCCAGACGATCAACGCGATCGAGACCGAGCGTTACGACCCGAGCCTGCCGCTGGCCTTCGCCATCGCGAAACTGTTCGGCAAACCGATCGAGAAGATTTTTTTCACGGAGAAATGACCATGAAGAGCAATACCAAGATGTCGCCCTGGTTGATGCTGACCCTGTTCGTCGCGATCGGTTTTGCGTGCGGCTGGTTCTGAAGGCGACCCGCGAGGCCGCCGCGTCGATCCGGCGTCAGGCGGGCGTTGCCGCCAGCGCGGCATGCGCCTCGATGTGGCGCAGCCGCGCGGTCGCCGTCGGCGCGCTGCACGAGAGCACCAGCTCCTGGCAGTAGCCGGGCACGCGATGCAGCGCCGCTAGCACCTCGCCGCGCGGCGCCGGCTCGGCCAGTAGATAGCCCTGCAGCGAGATCGCGCCGAAGCCGAGCAGTGCCGAGAACTGCTCCACTCTCTCGACGCCTTCGGCCGTCACTTCGAGCCCCAGCTCCGCGCACAACCCGAGCGTGGCCCGCGCGATGGACGCCGACCGCGCGCTGCTGTCGATGCGCGCGATCAGGCTGCGATCCAGCTTCACGCGCGTCAGTGGCAGTTGTTCCAGCGACGCGATGGATGAATAACCGGTGCCGAAATCGTCGAGCGCGATGGCGATGCCGAGCGCGCGCAGCTCGGTCAGCGCCTTGATGGTCGCCGGGCCGGTCTGCAGCACCGACTCCGTCAGCTCCAGCTCGACACAACGCGCCGGCAGGCGATGACGCGCGAGCAGGTCGCGCAGCTTGCCGACGAAGCGCTGGTCCAGCAGCTGCCGCGGCGAGACGTTGATCGCGACGCAGGCCTCGGGCCACGGACCGTGGTGCCACTGCGCCGCCGCGTCGAGCGCGGTGTTCAGCACCCACTCGTCGATCTCGGCGATCAGCCCGAACTCCTCGGCCACGGCGAGGAATTCGCCCGGGCACTGGTAGCTGCCGTCCGGCATGCGCCAACGGATCAGCGCTTCCACGAGCGAGACCTCCAGCGTCTGCACGTTGATCTCGGGTTGATAGAACAACTCGAACTCGCGCTTCTCGATCGCGCGGCGCAGCCGCTGCTCGATGGCGAACTTCGCGGTGGCGCGCTCCAGCAGCTCCGGCGTGAACATCGCGACGCGGCTGCGGCCGAGCTCCTTCGCGGAGAACAACGCGGCATCCGCCGCGCGCAGCAGCGCCTCTGAATCCTCCTCGTGGTCCGGGTAGACGCTGGCGCCGACACTGACGCTGACGATGATCTCGCGCCCCTCGATCCCGATCGGCGCCTCGAAGGCGCGCACGATCTCGTCGCCGGCCGCGCGGATCTCGTCGGTGGTGCGCGCCTCGACCTGCACGATCATGAATTCGTCGCCGCCGAGCCGGCCGGCGAATCCGAAACCCTGTGCCGTGGCCTCGAGACGCCGCGAGATCTCGATCAACACGCGGTCGCCGAACGCGTGGCCCATGCTGTCGTTCAGCGTCTTGAAGTTGTCGACGTCCAGGTAGAAGACGCCGACGAGTTGTTTGCTGGCATGCGCCCACTCGATCGCCTCGTCGAGCTCGGTGAACAGCTGGCGGCGGTTCGGCAGGCCGGTGAGCGGATCCTTCTCGGCGAGCGCCTTGAGATCGCGCGTGCGCTCGGCGACGGTGCCCTCGAGCCGGCGCTGCGCCTCGAGGTTGATCTGCTGCGCGGCGGCGAGCTGGCGCCCCATCGAATCGACGGCGGCACCGAGCTCGTCGAGCTCGCGGATGCCGACCGGGCGCACCGGGTCTATCCACTCGCCGTTGGCGAGCCGGCGCGTCGCGTCCTTGAGCCGGCGCACCTGGCGCACGACGCCGAGGATGGTGACGATGCTGAGCCAGGTGAGCAGCCCGAGCACGACGAGGCTCAGGCTGGCGACGAGCGGGCGACGGGCGACGGTCGTCGTGGTGGTTTCGGCGGCGGCGCGCCGGTCGGTGGCCGACGCGGGCGTGAATGATGCCGCCGGCACGGTCGTCAGCGATGCTGCCGACACGCGTTCCTTCGGCTGCGGCGCGGTGACCGCGAGGTCCGCGGCCCGCGGGCGGACCTCCGACAGCCTGCGCTGGAGCCGCTCCGACTCCGCGAAGTAGCGCGTCGCGAGCTGGGCGCGACGCTTTTCCGCGAGGGTCAGCGCGTGGCGCGCGGCGTCGAGGCTCACGACGTCGGTGCGCATGCCGTCGACCCAGTCCGCGCCCTGCGATTTGACCAGCGCGTCGGCGTTCTTCTGCAGCGTCATGGCGAACACCTGCTCCGCCTGCGCCAGCTGCACGGACAGCGCATCCAGCGGCCGGGACGCATCGCGCGCGGAGAAGAGGGACTGGATGTCGTCGAGCTGCGCGCTGAGTTTCATCAACGACTGCCGCGCGACGACGCGGCCCATGATCTTCCAGGCGCGGTCGATCGACTTCTGCAGCCGCGTGCTCATCGTCGACAGCGTCGTCGAGTATTCGTCGAGCGCCACGCGGCGGCGATGCGAGGCCTCGAGCAGCGGCCGCGAGTCGCGGCCGTGCGCGAGCACGGTGTCGCGCATCGCGAGTGCGTCCGCGATGCCGGCCTCGTCGCCCGGGACGTAGCCCTCGGCGGCGCGCGTCAGCGACGACATCGCGAGCTGGTGAGTCGGCGCGGAGTCGGCGGTGGCTTCGAGCGCCGTGCGCACGGTCTGATCGAAGGCGCCGAGCGACAGCGCGAGGCGCGAGGCGTCACGCTGCGACGCGGCGGCAGACGCCGAGGCGGGGGATCGCGGCGCGAGGGCGGGCGCTGCAGCCTGCGCGGGCGACGCGGCCGGCGACACCAGCGTGACGACGGTGACGCCGCTCTCGACGAAGAAGTTGGCAGCGGCGGCCAGCACGGCGACGCACGCCAGCGAGATCACCAGCCGGGCGGTGATGCCGAGATTTCCGAGTCGACCGAAATTTTTCAGGCGCGCGCGCAACGGCGACCGTCCACTGGTTCCGCCCCGGGAGTCCGAGTCCTAACTGTCGCCAGAATGGGCTTCGGGCGTGCGCGCGAGCGTGCGCCATTCACGCTTCCGTGTAGGCGGATTCCGCTCCCGGCGGCGCGATCGCGTGACGCGGCGGCCGGCTGGCCCAATGCGAGCCGGGCCGATGAATCGGGATAACGTGGGTTAAAGAGCCGCCGCGGCGGCGCGGGTCAGGCCGGCTTCGCGCCGCCGAGCTCGACCAGGTCCCAGAGATTGCCGTACAGATCCTCGAACACCGCGACCGTGCCGTACGGCGCCTGCGACGGCTGGCGCGCGAACTTCACGCCGGCGGCCGACCAGGCGTTGAAATCGCGCCAGAAATCGTCGGTGTAGAGGAAGAGGAACACGCGGCCGCCGGTCTGGTTGCCGACGCGCGCGGTCTGCGCGTCGTTCGACGCACGCGCCAGCAGTAGTTTGGCGCCCTGGCCCGCGGCGCCGGGTGGTTCGATGACCACCCAGCGCTTGTTCTGCTCGGGGACGAGGCTGTCTTCGACGAGGCGGAAGCCGAGCGTGCCGACGTAGAACGCCAGGGCCTCGTCGTAGTCCTTCACGACCAGCGAAACGAGGCCCAGTGTCTGCCGTGTCATGGTCGTCCTTTCGTGACTGTCCCCTTTTGCCAGCAAACGGGGACTGTCCCCATTACGGCGCGGCGCCCGGCTTGATGGGCGACAGACCACCCCAGGGCTTGATGCGGTTCAGCTCGGGCACGATCGCGCGGCGCATCTTCAGGAACGACAGCGCGCCGTACTCGCGGTACACCACCTCGCCCTTCTCGTTGACGATGATCGTATACGGCAGCTGGCCCTTCCACGTCGTCGCGGGATCGATCGCGTCGAAGAACGCGTCCTTCTGCTCGGACGGGATGATGTAGTTCTTCATCGACGCGTGCTTTTTCTGCAGGAAGTCCTTCACCGTCGCTTCGTCGTCCGGCGAATCCGCCGAGATCGTCACCATCTCGAACTGGCGGATGCGGAAGCGCAGGTTGTGCTCGACCAGTTCGTCGAACTCCGCGATGCACGGACCGCACCACGTCGCCCACACGTTGATGAAGCGCAGCTTGCCGGAGTCCTTGTTGGCGCGGATCTCCTTGAGCTTGGCGATGTCCGCCTTCTCGAGCGTCACCGGCTCCGCGGCCCAGCGCTCCTTGAACTTCGCGTACTCGACCACCTTGTCGGCCCACTTCACCGAGCAGCCGAACACGCGCGTCGACGTGACGGGCGGTTCCTTGCCGGCCAGCAGTGCGTCGAGCGCGTTGCGCGTGTCGTGCGAGGTCGCCTGCGATTCACGCTCGGCGTCGTCGATGCGGCCTTCGAAGCGGAGCTTGCGCGCGGCGTCGAAGATGAACACGTGCGGCGTGGCGACCGGGCCGTACTTGTGCGAGACCTCCTGCTTCGGGCCGTCGTCGAGCCACACGAAGTTGAACTTCTCCATCTTCGCGCGCTCCTTCATCTCGTCGAACGAGTCGGAGAGGTCGGAGTACGCGAGCTCGTCGAGCCGCACCGAGTCCGCGTGATTCGGATTGATCGCGACGAGCGTGACGCCTTTCGGCGAGTAGTCGGTCACCAGCTTCTTGATGCGCTCCTGGTAGGCCTGGGCCGTCGGGCAGTGCGCGCAGGTGAAGACCAGCACGAGGATCTTCGCCTTCGCGAAGCTCTTCTCGGTGTAGGTCTTGCCGTCGACGCCGGGCAGCGAGAACGACGGCATCGGCGAACCGACGGCGAGCGTCGGCGGTTGCTCGGAGGCGAAGGTCGCCGTCGCGAGCAGGATCAACGAGCAAAAGACGGATGAGCGGACGAGCGTCCGGAGATTGGTCGACATGTTTACCCCCTTCGAAGACGGGCCAAGCATAGGCGGTGTCGGAGAGGGATAACAGGGATACCTGTCTCCGCCGGTTGCGATCCGGCGGGGACGCGCGACGGCGTGATCCCCGTTATCTAGACGAAGCCGAGATCGGCCGTCGGGTACCGCCCGATGTTCGGCAGGATCCCCGCGATCTCCGTCGGCGAGCAGCCGAACCAGCGCGCCAGCGTCGCCGCAAACGGATCCACGCCGGTCGACGGCAACAGCCGGCCCTGCCCCACCTGGTCGTCGGTCTGCAGCGAGACGTGCGGCGCGATGCCGTAGTAGCGCCCGCCATTCACCGCGCCGCCCATCACGAAGTGATGCGAGCCCCAGCCGTGATCGGAACCATCCGCGTTCGATGCCAGCGTGCGCCCGAAATCCGACGCGGTGAACGTGGTCACCTTGCTCGCCACGCCGAGCTCGACGGTGGCGTCGTAGAACGCGCGCATCGCCTCGCCGACTCGCGTCAGCAGCGCCGGGTGGTCGTTCATCAGCGCGTTGTGATTGTCGAACCCGCCGAGCGACACGAAGAACACCTGCCGCTTCAATCCCGTCGCCAGGCGCGCGCCGATCAGCCGCGCCACGACCTTCAACTGCGCGGCCAGCGGATTGTTCGGGAACGCCGTCGCCGGATTCACGTTGGCGATCGCGCCGTTGACCGTGCCTTCGAGCTCGATCGAACGCCGCGTCACCGCGACGTACTCCTTCTCCATCACGTGCGTGCCGGACGCCGTGATCATCGCGTTCAATGCGTCGCGCAAGCCGTTGTTGGCGAGCCCGGCGATCTTGATCGCGCCCGCCGGGCTGACCTGGTACTGCAAGGCATCGCGCCCCGCGACGAACACCGCGTTGCCGGACGCGGAGATGCAGGTCAGCAGCGAATTGCTCGTGTTGCCCGACAACGCGATGTCGCCGAGCCGCCCGCCCCAGCCGATCGTCGAGCCCTCGCTGCCGTTCGACTGCCAGATGGACTGCTGGTCGTTGTGCGAGAACAGTTTCGGCGGCAGCGGGTTCGCCACCTTGTTGGTGCTGTTGTACTGCGCGAGCGTCGTCGGCTGCATCAGCGGTCCGACGTTCAACTGGATCGCGAGCCGGCCCGCATC
This sequence comes from Steroidobacteraceae bacterium, assembly GCA_035502995.1. Lineage (GTDB taxonomy): Bacteria > Pseudomonadota > Gammaproteobacteria > Steroidobacterales > Steroidobacteraceae > CADEED01. Next base: position 107,987 of record DATJTW010000023.1, on the reverse strand, counting down.
CCACACCGGCTTCAACGCCGCGAGCGACGGCGCCAGCGCGTACTGCAGGTTGTCGGTCAACACCTGGCCGCCCGCGGGCGTCAGCGCGGTCGGCGCCAGTGCCGCGCGCGCCAGCGCGATGCCCGACTGCGTCTCGCCGGCGGCGCCGGCGCGGATCTGGTGGTACTTCGCGTAGTTGGTCGCGTCGTAAGGGACGATCGTGTTCGCGTAGTCGTTGCCGCCGTAGAGGAACACGCAGACCAGCGCCTTGTAGTCGGTGCTGTCGAAGGCGGCGGCTTCGCCGATCGCCGCGAGGTTGATCGCCAGTGGAGTCGCCACGCCCATCGCCGACAACTGCATCGCGCGCTGCAGGACGACGCGGCGGGTCCACTTCCGCTCGAGAGGGTTGTCGCTCATTTCTGCACCAGATATTCGGGGCACACGACGATGAGGAATGCCGCGGTGGCCAGCATGTCCAGCTTCTGATCCTGCGTGCTCGCGGCGGTGATGCCGAACGCGTTCATCAGGTTCCGCACCACGGTCAGCGACGCGGCCGACAGCTGGTTGGCCGTCAGCCGCAGGTTCAGCCAGTCGAGCACGGCGTTCGTGTCGTGCGCGATCGGCAGCAGCGCCGAGTAGTTGGGTCCGACGTCGTTGTACGCGTAGCGCGAGGTCCACTGCATCCAGTTGATGTAGCCGGCGGTGGTCGTTTCGTTCAGCAGCTGGAATTCCGGCGCCTGCTTGCTCGCGGTCGCGATCTCGGTGTTCGGCGGCACGTAGCCGGGCCGGAAGAAATTGAACACCGACGGCGAGCGCAGCGGCGACTGGCCCAGTGCCTGGTCCGCGGGCGACGTTTCGTAGATCTCGTACTTGCCGTTGGTCGACGTGATGCCGACGGTGCGCAGCAGCTGCACCCAGCGAACGACCGGCTCGCGCAGCTTGCCGGCCAGCGTGTTCGACGCGGACGGCGCGGTGCGCGCCTCGCTGTCCAGCAGGATCGCGGTCCACACGGCTTTCAGATCGCCGCGCACGCCGGCGCCGTTGTCGGCGAATTTCGCGGCGACGCGGCCAACGTACTCCGGCGAGGGATTGCTGGTCACGAGGCGCTGGATCATCTGCCGCGCGAAGAACGGGCCGACGTTCGCGTGGTTGAACAGGTGATCGAGCGCGATGCCCAGCGCCGCGCGGCCTTCCGTGTTCGCGGGGATGTTCTTGCCGAGGAAGTTCACCTCGAGGTTCGAATGCGCGGCTGAGTTGAACCACATCGGGTTCGACGCGAAGTGCGTGCTGGGGATGTTGTAGTCGACCCAGGCCACGTCGGTGAACGAGCCGCCGTTGGCGAGGTAGTCCCAGTCGTAGCCGGTGAACACGCGCGCGAGGTTCGTGATGTCGCTCTGGCCGTAGGTCTCGATGGGGTTGCCGTTGCCGTCGAGCTTGTGCGTGCCGTCGGCGTTCAGCTCGTAGAGGCCGATCGTGAACAGCTGCATGACCTCGCGCGCGTAGTTCTCGTCGGGCTGTCGGCCGTTCGCGTCCTCCTTGAGATTGCCGCGCGTGTTCAGGAAGAAACCCATGCCGGCGTTCAGCGTGATCTTCTCGAGCAGCGTGCGGAAATTGCCGAAGGCGTTGGCGCAGAGCAGGTCCCAGTAGGCGGCGATGACGTACGGCGGATAGAAGCCGTCGATCGGGCTCAGCGACACGACGAAGTATTCGGAGAGCGCGAGCGCGGCGCGCTTGCGCATCTGGTCCGGGCCGGCGAGCAGCTGGTTCCAGATCATGAAGTCGCCGAACTGCGGCCAGAAGTAGCGCGCTTCGGCGGTGATCGAGTTGTGGCCCTGGTCGGTGAGCCATTTGACGCCGGTGGTGCCGAGCGACTGGCCGAAGCGGGAGTCGAGATAACCGGCGTAGCCGAGCTGCTTGACCGCGGCGAGATCCGGATCGGTGACGGCGAACTGCGCCTGCTGCAGGAAGCGCGCGGCTTCGACGTCGGTGGGCGCGGGGCCGGCGGGCGGCGGGGGCGGCGGCGGAGATGCGGGCGGGGACGGCGGCGGCGTGACGGCGGGCGGCGGCGGATTGCTGGAGCTCGGCGGTGGCGATGATTCGGCGCCGCCGCCTCCGCCGCAGGACGCGGCCAGCAACGCAGCCAACGCGGCGGCCACGTTCGCGCCGCGAATGTCGATGCTGCCCGTGTCGGCGCCGCGAACGTCGCCCTGCCGGGCATCGACGCCGTTGGTCACGATTTCAGCCGGCGTGCCCTCGACGCCGTCTTCGGTTTGTTTCACGGAACCCCCTGACGGCGGCACCGTAACCCGCCGCAGCGCGTCGCCGCAAACTGTCGCCGATTGGGGATTGGCCCCAAACGGCCGTTTGGGGCCAATCCCCATGGATCCCACGGGTAGGGAAAATCGGGGGGCGTCTCCGTACGATCGCGTCATGAAGACGAAGCGCCCGCGCGGCCGGCCGCGACACGCGGATCTGCTGACGCCGGCCGAATGGCGCACGGTGTACGCCGTCCAGCACGGCATGACGAATGGCGACATCGCCCGGCGGCGCGGGATCAGCGTGGACGCCGTGAAATTCCACGTCTCGAACGCACTGGCGAAACTCGGGTTGGCGGATCGGCGCGCGTTGCGCCGCTGGGTACGAACGGGAGAACGGCCGATGGATGTGACACTGCAACTCGGGCCGATCGGCCAGATCGCCCGCTCCGTCGGCGACACGGCCGCGTCCGAACGCTGGTATCGCGACGTGCTCGGCCTGCCGCACCTCTACACCTTCGGCACGCTGGCGTTCTTCGATCTCGGCGGCACGCGCCTGATGCTGAGCCAGGAAGGCGGCGCGGCGAAGGAATCGATCCTCTACCTGCGCGTGCCCGACATCGTCGCCGCGCACGCGACGCTGCAGTCGCGCGGCGTGAACTTCACGCACGCGCCGCACCTGATCCATCGCCATGCCGACGGCACGGAGGAATGGATGGCGTTCTTCGAGGATCCGGATGGCCGGCCCCTGGCGCTGATGGCTCGGTCGTTGGCGGCCCGGTGAATGCCGGCTGGGACTCAGCGGATCTGGCCACGGCCCCGGGTGCCGGGGCCGCGGTGATTCAGGCCTGAGTTCCCCGGGTCACACCGGGCTCCAATCCAACCGGCACCAATCGGTCAGACACCCGACGGTGGAGCGGAGCGCGGGCGGCGACCGAGGAACGGGTTATTGGCCTTCAACCACGCGCGCGCGGCCGCCTGTTTTGCGGCGTCGAACCGCGCGAGCCGCGGCGACGACGGATCGAGATACAGCGCCAGCGCCAGCGCGCGCGTCACATCCGCCGGGTTCTTCGAGTAGTTTGCCTCGACCGCATATGCCCACGACGACGTGGGATGGATGCGCTGCCAGCGCTTCGCCCAGTCGAGCAGCATCGCCGCGACCCGCGCATCGCCGGTCTCTTTCAGCACGGTCTCGCAGGCCTCGGCGAACTGGTACTCCGTCATCACGGGGCGCGACTCCGTGTACGGCCGCACGTTGAACGCGCGCAGCAGCGCCTGGTACGACTTGTCCGCGTCGTGGCGCACGGCCGCGAAGTGCGCGCGCGCCAGCCACACGTCGAAGTACTGCGAGTCGTTCGGGATGAGGCCGATGAATTCCTCGAGCCCCACCTTGTCGCCGGTCTTCGCCGCGTCGTAGGCGAAATATCCCAGCGCCACCATGGTGTCGCCTTCCTCGATCGGATAACGATCGGCCAGCGCCCCGAACTTCGTCACCGCCGCGGCGTAGTCGCCGGCGTAGTGCGCTGCCAGCGCATCCGCGAGCAGCACGTACTCCGACGGTCCGTTCGATTCCGGCGGCAGCTTCGGCGCCTTGGGGCCGCGGAACTGCGACGGCCGCACGATCTCCAGGCCGCCTTCCATCTTCGGATGCGGCCGGCCCATCGAGATGCCGTCGTATTCGACGGTGCGCCTTTCATCGGCCTCGATCTTGCGCATCAGCGCCGCGAAGTCCGCGCCGGGTTTGCGATCGGTTGTCATCCACCACAGTGCGTAGATAGGCGCGTAGTGGCGACCGCGGTAGCGCGCCTGGCGGATCGGGTCCGAGAGGATCCAGGCCTTGAACTGGTCCGCGGTCTGCGCCTGCATGCGCTGCCCGACGAGCTCGGCGACCCACGCCGACGGATCGTCGAAGGCGCCGGAGATCTGCGCGAAACCGGCGCGCGCCTCGTCGCCGCGCCCGAGGACGTGCAGCAGCGACAGATAGTCGCGAAAGGCGTACGGGTTCGGGTAGCGCTGGCCGCGCTCGCGCGAGCCGGCCATGGCGGTCGCGTAGTCGCCGTCGATCAGCGCCAGCCGGATCGCGCTCGACATCGACGCGTTGGAACCCGTGTCGAGGTTCGCCGCGAGTTCGTAGAGCGGGCGCGCGAGCTCGTACTGGCCGCGCCAGAAGAGCTCGGAGCCGACGTCGTACGCATCGTTCGACACGCGCACCGGGTACGCATGCCGGGTGCGCTTGAACTCCGGGTAGGAGAGATAGACCTTCTGCGCTTCCGGGTAGTTGGCATCGCGCTTCAGCAGCAGCAGGCCGAGGTCGCGATAGTTGTCCCACGATTCCGGGTCGCCCGCGATCGCGGTGCGGAACTCGGCGACGGGATCCGCGTTCGCGGCGCGCGGCAGGTAGGGCCGCAACATCGCCGCGGCCTGCGCATTGCCGTGGAACCGCGCGGCCACGTCCGCGCGCAGCGCATCGGCGCGACCCGGTGGCGCCGCCATCAGGCAGAACGACGCTGCCATCACGTCGACCGTGGCGTAGCGCAGCACGTCACACGCCCACGAGGACGGTCCCGGTGTCGCATCCAGCGGCGGCCAGGCGGCCCGCGGCGGGAAGTCCTGCGTATACGCCATGCGCGGGATCATCGTCGCGGTGCCGCGCAGCGCCGACAACTGGCCCGAGTACGTTTGGCCCTGCGACCAGTACGCCGCGGATTTCTCGGCGGCTTCGGCTTCCGCCATGAGGCGCGACGCCATCTCGTTCGACGCCCGCGACGCGAGCTCGGCGTCGATGCGGAAACGCAGTACTTCGAAATACGGCTGGCCGGCGTAGAACTCCTGGTAGATCCCCAGCAACCGTTTCGCCTCCTCGGGTTCGCCCTGCGTGAGCAGCTGGAAGGCGGTCGCCTTGATCGCGTTCGACTGCAGCAGCGATTCCGCGAGCCAGTAGATGGGCCAGGCGGAGTTCGCGCGGTTCGCCGAGCAGCAATCCGCCGGAGACAACCGGCCTTGCGCCTGGCGCAGATGACGCAGGCTCGCGAGGGTGAGCGCGATGTCGGGATCCGCGTTGCGTCCGACGACGCGCATGCCCTTCAGCACCGAGGCGAGATCCTGCCCCGCGACGGGGAAGGCGGCATCGAGCAGCCGCTTGGGCGTCACGGCATCCGCGCGGCTCCAGTTGTCGAGGTCGCCCGCGCGCCGGAACACGACGCCGGACCACGGACTGTCGTTCGCGCCGAACAACCGCGCCGCTGCGGCCGGGTCGAAGTCGGCGGGGCGATCGTAGCGGCTGCGCAGATCCTGCACGGCGAATGCCAGGATCAGTTTCAGATCGGCCGGCTCGACGGACGCGAGACCGGTCTGCGCCTCGGGCAGGTTGCCGTTCAGGAGTTCGCGGAGCGTCACCGCCGCGGGATCGTTCAGCCCCTGCAACAACGCCAGCGCGTACGGTCGGCGGTTCAGCCGGAAGGCCGCGGCCGCAGCGCGGACCCGGTTCGCGTTCGACGGCGTCGCGTTCAGTGCATCGCGCAGTGCGAGCACCGAGAGACGATCGCGACCGGTCTCGTCGTCACCGGGCATGAGCGCCGCGAGCACCCCCGAGACCAGCGCGGGCTCGGCGTCGGTGGGCGCGGTGCCGAGGGCCGAGAGGTCCGTGCCCGCGCGTTTCGGCCGCGGCGCCACTGGCCGCGCGGCGTTCGCCTTCATGCCCAGCATCTCGCCGACCAGCGCGTCGCGCATCCCGCGCACCACGAGGAACGGCGGCTTCTCGTCGGTGAACGGCAGCGCGCGCCAGTCGTGCTGCTTGAGCAGACGGCACGTCCCGCCGACGCTGCAATCCATCAAACGCAGCGTCAGGGTCATCGCGCGTTTTCCGTCGTGACCCACATAGGTCTCGAGCATTCGCGTGGCGCCGATCGACTGCGCCAGGAGCGGTGCCGCCACGGGCTCGTAGCGGCGGCGGATCTCGCCCAGCGCGCGTGCCGCGAGCATCGGATCGGGTGCCGCGCCGTGTGCCACGAACGCGTCCGCGATCTCCGCGCTCAGCAGGGAGCGCTCGATGCCGTCGAATCCGTAGTACTGCGTCTGCGCCGGCACGATCAGCCAGGAGAACTTGCCGCGCGCGAGCAGCGCCGAGTACTGCTTCGTGTCGTTTTCCAGCCAAGCGTTGGCCGGCTTGTAGAGCTCGGCCCCGTTGAAGCGCAAATCGGTGCAGTCGAACAGCGCGTCGAGATAGTCCGCAACCGGTAGCGGGCCGGAGAGGTCTGCCGGCGACTTCGCGCCGGCTTTCGGGAATCCCGTGAACTGGCAGCCCGGCGGAACCGGCGGACCGCCCATCGCCATCGGCGGCGGCGGTGCGTCTGCCGCTCGCCCGACCTGCACCGCGAGCGCCCACAGCGCCAAGCACAGTCCCATCCTGATCGTTCGCATCGGAATTCCTTTTCTTGGGCGCGTGACGTGTTTCGCGCGTTCTACATATTGCCCACTCTGTCGCCTCCAAACTATTACGGCTGCGAACCAAGACACGGTTTTCTTCCCATAACGCGGCGCAATCTACGCGTCGCTCTCGCGTCCGTTTACAGCTTGGGAGGCCAGTCGAATGAGCAGCGCTGCAGCAGAGAAGATGTCGGTCTTCGGTCCGACGCTCCGGTTCAAGGGCGAACTGAAAGCCCAGGAGGACCTGAAGGTCGAAGGTCGCATCGAAGGCACCATCCATCACCAGCAGCGCGTCGTCGTCGGCGCCAAGGGTGAGGTCGTCGCCACCGTGTCCGCCGCGTCCATCGACGTCGACGGAAAAGTCCAGGGCGACATGCACGCCAAGAAGAGCGTGAAGGTCAGTCAATCCGCAGTCGTGCGCGGCAACATCCGCGCGCCGAGTGTCAGCATCACCGAGGGAGCAAATTTCAATGGCAGCGTTTCCATGGAGCAAAGCGTCTCAGGCCCCAACACCGCCGGCGCGCCCCGCTGAACCGGAGAAAGCCATGAGCAAGGGTTTCAGTGACACCAAGCTTGCGCCCCCGGCCCCGCCGGCCGCGCCGCAGCCCCAGGCCGGCGCCTGCGTGCTCGGCCCGACGCTGCATTTCAAGGGCGAGTTGTACGGCGAAGAGGACCTGGAATTCCAGGGCCAGCTCGAAGGTTCGATCGAGCACACGCGCAGCCTGTCGATCGGCAAGGACGGCGGCGTCACCGGCAACATCAAGGCGAAGTTCGTGATCGTCGAAGGCCGCGTGGATGGCGACATCTACGCGACGGAGTCGGTCGCGATCCGCGCTTCGGCCAAGGTCACCGGCAACGTGTTCGCGCCGCGCGTCGGCATCGCCGACGGTGCGAACTTCAGCGGCCGCGTCGACATGAGCCACAAGGGCACGCCGGCCGCTCAGCCGCGTCCGCAGGCGACGCTCAGCGATCGCGCCGCGGAAACGCTGATCGCCAAGACGGCGAGTTAATCCGGCGGGCGCGCGAGCGCCGCTATCTTCGCGGACAACGCGCGCAGGGTCTCCTGCGCGCGTTGTGCGTCTTTGTTGGCCAGCAGGACGATCGCGACGCGTGCGTCCGGGTACAGGTCGCACATGCCCGCGAACCCGAACGTCACCCCCGAATAGAACAGGCGGCGCCCGTGCGGCGAATCGCCGGTCAGCCAGTAGAACGCGATCCCCTGCTTCTGGTCCGGCGTGGCCCACGTCGGCCGGTGCGCGATCTTCACCGATGCATCCCGCTCCGCCACCTGCCACGCGGCGTATTCCAGCAGGTCCCTGGCGCTGTAGCGCAACGAGCCCGTGACCCAGGCCATCGGCGCCTCGAACGGCGGCAGCTCCTCGTTGGCGCGCGTGTAGCCGCGCGCCAGTAGTTTGGCCGGCGGCGCCGTGCCGCTGGCCATGCGCAACGGCTTCTCGATCTCGCGCGCCAGCAGCGTGTCGAACGGCTCGTCGTAGATCTTCTCGAGCACGACCATAAGCAGCATCGCGGCGACGTTCGACTGCCCCGGGTCGCCGCCCGGCGCGGCGCGCGGCGCGACCCGGTGCAGCTGGCGCAGCATCTCCTCGCGCGAATACTTCGTGAACACTTCCATCTTGGTCACCGGCAGCGGCGTGCCGGGCACGGTGCGCACCTGCGTCATGTCGGGGATGTTGTCCACGAGCTGCGACGTCATGTTCACGAGGTGCAGCAGCCGGATGGGCTCGCCGTCGCGCGTGAAGTTCGGGTACGGCTGCGCGAGATACTTCGTGACCTCGTCATCGAGCGACGCGCGGCCCTCGACCACCGCGCGCGCCAGCAACTGCGCGGCGAAGGTCTTGGCGATGGAGCCGATCTCGTAGACGGTGTCCTTCGTCGGCACCTTGTCGCCGTCCACCCGCGACGTGCCGACGTTGTAATAGCGGCGCTGACCGTCTTCGTAGACGCCAATGGACAGGCCCACGCCGCCGTTGTCGGCCAGCCAGCCGCGCGCCAGATCCTGGACCGCGGCATCGAACGTCGGCGGTACCGCGGCGAGTCCCGCCAGGGGGAAAAACGTCACGAAAGCGGCGGCGAGCCTGTGGCGCGATTTCATGGAACCGCATCGTCGCGCGTAGACTCCGCGCTGACAACGGGGCAGTCAGAAAAACAGGTGTCGCATGACGACTTCCGCCACTCCCGTCTCCGGCCGAGAACGCATCTACACCCTGGACGTGATCCGCGGCGTCGCGCTGCTCGGCATCTTCATCATGAACATGCCGAGCTTCAACACCTCGTTCTACGCCGGCACCGACGGCACCGAGCTCTGGCCGGCCTGGTGGGACGAGTGGACGCGCACCACGACGGAAGTGCTGTTCTCAGGCAAGTTCAACAGCATGTTCAGCATGTTGTTCGCCATCGGCTTCACGATCCAGCTCGGCCGGCTCGAGTCGCGCGACCCCGGCCATGCCAAGTCCATCTACCTGCGCCGCATCTTCTGGCTGTTCGTGTTCGGCGCCATCCACATGTGCGTGTTCTGGACCGGCGACGTGCTGCACATGTACGCGATGTTCGGCGTCGTGCTGCTGGCGCTGCGCCGCGTGCCGGAGAAGCTGCTGTGGGCATTGTTCGCCGGGTGCCTGCTGTTGCCGGTCGCGATGATGGTGCACCGGCTGCTGACGTTCGTGCCGGCCGACCGCGAGATCATCGTCGCGGGATCTCGGCTCATGGAGGCATCCAACAACCTTGCCTACGGCCAGGGCTCGTTCCTCGACGCGCTGCGCGAGCACACGCGCGAGACGATCCACCTGTACACCACGCCCTGGGAGCTGCGCGGCCTGGTGAACTTCTACGCGCAGATCTTCGCGACGATGATCCTCGGACTGATCCTGGGTCGCCGGCAGTTCTTCCAGGACACGGAGAAACACCTGCCGTTCGTGCGCCGCATCCAGTGGATCGCGCTGGCCGGCGGCATCGCGGCCGGCGCGGTGTTCGCGATCTGGGAGAACACGACCACGGACTTCGTCACGCCGACGCCGTTCCGGCTGTTCGCCGGCATCTGCTACTGGGTGTGCCGCGTGCTCGTGATGATCTTCTACGTCGCCACGCTGATCCGCTGCGTGCACAACCCGGCCGTGCGCCCGAAGTTGAACGTGTTCGCCACCGCCGGCCGCATGCCTCTGACCAACTACCTGATGCAGACGGCGATCGCGACCACGCTGTTCTACGGCTGGGGGTTCGGGCTGTGGGGCAAGGTCGGGCCGGCGCTGGACCTGCTGCTGGCGGTGACCATCTACTTCGCGATCCAGGTGCCGGTCAGTGCCTGGTGGCTGAAGCGCTTCGAGCTCGGGCCGATGGAATACCTGTGGCGGCGGCTCACGTACGGACACGCGACGCTGCGCCGCGCGCCGGGCGCGGTGACGCCGGCCGCGGTGACGCCGGCCGCCGGCGCCGGGAGCGAACTACCGCGGTAGATAGGGCGCCACGTTCGCCTCGATCGCGCGCAGCTCGATCGGCATCAACGGCAGCCTGCGGAAGGACTCCAGCGCGGCCTTCGCGGGTGGATCCGTCGGATCGCCGCCGTCCGAGCCGTACAAAAGGTGTTTCGTGCCGATCGCGCGCAGCAGCTGCGCGATCACCGGGCCGCGGGCCGCCGAGTTCGCGCCGCCGGTGATGCCCGACACGTCGAACCACAGGTTGTTCACGCGCGCGTCCTTGCGGATGAACGCCGACGCGAACACCGACAGCGCCTGCTCGGCCGCCGCGTCGAGCTCGCCGCCGCCGCCACCGCCGAGGTGCGCGATCTGCACCACGATGTCGGGGACCGCCGGCAGCAGCTCGTCGAGGAAAGTCTGCGCCTGCGCGGCGCCCCAGGGCCGGTCCGATCCCGGCCGCACGTGGATCACCAGCGCCATCCGCGCGGTGTTCGCCGCGCGGAACACGCGCCGCAGCCGCGCCAGGTCGACGGGATCCTGGACGTCCACACCCGAGTTGCCGAACTGCAGCTTGATGCCGCGCCCGAACCGCGGGTCGCGTGCGCAGCGCGCCAGCTCGCCGAGCGCGTAGTCCTTCAGCGGGTTGAAGCCGCAGAACGCGACCAGCCGCTTCGGATACTTCGCCGCCTCGCGCATCGTCCAGTCGTTCTCCAGGGCGACGCGCGAATACTCGTCGGTGAACGGGGTCTCGAGGAACGGGCTGCCGAAGCGGTAGGCGTTCGACAGCAGCACCGCGCGCTTGATGCCGGCCGCGTCGAGCATGGCGACCAGCGCCTTCGCGTCGATCGGCTTCTGGCCCGGCGCCGTCATCGACGCGCTCAGCAGGTGCTGGTGGTGATCGACCTTCGGCGGCGGCGCGGGCGCGGGGCGCGGCGGCGCGGCAGCGGCGCTGCCGAGCAGCGCCAGCCACGCGACCGCGGCGCGGAGCGCGACGCCCGCCCGCATCAGCGATTGAGCTCGTGGTCGGCGGCCAGCACCAGCAGTAGATAGTCCGTCGTGCCGCGGCCGAGCACGTACTCGGTCTGCTGCCAGAAGAACGGCCAGGTCTTGAGCTCCGGGAAGTCCGGGCGGATCAGCGCCGTGCCGGAGGCGCTGCCGCCGGGGATGTACGACCAGTCGGCGCGGTTGAAGCCGTAGGCCGTGGTCAGCGAATTCGCGCCGACGCCGGACACGAAGCTCGCCGTGTTCGATCCCGGGTGCACGCCGAGGATGAAGCTCAGCGCCTGCAGCGCATACGTGCGCGGGAAGAGATCCGGGAACGACAGGTGCAGCATCCATTGGTCCCAGCCGAAGCGCTGGATGTTCCAGCCCGCGCCCCAGATGTCGGGCTTGTACGGCACGGCGTACGGCGTCTCCTTCGCCTGCTCGTCCACCTTCTTGCGGTACGCGGCGACCGCGTCGCGGATCGTCTTCGTGTACGCGTCGTCGCGCACCAGCGGCAGCGTGCGGCCCACGGCCCAGCCGATGCGCTCGACGTTGGTCGCGATCGCATCCTTCTGCTCGAGCAGCAGCGCGCGGTACTTCGCATCGCCCGTGGCGATCAGCAGCTCCGCGGCGGCGCCGACGCGCGCCAGTGGGTCCTGCGGCTTCGCGCGGTCGTACAGCTCGATCGCCGCCTTCAGCGAGCGTTTCGCCAGGGCGTCGTCGTAACCCTTCAGCGCGCGCCACGCGGCCGCCAGCGACGCGGCCGTCAGCAGCTCGCGCCGCGGATTCTCCTCGGTGAACACCCAGCGGTCGTCGGGCGAGCCCGGCAGTCCCACGACCGGCGCCTCGTCCGCCGGCGTCTTCGTCGCATCGAACACCACGTTGTCCGTCATGCCGGCACCGTCGCCGAGGAACACGTACTGCCGCAGCGTCGGCTCGATGATGCCGCGGTACAGGCGGCCCATCGATTCGTAGCCGCCGACCACGGACAACACGCCGTGCTCGAGCTGCTGCAACACGTCGGGCTTGCCGTCCGGCTGGTGGATCTCGGTCACCAGCGTCTTCTGGTCGATCGAGGTGTTGTCGTAGTCGACGTGGAACAGCTCCCACGCCAGCGCCAGGCCGTAGATGGTGTCGGCCTGCGATTCGACGCGCATGTCCCAGTCGCCGGCGTCGTGCCAGCCGCCGCGATCGACGCCGGGCACGTGTTCGCCCGATTTGTAGTCGGTCAGCGTCGATGCGCCCTGCAGGTAGCCGTCGAAGTGGTTGTGGTTCACGGGCGCCATGCGCGCGTCGTCGAGATGACACGCGCCGTGCCACAGCCGGTATTTCTCCATCACCTTCATGTGGCACATCTGCGCCGGCAGGAAATATTCCAGCGTCGGCTGCCACACCTCGCGCGAGAACACGTTGGCGTTGATGCGGAACGGCTGCGACGTCAGCGCGCCGTACTTCACGCGGTAGATGCCGGGCTCCTTCACGTCGCTGAAGTCGAGGCGCGCGTACTGGTAGCGCAGGAACTTCCCCCACTCCTCCGGCTTGCGGTCGAGGACGGTCTTCACCTGCCCGAGCTGGCCTATCTTCTGCAGCACGATGTTCGGCCGCTGCGTGTCGCGCGGATCGAGCTCGATCAGCGCCTGCTTCGGCTGCGCCGGGTGATAACCGACCTGCGACACCTGGATCACCGGCGTGCGGATCCAGCCGGCCTTCGCGTGCGGCGTGACCTTCCACTCGATCGCGCTCTTCGTCGCGCCGGCCGGCGCCAGCGCGCGCACGACGAACCAGCCGTTGTTGTGATTGCCGCGGCCGTCGAGCAGTTCGATCTCGCCGCCCTTCAGCGCCTCGATCGTCAGGTGATACAGCTCGGTCTCCGGAGCGACGTCGAGCCGCGCGCCCTTGCCGAGCCGCGGCGTTTCGCCGGGACCGGTGGGCTGGCGCTGGAACACGCCGTCGGTCTTGCCGACCTGGTACGACTTGCCGAAGAAGAGCCCCGGGAAGAGTTCGAGATTGAAACCGACCTTGCCGACCCAGTCCTTCGGCACCGGCTGCGCGAAGTCGACGCTGACGATGATCGAGTCGCCCGCGGGGCGCGCGCGCACCGTGTAGTCGAGCGTGAGATCCGGGTACTCGATCGGGTTGAAGCCCTTGCGATCGCGCTCGGCATCCGGGAAATGCAGCGGCACGCGGATCTCCTGCGTGGCGGCGTCGATCTCGCGTTTGCCCGGCTTCGGGATCGGCGACCACTGGCCCGGCGATGGTTCGAGGCGGATGTCGCCGTTCGAGGCGACGCGCTCGTCGTGCATCAGGATGCTGAGGCCGCCCTGGTGGCCTTCGGGGTAGTAGTCCTGCCCGTACATCACGTTGATGCCGGGGCGTTCGAAATATTCCTGGGCGTTGAGCTTGAAATCGTCGGCGGCGAACGCGGTCGAGACACGGAGCAGGACGCAAAACGCGGATGAGAACGACACGATGGAACGGTGCATGGATTCCCCTTCTGGACGCGGGGGAATGTTATGGGCTCGTGCGCGCGGGGGCCAGCGCGCGATGGTGCGGGCCCGCGCGGTCCGCCGCGAATCCGCCGGCGCTTGCGCTCACGCCGCCGGCTGCAGCGCCCGGTTCGCGCCCTGCTCGGCGCCGCCGCGCACCAGCTCGTGCACGAACCGCAGCTTCTCCAGCACCGGCGCCGTGATCACGAACGGATACGCGTCCTTCATGCCCATGCTGCGGTTCAGGCTGTTCAGTGCCAGCGTCACGGCGGTCCAGCCCGTGGTCAGCGAATCGAAATCGAAGAACGCGAGACGGTCCGTCGCGATCTTCTCGCCCGGCCGTTGCGCGGCCGGTGCGCGCACGGTGAGGCCGTGGCTCTTGGCCGTCTCCAGCGTGTCGACCATGTGCAGGTAGTGAGCCCAGGTCTCGGCCCAGTCTTCCCAGGGATGCATGCTCGCGTAGGCGCTGATGAAGCGTTCGCCCCAGTCGGCGGGCGGACCCGCGCCGTAGTGGCGCTCCAGCGCGGCTTCGTAGCTCGCGCGCTCGTCACCGAACACGGCACGGAACGCGTCGAGCTGGCCGCCGTCGCGCACGAGGCGATCCCAGTAGTAGTGGCCGATCTCGTGGCGCAGGTGGCCGAGCACGGTGCGGTAACCCTCGCCCATCTTCTCGCGCATGTTCTCGCGGAATGCGAAGTCGGCCTCGGCGATGTTCAGCGTGATCACGCCGTCGGCATGGCCGGTCATCACGGGCGCGTCGTCCGTGCCGGCGAGGAAGCGGAAGGCGAGTCCGTCCGGCGCGCCGGGCGACTTGCGCGTCACGGGTAGTTTGAGCGCGAACAACGTGTACAGCAGGCGGCGCTTCGCGGCTTCGATGCGGCGCCAGGCCTGGTCGTTGTGGGCGTCGGAGAGGTCGGGGATGATCTCGGACAATTCGCAGGACGCGCAGTAGTCGTGATCGGCGGTCGGCACGAGCCAGTTGCAGGCGTCGTGTTCGCGGCCGTTGCGGCAGCGGTGGTGCGGCGGTAGTTCGGGGGTGGCGGTGATCGAGGCCGTCGTGTTCGTCGACGCGACCGCGGCCGGCGCATCGCCGAGCACGATCATCGACGCCGACTCCGGCACGTAGCCGAGCGCCTCGCCGCAGCTCACGCAACGGCTGTTCTCGAAATAGACGGTCTGCCCGCAGTGTTCGCAGCTGAAGAGTTTCACGCGGCAGAGTCTGGGACAGGGACTCGGCGCGTCGTACGGGCGGATGCCCGGACGGCGCGCCGAGTTTTCCTACAACACCGGGGACGGGAGTGGCGTTCCGTTACCTCGGCATCGCGGAGAAGACGCCGGCGCGCGATTGCGGTGCATCGCGCTGCCGGCAGACACGGGGATCGATCACGAAACCACGCGCGGCGCCGTAGACGCAGGCGACGACGCTCTGGTCGCGGTCGGTCAGCAGGAACTTCCAGCCGCGGCCGCCGCTGCACGGTGGGTAGTGCATGACGGAGAGCGCGTCGGTCGCAGCGATCGGCGGCGTGGCGCTGTCGTCGAAACACGGACCAGCCTGGGGTCGCGGGTTCTCGTGGCGGAAGCCGAGCACGTGGCCGAGCTCGTGACGCAGCAGGCCGGTGAGCTGCAGCGCGTCGGCGGGATCGAGCGTCAGCGCGGCGATGTCGATGTGGAGGTTGCGCGCGGCGCGCGCGTCGTCGGGGGAAAAGCCGCGCGCCAGGTAGAGGCCGAGGTCGACGGGATTGACGTCGAAGGTCACGGCATCGTTGGCGGCATCGCAGTGCGCGTCCTGTTCGGCGACGTGGCGGAAGTCGACGTCGGCGGCGAGCTCCCAGGCGCCGGTGGCCGCTTCGAGATCGGCGACGACGCGGTCGTGCTGGCCGCGGAACGCGGTGCCGACGCAGTAGGTCAGCGCGTGCTGGAGCGCGGGCGGCCAGACGGCATCGGTGCCGGGCGTGAGCGCGACGAGCTGATTGCGGGTGGGGGCTGGCGGGGATGGAGTGGACGGAGCGGGCGGCGGCGGCTTCGTCGGCGGCAGCTTCGTCGACGGCAGAGCGGGAGGCGGCGCGGCGGCGCGGATGTGCTGGTCGAAGAACGCGCGCAGGTGCGCGACGTCGGCGATCGTGACGTCGCCATCGACTACGTACTTGCCGTCGGCGCCGCACTCGCGCGTCGCGCCGCGCACGAAGTCGTCGACGTCGCGGTTGCGCCAGGCCGCGCGCGCGGCGAGCGCGGTGGCGGCATCGGCATCGAGCAGCGCAGCGAGACCGGTATCGGTGTCGACGTCACCGTTGGCGTCGTCGGCGACGACCGGCGCGGCGGCGGGCGGCGCGGCGCGGAACGTCGCGATGCCAGGATGGGGACACGTGCGCACCGGCGCGGGCGCCAGAGTCCCGACGGCGGGAACCTCCACCGGCTGCGGCGCCTGGCCGCAGGCCGCGAGCAGTCCGGCGCCGACGAGCGCGACCGGTCGCCACGTGCGGACTGGTTGCATGGACCTCCCCTGCGCGGCGCTCTCCGACACTAGTTAGAGCGCGCCGCGATTCGTTCGCTTCTGGTAGTTATGTGTCGCGAACGCGCCACCGATCTCAGGGAGAAATCGGGAAAAAGTCGCAGTTATCGGGGTCGGATGCGGAGATCGGCCCCAAACGGCCATTCGGGGCCCATTCCCGAATTCGCGCACCAACTACGCGGCGGCGTGGGTCGCGGGGGGCTCGTCGCCGCCGGTCTGCGCGAGGCACACGCGCCCGCGGCCGGACTGCTTCGCCGTGTACATCGCCGTATCGGCGCGGCGCAGCAACGCCGACGCGCCCTCGCCCGGCACCGCGAGCGCGATGCCGATGCTCGCGCCGATCTCCGCGCGCCGCCCTGCCGACAGCACGATCGGCACCGACACGCCCGCGATCACGTTCACCGCGATGTCCTTCGCCTTCTCGACGCTCTCGATGCCCGGCAGCACGACGACGAATTCGTCGCCGCCCGTACGGGCAACGACGTCTGTACGGCGCACCGACCGTTCGAGAATGGCTCCAACTTCCCGCAGCACGCGGTCGCCGGCCTCGTGGCCGAACGTGTCGTTCACTTCCTTGAAGTAATCCAGGTCGATCTGCAGCAGCGCGAGCGGATGCTGGGCGGTGTTCGTGGTCAGCAGGTTAGCGAGCGAAGCATCGAGACCGCGCCGGTTCAGCAATCCCGTCACCGTGTCGCGCGACGCCAGCTCGCGCGCCGCCGACTCCGCGCGTTTGCGCTCGGTGACGTCGGTCAGCAGGCCCTGCAACAGGTTGTGGCCGAGCGGATTCACCGACAGCTCCACCCAGATCGACCCGCGCACTCCGCCGCGGTCGATCTCGAAATCCGCGTCGCGCGGTTCGCCGGACGCGCGGCTCTCGCCGATCAGCCGCGCGATGCGCTCGCCGTGCGGCGCCAGCAGGTCGGCCAGCCGCACGTTCGGTTCCGCGGCCTCGGCGCCGAGGATGCGCACGAACGCGGGGTTGCACGACTGCACCGCGCCGGCCGGGTCGAGCACCAGGATGCCGGTGTCCGCCTTCTCGAAGACCAGCCGCATGCGCCGCTCGCTGATCTCCTGCGCCACGCGCAGCTGGTGTTCCTTCTGCAGCACGTCGGTGAGCCGCGTGATCAGCGCGTTGACGTCGCCGACCAGCTGCCCGATCTCGTCCGTGCGCCGCCGGCCGCGCAGCGCGATCTGCACGCCCGAGGCGACCTCGAGCCGGTGCAGCTCGTCGGAGATGCCCTTGATCGGTCGCGTCACCAGTAGATAGACGAGGAACGCCACCGCGGCCGCGACGATGGCCACCTGCAGGCTGAGGATCCACGTGATGTAGCCCGAGTACGCCGTGGCCTGCGCCTCGATCTCCTCGTGCGACACGTAGATCGTGAGGCCGCCGATCGCCGGGCCCTTCTCGAACGGCGAATAGACGGGCCGCGTAATCTTGTCGACCTTCGCGTGCGCGCGCGCGTTGGCTTCGATAATGGTGCCGGTGCCGAACAGGATCGTCCGACCAGACGTGATCGTCACGCCCGCGACGATGCGGTTCTTCATCAGGCCGTTGGCGATCTCCTGCGCCAGCTTCGTGTCGTTGACGAAACAGGCGACGCTGACCGTGCTCTCCACGGTCGACGCCAGCTCGTCGACGCGCGACATCAGGCGGTCGTGCTCGGCGGCGCGCACGCGCCACGACGCGGTGATCGAGAACAGCAGGCCCATGATCACGGCCAGCACCAGGATCGAGAGGCTGGTGCGCGCGACGATGCTGCGCGGCAGGAAGGCCGCGAAGCCTGCGCGTTTGTCAGGGCCGGATTTCAAGCACCACCTTCACTTTCGGATTCACGGCGGCGCGGTCCACGTAGGCGATGGCGTTCGGATTGCTCTCCACGAGCTGCAGCGCGGTCTTCACGTCCGGCACCTGGAACGGCGGCGAGGTCTGGCCGGAGAACACCAATCGCGCCCAGTACGAACTCATCTCCGCCGGACTCTTCTTCACCAGCTGCTGGTAGAACTGCGCGCGCTCCGGGCCGCCCTCCGCGACGTCGATGGGCAGCGCGAGCTGCCCGGTGGGCAACTTGCGATAGCGGCCGAGGAAGATGTCGATGACCTCGCTGCGCGTCAGGCGCTCGACGCCGCTCGCCGGGTTCACGATGACGACGATGCCCGCGGGCGCGTCGTCGGCACGCGCGACGGGCAGCGCCAGGGCGAGCATCAGGATGGCGACGAGGCGTTTCATGGCGGTCAGAACACGAAGTCGACGGAGGCGGTGAACACGGTGAGATCCACCGGGCTGCCGGCGTCCGGCCGGCGGTCGAACAGCAGCGAGGTGTCGGCCGCGTGCATGCGATCGACCTGCAGCTTGAAATCGAAATGCGACGACAGGTCGTAGCGCACGCCGGCCGTAGCCGTGTGCTGCGTCGAGCGCGTGACTTCCTGGATGCGCACGATGGCGCCGTTCAGCGGCGCGAACATCGGCAGGTCGGGCAGGCCGGTGGTGCGGATCGGGTTGCGGTCGCGCGAGGTCGCGAACGCGACGAACGGCGTCCAGCGGTCCAGGCGATAGCCGACCTCGGCGAGCACCTTGTTGAAATCGGGGCCGGAGATCGAATCCGAGTTGGCGAAGCCGTACAGCAGCTGCGCCTGCAGCGGACCGTCGTCGTAGGCGACGCCCGCCTGCACGCCGAACGAGTGGTAGACGCGCTCGTCGAGATCGTTGGCGATGGACGCCGCCTGCGGCAGCCCGGTGGCGCGCAGGCCGGCGACCAGCAGCGGGATGTCGTTGCCGGCGTCGTAGCTGATCTGGACCATCGCGATGCGCGCGGTCCAGCCGCCGCGCAGGTAGTCGAGCGTCGCGCCGACGAGGCGCTGCTGCGATTCGGAGCTGGTGCCGTCCTCGAACGCGAGCTCGCCGTCGCCTGCGCCGGCGAACAGGCGCGCGCGCACCAGGCCGCCGCCGATGCGGCGCTTGTAGGTGAGATCGCCGCCGTCGATGTCGTCGTTGCTGATCTGGCCGTAGAACTCCGGCGACGGGCGCGCCGATAGATAGGAGTAGCCGACCTGGCGGGACTCGGCGAGGAGATAGATGTCGTAACCGACGCGGCCGGCGCGCACGACGAACGAATCGTCCGGCGACCAGCGCAGGTAACCCTGCGTCAGCTGCGGCACCCAGTCGCCGTCGGCGCGCTGGTGCGTGACGCCCTGCACGACGACGTCGAAGTCGGCCGGCAGCTTCGCGCTCAGCTGGACGCCGAGCAGCGAATCGCTGGCGAACTCCACTTCGCCGGCGCCCGCGCCATCGGACTGGCCGGTGTTGCGGCGGAACTCGACGTCATCGGTGTCGTGCGTCACCGCGGCGATCGTGCCGAAGCCGCGCACGGCGAAGCGATCCTCGCGGAAATCCTGCGCGCACAGCGACGCCGCGCCCATCGAGAGGACCAGGAACATGGAGATGCGGAAAATCATTTTCCCCCGGGGAGACACTCGCCGCGGACGCGGGAGCCCCTCGATAACCAGACACTTCATGTGTCATTTAACGGCATCGAGGTGCAGAGACTGAGTGATCGCAGTCACAGCGATGGAATCATTCTGCGATGGGAAAACCCGTAGGGCTCATCCCTCTCGCGAGAAATCCCTCGCCCGATCGATGACGTGGTCGAGCGGGGGGCTTGCCGACGTCATCGACCGGGGAAGGAAAAACTTTCAACGCATGATCAACGCGCGCTTTCGATTGCTCCGAGCTCGCCACTCGCGCGCGCGTGGCGGCCGTACACCGCTTCGAACAGCGGCGACGCCATCAGCGTGGTGACGATCGCCATCAGCACCAGCATCGAGAACAACGCCGGGCCGATCACGCCGGCCTGCAGGCCGATGTTGATGATGATCAGCTCCATCAGTCCGCGCGCGTTCATCAGCGCGCCGACGCCGAGCGCCGTGCGGTTGTCCTGGCCCGAGAGCCGCGCCGCGGCCCAGCACGCGCCGAACTTCGCGAGGATGGAGCACGCGAGCACGCCGAGCGCGACGGCCAGTAGATAGGGATCGGCGACCAGCGTGAGCTGCGTGTTGAGGCCCGAGTAGGTGAAGAACATCGGCAGCAGCACGATGACGGTGAACGGCTCGAGCTGCTTGCGGATGCTGTCGGCGAGAATGCCGCGCGGCATCACGCAGCCGAGCAGGAAGCCGCCGAACACGGCGTGCAGGCCGATGGCGTCGGCGGTGAACGCGCTGAGCATGAAGAGCGTCAGCACGATGGCGAAGATGCTGGAGTTCAGCGGTTTGCCGGCTGCGGCCTCGCGCTCCGCGCGGCGCGCCAGCGGCGCCAGCAGCCGCGGGACGATCAACAGCACGACACCCGCGAAGATCACGCCGCCGATGATCGCCGTGTACGCGACGCCGTGGCCGGCGTTGCCGAAGCTGGCGAGCACCACGGCCAGCACGCACCACGCGGCGGCATCGTCGATGGCGCCAGCCGACAGCGCCAGCGTGCCGAGCGGCGTGCCCGACAGGCCGCGCTCGTGGATGATGCGCGCGAGCATCGGGAACGCGGTGATGGCGATGGCCGCGCCCATGAACAATGTCGCGTCGAAACGCGAGGCCGTTGCCGCGAACAGGCCGGGCACCTCCATCAGCAGCGGCGTGATCGCGATGGCGACGAGGAACGGGACGAACATGCCGGCCAGCGAGACCGACGCGGCCTTGTGCACGTTCTTGCGGAAGTGGTCGGTGCGGAAGCCGAGGCCGACCAGGAACATGTAGAGGCCGACGCCGAACTGCGCGCCGACATACAGCACGCCCTTGTTCTCGGGCGTGAAGACGACCTTCTGGATGTCGGGGGCGACGAGGCCGAACAGCGACGGGCCGAGCAGCACGCCGGCGATCATTTCGCAGACGACCTGCGGCTGCTTCAGGTACTTCTGGCCGAGCCAGCCGACGACGCGGCAGGTGGCCAGGATGACGGCCATCTGCAAAAAGAACGTGATCGACAGCTTCGCGACACCCATGGAACCCCCGTTGATCGTCGGACCGTTGAGGTCCTTGTCGTTGTGGGTGTCGTTATAGGCAGTGGGGGTGGTGGACGGCCAGTCGGCGGCTGATTGATTCTGCCTATGGAGAGGCTATCCCCACGCAGCCTCGCTGGCCCCGCAGTATTTGCGCACGAAATCCGCATGCGCCGGCAGCGGCGCCACCACCTTCGCGACCCGCTCGCGCATCTGCGCGAGATAGCGCGTCAGCTCGCCGTCGTTCGTGCGCGGGAAATGGTGGTAACTCTCGGGCTCGATGCCCTGCCCCATCATCACCGCGATCCACGAATCGATCGCGAACAGGTCGCCGTCCTCGACGTACACGTACGCTTCCTTCCTGAAGAGATCGATGCGCCGGCGCAGCGACTCCGGGATCTCCATCGCGCGGCAGTAGCGCCAGAACGGCGAATCGTCGCGCGTCGTCAGGTAATAGTGCATGCAGACGAAATCGCGGATGTGCTCGATCTCCGCGCGCGCCAGCCGGTTGTAGTGCTCGACCACGGGCGCCTTCATCCCGCTGAACGGGAAGAAGTGCAGCAGCCGGCTCGCCGCCGACATGATCATGTGGATGCTGGTCGACTCCAGCGGCTCGACGAACCCGCTCGACAACCCGATGGCGATGACGTTGCGGTTCCACGCCTTCTTGCGCCGTCCGGCGCGCGTGCGGATCTGCCACGGCTCCTTCACCGGCGTGCCGCCGGACTCCGTGACGAGCAGGTGCCGCGCCTCGTCGTCCGACATGTAACGGCTGCAATACACGACGCCGTTGCCGACGCGATGTTGCACGGGGATGTTCCAGCGCCAGCCGGCCGTGTGCGCGTAGCAGGCGGTGTACGGCGCGGGCGGCGTGTCGACGCGCGTCTGGAACGCGACCGCGCTGTCGCAGGGTAGATAGTTGGACCAGTCCTCGTAGCCGGTGTGCAGCGCCTGCTCGATCAGCAGGCCGCGGAAGCCCGTGCAGTCGACGAAGAAGTCGCCCTCCACGACGCGGTCGTCGGCGAGCTCGAGCGCCTGCACGTCGCCGTTCGCCGCGAGCCGCACGTGCCGGATCTTCCCTTCCACGCGGCGCACGCCGCGCCGTTCGCAGATGCGCCGCAGGAAACGCGCGTACAGCGCGGCGTCGAAGTGGTACGCGTAGTTGATGCGCGGATTCTCGTGCAGCGCGAACTTGCCCTGCATGCCGGCCGACCACTCGTGGTTGTACGCGCCGAGCGGCTCGTCGAGGCCGATCTCGCGGCCGCGCAGCCAGAAGTTGTGGAAGTCGCAGGTCAGCGAGGGTTGGCCGTACACGCCGAAGGGATGCAGGTACTTCTCGCCGAGATGGCCCCAGTTCTCGAACCAGATGCCGAGCTTGAACGTCGCCGCGCATTCGGTCATGAACTCGCGCTCGCTGATGCCGAGCACGCGGTGGAATTTCTGCAGCGGCGGCACCGTCGATTCGCCGACGCCGATGGTGCCGATCTCCTCCGACTCGACCAGCGTGATCTCGACGAGATCCGCGAAGTACGTCGACAACGCCGCGGCCGTCATCCAGCCCGCCGTGCCGCCGCCGGCGATCACCACTTTCTTCACGGCACCGGGTGCATCGCTTCGTGCGTGCGTCGTCTTTCCTTGCATGGCGCGTTTATATCCACAACGCGCATCGCGCACACCATTAATTTGATCAATGGAGTGGTGGAATTTCTCCCCGTACGCGCGCGACCCGACCGTACACGAGCTCGAACAAGGGCGAGGCCATAAGGGTCGTCACGATCGCCATCAACACGAGGATCGAAAACAGGGACACGCCGATGATCCCGGCCTGCAATCCGATGTTGATGATGATCAGCTCGGTGAGACCGCGCGCATTCATCAGCGCGCCGATGCCGAGCGCGCGATCGTTGCTCTGTCCCGAGATGCGGGCAGCGCCCCAGCAGGCGACGAACTTCGCGAAGATGGAAGCGACGAGGATGCCAACGGCGATCCACGCGAGTGTCGGCGTGTTGACCATCGTCAGTCGCGTGTTCAGACCGGAGAACGTGAAGAACACGGGCAGCAGGAACACGAGCGTGAACGGCGCGAGCAGTTCGTGCAGGCGTTCGGCGAACACGCCGCGCGGCATGGCGGTGCCGATGAGGAACGCACCGAACACGGCGTGCAGGCCGATGGCGTCGGAGACGTACGCGGACAACGTGCAGGCCATCAATGCGATCGCGAGGACGGTCGGGCTCAGCGCGCGACCCGCCGCGTGCTCGCGCTCCGCGAGACGGCCGAGCGGCGCGAGCAGCTTCGGGCCCAGCAGGATGAGGACGGCGGTGAGGACGGCGCCGCCGACGATCGCGATGACGGCGACGCGTGTGCCCGCGCCGAGGCTCGCAAGCACGACGGCCACGACGCACCACGCGATGGCGTCACCAATCGCCGCGGCGGCGAGCGCGAGCGTGGCGATGCTCGTGCCGTTCAGATTGCGGTCGTTGATGATGCGCGCGAGCACGGGGAACGCGGTGATCGCGATGGCCGCGCCGAGGAACAGCGTCGCGTCGAAGCGCGAGACGTGGGCGGTGAAGAGGTCGGGGATGTCGAGCAGGGTCGGCGTGGCGAGGATCGCGACGATGAACGGCACGACGATGCCGGTCAGCGAGACGGAGACGGCGCCGCGCACGTTCGACTTGAAGTCCGCGCTGCGGAAATCGAGGCCGACGAGGAACATGTAGATGGCGATGCCGAGCTGCGCGACGACGCCGAGCATCGGCCGCGATTCCGGCGGGAACAGGAACTGCTGAACCTGCGGCGCGATGGCGCCTAACAACGACGGGCCGAGCAGCACGCCGGCGATCATCTCGCCGATGACCTGCGGCTGGCGCAACCCGCGACGCACGAGCCAGCCACACAGGCGGCAGGCCGCGAGGATGACGAACATCTGCAGGAAGAAGATCAAGGTTGGGGTTGGTGCCAACTCCTACCTGCCCACGTTCCACGCGCTCTCATCCGCCCCGCAATACTGCTTCACGAAATCCGCGTGCGCCGGCAACGCGTTGACGATCGACGCGACCTGCGCGCGATGCTTCGTCAGGAAGTCGCGCAGCTCGCCGTCTCCCACGCTCGCGAAGCGGTTGTACGTCTGCGGCTCGATGTGCTGGCCCATCGCCACGGACACCCACGAGTCCACCGTCATCAGCTCGTTGTCCTTCGAATACGCGTGCCCGCCCTGGCGGAACAGCTCGACGCGCGTGCGCAGCGACTCCGGGATCTCCATCTCGCGGCACATCTTCCAGAACGGCGCATCCTCGCGCTGGTTGTAGTGGTAGTGCATCACGACGAAATCGCGGATTCGTTCGAATTCGTACTTGGCGAGCTCGTTGTACTGGTCGCGCAGCGCGTCGTTCACGCCGTTGAACGGGAACAGGTTCACCAGGCGCATCGCCGCGGTCGTGATCGTGTGGATGCTGGTCGACTCGAGCGGCTCGATGAACCCCGACGACAAGCCGAACGCCACGACGTTCTTGTTCCACGCCTTCAGCCGCCGCCCGGCCTTGATCTTCACCAGCCACGGGTCCTTCACCGGCGTGCCGCCCGAATCCTTCAGCAGCAACGCCCGCGCTTCATCGGCCGACATGTACTGGCTGCAGAACACCACGCCGTTGCCGACGCGATGCTGCACGGGGATGTTCCAGCGCCAGCCCGCGGTGTGCGCGTAACACGCCGTGTAAGGCGCGGCCGGTTTGTCGACGCGCGTCTGGAACGCGACGGCGCTGTCGCAGGGCAGCCAGTGCGACCAGTCTTCGTAACCCGTCTGCAGCGCGCCTTCGGTGAGCAGGCCGCGGAAGCCGGTGCAGTCGATGAAGAGGTCGCCCTCGATGATCTGCCCGCTCTCGAGCTCCAGCGCGGAGACGTCGCCGTGGCCATCGCGCACGCGCACGGTCTTGATCTTCCCCTCGACGCGTTTCACGCCGCGTTTCTCGGAGAGGCCGCGCAGGTAACGAGCGTACAACGCGGCGTCGAAGTGATAGGCGTAGTTGATGCGCGGGTTCTCGCGCAGCGCGAAGCGGTTCTTGACGGCGGCCAGCCACTCGTAGCAGTACTCGCCGATCGGCACCTTGAGGCCGAGCGAACGCGCGTGCAGCCAGAAGTGGTAGAACTCGATCATCTGCGACGACTGGCCGTAGCGGCCGAACGGATGCAGGTACCAGTCGCCGACCTTGCCCCAGTTCTCGAACCAGATCGCGACCTTGAACGTGGCCGCGCACTTGTGCATGAAGTCGCGCTCGTCGATGCCCATCACGCGATGGAAGCCGACGATGGGCGGCACGGTGGATTCGCCGACACCGATGGTACCGATCTCCTCGGACTCGAT
The DNA here is from genome assembly GCA_035502995.1 of Steroidobacteraceae bacterium. Classification (GTDB taxonomy): domain Bacteria; phylum Pseudomonadota; class Gammaproteobacteria; order Steroidobacterales; family Steroidobacteraceae; genus CADEED01. The sequence goes on along the minus strand of DATJTW010000023.1, from coordinate 82,573 downwards.
CAGCGTGATGTCGAGCACGGTGCCGAAGTACTTCGACAGCGCCATGGCCGCGACCCAGCCCGCGGTGCCGCCGCCGGCAATGACGACCTTCTTGACCGCGCGGGGCGCGGATTCGGTGTTGTTCATCGTGGTTCCCCTTCGCGGCGGATGATAGCGAAGTTGGCGATGACCGGAACCCGACCCGCCCGCGCTTTGTTACAAGAAAATAGGGTACGTCCCCAATTACGCCGTCTGCGTCCTCAGGAACTGCTCGTGCGTCGGCAGATGTTCGACCATGCCGGCGATCGCCGCCTTCGCGTTCCGCAGCGTCTGCTCGATCTGCGCGTAGTCGAGATTCTCCACGCGCGGATTCGGGCTCGCGGGCCGGATGCCCATGCCTTCGAACACCGACTGCCAGCTCGACGCGCGGAACAGCTCGTCGACGCCCTCGCGCATCGCGCCGTGCGCCTTGAACAGCTCGATGCGTTCCCGCAGCGTGTCCGGCAGCGGCAGATTGCGGCAGTGCTGCCAGAACGGCGTGTCGTCGCGACGCGTCGCCGAGTAGTGCAGCACGATGAAGTCGCGCACCTCTTCGAAATCCGCCGTCATGCGCCGGTTGTACTCGCGCACCAGCGCCGCATCGCAGTCGCGGTCCGGGAAGTAGCGCAGGAAGAAATCCATGCCGCGCGCGATCAGGTGGATCGACGTCGCCTCGAGCGGCTCGATGAACCCGGATGACAAACCCAGCGACAGGCAGTTCGACTTCCAGAACTGCTTGCGATGTCCCGTGGTGTACGGGATGACGCGCGGCTCGTCGAGCACGGCCGCGTCGAGCGAGCGCAGCAGCGTCGCCTTCGCCGTCGCGTCGCTGGCGAACTGGCTCGAATACACGTAGCCGTTGCCGACGCGTTTCTGCAGCGGGATGCGCCACGTCCAGCCCGCCGCCTGTGCCGCCGCGCGCGTGTACGGCGTCAGTGCGCCGGCGTTCTCCGTCTTGCAGGCGACGGCGCGATCGCAGGGTAGATAGTTCGACCAGTCGTGGCTCTCGACGCCGAGCGTGTGGCCGATCAGCAGCGCCTTGAAGCCCGTGCAGTCGATGAAGAAGTCCGCGTGGATCTCGCGGCCGTTCTCGAGCGTCACGCTGTCGATGAATCCGTTCTCGCGCTGCCGCACCGAGACGACCTTGCCCTCGGTGCGCTTCAGCCCGCGCGCCTCGGAATAACCGCGCAGGTACTTCGCCACCAGCAACGCGTCGACGTGCAGCGCGTAGTTGGCCCCGCCCACCGGCGTGTTGCGCGCCTTCGCCGGGTGGAAGAACCGCCCCTGCTCCGCCATCACCGTGCACGGCGAGAAATCCTGCAGCTCCGACGTGTCGCCCTGCGAACGCGCCTTCAGCCAGCACTGGTAGAAGTCGTGGCTGCCGATCGGCTTGCCGATGACGCCGAACGGGTGGAAATACGAGTCGTTGCGCTCGTGCCAGCCGACGAACTTGATGCCTAACTTGTACGTGCCGTCCGTCGCGCGCAGGAATTCGTTCTCGTCGATGCCGAGCCGGTGGATCAACCCCACGAACGGCGGCACCGTCGATTCACCGACGCCGATCGTGCCGAGCTCCTCGCTCTCGATCAGCTCGATCTCCGTGATCTCGCGCTTCAGGTGCTGGCACAACATCGCGGCCGCGAGCCAGCCCGACGTGCCGCCGCCGATGATCGCGATGCGCGAGATGGGTTTCGTCACCAGTTCTGGTTCTCCACCATGACACCCGGGGCATCCGGCGTGCGGGCGGTATTGTAGTTCCAGTACGCCGAGCTGCTCGCCTGGATCGCCTTGCGCAGCAGGTCGATCGCCTTATGTCGCGGGAAGCTCACGCGCCAGGCCAGCGCCAGGCTGCGTTTCGGCACCGGCGGCGCGAACGGCCGGGTGATCAGCAGGTTCGGCGCGTACAGCGGTGCCTCGGCGGCGCTCTGCGGCAGGATCGTGATGCCGAGCCGCGAGGCGACCATATGGCGCAGCGTCTCGAGCGTCGCGCCCTGCGTGAACGTGCGCACGCCGGCGCCGGATTCGCGGCTCGGATCGAGATGCGGGAACGCGGCGAGGATCTGCTCGCGCAGCGCGGCGCCCTCGCCTAACAACAGCAGCTCGTTCGGGTCGAGGTCGGTGGCGGCGATCTGGGCGCGGCTGGCCAGCCTGTGATCCGCCGGCATCAGCAGCATGAACGGTTCGTCGAACAGCGGCTGCGTGACGACGTCGGATTCGGCGAACGGCTGCGTGATGAGGAGCGCGTCGAGGTCGCCGTTGCGCAGCTTGTTGGCGAGCTCGGTGGTGGTGCCTTCCTCGACGTACAGCGAGAGCTTGCGGCTCGTCTCCTGCAGCAGCGGGATGAACTGCGGCAGCAGATAGGGACCGATGGTCGGCAGCGTGCCGAGCGCGATCGGGCCTTCGAGCTGGTCCTTGTCGGCTTCGGCGACGTCCTTGATGGCGGCCGCCTGCTCGAGCACGCGCGACGCCATGGCGACGATCTTCTCGCCCAGCGGCGTCGGCAGGATCTTCTGTTTGCCGCGTTCGAACAGGACGCCGAGCTCGTCCTCGAGCTTCTTGACCGCGATCGACAGCGTCGGCTGGCTGACGTGGCAACGTTCGGCGGCACGGCCGAAATGCTGCTCCTGGGCCAGCGCGACGATGTAGCGGAGCTCGGTGAGGGTCATGGGGCGGCATCTTCACGCGATCCGCGGGCGGAGTCCAACGGACCCCGCCGACCCTGCTTTTCAGGCTAGACGCGCACGTCCAGCAACGGCTGCGCCCCATCATTCACCGACGTCGTCACGTGCGCCGCCTGCTGCGTATACGTCAGCGTCCGCGACACCTCGTTGGAATCCTCATGAACCCGCGCCGCGTTCCGCATGTACAGCAGCTTGTGCTCCGAATCGAGCACCGCTTCCTGCCGGCCGCGGGACTCGACCGAGTGATGCGACTCCGTCGTGGAGCGCGTGACGGTGACCGCCTGCTTCTCGACGTTCCGCTCGGTGCGTTCGACGCGCTCGGGACGCTCGGCGCGTTCGTGGCGCTGCACCTGCTGCGGGACCTGTCGCGGCGGCGGGGTGGACTGGGCGGAGCTGACATTTTTCATGCGGCCAGCTTAGCGGCGCGGCATTGCCGCCGTCCGTGACCGATCTTCCGCTCGGCGCCGCCGCGCGGATTATTGTCAGGCGATTATGGAACGGAAACGCCACCCTGCCCGGGGGCGCGTAAGGGAAAGGCGCAGCGGCCTATCTACTGCGTCACGGCGCGGATCAGGGTTCCGGGACGATCAGGATCCGCGGCTCGGCGAGCAGGATGGATTTCAACGCCGCGTCCAGTGCCTCGCGCGCCGTGTCGATCTCGCTCTTGCGACCGAAGAAACGCATCCTCAGGCCACCCTCGGTGACCGCGAAGCAGTGCCAGACGATCTCGTCCGCGGGCGGCGCGGCGCCGGTGTCGGCGTCCCCGTCACCGACGCTGCCGACGCCCACCCACAACGCGAACGGAGAACGCTGGCACATCAGGCAGCGGCCCCAGTCCTCGTTGATGACGTCTTCGATGTCGTACCCCGCGGCCAGTAGTTTGTGCCGCAACCAGCTCGCGAGCTGGCGGCCGTAGATGCCCGGGTTGATCTCGCCGTCTTCGCCGGGCTCGATCTCGAACAGGGTCGAGCGGAACCAGAAACCGTCGGACACCACGACCCCTCGGGTTAAGGAACCGGGCGAAACCCTTCCGCGTGGATCACCCAGCGGCCGTCACCCGGCTCGCCGGGATTGTTAGCCATCAGCGCGACGGCCAGCAACAACGCGCCATTCGAGGGGAAATAGGTCTCGGCAACCCGCCGATATCCCGGCGTGTCCTCCGTCCCCGCCGCATGCGGCGCGGCGTCGTCCGCAATGTGTAACCGCGGCGTCATCCCACTCGCCCCGAACTGGAAATTCTTCGCCTCGCTCAACAGGAAATCGAACGCCCGGTCGCGCTCGCCGAGCCGCCACGCGGTCATCGCCAGCATCGGCCAGTCCCAGCCCCAGGTCTGGCGCAGGTCCCAGTCGCTGATGACGGCATCGAGCGTGCGGCGCATGGTCTCGTGATCGACGTCTTCACCCGGCAACAGTCCGAGCGCGGCGACGAACGACGGATGATCACGGTTCGGGCAGTCCGGCCCCGCCTTCTTCGAGCAGGCCGGCGTGCGCGTCTTTTCCCACAGGTCCGGCTGCGATTCCGCGGCCAGATAGAGCCCGTCCTTCTGCGGCAGCGGCGACAGCTTCTTCAACACGTCGTCCCACTTGGGATCGCGCTTCAGGCCGAGCCGCTCGCGCCACGCCTGCGCCGTCTTCAACCCGAAGCGCCAGTACTCGAGCTCGAACGTCGGGTTGAACGTGGTCAGCGGCGCGTGCGTCTCCTGCGCCGGGATGATCGGCGGGCCGAGACGGAAGCGTTTCGTCTTCCGGTCGTACGTCGCCCAGCTGGCCAGCAGGTCGGCCGTGCCGAACACCACTCCTTTATATGTGTCGAGCGTCTTCGGGTCCCGGGTGTCCAGCCACAGCGACTCGGCCAGGTAGATGGGATGCGGCTGCTGCCACATGATGAACGGATTGACCGTGCTCGGGCTCTCGCGCCCTTCGGGCCCGACCATCTTCGGCCACCACGCGCCGCGCAGCTTGTGCGAGCGCGCCCGCGCCTGCGCGTTCGGTAGTTGGGCCACGTACCAGGACATGCTGCGCTCGAGCAGGTCGGGCCGGCCCCAGCTCGCGAAATGCCCCGAGTGCCAGGCGTGCATCTCGAGATGGAACTTGCCGTTCCAGCTGTTGGAGAACAGGCCCTCTTCCTGCGGTGGATAGACGCCGGCGCTGTTCACGGCCGTCAGGTACTGCGACAACACGATGCGGCGCTCGAGCTCGTCGGCGCGCGGATCCTTGCTGTCCTTCAGCTCGACCATCGCGCCGCGCGTCCAGTAGTCGTTCCACCAGCGCGCGACGGTGGCGCGCGCGGTCTCGGCGTCGGGCAGTTTCTCCGGATCGACCCGCGGCGAGAACTCGATCAGCAGCGTCATCTGCGTGGCGCCGGGCGCGGTCAGCCGGTAGCGATGCCGCGCCGGCGTCGCGATGTCGAGCTCGCGATCCGACGCGACGCGCACGGCGTACGTCGTGTCGTCGATCTGCCGCGTGAGCTCGAGGCCGCCGGCGCCGCGCGAGATCTCGTTCGTGACGTGCGCGTCGGGGTTCGACCAGTCGGCGGGATCCGGGTTGATCGCCTTGTTCACGCCGGGGAACGCGAGATCGACGCCGAGCCGGCCGTCGAACACGAGCCGCGACTTTACGCGCACGATCAGGACGTCGCGGACCGGGTGCATCGACGTCTCGACCTCGACGGGCTCGCCGTCGAACGTGAACGAGCTCGAGAGCCGTCCGCTCCACAGATCCAGTGTTTGTTTGCTGGCCGAGAGATCCGCGAACGCGGCGGGTTTGCCGGCGCCATTCGTCAGCGCCAGGCCCACGCGGCCCAGCGAGAACTTGTGCGGGTTCTCGCGCAGCCACTGGATCGCGGGATTCTTCGCCTCGTCCCAGTTGCGCAGGTACGGATACTTGCCGCGCACGCCCGGCACGCCGACGTCGACCTGCGCCGCATCGAGCGTGACGCCGCCCGGATTCGGAAAGCTGTGCCAGCCCCATTGCGATTCGATGAGCAGCGGCACCAGCGGCGAATACTGTTCGGGAAACGTCTGCAGGCCGGTGATGTCGGCCGTGAAGGCCAGGTTGCCGTTGCCGACCATCAGCGGCGCGGCGCGGTCTATGGTCGTGACCGTAGGGTTGTGCCGCATCACGAGCGCGTGGCGGTCGATGGGTGCGGCCATCGCGGTCGCGGCGATCAGCGTCGTGGCAACGAACGAGAGCAGCTTCATCGATCCCCCTTCAGGCGCCCGAGTATTACCGACTCTTCACTGGCGTGCTCGCCCGTGATCGCTTCTGATCGGATTTGCGGTATCTTCGCGCTCGATCTCAGCCAGACCAGCCAGCCATTCCTCGGGGGGACATAGAGATGAGTGAATCAACGATCGACCGGCGCGCCCTGTTGAAGACCGCCGGCGTCGCCGCCGTGGGTTTCGCGGCGAGCTCGATGGCGGCCGGGCGCCGGCGCAAGTTCGTGAACGTCGGCGTGGGCTCGCGCTCGCGCATGTACCTCACCGCGATCACCGACACCTTCGCGAAGGACAACGAGCTGGTCGGCATCTGCGACGTGAACCCGGGCCGCCTCGACACGGCCGTGCGCTTCGTCTCGCCGAACCTCGCGAAGACCGGTACCAAACCGCCGAAGAAATACGCCGCCGCCGACTTCGACAAGATGCTCAAGGAGCTGAAGCCGGACTGCGTCATCGTCACCTGCCCCGACGGTTTCCACGACGACTACATCGTGCGCGCGCTCGACGCCGGCTGCGACTGCATCACCGAGAAGCCGCTGACCACCACGCCCGAGAAGGCGCAGCGCATCGTCGACGCCTGCAAGCGCAACAACCGCCACGTGCGCGTGTTGTTCAACTACCGCTACTCGCCGCCGCGCACGCAGGTCAAGGACATCCTGATGTCCGGCGCCATCGGCGACGTGATGAGCGTGGATTTCCACTGGCTGTTGAACACGCTGCACGGCGCCGACTACTTCCGCCGCTGGCACAGCAACAAGGCGATCTCCGGTGGTTTGATGATCCACAAGGCGACGCACCACTTCGACCTCGTGAACTGGTGGCTGGGCAGCGAGCCGGAGATCGTGCAGGCCTACGGCAAGCGCGAGTTCTACACGCCGGCGATGGCGAAGCGTTTCGGGCTGCAGGGGCCGCACGAGCGCTGCCTCACGTGTCCCGAGAAGCAGAAGTGCACGTTCTATCTCGACATCGGCGCAGACCAGAACTTCAAGGACCTCTATCTCGACAACGAGAAGTACGACGGCTACCTCCGCGACCGCTGCGTGTTCCGCCCGGAGATCAGCATCGAGGACACGATGAACGTCATCGTGAAGTACAGGACGGGTGCGACGCTGTCGTACTCGCTGAATGCGTTCAACGCGTGGGAGGGTTACCACATCGCGTTCAACGGCACGAAGGGCCGGCTCGAGCACCGCATCGTCGAGGGCGGCGCGACGTCGGCCGGCGCCACTAACTACCAGGGCGAAGAGGCCGACGCGATCACGACGCGCGTGATCCCGATGCGCGGCAAGCCGCAGGTCATCGAGCCGTGGACCGGCGCGGGCGGCCATGGTGGCGGCGACAACGTGATGCTGACCGAGGTGTTCGGCACGGCCGAGCCCGACAAGTACAAGCGCGCGGCGGACGAGCGCAGCGGCCTGTACTCGTGCCTGATCGGCGCGTCGGCGAACAAGAGCTTCGTCAGCGGTGGCGCGGTGAAGATCGAGGAGCTGGTGCAGGGGTTGACGTCGCCGGTGGTGGCGCCGATGCCGACGCGGAATGACGCGGTGCCGATGCCGATCAAGGCGTAGACTCCTCCGATGTCCTGCAGGGCCGGGCAAATGCTTGCCCGGCTCGCGACCAACGTGGATAGTTCGAGCCGGTCGCGTCGGTTGGGAGGCCGTGCGTGTTCGGCAAGATAGTCCTTTTCATCGTCAGCCTGACCGCGGTACCCGCGCTCGGCCTCTTTGCTTCGAACTACGGCAAGAACCGCCTGGTCGAAGTGAATCACTTCGATACGATTTCGGGCCTCGCAGCGGTTTGCGCCCGGCCGGGCAACGAATCGCACCCCGTCTGCGAAGCGCTCGGCACGATGGATTTCTTGTCCGACGCGTCCTCGATTGCGCTCGCCGTATCGCTCGGGCTGCCGCTGCTGTACCTGCTCGCCGCGTATGCACTGGCGCGGGATCGCAATCTCCTGGCGCGGTTTTTTCCGATGCTGGTGCGGGTGATGCTCGGGCTGCTACCCGTACTCCTTCTCTCTCATGGGCTGCTGCTGTGGTTCGCCACCTGGGAAGGCATGCAGGTCGGGCTCGTCCCGGAAAACATCAGGATCATCGCCGTGCCTGCAATCCTCGGAGGCACGCTGATCCTGACGGCCATCGGCATCGTCAGCGACCTGCGCCGCATGCTCGAGATCGATCCGCTGCGCATCACGGGCGTCGTCGTGGAGCGCGCGGAGATGCCGGCATTGTTCGATCGCATCGCACGGATCGCGCAGAAGCTCGGATCGGTCGCGCCGAGCCGCCTGATCGTGGGGATCGAACCGAACGCCTTCGTTGCCGACACGGTCATCCGACTGCGCGGTGTGGGCGACCTGCCGGGCGCCGAGACGCTCTATCTACCCTCATTCGCATTGCGGCTGCTCGACGACGCGGAGCTGGACGCGGTGATCGGCCACGAACTCGGTCACTTTCGCGGCGCCGACCTCGAGTTCAGCCGGCGTTTCGCGCCCGCATTCCGGAGTTTGCAGATCGCCACGGAATCGGTGCACGCCCACGCGAGCGAAGAGCCGGACGCCGCTTCGCTCGCGATGATCCCGGCGGTGGGCTTCCTCGCGTTCATGCTCCACACCCTCGGCCGGATCGTGAGCGGGATCAATCGCGAACGGGAATTCGCGGCAGACCGCGCCGCGCTCGAAGTCAGTACGCCCGTCGCGATCACGTCGCTGCTCGTGAAGTTCACCTTGATGTCGATCCGTTGGGAAGCCTTCCATCGAGGGACGAGCCAGCTGCTGCACCGGGGCGTATCCCGGAAGAACATGGGTCTCGACTATCTGGCGCACGTGCGGGGTTTCCTCGGCGCCATCGAGCCCGACAAACTGAGCCGCGGCCTTCTCGCCTCACACACCCCGCACCCTCTCGACTCGCATCCGACTTCGGCACAGCGCGCGGCGGCGGTGGGCGTGGATCTCGCCGCCGTGATCGGCCCGAGCCTCGAACAGCTGCGCGTCGATCGCCCGGATCCTCCCGGCCTGCTCGCCATCGAAGAACGCCTTTCGCAGATCGACGCCGACTACTACCGGCACCCGGCCCAGCCCGTCGTCGTCGATGACGATCCGGCGCTGCCGCACGAGCTACGCTTTCGGACCGGATGACTCCGATACGGCGCACCGGAATTCCGCCCGACCGGCCGGAACTCCATTCGCCGCAATGAATATAGTGTGCCCATGGCTTTCGACACCTTCCTCCTCTACCTCGCCACCTGGAGCCTCTTCGCGCTGTCTCCCGGTCCCGCCGTCCTGTTCGTGATGTCGCAGGGCGCGCGCTTCGGCCAGCGCGGCGCGATCGCCGGCACCACCGGCATCCTGCTCGGCCACGTGGTCTGCTTCACGCTGGTCGCGTTCGGGCTCGCCGCGTTGCTGGCGCGCTTCAGCACGGCGGTCGACGTGATCCGCATCGCCGGTGCGCTGTACCTCATCTATCTCGGCGTGAAGATGCTGCTGTCGAAGGCGCAGCCGCCGCAGGCCGTCGTGACGGACACGCCGCCTGCCCATCACGGCATCGCGCTTCAAGGGCTCGCCGTGCAGCTGACGAATCCGAAGAACCTGCTGTTCGTGCTGGCGCTGCTGCCGCAGTTCATCGACCGGTCGCGGCCCGTGTTGCCGCAGCTCGCGATCATGTTCGTGATCACGGTGGTCGTAGACGGCGCGTTCCTGATGTCATACGCGCAGCTCGCGGTGCGCGGCGCGCGTGCGCTGAAGGGCTCGCGCGTGATGTTGTGGATCGAGCGAGTGTTCGGCGCGGCGATCATCTTCTTCGGGATCAAGCTGCTCGCGACGCGGCGATAGAGCTGCGGCACCGTGGGGACTTTCCTCATTTGCGCCGCGTAGCGGGCGAAAGGGGACGCTCCTGCTTCAGGAGTGTCCCCTTTTGCTAGCAAATGAGGAATGTCCCCATTTACCCTTGAGGGCATGCCCATCCGCAACGTCGTCTTCGACGTCGGCGGTGTCCTCCTCAGGTGGGACCCGCCGGCCTTCATCGCCACCGTCGTCCCCGATCCCGCCCAGCAGGCGCTGGTGCTCCGCGAGATCTTCCAGCACCCGGAGTGGCACGAGTTCGACCGCGGCTCCATCGACGTCGACCGCGCGGTCACGCAGTTCGGCCAGCGCGCCGGCCTCTCGCCCGAGCAGATGCGCCGCCTGCTCCAGACCGCCAACGCATCGCTGCATCCCGTCCCCGGCTCGATCGAGCTCGTCGAGGATCTGGCCGCCGCCGGCGTGCACCTCTACGTGCTCTCCAACATGCCGGTGAGCACGTACGAATACCTCGTGAAGGCCCACGGCTTCTTCGCACACTTCAAACAACTCGTGATCTCCGGCGCCATCCTGCTGATCAAGCCCGAGCCGGCGATCTACAAGCACCTCGTCGAGCGGACCGGCATCGTGCCCGCCGAGAGCGTGTTCATCGACGACCTGCTGAAGAACGTCGTCGCCGCGCGCGAGAGCGGCCTGCACGCGATCCAGTTCGAATCCGCCGACACCACCCGCGCCGCGCTGCGCGCCTATCTACCCGGTGCAAACCTATGAAGACCCGCCGCCAGTTCCTCGGCCACGGCATGGGCGCCGCGCTCGCCGCGTCGGCCGCTACGATCGCCACGGCCGCCACGACCTCCGCCGCGCCTGCGAACGACGCGGCGCGCACCACGCCGAGCGCCGGCGGCGACCTGCTGAGCCGCATGACCTGGCTCAACCCGCCCGCCAAGGAGTTCTACGACTCCGGCTCGATCACCGCCCGCTCGAAGGGCAAGACGGATTTCTGGCGCAAGACCTTCTACGGCTACATCACCGACAACGGCCATTTCCTGCACGCCCCCGCCGGCGCCGAGTTCATGTTCCAGGCGCGTGTGAACGGCAACTACTCGCAGCTCTACGACCAGGCCGGCCTCATGGTCCGCCTCGACGAAAAACACTGGCTCAAGTGCGGCTCCGAATATTTCGAGGGACAGCGCTGGGCCAGCGTCGTCGTCACGCACGATTTCTCGGACTGGTCGACGATGGAAGACCTCTCGCAGAACGGCGCCGTCTACTGGCGCATCCTGCGCAAGAAGGATTCCCTCGAGGCGCAGTGCTCGAAGGACGGCGAGAAGTACACGACCGTGCGCCAGGCGTACTTCCCGCCCGGCGTTCCCGTCGAGGTCGGCGTCATGTGCGCGGCGCCGGAGGGCTCCGGTTTCGACGTCACGTTCGACCAGCTCGAATTGTCCCAATTGAAGTAGTTATCCACCGCGACCGCACATGTGATGCGGTACCGCTTTCCCGGCGACCCCGTTCAGTTTTCGGTCCCTAAGCCGTTACCCGAGGGTCGTGAATACGCAGCCAAACCGCCTCCCCCCGGACGACCTGGACCAGGATGCCGACTCCGGCAGCAGCCAGCGTCGGAACCTCGCCTCCGCGCTGGCCCACGAGCGCACCGTGCTGCGGACGATGATCGACCTCATCCCGGCCTTCATCTACGCGAAGGACGCGCACAGCCGCTTCACCGCCGCCAACAAGCTGGTCGCGAACCGCATGGGCGTGAACCCGGACGACCTGATCGGCAAGACCGATTTCGATTTCTTCCCGCGCGAGATGGCGGAGAAGTTCTTCGCCGACGAACAGGCGCTCATCCAGTCGGGTGAGGCGCTGTACGACCTCGAGGAAGTCGCGTACGACAAGACGCGCGGGATGAACCGCGTCATCCTGACCTCGAAGGTCCCGCTGCGCGATGCCGACGGCAATCTCACCGGCATCGTCGGCACGGGCTACGACATCACCGAACGCAAGGCCGCCGAAGAACGCATGGCGAATGCCGAGCGCCACGAATCCATCGGCCGCCTCGCGGGCGGCGTCGCGCACGAGATCAACACGCCGATCCAGTACCTCTCGGACAGCGTGAAGTTCATCGGCGAAGGCGTTCAGGAACTGCTCGAGTACGTCGACAAACTACACGCCACCCACAAGACGGAAGCGAACGACGACGTCGAGTACCTGCGCGAGGAGCTGCCGCCGGCGCTGAAGCGCGTCGCCGACGGCCTCGGCCGCATCGCCGAGATCGTGCGCTCGCTGAAGGATTTCTCGCACGCCGACCAGAACGAGATGGGCCGCGTCGACCTCAACCGCGCCATCAACAGCACGCTGGTGATCGCGCGCAGCGAATACGCCGCGGTCGCCGACGTCGAAACCGAATTCACGCCGCTGCCGGACGTCACCTGCCACGGCGGCCAGATCAACCAGGTCGTGCTGAACCTGATCGTCAACGCGGCGGACGCCATCACCGAGGTCGTCGGGCGCACCGGCTGCCGCGGCCGCATCGTCGTCCGCACGAAGCTCGACGGCGACCACGTGCGGGTCGAGATCGAGGACACGGGCGGCGGCATCCCCGAATCGATCCGCGGCCGCGTCTTCGACCCCTTCTTCACGACCAAGGACGTCGGCAAGGGCACGGGCCAAGGCCTGTCCATCGCGCGAAACGTGATCGTGAAGGGACACCACGGCAGCCTCGATTTCGTGACCGAGAGTGGCGTCGGCACGACATTCACCGTCCGCCTGCCCATCCACCCGCCCGAGGTGTGACGTCGGCGGGAACGTCCCGACCATGGACGTGGCAGAATCCCCGCCCGTAGACAAGCAGAAGGTTCCGGGGTCAGGGGGTTATGGATTTCGTCCCAGGCGGCGAGTTGTCGCGCCGGATTCGTGAAGGCGACGTCAGCGCCGAAAGCGAGCTCATTCGTCAGTTCGAGCCCGGACTCCGCGTCATCCTGCGACGACGGACCGGCGGCGACCACGGCCTGCTCCAGGATCTCGTGCAGGAGACCCTGTTAGTCGTCCTCCAGCGCCTGCGCAACGGTGGCATCGACGACCCGGGCAAACTAGCCGCGTTCGCGGCGCAGACCGCAAGAAATCTCGCGATCGCGTCACTGCGGAAGGCCGAGCGACAGAGAACCGATGTCGATACCGATGCCACCGACCGGAACGCGGATCCGGCCGGCAGCGTCGATGCGTGGGCTGCCGATGTCGAGGCTGCGCTCGCGGTTCGTGCGCTGCTTCGCGAGCTGCCGCAACCCCGGGATCGCCTGATGCTCAAACGGTTCTATCTAGACGATCATGACAAGGAAATGATTTGTCAGGAGCTCGACCTTTCCGAAGCGGCGTTCAACCAGGCCTTGAGCCGGGCGCGCCGCCGTTTCCGCCAGATCCTCGAGGAGCGCGGCTTCTCGAAGCGCGATCTGCTGAGCGATCGATGAACCAGGAACAGATTGAACAATATGTCTCGGGCAAGCTCGTCGGCAAAGACGCCGAGGAGTTCGAGGCCTATTGCGTCGCGAATCCGGAATTCGCGAAGAACGTCGAGTTCGAGCAGCGGCTGCGCGCGGGTCTCGCGCAGGTCGCGCGCGGTTCCACCGCGGAGTTCGTGCGTTCCCACGGCCAGTCGCGCTGGAAGTTCGCGGCCGCCGCCAGCATCGTGCTGGCCCTGGGCGCGTTCTCCTGGGCGTGGTGGCACCAGTCGGCGAAGCTGGGACGCGCGCTGATGGCCGCGGTCTCCACCGAGGCGCAGCGCAACGGCCCGTCGCTGCGGCTGGCGCAGGTGCGCGGCGCGGAATCCGTGCCGCACCTGGGCTCCGCCGTGATGCGCGTCGAGATCGTCGGGTTGTTCGACGTCGCGGCGAACTACAGCATCACGCTCGACCGGGTCACCGACCAGCAGCAGCCGGCCGAGACGCTGACCACGCTGTACGGCCAGCATCCGAGCTCGCCGGTCACGCTGGAATTCATGCTCGATTCCGAAGACCTGCCGGCCGGCGCCTACACGCTGCGCGTGCGCAAGCAGTCCGCCGACGAAGAACCGCTGGATTTCGCCGTCCTGAAGCCCTGACCCTGTCACGGGGCGCCCGCTCGTCGCAGAGAAGCCTCTGCGTCCAGGGTCAAGGGAACCACATGATCAACGCTGCGGCCGATCCGGGCCGCTTCGGCACCGCCTTCGACTGGTTGGGCGTCGAACGCGCGTGGCAGAGAACACGCGGCAGTGCGACCGTGCTCATTGCGATCGTCGACCAGGGCGTGCAGCTCGATCACCCGCTGCTCGGCGCCAACCTCCAGCACGATCCCGCGCATCCGCCACACGCCGCCGGCGAACACGACATCGCGGGAACGCATGCCGCGGGCGTTGCCGCGGGCCGCGCCAGCGACGCGGCGGATTTCTCCGGCGTCGCTCCCGAGGCACGCATCCTGCCCGTGCGCTACCGCACCGATCCCGGCGCGCAGGCGTTCGATCTCGCGCACGCCATCGAGTACGCCGTCGAGATGGGCGCGCACATCGTCAACGTCGGCCACGACGCGGAGATGGGCACGAGCGCGGTCCGCCGCGCCGTGCAGTACGCGGCCACGCGCAACGTACTCGTCGTCTGCGCCGCGCGGCCGCGCGCCGCCGTGCGTTCCGATGACGAAGGTCCGCCGCCCAATCTGGTCACCGTGCTGTCCGTCGACGAGGAGTTCCAGCCGCTCGCCGACTGCGCCGCCGACATCGCCGCGCCCGGCTTCGCGCGCGTGCCGCACTGGCGCGGCACCGGTCACGTCACGCGCACGCACGCGGCGATCGGCGCGCCGTACGTCAGCGGCTGCGCGGCGTTGATCAAGTCGCTGAACCCCGGCTGGGGTTACCACGAGCTGCGCGAGCACCTGCTGCTGAGCGCGGTCGCGCATCCGCGCATCGAGGCGGCGTGTCCGGGCGTGCGCGCGCTGAACGTCGCCGACGCCGTGCAGGGTCCGATCGAGATCGCCAGCGAGGCGCGGTCGATGCAGTGGTCGTCGCTGAACGACGCGTTGCTGTCGTGGCGGCTGCGTTACCGCTCGGCGTTCTGCATCAACGCGGTGGCGCTGTATCGCCCGCACGGCGACGAACACTGGCGCGAGTTGTCGTTCGCGCGCGCGGCGTCGTTGCACATGGTGGTGCCGGCGGCGGCGTTGCGCCGGTCGAGCGGGACTTTGCGCATCGCCAGCCGCGAGGCGAACTTCCACTCCGAGGAGATCGCACTCACGATCCGTTGAGTGGCTACTTCTTCGGCACCAGCCAGTTCTGGATCTCGGTGTCTTCGATGAAGCGCGTCTCGATGTCGCGCGCCAGGTCCGCGTGTCCTTCGCAGCCCGAGTTGAGATCGCGCACGCGCATGCGCTGACCGTCCGGCGTCGAGCGCATCACCATCAGCATCGAGCGGCCTGACAAACAACTGCCGCGCTTGAGCTTCTTGTCGAGCACGTCGGTGTTCACGATCAGCGTCAGCAGCGACGCGTAGGTCTCGGGCGAGATCATCTTCGTCAGCACGCCCGTCTTGTTGGTGAACTTGCGGCCGGAGAAGATGACCTTGCCGTCGCTGAAGAGGTAGAGGTCGTAGACGGGACAGCTGCCGGAACAGGCACCGCCGGACACGGCGACGAACTGCTCGCCGGGATTCCACAGCGGCACGCCGCCGTTCGGATTGCCGGCCGCGTAGGGCAGCTCGCGCGCCTTCTCGGCGGCGGTGGAGACGACGGAGAACGCAAGAACGGCCGCGACCAGCGCGGCGAGCTTCGTGGTGTTCATGGGCCGAAGCATACGTGACGGCGGGCGCGCGCCGAGCCCGCCGTTTGGACGGCGGAGCGGGCACGAGGCCCGCTCCGCGCGGTAAGCGGCTGGATGGGTCGATCTCGGCCGCGAACCCAGTCGGGCTTGCGCCCCGGTGTCGCCAACCTAACCGGGCGCCCGGCGACGGGTCTGTCGCCAACGTTGAGAGAATTCGTCAAATTGTGTGCGGTCCCGGGGCTACACTTTTCGACAGGTAACGAACGGCCCTTCGGCCATGCTTGCGGGATCGTGTCGATCGCAACCAACTCCTTGAAAGTCGCGGCCCTTTGGGCGCTCGCGGGGCTCGCGCATGCGGATCCCGACGCGGCGGCACAAGCGGCCGTGAACGCGACGCCGCCGGCCGCCGCCGTGGCCGAGAAACACTGGCGGCTCGGCGTCGCGCTCGGTTACGGCCAGCGCACGAACCCGCTGATCCAGTCGGACGAGATCCCGATCCTCGTCGACCTCGACATCGCCTGGTTCGGCGAACGCTGGTTCTTCGACAACGGCGACCTCGGCTTCGAGCTGCTCGACCGCCCGGCGTTCACGCTGAACGCGGTCGCGCGCGTGAACACCGACCGCGCGTTCTTCGCGAAGACCAACACGCGCTACATCAACTTCCGGTATCTCTCCGCCGGCAACACGACCTCGCTGACCAACCAGGGCAACCCCCCGCCGCCCACCCTCGGTGGCGACGTGCCGCCGGTCGAGGAAACGCTGCCGTTCAAGCCGCCGGAGCGCGACTACGCGATCGAGGCCGGCTTCGAGAGCCTGTTCGGCGGCGAATGGGGCTCGGCCACGGTGCACGCGTTCCGCGATGTCAGCGGCACGCACGACGGCTTCGAGATCGGCGCGGACTACGACTACCGCATCACGCGCGGGCGCTTCTCGATCTCGCCGTCGCTGGGCATCGAATACAAGAGCCGCAAGCTGAACGACTACTACTGGGGCGTGCACGACGACGAGGCCAGCTTCACCGTCGCCGAGTACCACGCCGACGGCGGGTTCGGCTGGCAGGCCGGTTTGCGCAGCAGCTACTACCTGACCAAGAATCTGCGCCTCGCGCTGTCGGCCAACTACGAGCGGCTGCAGTCGAGCGTGGCGGACAGCCCGCTGGTGAAGGACGATTACGTGCTCGGTTATTTCGGCGGATTCGCCTGGACGTTCTGATGGTTCGCAAGTTGTTAGCCACGTTCGCGGCCGGCGCCGTGTTCTCCCTGCCCGCGGCCGCCGCGGGGCCGGCGCCCGTCAAGCTGGTCGTCAAGCCGCTGCTGTGCGTGCTCGACAAGGCGGCGACGAGCTGCATGATGAGTTTCGACGTGCGCTGGAAGAGCGCCGGCAGCGACGAGTACTGCCTCAACGACAGCACGCAGGGCGATCCGCTGCATTGCTGGGCCAGCGCGCTGTCCGGCGCGTGGCTGCAGGAACGCGAGGTCAGCGAGGAGTTCACGTACTGGCTCGGCCGGCCGGGCGGCACGGACCATCTCGCCGAGGTCAAGGTGACCGTGCTCAAGGTCGGCTCGGACGACCGGCGCCGCGAGCGGCGCGCGCGCCACGTGTGGGACGTGTTGTGAGCAGCGCCACCGACATCCTGCTGATCGAGGACGATCCGCGCCTCGCCGAGCTGACGGCTACCTACCTGGAGCAGAACGGCCTGCGCGTGAAAGTCGAGGCGCGCGGCGACCGCGCGCTCGAGCGTTTCACGCAGGAGAAGCCGCGGCTCGTGCTGCTCGACCTGCTGCTGCCCGGCAAGGACGGACTCTCCATCTGCCGCGAGCTGCGCCGAGTGCACGACGTGCCCATCCTGATCCTGACCGCGAAGGACACCGATCTCGATCACGTCATCGGCCTCGAGGCCGGCGCCGATGATTACGTGATGAAGCCCGTGGACCCGATGGTGCTGCTGGCGCGCGTCCGCGCGCTGCTGCGCCGCGCCGAGCGAAACTCGACCACGGGCAGCGAGCGAAAGCCGGACGTGTTGCTCGGCACGCTGCGCATCAGCGACACGTCGCGCGAGGTGTGGCTGGGCGAAACGGCCGTGACGCTGACCACGCAGGAGTTCGAGCTGCTCAGCCTGCTGGCGCACCGCGCCGGCGAGCTGGTCAGCCGCGACGAGGTGTTCCGCACGATGCGCGGCATCGACTACGACGGCCTCGACCGCTCGATCGACGGCCGCGTATCCAAGCTGCGCCGCAAGCTCGGCGACGACGCCGCGGCGCCGACGCGCATCAAGACGGTGTGGGGCAAGGGCTATCTACTCGTCCCGGACGCCTGGGCCTGACGTGAGGACGTGGTTGTCCGCGGGCGAACGCGGGCTGTTCATCCGCTCGTACATCGCGCTGGCCGGCGGATTGCTGGTCGCCGCGATCCTGCTCGACCTGGGCTTCGGCGCGCTGCAGTCGCGCCAGTCGCGCGCTGCGGATCCGTGGCTGGTCTCCACGCTGCATCTCATGGAAGCGGAGCTCGCCGCCGCCCCGGCCGACGAACGCGCCGCGCGCGCCACCGAGCTCGGCAGCCGCCTCGGCCTGGATCTCGCGCTGCTGGAGACGGGCGACATCGCCGGCGCGCTGCCGCAGGACAACGGCCCGCGCGAGCTGCTCGACGACGCCGGCCACGTCTTCTATCTGTGGAACGCGCCGGCGCTGAACGCGGTGCTGCGGCTCGGCCCATTCGACCCGCCGCACGAGAGCGTGTGGGTGCGGTTCCTGCCCGTGTTGTTCTACGCGTCGATCCTGCTGATCGTCGGCCTGTGGCTGCGGCCGCTGCTGATCGACCTGCGGCTGCTGACCGACGCGTCGCAGAAGTTCGCGAGCGACTATCGCGAGCCGCTCGACACCGCGCGCCACGCGAAGCAGCTCAAGGGGCTGGCCACCAACCTCGACGACATGTCCGGCAAGGTCAGCCAGCTCATCCAGAGCCAGAAGGAGATGACGGCCGCGCTGTCGCACGAGATGCGCACGCCGCTGGCGCGCGTGCGGTTCGCCGTCGCCGTGCTCGAGGGCGAAGTCGACGAGAGCCTGCATGCGCAGCTGCGCGCCGTGAACACGGACGTACAGCAGATAGACGACCTGATCTCGGACATGCTCGATTACGCGCGGCTCGATCATCCCGGCCTGCGCATGGACGTGCAGGACGTGATGCTCGAGCCGTGGCTGAAGCAGGTGGTCGCGTCCTGTCCGCCGCACGAGCGCCGCGTCGACGTGGTCCGCGCCGACGATCTGCAGTCCGCGTGGATGGAGCCGCGGCTGATGGAGCTCGCGTTGAACAACCTGCTGGTTAACGCGCTGCGGTATGCGAAGCAGCGCGTGCGCATCGAAGTGACGCGCGACTACGACCTCTTCCGGCTGGTCGTCGAGGACGATGGCGAAGGAATTCCCGAAGCGGATCGCGCCGCGATCTTCCGCGCGTTCACGCGGCTCGACACCAGCCGCAATCGCGAGACCGGCGGGTTCGGCCTCGGGCTGGCGATAGTGGCGCGCATCGCGTCGCTGCATCGCGGCCGCGTGATCGCGGGCGCGAGCCGCGAGCTCGGCGGTGCGCGGCTGGCGCTCGAGTGGCCGGCACCGGCCGGTAGTTAGTCAGCCGCTCAGCCCGGGCCCGACAGCGGCTGCCGCGACTCGGCGCGGTCGCGCATCTGTGGCTTGCCCGCGTGGCTGGCGCAGCTCGCGCAGCAGTAGAACCGCCCCTCCGCCTCCATGCCGTGCCCGATGATCCGGCACTGGCAGTGCTCGCACACCGGCGCGAGCGCGTGGATCGCGCATTCGAAACTGTCGAACACGTGCGACTCCGAGCCCTGGATGATGGTGAACGCCTTGTCGTACTCGTTGCCGCACACTTCGCACTTGGCCATGAGGTTCTCCGTTGCCGGTCGCGCCAGTATGCGGCGCGGCGCGCCGGCCGAAACGCCGCCCCGCGATCCGCTGACACCAGCAGGCGACATCTTCCGATGTGGCCGCCGCAGCGCGGTTCGTAAGGTCTGGGTGAACCAAGGACCCACGAAGGAGTGAATCCATGCCCACCGCATCCGGACATACCGAAGTCATTCGCGCCAAGAAGGTGATCGGCACCAGCGTGAAGAACACCGCTGGCGAGAAGATCGGCCAGGTCGAGGACATCGTGCTCGACAAGCTGTCCAACAACATCGTGTACGCCGTGATCGGTTTCGGCGGCTTCCTCGGCGTGAACGAGAAGTTCCACCCGGTGCCGTGGTCGGCGCTGGACTACGACGAGGCGGAAGGCAGCTACGTCGTGCCGTTCACGAAGGAGCAGCTGCAGGCGGCGCCCGCGGATTCGCTCGACAAGCTGACGAAGTCCGATGGCGTCGGCGCGTATCAATCGAAGGTGAACGACTACTACAGCGTTCGCCACTAGTCAGGACCGGGGCAGCTGGCCGGTGACGCCAGTACACGCGAGCGCCGAACTCCCACGGCGCTCGCGTGCCCCATCTTCCCGGGAGTTTCAGAAGGCCAGCGTCGAGATCGATCCGGTCGCGATCGGTCCCCGACATCGCGATACCGCGTATCGCGGGATCAGACGTACAGCAGCCGCCCCAGCGCCGACCAGTGCTCGTTCAACGTCCGCAGCTTGTTCATGTCGACCTGCGAGATCTCGAAGTCGAATACGTGCAGGTTGTCGCGCTGGTGAGTGGCGTGATTCGCCTTCGGCAGCGGGACCACACCGAGCTGCAGGCTCCAGCGGATCAATAGTTGCGCCGGCGTGCGGCCGTAACGCGCCGCCATCGCCCCCAGCTTGTCGTCGTTGAGGCGTTCGCCGCGCGTCAGCGGGCTCCAGGCCTGGATCACGATGTGGTTGTCGTGGCAGAAATCGAGCATGCGCGGGCTGTGGCCGAACGGCGTCCACTCGACCTGATTCACCACCGGCAGCTCGCCGGTGCGGTACACCAGCTCCTCGATCTGCTCGATCGAGTAGTTCGACACGCCGATGTCGCGCGTCAGGCCTTCGCGTTTCGCGCGCCGCAGTCCCTGCCACAGATGCTCGCCGACGCCGCGTTCGGGCGGGCGGTGGATCAACACGAGGTCCGCGTAGTCGAGCTTCAACTGCGCGAGGTTGGCCTTGGCCGCGGCATACGCGTCGTCGGTTTCCTCAACCTTCGTCGTGACGAACACCGACTCGCGCGCCACACCCGCGGCGCGCAGTGCGTCGCCGATGCCGCGCTGCGTGTGGTAGTCGCCGGACGTGTCGATCATGCGGTAGCCGGCGGCCAGGGCCTGCGCGATGGAATCCGCGGTGTGATGCTTGAGTTGCCACGTGCCCAGTCCGATGACCGGCATGTCGCGGCCGGTCAACAGCGGCACGCGCGACTCGGCGCAGAGGGGTTGTGAGGAGTCCGTGCGACTTCGCGGCGCGAGGTGCACTGCAATCGGATTGGCTGCCATGGACTCAGGCTATCGACTGGGTCCGGGCCTGCCCATCGTGAATCTGCTGATGCATTTGTAGGAAAAGCGCCGGCGACCTTCCTGGCCGCCGGCGCCTTCCTACCACTGCCGGGGGTACGTCAGCGGGATCAGTCGTGGTTCTTCGGGGCGATGACGCCCGCGGCGAACCAGGCACCCGGCGTCGCCGGCGCACCGGTCGTCGGGTTGGCCGGCGTCACGGAGCGCACCAGCAGCACGGGGCGGTTGTCGACGTCGTCGCCGCAGGTCAGCGGCGGCGTGGCGCCGGTGGCGTCGGTCAGCGAGCCCTTCACCACGAAGTCGCCGTCCTCGTCGAGATCGACGGGCGCCGAGTTGAAGGCGTTCTGCAGCACCGTGCCGGCGACGGCCGGCGGCACCGGAACGCTGCGGCAGAACAGCGAAACGATGACCTGGCGCGGACCGGCGCGCGTGCCGATGCCGTCGGCGCCCCACAGCAGCACGCCCGTGCCGCGGCCGCGGATCTCGCCGGAATTCTTGATCGTCGCCTTGAAGGACGTCATGCCCCAGGGCGCGCCGCCGGGCGGAACGCCCGCGACGGTGTTCAGGACCGGCGCGCCGGCCTGGCTGCGGAACGGCTGCACGCCGATGCCGCCATCGAACTTGAAGAGGACGTTGCGGTCGTTACGGTCGCCGCCGCCATCGTGGGCGAACGCGGTCCCCGCCGCGACGAGGCCCACCGCCGCCAAAAGATGCTTGATTTTCATTGGTATAGCTCCTGACTCGTTCGGGTAAGAAGGTTCGGACCTCCATGAGTAACCGGACCCGCGGATCCGGTTCCCGGTCACCCCACGGCAGCTGACAGGCCGGCCGCGCCCTGGCTAACTACCGGCCGATGGAGTTCCTGGGAGGGAACCATGAAGAGCGCCGGATTCGTCATACGACTGTGTTTTCTCGCCCTGCTGCCGCTGGCAGCGCAGGCGGACCCGCCGGCGTCCGTGACCGGCTTCTACGTCGGCCTGGACGTGGGGCAATCGAAGCTGCAGGCCAAACTATCGCAGCAGTTCTTCGGGCCGGAGATCGCGCGGCAGTCCGGCGACGACGTCGGGGTCCGGGTGCGCGGCGGCTACCAGTTCTCGCGGTTCGTCGCCGTCGAGGCGAGCTACGTCGATTTCGGGAAGTTCGAGATGAGCGGGATCCCGTACAACTGCCCGGGCAACGTGTCGGCCGCGGTCTGCAGTTATTCGTTGTCGGCGGAGACGCAGGGCTTCTCGACCTCGGTCATCGGCTCGTGGCCGTTCGCGGACGGATGGTCGCTGAACGCGCGGATCGGCGCGGTCTACATGGAAGGCACGACTCACGAGCGCGATCCCGCCATCCCGGCGTCGACGCGCACGTACTCGGACAACAACTCGGGCGTGATGTATGGCGTCGGCATCGGCTACCGCTTCAACGAACACCTGGGCGTCAACGTCGACTGGCAGCAATACGACCAGTTCGTGCTCGGGCTGCGATTGAGCGGCAGCGCGGGCACGTACGACGTGGGCTCGTCGAAGCTGATCTCGGCGGGCGTGTCGTACCGCTTCTAGCTAGACCGTCGCGCCGAACAGCGAACCGACGCCAGCGGTGACCGCCATCGCGACCGCGCTCCAGAACGTGACGCGTACCGCGCCGGTGATCACGCTGGCGCCGCCGGCGCGCGCAGCCAGGCCGCCCAGCAAGGCGAGGAAGATCAGCGACGCGATGGACACGGCGAGCCCGAGCCGCGGGCCGCCATAGAGCAGCACGACCAGCAACGGCAGCGCCGCGCCCACCGTGAAGCTCGCGGCCGACGACAACGCCGCCTGCAGCGGCCGCGCCGCCAGTTCCTCGGTGATGCCCAGCTCGTCGCGCGCGTGCGCAGCGAGCGCATCCTTCTCGGTGAGTTGCTGCGCCACCTGCCGCGCGAGCGCCGGATCGAGCCCGCGCTTCACGTAGATGCCCGCGAGCTCGCGCAGCTCGGCCTCCGGCTCGTCGCGCAGCTCCTGCTTCTCGACCTTGAGGTCGGCCTTCTCCGCGTCGGCCTGCGAGTGCACGGAGACGTATTCGCCGGCCGCCATCGACATCGCGCCGGCCACGAGGCCCGCCGTGCCGGCGATGAGGATGGTCGACGGCGGACTGTGCGCCGCGGCCACGCCGACGATGAGGCTGGCCGTGGAGACGATGCCGTCGTTCGCACCCAGCACGGCGGCGCGCAGCCAGCCGACGTGCGCGATCTTGTGATGTTCTTTGTGCTTGCGGGCCTTGGGCATGCCCGCGAGTATGACTCAGATGGAGTGCTCGACGTCGCCCTCGACGCGCGTGCGCTCGAGTGTCGGCCGCTCGCCGGGCTTCCACAACGCCGTGCGATGCGTGACCTTGTAGCGCAGCGGTCCGCCATCCGGCGTCGCGCTGCGTTCGAGCGGCGGCGGAATGCAAACGAACTGCGTTTCCAGTGCGGTCGGCGTCGTCGTGACCACGGAGTATCCGTGCCCGGCGAGATCGACGAACGAGAGCTGCGGCGAGACGTCCGGATTGCGCAGCGCGCGCGCCTTCGCGGCGTCGCCGGCCGCGAGCGCCAGCGCCGCGCGCACGCCGTGCAGGATCGTGAAGTTGATCGACGGCACGAAGCTCTCCTTCGTGCCGACGAGATACAACGCGCGCAGCGGATGATCCGGCTTGATCGCGTACGGCGACGCTTCGGCCATCCCGAGCGCCGAGATCGAGCCGGTGACGAACTCCACGGCGACCGGGTCGTAATCGCGCGGCGGCAGATCCGCGCAGGCCAGGCCCGCCCAGAAGGAATGTTTGTCGCCCGCGACGATCGCGAGGCCGGTGATGCCGTGTTTGCGCACGGCGCCGAAGATCTCGGCGTGCTCGGCGTAGAAGCCGCCGTTGATCAGGCCGTAGCCCTTGCCAGGCCACGACGGTCCGAGGCCGGTGGGCAGGTTCTGCAGATCCGAGCGCCACGCCAGCGTGCCGAAGCTGTGGCCCCAGACCTTCCACGGCGCCTTGCTGGCGCGCAGCTTGTCGATGAGCCAGGCGCGTTGCTCGATGCCCAGATAGGACTGCGGCGCGGCGTCTTTCTGCGGGTTCGGCAGGTCCTTGCCGGCGAAGTGCACGGTGGCCGGTGGTTTGCCGCCGGCGTAAGCGCGGCCGTCGTCGAGGATGCGCGCCGCGTCCTCGTCGGAGAACTGCGGGAATTCGTCGGGCGAGAAGTCGCCGAGGTCGACGTCGGCCGTCTTGTAGCTGCGGTTGTCGGTGAGGATCAGCTCGGTGTTGCGGCCGTAGCGGAACGAGCGCTGGATGCGCAGCGAATCGACGGCGGCGATGTTGTTGGGTTCGCGGGCGAAGCCGGCGGCGTCGAAGGCGGTGATCGGTGCGTTCGTCACCGCGGGCGCGGTGAAACCCTTCAGGTCGACGCCACGGGGCTGGAGGACTCTCGCCGGCTGGTATTCCCACCACGCCTGGTTGGCCGCGACCTTGCGCGTCTGGGCCGGACGTTGTTTGCCGTCGAACACCTGGATGCCCTGGAAGCCCTGCCAGGAGAACTCGTGGTTGTCCCACACGGGCACGAACGGGAAACGCGCGCGGGCATCCTGCAGGTCCGGGTCCTGTAGATAGGCGCGGTAGGCGGTGCGGTAGTCCTCGAGCGTCACCGGCAGGTGGTAGTCGTGGAGATTCTCGCCGTCGGGATAACGGAACAGGTCGCGAATGCGACGCGAGTAGCGTCGGCCGCCGGGCTTGTCCTCGGGGTACCAGCACACCTCGTAGATGAAATCGCCGAGATGCAGCACGAAGCCGAGCTGCTCGGCACGGGGGCGGCGCTCGTCTTCCCAGATCATGCGGCGGTACGCGTTGCAGGCGCTCTGGCCGACGTCCTGGCAGCTGACGAACGCGAATTGCACCGGGCGCGCGTCGTGATCGGCAGGCGCGGTGATCGTGCGGCCCACGCGGCTGCCGGCGCCGGTGCCATCGATGAAGCGATACCAGTATTCGGTCGCGGGCTTCAGGCCGCCGACGAGGAAGCGACAGGTGTAGTCGGTCTGCGCGGTGAGCAGCGTTTCGTCGGAGGCGACGATCTTGCGGAAGTCCGGATCGGCCGCGACCTGCAGCAGCAGCGCGACGGCGGCGGCGGGATCCGGTTGGCCCGGCGGGCGGCGCGTCCAGAGGATGACGCTGGTCGGCGCGGGGTCGCCGGAGGCGACGCCCTGCGGAAAGGACTCGCGTTTTTCGACCCACGGCGGATAGCGAACGTGGGCATTCGAATCGCCGATGACGAACACGGCGCCGATGGCGCTCGCATCTCGGAGGAACTGGCGGCGGGTGCGCATGGGCGGATCGTGCACCAGTGCGCGGGTGGCGCGCAGGATTTCGTCGCACGGTTCGGCGCGCCGACGGGATGCAGGCGCACGCTGATGGCATCGCGCGCCGCGGGCGCTTAAGTTCGGGACATGAAACACCGCATGGGTCGATCCCTGGCCGGGCTGTTAGCCGGCGTCGTCGCCGCCGTCGCGCTCGCCGCACCGCCGCAGCCGCCGTCGCTGCTGTACCCGGAATTGTTCGACGCCGTGCAGCGCTCGACGATCTACCCGGACAGCAAGACGTTCGCGGACGCGATTCCGAAGGAGGATCCGGCGGCGATCGGTGCGGCGTACCGGCGCGAGCGCGGCGCGACGGGGTTCGATCTGCGCGCGTTCGTCGCGCGGCATTTCGACGAGCCGGAGCACGCGGGCAGCGGTTTCCAGGCCGATCCATCGCGCAATGTCTGCCAGCACATCGACGCGTTGTGGTCCGCGTTGACGCGCGGGCCGGATGCCGCGAAGGCCGGCAGTTCGCTGCTGCCGCTGCCGCATCGGTACGTCGTGCCGGGCGGGCGATATCGCGAGGTTTACTACTGGGACTCGTACTTCACGATGATCGGGCTCGAGGCGTCCGGCCGGCACGACCTGGTCGTGGAGATGGTCGACAACTTCGCGCACCTGATCGACGAGGTCGGCCACATCCCGAACGGCAACCGGACTTACTACCTGTCGCGGTCGCAGCCGCCGTTCTTCGCCGCGATGGTGAAGCTGGTGGCGCAGAAGGACGGCGACGCCGTCTACGCGAAATACCTGCCGCAGATGAGGAAGGAGCACGACTTCTGGATGGCGGGCGCGCAAGGTGTGCCGCGCGGCGCCGCCGGGCGGCGCGTCGTGCGGCTGGCCGGCGGCGAGCTGCTGAATCGCTACTGGGACGACCGCGCGAGTCCGCGCGACGAGTCGTACCGCGAAGACGTCGAAACCGCGCGCGTGTCGGGACGGCCAAAGGCCGAGGTGTACCGCAACCTGCGCGCGGCGGCCGAGAGCGGCTGGGACTTCAGCGCGCGCTGGCTGACGGACGGGAAGACGCTGGCGACGATCCACACGGCGGACTATCTGCCGCCGGATCTGAACGCGTTGCTGTACCAGCTCGAAGTGGCGATTTCGCTGGGTTACGCGGCGGGCGGCAACGAGGCGGAAGCGCGCGCCGCGAAGGCGGTGGCCGACACGCGGGCGCGTGGCATGCGCCGGATCCTGTGGAACCCGGCGCGGCGATCGTTCACGGATTACCTGTGGCGCGAGAAGAAGCCGTCGGAGCTCGTCACCGCCGCCGGCATGTACCCGCTGTACTTCGACGTCGCGACCCGCGAGCAGGCGGCCGAGTCCGCGGCGGCGCTGCGCTCCTATCTACTGCGGCCGGGCGGCATCGTGCCGACGCCGATCGCGAGCGGGCAGCAATGGGACGCGCCGAACGGCTGGGCGCCGCTGCAGTGGATCGCGATCCAGGGGCTGGCGCGATATGGCGAGGCGGAGCTGTCACGCGCGATCGCCTGGCGCTGGGCGCACGAGAACCTGTCCGGCTACGAGCGCGACCACAAGCTCGTCGAGAAATACGACGTCGAAGGCGCCGGACCGGCGCGCGACGGCGAGTACCCGACGCAGGACGGGTTCGGCTGGACGAACGGCATCCTGCGCGCGTTGATGACGCCGGATTGCCAGGCGCCGGCGCCGTGAAGATGGCGTTCTATAGCGTGTAGAACCCGTGCGCCAGCGCGGTGATGCGCCGGCGTGCCTGCTCCGCGTCGCTCCTGCCCGGCGCGGGCGCGAGCCACGCGCGCTGCGTCTCGCCCAGCGCCTGTGCGGCCGTCGCGCCCTGCGTGTAGCGCCGGTAGAAATCCGCCGAGAATTCCTGCGCCATCACGTCCTCGATCGGCCACAGCGTCGCGATGACACCGCGGGCGCCGGCGCGCAGGAACGCGCGTTGCAGGCCGGGCATGCCGCCCGCGTAACGCGGCGGGCCGATGGCGCTGTCGCAGGCGCTGAGGAACACGAGCTCGGCGTCGCCGCGCCAGCCTTCGACCTGGCCGGCCGTCAGGTAGGTAGCCGTGCCGCCCTCGCCGGTCGCCGGCAACACCAGCAACGACGCCAGCGGCTGGCGCAGGTCCGCCAGCGCGTGCGTGGCGAAGTGGACGACGTCCGCGCCGCTGCTCCAGATCCGGTGCAGGTCCGCGGCATTGCCCTCGGGCGCAACCATCAGGCGGATGTTCGCGGCCGGGTCGCGCGCGGAGAACAGGTCGGCGACGGCGCGGACCTCACTGGTCGCGGCCTGTAGTTTGGCGGTCGGATTGACCACCGGCACCGCGCGCAGGCCGCTCGTGCCGCTGGCCAATGCGACCAGCCGGAACGGCCGCGCCTGCTGCACGCGCGGACGCTGATCGACCGAGTACAGCGACGTGATCATCGTCAGCGCGTGCGTCTCGACCAGGCGCTTCGCCGGCTGCGTCGGCGACGCGAGACCGGCGAACGGCACGCCGGCAATGCGGCCTTCGGCGACGATCTCCACGGCGGTCGAGTCCGCGGGCAACAGTCCCGGCGGCAGTAGTTCGGCCGACACCGCCGCCAGCGAGCGCTCGACGTCCGCCGACTGCGACTGCGGGCTCAGCGCGCTCAACGCGATCAGCTCTCGCTCGAGCTCGCGCGGCGCCTTGGAGAGCATCGCCACGTTGACGCCCTTCGGGCTGCGCACCCAGACGAACGCGTGCCGGTTGCCGAGCGCGTACGACACCTGCACCGCGCCCGCGGGCAACGGCCGCAGCGTCTTCGCCGACGGCGCCTTCGGCTCGGTCGAGGCGACGCGCGCCTTCGCTGCGGTGGTGCGCAACTGGTCGAGCTCCGCGTGCAGGTCCGACATGTCCGACTGGGCCTGCGCCAGCGCGGCGACCTGGTCGGGCGTCTTTTCGCCACGAAGCAGCGTCGCGATCTTCACGCTCTTGTCCGCCATCTGCTGCAGCAGCAAGTCGACGCGCGCGCTGGTCGCGGCATCGAGCTCGCCGGTGCGCGCCGGGCCGAAGTACGTGTCGCGCACGCGTTCGAGCGTGTACAGCGCGGCCTCTTCGCGCTTCGACGCGGGACGTGGCGGCGTCGCACCGCGCGCCACCACGTCGCGCAGCGCCGCGTCCAGGTAGCCGCGCAGCGCCAGCGTCTCGTGGACGAGCGTCGTGCGGCGGGCGTCGGAGTTCACGCTCTGCTCGCGGTACTCGCGGCAGAGATCGAACGCCTTCGCGTATTCGGCCATCGCCTGCTCGGACTTGCCCTGCGCGGCGAACAGGTTCGCACGCGTGCGGTGCGCGCCGATGATGCCGAGGCGGTCGCCGACTTTCAGCGAGCTCTCGAGCGTCTCGTCGATGAGCTTCGACGCCTCGCCGAGCGCGGCGCCGGAGCCGTCGTCGGCATCGATCAGCGATTGCGCCAGATTGCGCTTCACGTCGCTGTACGCGTGGTGTTTCGGATCCTGCAGCTTGACGGCGAGACCCTGGCGATACGCCGCGATGGACTTCGGATAGTCCTGCTGCGCGAAGTAGTCGAGCCCGAGCTCGCGCGCGGTGCGCACCTGCGCGATCGGGTTGAACGCGAGGCGCACGGCCTCCTCGTGTAGTTTGATCGCGGCGGCGTAGTCGCCCTCCTCGCGCGCGACGATGCCGGCGGATGCCAGGCCCCAGACGTAGCCCTGGATGTCGTCCTGCTCGCGCATGATGGCCAGCGCGTCGGTGAAGTACGTGCGCGTCTGCAACGTGTCGCCGCGGTTCTGGTAGGCCTCGCCGAGGCCCTGCAGCGCGCCGGCTTCGCGCACGCGCAGGTGGTAGTCGCGCGCCTGGCGCAGCGCGAGCAGCAGCTCTTCGAGCGCCTTGTCCGGCTGGCCGGCCAGCGAGTGGCCGCGCGCGGAGCCGAGATACAGCGCGACGCGCAGATCGGGATCCGAGATCGCGTCGAGCTCGGGCGCGAGGTCGTTGAACGCCTGCGCGGCGTCGCGGAAGCGGCCGCGCTCGAGCAGCGCCAACGCGAGGCTGCCGCGCATCTCGCGTTCGCCGGCCGTGTAGCCGGCCTCGCGGTAGATGGTCTGCGCGGCGACGTAGTGCGTTTCGGCGTCGTCGAGCTTGCTGGCGTTGAGCTCGACGTCGCCGAGCGCGGCCAGCGCGCGGGCGCGGCCGATCGGGTTCAGCGGCGAGTCTGCGGCGCTCAGCGACGTGAGGATGTCGCGTGCGAGCCCGGCGGCCTCTTCGGCGCTGGGGTTCTTCGCGGCACGTTGGCCGGAGATTCCCACCAGCGCACGCGCCTCGAGGAAGCGGGCGCGCGCCTGGTCGCGGTCGGCCGTCGGTAGTTTGGCGGCGGCGAAGGCGTCCGCGGCCACGCGCGCCGTGTCGCGCGAGGCGCGGAAATCCAGCTGGAAGAAGCGCAGCCCGTTCGCCTTCACGAGCTGCGCGTTGGCGGCGAGATTCGCGTCGCCGTCGGGACGCGCGAAGCTGGCGATCGCGCGGTCGATCGCGGGCAGGCCTTCGGCCTCGAACCCGGCGTTGCGCAGGGAGGATTTCGTCGCGTCGCTCCAGGCTTCGAGGCCGGTGAGCCGCGCCGCATACGGCGCGTCGTCGCGGTCACGAGTGCGGAAGCGGATGACCTTCAAACGCACGGTGCCGGGCTGCGTCGCGTCCGCGCGGCCCGTGAGGGTGACCTGCATCGTCGCCGTTCGCGGCGCCGCCAACGCGGCCACTTCCAGGCCCGCACCCATGAGGTTGTTCTCCACCTCGACGCTGGACTCGCCCGCTGCGAGCCGCACGCGGACGTCGGTCAGATTCTCGTCGACGATCGCGACGATGACCGAGTCACTATCTACCGTGATGTCGCGCGTGGCGACGTCGGTGGCTCCGGAGCGCGTCAGCGTCACCGGCTCGTCGAGCACCACCCGTTCGTCCGGCGTCGAATCGCGAGGCGCGCATGCGCACAGCGCGAGGCCGAGCAGCGGCGCCGCGAAAGTCCATCTCATGTGAATCCCCTGTCCCCCGAGCGGGACTAGCTTAATGAAGGGGCCGCGGTGAAGCCGGGAAATTTGCGGACTTATGTCTCGCGACCTTAGTACGAAGACCTTCGTTGACAATACGAAATCCTTCGTAGTAGCCTCCCGACCCATGAAGCCAGAACCCCGAATCCAGCCCACGCCATCCGAGCTCGCGATCCTGCAGATCCTCTGGTCGCGCGGTCCGTCGACGGTCCGCGAGATCCACGAGATGCTCAGCAAGGAGAAGGAGGTCGGCTACACCAGCGCCCTCAAACTACTGCAGATCATGACGACGAAGGGCATCGTCAAGCGCAGCGAAGATGCGCGCGCGCACGTGTACTCGGCCACGCATGCCGCCGAGAAGACCAAACAACAATTCGCGACGGACGTCCTGCAGCGCGTGTTCCGCGGCTCCGCGAGCCAGCTCATGCAGCACGCGCTGGCCGGCCGTCGCGCGTCCAAACAGGAAATCGACGAACTGCGCCGTCTGCTCGACGAACACGAGAGGAAACAGTCATGAACGCCCTGGCCTGGTCACTGGTCCATTTTCTCTGGCAGGGCGCGGCCATCGCGGCATTGGCCGCCGCGCTGATGCACGTCTTTCGCAGCCCGTCGACGCGCTACCTCATCGGTCTCGGCGCGCTGGCGCTGATGCTCGCGGCGTTCGCCGCGACCCTGTTCGCCGGCGGCTCACCCTTCAACGGCGCGGTGGTGTCGGCTCCCCAGCCGGCACCCGTGGCTGCAAACACGTGGGCTCCCTCCCCCGCGCCGCCTTTCATCGCCCCGGCCGACGACAGCGACGGCTTCGTGTGGGTCGCGCGCCTCTGGCTGGTCGGCGTGTTCGCGCTGGCGCTGCGCGTGTTGTTCGGCCTGCTGGTGCTCGAGCAGCTGCGGCGGCGCGGGCTCACCGAACTACCGGCCGAGCTCGTGGCGCGTTTCCGCGCGCTGCAGGACAGGATCGGCGTGACGCGTTTCGTGCGCTACTGCGAATGCCAGGCCGTGCGCGTGCCGGCCGTCATTGGCCTGTTCCGCCCCATCGTGCTGATCCCCGTGCGCGCGCTCACCGGGCTGTCGCCGGAACAGCTCGAGGCCGTGGTTGCGCACGAGCTCGGGCACGTGAAGCGTTTCGACGTCGCCGTGAACTTCGCGCAGGCGATCGCCGAGACGTTGTTCTTCTTCCATCCGGCCGTGTGGTGGCTGAACAAGCGCATCCGCGCGGATCGCGAGGATTGCTGTGACGACGTCGCCGTCAGCGTCACGCAGGGCAGCGTCGGTTATGCGCGGGCCCTCGCCACGATGGCCACGTGGCGCGACGCACCGGACTTCGCGATGGCCGCCACCGGCGGTCCCATCGCGGCGCGCGTGGCGCGGTTGTTAGGCCTGCGCCAGTCGCGCGACGGTGCACGCACCGCCGGCGTGTTCTCCGCGTCGCTGGTGCTCGCCGTCGCCGTGCTGGTTGCCGGCGTGGCGCTGGGCGTCGTGAAGCCGGCGCTGGCCGAGACGCCCGTGACCGTCGACGTGGCCGAGCCCCGGATCGACATGCAGGTAGAAACGCAGGTCGACACTCAGATCGATACGCAGATCGACGTCTCGCCCGAGCCGCAGATCTCCGCGTTGGTGGACGCCGCGGTGGACGCCGCGATCTCCGCAGCGGCCGCGCCGGCCGCCCCCGCGGCGCCGGCCGCGGCGCCCGCGCGTGCTGCGAAGCCCGCGCCCGCCGCCGCTCCCGCGCCTGTCGCGCCCGCCGCGAAGCTGCCGCCGCGCGCCGCTCCCGCACCGGCTGCCCCGCCCGCGCCCGCCGCGCCGCGCACGTCGTACATCGAAGAGATGGGCAAGGCCGGCCTCACCGATCTCGACGTCGACACGCTGATCGCGATGAAGATCCACGGCGTCACGCCCGCTTACATCAAAGGCATGCGCGACACCGGCCTGAATCCCGACACCAGCCAGATCATCGCGATGGCCGTGCAGGGTGTGACTCCCGACTACGTGAAGCAGGTGCGCGATCTCGGCTTCAAGCCCGACGCGAACGAGATCATCTCGATGCGCGTGCAGGACATCACGCCCGACTACGTGCGGAACATGCGCGCGATCGGCTTCGACGTGGATGCCAACCAGATGATCGCGATGAAGGTGCAGGGTGTGACGCCCGAGTACGTCAAGAAGATGCGCTCATCCGGCTTCGACGTCGGTCCCAACGAGCTCATCGCGCTGAAGGTCCAGGGTGTCACGCCCGAGTATCGCCAGCAGCTCGAGGCCGCGGGTTACAAGATGGACACCAACCAGCTGATCGAAGCGAAGGTCATGGATATCACTCCCGAGTTCGTCGCCAAGGCGAGGGAACACGGGTTCAAGAACCTCGACATCAACAAGCTGATCCAGCTCAAGAACGCCGACATCCTCTAGTCGGCCCACTCCAGGAGTTCATTTATGTTCGCGAGAAAGCTCTCGTTCACCGCGCTCGCCCTCGTGTTGGTGGCGATCGCCGGACTGGCCCGCGCCGACGATGCGACGCGCGGTAGTTGGACCATCAGCCAGTCCGAACAGGCGGGCAAGGTGATGTTCGCGCTGATGCAGAACCGTCCGCGGCATCGCTGGAACAGCGAGTCCGACTGGCCGCTGACGGCGTTCACCGGCCTCGATGTTTCGCCCGCCCGGCACGACGTGAAGTTCGCGGTGATTCGCGATGCCGGCCGGTTCGATTGTTCGGGCTACCTGGAAGCCGGCGAAGGCGCGGGCACGTTCCAGTTCACCGCGAATCCGGATTTCGTGCGCGACATGGCCGCGATCGGCTTCACCGACATCGATGCCGAGAAGCAGATGGCGATGGCCGTGCACGACGTGTCGGTCGCGTTCGCGCGCGAGATGAAGGCGCAGAAGCTCTCGCGGTTCGATACCGACAAGCTGATCGCGTTCCGCATCTTCGACGTGGATTCACGGTTCATCCGCGAGCTGCGCGCGGAAGGACTGGCGGCGAACGATGCCGACAAGCTCGTCGCCTTCCGTGTGCACGGTGTGACACCGGAGATCGTGCGCGATCTGCGCAAGGCCGGGCTGCAGCTCACCGAAGATCAGCTCATCGCGTTCCGGGTCCACGGCGTGTCGCCGGAGTTCGTGTCGAAGGTCGAGGAGCTGGGATACGAGAACCCGAACCCGGATCAGCTCGTCTCGATGAAGATCTTCGGCGTGACGCCGGAGTTCATCACCGGCCTGCGGGCGCGCGGGTTGAAGGACCTGACGATCGACAAGCTCGTGCAGTTGAAGGTGCACGGCATCGACTAGTTTGCCGCGCGCCGCCCGCCGGATTGTTCCGGCGGGCGATGCGCAGGATTCGACGAGAGCCGAACTTCAGCGCGCGGCCGCGCTCGTCAGCACCCGGTCGAGATACGCCACCGCCGTCGGCGACTTCGACTGCCCCAGCCAGAACAACGCGCGCTTGCGCTGCTCGCGCGACAGCGACTGGTCTTCCGCGACATGGATCAGCGCCGGCGTCGCCCTATCGTCCGGCAGCTGCGACAGCGCGAACACCGCCTGCTCCCGGACGTGATCATCCGCGTCCTTGCGCAACGCGTTGGCGATCGCACGTTCGGCACCCTCGGCACCGGTGTGCGCCAGCCAGAACCACGCCTGCGCGCGCACGTCCCCATCTTTGTCCGTATCGCCGAGCCGCGTCAGGTCCGCCGTCTTCGTCGCGGACTTCGACTGCGTGACCGCGAACGCCGCATGTTTGCGCACCTCGCTGTCCGCGTCGCCGAACATCAGGTCCGTCGTGACCTTCGCGCCGGCGGCACCGCGCAGCACGGCCATCCAGAAGATGGCCTTCTTGCGCGCTTCGGCATCCGCGTCGGCGCGGGCGAAGCCGTTCAGCGCGTCGAAGGCGGTGGCACCGCGGTGGATAGCCAGTGCCGCGAGGGCGTCGTCATCGAGATCGAACTTCTGCGTCGACTTCTGTTTCGCGATGCCGGTCAGCCAGCGCACGCTGTCGTCGGCGGCGACGTTCTCCAGCTTCTGGACAGGCGTCTTCGTGTCGACCGGGCACGCGGCCGCAAGTGCGCGCAGCTTCTCCAGCTTGC
Source organism: Steroidobacteraceae bacterium (assembly GCA_035502995.1). Taxonomy (GTDB): domain Bacteria; phylum Pseudomonadota; class Gammaproteobacteria; order Steroidobacterales; family Steroidobacteraceae; genus CADEED01. Next base: position 48,228 of record DATJTW010000023.1, on the reverse strand, counting down.
CGGCCTTGAAGCGCGCGTAGACGCGCACCGAGTCCGTCGTCGCGTGATCGCGCGTGCCGAAGCCGCGGTTGTCGTCGCCGAGGCGGCAGGTCTCGGGCGTCGCGTCGTGATCGTTCCAGTTGAAGCAGCACCAGGCCGGCGCGTCTTCGACCGCCTCCACCTGCCAGCTCGCCCAGCCATCTTTAGGCAGCGCGATCTCGGCAGAGCGGCCTTGAGCCGCCAGTCCCAGCGCCACGCACGCGGCCACGGCCGCACCGACCCGTTTCGCGTTCATCACTTCTTCTCCAGCGTCGCGTCGATGGCCTCGAGCGCGGCGTCGCTGTCCATGACCGACAACGTGCGCAGCAACGTGCGTTTCTCGTCGTTGGTCTTCGCCGCGCGATACAGCGCGAGCACACCTTTGTCGTCGCCCGAGATCAGCATGCCCTGCAGCGCGGCTTCGCGGATCTCGGCGTCGGTCGTCCTGGTGTAGATGTCGCGCAGCGCGGCGCGCGCGTCGTCGCCGTGGATGATGCCGATGCGGCTCACCGCGTTGACGCGCAGCTCGTGGTCGCCATTGCCGTCGGCGATCTTGCGCAGGCCCGCGAGGTCGCCGCTGATCGCGTAGGCTTCCAGCAGCCCCGCCGTCGGCTTCGGCCGGTCTCCCAGCTTCCGCAGCTCTTCCTTCGCGCCCATCACGCCCAGCATGCGGATGGCCTCGGCGGCTTCGTCATCGGTCTTCGCGTTCAGCGCGGCCTGGTACACGGCTTCCTTGCGGCCCGCGATCATCCAGGACTGCAGGATCTGCTTTTTCGTGTCCTCGTCGCCGGCCTTGTAGATCTCGGCCAGCGCGTCGAGCGACGTCGGGTCGCCGCTGATGCCGATGCTGCGGATCGCCTCGTCGCGCAGCTCGCCGTTCGTGCGCGCCGTCTGCAGCAGGATGTCGCGGGCCTCGGCCGTGCCGATCTGGCCGAGCACGAACAACGCGCGGCGCTTGACCAGCGTGGACTGCGATCCCGCCATCACCTTCTTGAGGATCGGCAGCGAACGCGCCGACGGTTGCGCCATGAGGCCTTCGAGCGCGGCGAGCGCGAGGGACTCGTCGTCCGTGGGCGTGCGGTCTTCACGATCGACACTGCGCGCCGGGTAGGCAGGCGTTGCGGGGGTGGCCTTCACCGCCGGCACCGGGCGCGTCGGCGGCGTCGCGGTCTGGGCGTGGGCGATGCCGGTCACGAGGAGCGCGGCGATGGTGGTTCGGAGCAGGTTCATGGTCGTTCCTTCAGAGCGTGGTCGTCTGGTTGTCAGAGGTGGGCGCAGCGCCGAGTCGGCCCTGCGTCACACGGAGTTCGAAGGCGAGCTGCGCGACGTTCGCGGAGGCATCGCCGTTGTCTTTCGCCAGGTCCTGCAAGATCGGCGTGAACGCGCGCAGCACGCGCGCCAGCTGCGGCTTGCCGGCGCGTTCGGCGGCGAGCGCATAGATGCGGTTCTGCTCGATGATCGTGTCGACGAGCTTCGAGCGGTCTTCGGGCGTCGCGGTCTCCAGCGAGGCGAGTTGGCGCTCCGTGTTGACCAGGTGCGCGTTCAGGCCGCGTTCGTAGGCGGAGTTGTCTTCCTGCGCCAGCGCATTGTGTGCCGTCTCCGGTGCGGCCGGCTGGCGGTTGAACTGGAGCACCGAGACCACGGCCACCAGCACCACGGCTGCCGCCGCGAGCCACGGCACGTATGCCGGGCGCGGGCGCTTCGGCGGTGCGAGCGCGGTAGTTTGGCCGCGCGCGGCCGCCTGCTCGATCGCGGCTTTCCACTTGAGCTTGGCCGCTTCCGGCACCGGCACTTCCGGGATCGCGGCGACCGCGTCCAGGCGCGCCACCAGCTTGTGCAGCCGCTGCGCGACCTCCGGCTGCTCGGCCAGCGCGGCGCCGATGCGCGCGCGGTCGGCGGCGTCGAGGCCGTCGCGGTAGTGATAGAGAAGCAGATCGTCGTCGGAAATCATGGCTCGCTCCGCCAGACGTGAAGGTCCACGCGCAGTTTGCGCACGGCACGGAACAACGTGCTCTTCACGTTGTTGATGTTGGATCGGGTGCTCTCGGCGATTTCCTCGAGCTTCCAGCCTTCGATGTGTTTGAGCAGGAAGGTCTGGCGTTCGAGATTGGAGAGGCGTTGCAGCGCCGTGCCCAGGTCCTTGCCGAAGGACTCTGTCGTGTACTCGGCCTCGGGCGCGGCGATCGGCGGTGCTTCGTGGGCGTCGTCTTCGAGCTCCTCTTCGGCGCGGCGTTTGCGCTTGCGAGTGAGGTCGATCGCGGCGTTCAACGCGATGCGATGGATCCACGAGTCGAGCGCGGCGTCGCCGCGGAATTCGTCACGGCGGTCCCAGGCCTTGAGCAGCGCCTCCTGGACCGCGTCGGCCGCCAGGTCCGCGTCGCGCGTGATGCGCAGGCAGGCGTTGTACCAGCGGCCGCTGCGCTCGTTGAGGACCGCGTGGAAGGCGTCCGGCTCGGCCCAGGGTTTGAGAAGTGTCAGCACGAACCTTGGACGGTGCGCCCGGGAAAAGGTTAGGTGCCGGATTTTACCTGCATTGCCCGTGGGTTACGCGGCCGTCCCGGCGCGGAGGCGGCGCCGCGTCCACGCAGCGCCGCCCGCCGTCAGCTCAGTACATGAATATGGCGCCCGAACCCTTGAGGCTCGCATCGGCCCAGTTGCCGTCGATACCCTTGGCCGAGCTGTCTTCGCCGAACACGCCGACGGCCAGCGTCTTGCCGGTGCCGCTCAACGCCGCCATACGGCCGAATTCCAGGTAGTAGGCCTCGCCCGGGTTGATGTAGTTAGGCTTGACCATGTTCGCGAGCCTCCAGGAATCCGTCAGCCGGTAGACGAAGACCGCGCCGGTGGGCGACGTGCCTTCGAGCAGCGGCGCCGCGCGCGGTCCGAGTCCCTTGCCGACGTCGGCCGGGTGGCCGACGGCCAGCGTGAGGCCGTCGGCGCTCATCGCGATCGAGTACCCGAAATACAGGTTCAGATCCTGGTAGGCATTCCACGCGCCAGAAAGCAACGTCGCGACATTCAGATACGTTCCGGCGTCCCTGTGGTACACGCTGACGGCTCCCCCGGACTGGTTCCCCTGTCGCTCGCGGCCGGTGTGGACCGCGATGGTGTCGCCGGTGGCGTCCACTGCGAACCCGTCGTGGTAGTCGCCGGATCGGTCGTCATCGAGATCGGGATAGTCCAGGTCGATCTCCGCGCGCGTCGTCCACGTGCTGCCGGACAGCACGCGCACGTAGTCGCGCCAGGGACCGGTCTCGCCGCCCTGCCGACACACGGCCGCGAGCGTCTTGCCGTCGCCGGTCAGCGTCGTGTTCCAGCAGTATTCCGCCGCCGAGACCGTGCCGATCTTCGACCACACGCTGTTGGTCGACTTGTAGATAGTCGTGACGGTGTTTCCGGCGGACATGCCGGTGACGGCGAGCACGTAGCCGCTGTCGCTGAGCTGCACGCCGGAAATGGTGTCGACGTCCGGGCGCGGGATCCGGCTGCGCGTGTAGACGTTGTTCCCCCAGTGGAAGACGTCCACCTGTCCACGCCTCGAGTTATCGACGACCTCGTTGTTCAACGCCGCGGCGATCGTGTTGCCGGTCGCGCTGATGGCGACGAAAGTCGCATTGGCGTCCAGTCGCGCACGCTGCGTCCACTTGCCGTTGCCGTCGCGACGGAAGACGTACGCGGCGCCGTACTTCGTGACGCCGTTCGTCGTCTTTACCTCGCCCGGGGCGGTGGCGACCATGGTGTAGCCGTCGGGCGCCAGATCGACCTGATTGCCCAGCGACGCGGACTGCTGCGGCAACGCCGCCTTGAAATAGCCGACCGCATCGCGCCGCAGATCGGAGACGGAGACTTCGGCCGAACGGGTGCAGCCCGCGCTGTTGCAGGCGGCGAGCCGATAACGCGCGTAGGTCCAGTCGAAGAGATGCAGCGGGAAGCTGAAGTGCGTCGACGTCGCGTTGGACGGCAGATCGCCGCCCTGCTTCGTGAACGCGCCCGCCTGGTGAGCGCGGAGCTCGAGCTGGTACCACGACGCGCCGGGAACCGGGTCCCAGTCGAAGCGCAGACCCTTGAACTCGGCGCCGGCGGTGAGGGTGGGCGCGGCGGGTGCGGCGGTCTGGGCGAAGGCGGATGCCGACATCGCCAGGGCGATGCCGAGGAAGGCTGGAATCTTCATTGGGTTTCCCTGAATGGATGCGCGAATGGCGCGGTAGTCAGGGAGCAAGTTTCGGGCCACGGCAATCGCGGCTGCCGGGCGTCGCGCTGGCCAAACTACCGGACGTGCGCCGCAGAAATTGCAAAGTGCCCGCATCGAATCTTCTACGGGGTCGGGGAGTGGCGCGGTGATGTAGGAGGTCGCCGCCAAGCGGACAGTGCCGCGGAAGGCGTCGAGGGCTAGCTAATCGCGATTGCCGCAGATCAACCTCGTTGCCAACCAAAATCCTCCTGGCGCGTCAGAGGGGACCGGGGTCTTCGCGGAGGTCGTCATGCCCGTTCGACGTTCGATTGCGCTTGCCATCGTGGTTTGCACGTTCTGCTCTCTCGCGCACGGCGACGGGCTGGCCGGGTTGTGGACCGCCAAGGGCCGATTCGGCCCCGATCTACGCGGGACGCTGATCGTCTCGACGGACGGCGGCGGATTTCGCGGCGAGATCGCCGGTCGCAGCGCGCCGATGCGCACCGAGGCCGACGAGGTCGTGTTCGAGCTGCCCGATCGACTCGGGTTCTTCCGCGGCAAGCGCGAAGGTTCGCGTATCGCGGGACACTGGTTTCGATATGGCACGCCCGTGAACGGCGCCGATGCCGGCGATGCGCCGGTGTCGCTGTCACCGGTGGTGCTCGAAGCGGATGGCGCCGGGCGATGGCGCGGTGTGGTGGCGCCGTTGCAGGACGACTTCACGTTCTTCCTGCGCCTCACGCCGCGGCCGGATGGAAGGTTCGGCGCGGTGCTGCGCAACCCCGAGTTCGATCTCGGCACGCAGCAGGGCGTGGACACGCTCGTGGTGGATGGCTCGCGGTTGAAGCTGCTCGGCACGCGTCGCGGCCAGGTCAACGAGGTGGGCGCCGGGCAGATCGATGCCGACGGCGACATCATCACCCTCACCTTCCCCACGCGCGGCGGCAGCTACGACTTCCGGCGCGATGGCGACGCCAGCGATTTCTATCCGCGCGGTCACACGCCCGGGCGATACGTTTATCGGCGGCCACCGCCGCTCGACGATGGCTGGCGGGTGTCGACGCTCGCGGCCGAGGACTTCGACGTGCCCGCGCTGGAGCGGTTCGTCCAGATGCTGCTCGACATGCCGATGGAATCGAACGACGCGTTGCAGATCCACGCAGTGCTCATCGCGCGTCATGGCCGGCTCGTGTTCGAGGAGTATTTCCACGGCGAGCACCGCGACAAACCGCACATGACGCGGTCTGCCGCGAAGAGCATGACCGCGGTGCTCGCCGGCGCGGTGATGCAAAGCGGCGCGCCGCTGAAACTGTCTTCGCCCGTTTATGAAGTGATGAATGGCGGGCGATTCCCGGCCGATCTGGATCCGCGCAAGCGCGGCATGACGCTCGAGCACCTGTTGACGATGTCGTCCGGCTACTTCTGCGACGACGGCAACGATGCCGCACCGGGCAACGAGGAGACGATGTGGGACCAGCGCGAGGAACCGGATTTCTGGCGGTACACGCTGAACGTGCCGCTCGCGACGCCGCCGGGGGAAAGGGCTATCTACTGCAGCGCGAACCCGAATCTCGCGCTGGGCATGGTGGCTCGTGCCACGGGCGAGATGCCCGTCTACAGCTTCGATCGGCTCGTCGCGCGGCCGATGAAGCTCGGCAACTATGCGTGGTTGCTGGATCACGCCGGGAATCCCTACGGCGGCGGGGGCGTGATGTTCCTGCCGCGGGATTTCCTGAAGTTCGGGCAGCTGATGCTGAATGGCGGGACGTGGGAAGGACGGCGGATCCTGAGTCGCCAATTCGTCGCGGCGGCGTCGACGCCGCAGTACCACCTCGCCGGCATCTACTATGGATACAACTGGTGGATGGAAGATTTTCCGTACCGCGAGCGCGCCGTGCGCGCGGTGATGGCGCTGGGTGCCGGTGGGCAGGTGATTACCGTGGTGCCCGAGCTCGATCTGGTCGTAGCGTTCTACGCGGGGAACTACAGCAGCCGCGTGCAGCGGGAGCTCGGGCACAGCTACGTGCCGAATTTCATCCTGCCGGCGGTGCGCATGAAGGGTGAGGATGCCGCGGCGCCCGTTATCGACGGCGCCTACGCGAGTCCGTATGGACGCGGCCCGGACGGCAGCCGCGTCGCGCGTTAGCGGCCGGGCGCCACGAAGCGGCTCCGTCGCCGACGCAACCTTTTCCCGGGACCGCACGTCTTCTCCCTGCCATGTGCACATTCGACGAATGCGGCCGCGCCGCCCGACGCTCTTTCCTGACCCGAAGCCTGGCGGTGGCCGCCGCCGCGCTGATCGGCGCCCGCGCGAGAGCGGCGCAACGGCACATCGAGGGCGACGAGGTGACGTTTCCGAGCTCGGTCGGACCCGTTCGCGGATACGTGGCGAAACCGTCGAGGCGCGGCATCCATCCGGGCGTCGTGCTGCTGCATGGCGAATTCGGCCTGCCGCAGACGCACCGCGAGACCGCCGACGAACTCGCGCACGCCGGGTTCGTGGCGCTCGCCGTGCAGCGCTTCTCGAGGGTTCCCGGCATGACCTGGCAGGATCTGCAGGCGGACGACCGCGGCGCCGGGCGCTTTCGAGCCGGCGCGTTCGCGCGTGAGGAGCTGGACGAAAGCCGCGGCGCCGTCGACTGGTTAGGCGCGTCCGCCGATGTGGACGCCGACCGCCTCGGCGCCGTTGGCTTCTGCGGCGGTGGCATCCGTGCGATTCGACTCGCCGGGGAGGATCCGCGCGTTCGCGGTGTGGTGGCGTTCTACCCGCCGCCGCGGATCCCGCCCGAGTACAAGAACCGCGACGATCCCGCGCCGGATCTGCTCGAGCTGCCGACGGTCGCGAAATGCCCGCTGCAGATCCATTTCGGCACTGACGATTACATCGTGAAGCGGGAAGACGTGGACGCGTTTGCATCCCTCTACCGTGCATCCGGAACGCGCGCAGATGCTTTCGAGTACGCCGGAGCCGGTCATGCGTTCTATGACCGTACCGATGCGTCGGCTTATCGGGCGTCGGCCGCCAGTGCGGCGCGCCGACGCTATCTGCAGTTCCTGCGGAAATCGATCGGGCGGTGATTCCAGATCATCCGCCCGATGTTGCGTGTCGCTACGAGCGATACGCCTCGCGGCCCACGCCCTGCACCTTGATGCCCTGGCTGTTCATCACCTGGTGCAGCGAGTACATCGCAGCCGCCGCCTCGTCTATCGCCTTCACGAAGGCGAGCGAGCCCTCGAGGATCGGCGCGAGCTTTGCCTTGTCCTGGATGCGCGCCGGCGGGTACTCGTGCTCGACGACCAGATAGGTGTTCGCCGGATCGATCGACAGCAGCTCGCGCGCCGCCAGCTGGTGGTCCAGCCAGTCGACCGTGCGGTTCTGTAGATAGGCCAGCGGATCGTGCTTCGCCGTGCCCGGCAGCTCGTGCTCGGCGAGGATCACCTGCTTCTTCCAGGCGTTCACGTGGTCCGCCGGGTTCGGCGAGATCTTGCCGTTGATCCAGTCGCCGCGTTCCATCGTCTGGCCGCCGTAGCCCCAGGCCGAGACGCCCTTCGAGTCGACCACCTGCCCTTTCACGTGGAAGCCGCCGATCAGAAAGCCGTAGCCCTGGTCTTTCAGGTACTGGAACAGCGAGCGCGTGTCCTGGCCCATGAGGATCGCGTGCGAGGGGTCGTAGTGGATGCGGAACTGGTCGCCGACGCCGTGTTTCTCGCAGATGCGATGGAGCGCGATCCAGGGACCCGGCGCGTAGGCGATGTTGTTGTGCCAGCGGTCGAGCACGTTCCAGCCTGGCATCGGGCATTGCTCGACGCGGTACGTGAGACCGCGCGCCTTCGCCTCCTTTAAGAGGGGGATGAATTCCTGCTCGAACATGACGAGGTTCTCGTCCATCTCGAGCTTGATGTTGCGACCGACGAAGCCGCACACCGCGTCCGTGCCGAGCAGCGCCGCGGCGTCGAAGACGCGCAGCATGAAATCGTGCTTGGCTTTGCGGGCGGCCTTGTCGTCGACCAGCATGTTGTCGAAGTAGCCGACGTCCGACAGGCCGACCTTGTTCGCCGCCATCGCCTTCTGCACGCGGGCCGCGCGGGCCTTGTCGAAGGGAGCGCGCAGGTCGAGCGTGTTCGCGACCGGGTCGAGCATGGCCTCCGCGGGTACGTCGCTCAACGTAGGGTGAAGAGCGGAGGAGAGCTGGATGTTCGGGGCGCCGATGTCGCGGGCGAAGGCGAGCCATTCTTCGATGGCGAGATCGGGGTCGGGGTCGCGCTTTTCGCGGGGCGTCAGCTCTTGGAGAGCGGCGGTGAGGATGCTCAATTTCATGGGAGCCGGGAAGAAGGGAGTATTAGCCATTGGAGCAGCGTTCTCTCTTGGATGGTGTCGCTTGGAATGATGCGCAGCTAGGTCGGCCATCACAAGTAGACCTTGGCCGAAGGGATCGCAGTTGGTGAACACAAGGCCAAGACCAAAGTCGTGTATGTCTGCCCTTTCGAGAGGACGCCCAGAAATGCATGCCGGGCGATTGGTGATTCAAATTTTTCAGCAGGTTGCGCGGGCATACTTCGGTCCTTTCACCGAGCGCCCTTTGGATCGCGGCGCTTTACGTGCGCGCAGAGGGTCGCAGGCCTACTTCCTTCAGCCTCAGCGTCGCACGGCGGGCTCATCCAGCGCATGCGATCGGCCACTATTGGGTAACTTTGTCGGAAACGGCCAAATTTGTGCGACCAATCCCGGCGCCGTTGCGATGGCGGATTCGATCTGATCGAATGCGCCGCTGTGGAGGCGCAATTGGCTGGTCATTTCCCTAAAGACGTTCGCGATTTGTATGAAATCCATGAGTGGAAGCATGCGTCAGCGATCTTGAAGCATGATTTCCCCGCGGAGTGGGACGACCTTCTTGCGATGCTGCGTTCGTTCAAGCTGAAAGAGTCTTGGATGAAGCAGCGTGGCGGCAACCGTAGCGAACTTTCTATCTGGGTTGATTCTTTCCTTGGAAAGCGAGGGTGGGTAGAAAAGCAATTCAAGACCGCCGTTACTGTTGACGACAACAAATATGAGTCGCCAACCCACAAAGTCGATTGCTATAAAAATTGTGTCGCACTCGAAGTCGAATGGAATAACAAAGACCCGTTTTTTGATCGAGACTTGAACAATTTCAGATTGCTTTTCGACTTGCGCGCAATCAGTGTTGGGATTGTGTTCACTCGATGCGATGAACTTCAGGACGTGGCGAACAAGCTTGGACGTGGGAAATCGTACGGAAACTCAACAACCCATATGTCGAAGATCCTTCCGCGAATTGCGGGCGGCGGTGGGGCAGGATGCCCTGTGATAGTCATCGGGATCGGAAAGAAGCTTTTCGTGGAGGGCGAGTGACAGAAGCTAATGCCACATTTTTGGATGCGATTGACGGTCAGAAATTCTCAACCATTCTGGCGGATCCTCCGTGGCAATTTACGAATCGCACAGGAAAGATGGCGCCTGAACACAAGAGGCTCAATCGATATCCAACGATGTCGCTGCGAGACATCTGCGAGATTCCCGTTGCAATGGCGGCGCAGACGCCCGCGCACCTTTATTTGTGGGTGCCGAACGCTCTCTTGCCCGACGGCCTTGAAGTAATGAAGGCCTGGGGCTTCACCTACAAATCAAACATTATTTGGCACAAGGTTCGGAAGGACGGCGGACCTGATGGCCGCGGGGTGGGGTTTTACTTCCGGAACACGACTGAAGTTGTGCTCTTTGGCACGAGAGGATCAATGCGGACGCTTGCGCCTGGCCGCAGGCAAGTGAACATCATTAAGTCTATGAAACAGGAGCACAGTAGGAAGCCCGACGCTCTTTATGACTTGATTGAGTCTTGCAGCCCCGGCCCCTTTCTCGAGCTCTTCGCTCGAGGCACACGGAAAGGATGGGCTGGGTGGGGAAACCAAGCCGGGCAATATGACATCACGTGGAAGACATACTCTAATAACAGTAGCAACGTGGTCGCATTTCCTAAGCGACGCCGTGCCAAGGGCTATGCCACCATTGGCGGCCGACCGCACAAACGCGCCGCGAAATAGCGTTAGGTGACCGGGGACCTCCGATCCCCGACAAACTTTGTCAGCCGGACAATCGTCGAAGCCGATACAAACGGCCGGCGATTGTCAGATTTGCCTTTCCGACGAAACGGCATACTCTATCGCCGCACTGATAGTTAGCTCGACATTCGAGCGACCGTGCAAGGGACGGCGACCAGAATATGATCCAGCTTCCGAATTGGGCAGAAGCTCGCGGCACTCTCAAGAAATTTTTCACCAAACATCCGCTTTGCGTGTCGCTATATGAAGCGGTTTTCACGTTTTTTGTCTCTAACGCCGCCCTCCTGTTTCTCGTATTTACTCGTCTCGTCGACAACAGGGGCGCAAAACCAACCATCAGCTACTCGCGAGAGGTGATTGCAGAGGCGTTCATCTCGACTGAGATCTTTGTGTACATCCTCGCGCTCATCGCACCGGCTTTATATGTAATGGTTTTTGTTTGGCAGGCGCGACGCCACAAGGTCTTTTATTTTTTTCTAGCAGGATTACAAGTAGCTATCGTGCTTGGCTCGGGATACATCTACGGGCGCGCAAAGTCCGGCGGAATCGCGAACATGGAGTTTGTAAACACCTGGGCACTGTCTTGCTATGTGATCGGGCTACTCATTTGGTATGTGAGTTTGGTGTACGACAAATTCATGAAATCACTAGAGGTCCCGAGTCCACCTCCAAGCGGAGAAGCGATTCTCCGGAAGTTAGGGTAGTCCGATGGAAGACTCAGGTGTCCGTGTGCCCGCTGTTCGAGTTCGGCAACCGATCGGCGAATTTTATGCGGGTGTGATGTCGCACAAAGATCTCATTCAGATTTCATTTGCCGACATGCGGCGCATCGAGACGGAACTCGATCGATACGTCGGGATTCAACGAAAACTTTCCCCGGATCGCGTCACCGAAATCAAGCAATTCGTGAACGGCATAGATGGAACGTTTCCCACTTCGGTGGTGTTGGCTGTCCCTGGTAGCTGCGCAAGATTCGATGATGAGAAAATGGAATTGGTTCTCTTCGAAGGGATTAACGACGAGACAGGTGAGACAATCCGTTTCTTCGAAATAGCAAAAATTCTGGACGGACAACATCGAATTGAAGGCCTAAAAGGATTTTCGGGCGACTTTTTCGATGTACCGGTTTCGATTTTTGTCGAAGCGGATATTGCGGATCAGGCGTACGTATTCGCGACCGTCAATCTCGCCCAAACAAAAGTGAATCGCAGTCTTGTCTACGACTTGCTTGATTACTCCAAGGCTCGTAGTCCGCAAAGGTCGTGCCACGATATAACCGTGGCATTGGATCGGCACAGCTCTAGCCCATTCCTCCATTCGATAAAGCGTCTCGGCTCCGCTACGCCTGGCAGAACAGGGGAGACACTAGCGCAGGCAACTGTTGTTAATGCGCTGCTCCCTTTCATTTCGAAGAATCCATTGGAAGATCGCCAACGGCTGGCAAAGGGGAAAACGATACATCGTGACGATGATTCGTATTTAGAGACGCCGTTTCGATGGCTCTGGATAACAGAGCAAGAAGACCAAATCGCCCGGATCCTGATCGAATTTTTTTCTGGTGTTGCCATGCGATGGCCTACCGCTTGGAAAAGCCGTGAAAAGGGAAACATGCTCCCAAGGACCAACGGATTTCGAGCGCTGATACGTTTGCTCAAAAATTTTTATCTTCAGAGAAATCCTAGGCCGAATGAAACGGATCCGGTCATCACCCGTGACGAAGTTCTCGCACTTCTTGAGCAAGTAAATCTGTCGGACGGGGACCTATCAGTTATCGTTTTCCCGCCTGGATCGTCTGGCGAGAAGCAATTTTACGAACGGTTGCGAGAAGCCACGAAGCTTTAGCCCAAAGATCGCGGGATTTTCAGCTTTAATCACGCGCAGCGTATCTGCTGAGTTGAGGCGGCGCCTTGATATGCGAACCCGAACGCCGCGTCTCCACGCAACTGCGCTGTTCTCAATTGAGGTACCAATTCGTCTGCTGAAGTGGATCGACTTGAGCATGACGCGATTCTGTTCAAAAGGTCGCTGCTCTCTGATGGAACCCTTAGTTAAATGTCGATCCTCACCCCTTTCATTCGACTAAGGCGTACTACCTGGAGGCCACCAATGAAACTTATCCCCTACCTCATGTTCCCCCACGGCCGTTGCCGCGAAGCCTTCAACTTCTACGCCAAGGCCCTCAACGGCACCGTCATCTCAGTGTCCACCTACGGCCAGATGCCTGGCGCCGACCAGCACCTCCCTCCCGCCGCCATGGACAAGATCGCCAACATCCACCTGGTCGCCGGCGGCGCCTCGATCATGGGTTCCGACAACGTCATGGGCCCCGAGACCAGCGAAGCCCGCAACGACACCACCGTCAACATCGACGTCGACTCCATCGAGGAAGCCGAGCGCGTCTACGCCGCGATGTCCGCGGGTGGCAAGGTGGAGATGCCGCTCGGCGAATCTCCGTGGGCGCTGCGCTTCGCGATGTTCACGGATCGCTATGGCAAGCCGTGGATGGTCAACCTGATGAGGTCACCGGCCTGAACGGCCGCGCTGCGCGATGACTCGCAGCGCGGCCGCCGGCCTTTCGGTCGCTCGACTCAATACATGAACACGGCCCCGGCGTTCGCGGGGCCATCGTCGTTCGCCCAGTCACCGTCGATGCCCTTCGCGGTGCTGCTTTCACCCGGCGTCGCGACCAGCAAGGTCCTGCCGGTGTTGCTGAGCGCGGCGACGTCTCCGAAGAAGAACGACGTCCCCGGGCCCGGGTAGTAGTTCGGCTTGACCATGTTCGCGAGCTTCCACGAATCCGTCAGTCGATAGACGTAGACGGCGCCGGTCGCTGCCGTGCCGCTGCTGAGTGGCGCGGCGCGCGGGCCGAAGCCGTTGCCGTTGTCGTAGGTATCACCCACGGTGAGCGTGCTGCCGTCACCGCTGAGGGAGATCGAGTCGCCGTACAAGCGCCGGATCGTGTCATTGCGCCAGGCCCCCGGGCTCAACTTTGCGGCTTGCGAATACACGCCGCTGCTGCGCTTGAATACCTTCACGAAGCCATCGGTGCCCTCCAATTCGTCCACGGGTAGATTGAACTGCACGGCCACCGTGTCGGCCGTCGCATCGATCGCGAAGCCGTTCGCGAAATAGGCACCGTCCGAATCCGGGCCGAGCTCTATCTCCTTGCGCACGGTCCAGTTGCTGCCGGTGAACAGGCGCACGTAGTCGCGCCGCGTGTCGCCGATGCCGTCGTTGCAGAGTTCGGCGACGGTCTTTCCATCGCGACTCAGCAGCGCATGCCCGCAGAACTCGTAGTGATCGCCCGTCCTGTTCAACGGCAAGTTGCGCAGGTTCTGCCACACCCCATTGACGCTCTTCCAGATCGCGACGCTGTTGTCGTTGTCCTGGAGTCCGACCGCGAGGATGTAGCCGTTCTCGCTGAGGCCCACGCTGCTGCCCACGGTGTATGACGTGGTTCGCGGAAGGGTCTTGTGCGCCCAGACAGTGCCGTTGGTGTGGTAGATATCGACTCGGCCGTATCGCCCGTCGAACGGTACATGTTCGTCGGTGGGAATGCCCACCGCGATGGTGTTGCCGCTGCCGCTGGTCGCGACCTCGAGCGCGATGCCGGAGCCGGTCTCGACATGCGCCTGGGCGTCGATGCGCACGCGCTGCACCCAGTCGCCGTTCGATCCGCGCTGGAAGGCGTAGACGGCGCCGCCGTCGGTGAAGTCGTCGGTGTAGTTGGTTGTCTCGCCCGGTGCCGAGACGACGTAGCTGTAGCCGTCCGGAGAGATGTCGACGTCGCCGCCGAACCTCGCGTTTCTCACGGGTTGCGCCGCCTTGAAGTAGCCGACGGCGTCACGGCGCAGGTTGGAGACCGAGACCTCCGCCGACCTCGAGCAGCCGGCGCTGTTGCACGCGGCGAGCCGGTAGCGCGCGTAAGTCCAGTCGTAGAGATGCAGCGCGAAGGTGAATCGCGTGGACGTAGCGGTAGCCGCGAGATCATCGCCTTGCTGGACGAACGAGCTGTTCTGGTGAGCGCGATACTCGAGTTCATACCGGGTTGCGCCGGGGACGGGGTTCCAGTCAAAGCGCAGGCCTTTGAACTCCGCGCCGGCAGTGAGTGTGGGAGCAGCGGGGACGGATGTCTGGCTGAAGGCGGAAGCCGACATCGCGAGCGCGACGAGATAGAAGACGGGAGTTTTCATGGAGGTTGCCAGGTGGGCGCGGGAAGGAGCGCGTACCTCGAAGAGCAATTTGCGGGCCACGTCGCTTGGCGAAATCGAGCGGCGGGCGATCAAACTACCGACACGCGCCCGGCACAACTTGCAACTCCGCGAGTCGAATTCTTCTACGGGTCGTTGCGGCGATCGGACGCGTAGGAGGTTGGGCAGCGCGCCGATGCGCCTGTGATCGCGGACCTCCGCGGTCGTCGACACAAAATCACAATTTCGCTCCCGCGCCAAAGCGTTCTTGCCTGCGACGAACCGACGCACCGCCTCGACCGATCTCCGCGAACTGTGAAAAAAGTCCATTACGCTGACGGCATCGCGAATGATTTCATTCGCGCCCCCAAGGCGCCGGTACGAGCGCCTGCTCACATCGGAGATCGCCATGAATCGCACGCGTCTGCTCGTGCCCGCCGTCTTTTTGTTCACGCTGGCCGGCGTGCACACGCCCGCCCACGCCCAGTTCTCCGACTTCGGCAAGAAGCTCAAGCAGAAACTCGAACAGAAAGTCGATCAGCGCGTGGACAGCAAGACCGACAAAGCCATGGACGCCGCCCTCGACCAGGTCGAATGCGCGGCCACCGACACTAAGTGCGTCGAACAGGCCAAGGCGCAGGGCAAGAAGGTGAAGACTGTCGACAGCGCGTCGTCGGCGACAACGCCTCCCAGCGGTTCTGCAGACACCGCTTCGGCCAAATCGCAGCCCGCCACGCTGAAGCCGGGCCAGGGCGCCTGGGCCAACTTCGACTTCAAGCCGGGCGACCGCATCCTCATCGCCGAAGACTTCGCCAAGGACGAAGTCGGCGACTTCCCGCGCCGCTTCGAATTCCGCAGCGGCCAGATCGAGATCGTCGAATGGAGCGACGCGCGCTGGCTGCGCGCCACGAACGGCAAGCTCTGGATCCCGCTGCCCGAGACGCTGCCCGAGCGCTTCACCGTGGAGTTCGACCTCACGGGCAACGGCAATCCGCTGGTGCTCGCCTTCGACGGCAAGGACGACGGCAACACCGCCGCCCGCATGGAGTTCGGCGAATACTTCGGCCGCCTGCGCCAGGGCGAGATCGACGCGCAGGGTGAATACGGCGCGGGCGTGAAGACCACGGAGAAGCCGGTGCACATCGCCATCTCGGTGGACGGCGAGCACGTCAAGGCCTACGCGAACGAGAAGCGCATCTACAACGCGCCGAACGTCAAGCTCGGCCGCTCCAACAAGATCTTCGTGAACATGAACGGCTGGTCGGCCGAACTACCGCGCATGATCGCGAACGTCCGCATCGCCGCGGGCGGCAAGAAGCTGTACGACGCGCTGGCGGAGAAGGGTCGCGTCGCGACGCAGGGCGTGCTGTTCGACACGGGCAGCGACCGCATCCGTCCGGAATCGACGCCGACGCTCAAGGAGATGGGCGCGATGCTCAAGGAGCATCCGGATCTCAAGCTCGTGATCGAAGGCCACACGGACGACGTGGGCGCTGCCGCTAACAACCAGTCGTTGAGCGAGAAGCGTGCAGCCGCGGTGCGCGAGTACCTGGTCGCCACTTACGGGGTGGAAAAGGACCGCCTGCAGGCCAAGGGCTTCGGCGCGAGCAAGCCGTCCGCCGGCAACGATACGCCCGAAGGCCGGCAGCAGAATCGCCGCGTCGAGCTCGTCAGAATCTGAAGACCTCACCGAATCCAGAGAATCAACCGATGACTAACAAGAATCGATTCGCGCACGCCCTCTTGCCCGCCCTCCTCGTCGTGGCCGCGATCTGCGGACAGCCGACACACGCCGCCCCGAGCGGCGACGCGGACCTGCGCGAGCTCTCCCGCTACGAACTGACGATGACCGACATGCGCAAGTTCGCGGCGGCGAACGCCAACCTCGCGAAAACCGAGCGCAACGAAGACGACGAAGGCGGCAGCGACAAGGAATCGCTGGACGACATGGCAGCGCGCATCGCGAAGATTCCCGAAGCGCGCAAGGCGATCGAAGCCGCCGGCCTGACGCCTCGGCAGTACGCCGTCATCACGATGGCGCTGTTCCAGGCGGCGTTCGCGCAGTACGCGGTCGACCAGGGCGCGGACCCGGCGAAGGTCGCGCGCGACGCGGGCGTGAACCCGGCCAACCTGCGCTTCGTGAAGGAGCACAAGCAGGAACTGGAAAAGCTGAAAGGCCCGTCAGGCGACGAATGACGGCGCGAGGAACCGGCGCCTAGCGGCCCTTCTTCGGCAATCGCCGCGGCACCTTTGGCAATCCCAGATGCTGCGTCTTGAACGGGCGATGGGACGAGCCGCCACGTTTCCCTTCGGCGGCATCGCCGGTGCCGGCCGGTTGATAGGCCGGCACGAGCTGCTGCTTGCCATTGCCGATCAGATCCGCGCGCCCCATCTGCCGCAGCGCCTCGCGCAGCACCGGCCAGTTGTTAGGGTCGTGATAGCGCAGGAACGCTTTGTGCAGTCGGCGCTGCTTGATGCCTTTCGGAATCGTCACCGTCTCGCTGTCGCGCGTGACCTTGCGCAGCGGGTTCTTCAGCGTGTGGTACATCGCGGTGGCCGTGGCCATCGGCGACGGCAGGAACGCCTGCACCTGGTCCGCGCGGAAGCCGTTCTGCTTCAGCCACAACGCGAGCTCGAGCATGTCCCTGTCGGTCGTGCCGGGATGCGCGGCGATGAAGTACGGGATGAGGTACTGCTCCTTGCCGGCGGCCTTGCTGTACTTGTCGAACAGCTCTTTGAACTTGTAGTAAGTCCCGACACCGGGCTTCATCATCTTCGACAGCGGGCCTTCGCCGATCGCCTCGGGCGCGATCTTGAGATAGCCGCCGACGTGATGGGTAGCTAGCTCCTTGACGTACTCGGGGCTCTCGATGGCGAGGTCGTAGCGCACGCCGCTCGCGATCAGGATTTTCTTCACGCCGGGCAGCGCGCGCGCCTTGCGATAGAGCTGGATCAGCGCGGAGTGGTCGGTGTTCAGGTTCGGGCAGATGCCGGGGAACACGCAGCTGGGCTTGCGGCAGGCCTTCTCGATGTCGCGGCTCTTGCAGGCGATGCGGTACATGTTCGCGGTCGGGCCGCCGAGATCGCTGATGACGCCGGTGAAACCGGGCACGGTGTCGCGGACCTTCTCGATTTCCTTGAGCACGCTCGCCTCGCTGCGGCTCTGGATGATGCGGCCCTCGTGTTCGGTGATCGAGCAGAACGTGCAGCCGCCGAAGCAGCCGCGCTGGATCGCGATCGAGAACTTGATCATCTTGTAGGCGGGGATTTCGGCGCTGCCATACGACGGATGCGGGACGCGCGCGTACGGCAGTTCGTACACGTAGTCCATGTCCTTGGTGGTTAGCGGGATCGGCGGCGGGTTCAGCCACACGTCGAGATCGCCATGCCGCTGCACCAAGGCGCGCGCGTTGCCGGGGTTGGCTTCGAGATGCAGGATGCGCGAGGCGTGCGCGTAGAGCACGGGGTCGCTCACCACCTGCTCGTGCGACGGCATGCGGATGACGGAGCGTTCGCGGTCCTCGCTCTTCAGGCGGCGGGCAAACTTCACGACGACCTCGGCGACCGGCGGCGCCTGGCCCTGCTCCACCGCCTCGGCTAACGCGTCATCGGCGGCCTGACTGTCCCCTTGTGCCAGCAAACGGGGACGGTCCCCTTTTGCCAGCAAACGGGGACTGTCCCCATTTTCCTGGTTCGCTTTCTTGATCTCGGGCTCCATCGCGTACGGGTCGATGGGCGGGTTCAGCTTCCCGGGCGTGTCGATGGTGGTCGAATCGATCTCGATGAAATCATGCGACTTGCGGACGAATGCGGTGCCGCGCAGATCGGTCACTTCCGAAATCTTCTGCCCCGCCGCGAGGCGATGCGCGATCTCCACGATCTGCCGCTCGGCATTGCCGTAGACGAGCATGTCCGCTTTCGCGTCGAGCAACACCGAACGCCGGACTTTCTCGCTCCAGTAATCGAAATGCGCGATCCGGCGCAGCGATGCCTCGATGCCGCCGATCACGATCGGCACATCCTTGAACGCCTCGCGCGCGCGCTGCGCATACACGACCACGCTGCGATCCGGCCGCTTGCCGCCCTCGCCGCCCGGCGTGTACGCGTCGTCGGAACGGATGCGCTTGTCCGACGTGTAACGATTCACCATCGAGTCCATATTCCCGGCGGTGATGCCGAAGAACAGGTTGGGCTTGCCTAACTGCTTGAACGGCTCGTCGCTGTGCCAGTCGGGCTGCGCGATGATGCCGACGCGGAATCCCTGCGCCTCCAACAACCGGCCCATGATCGCCATGCCGAAACTGGGGTGATCCACGTACGCATCGCCGGTGACGATGATGACGTCGCAACTGTCCCAGCCGAGCTGTTCCATCTCCGCCCGCGACATGGGCAGGAATGGCGCGGTACCGAAGCGCGAGGCCCAGTACTTGCGATACGACGTGAGATCTCTGGCGGCGGCGGACATCGGCAACTCCGGGTGCGAATGGAGTTGGAGCCGGCCAGGCGCCCGGACACATATATAAGTGTGTCGAGCGGGGACGATTCGCGCCGGAACTTACGCCGGCCAACACCATTCCTGAAAACAGGAACCCCCGGGTGGGCTAGGCCGCGGGAGCGGACCGGCTTGGCCAGAGGCTGGATGGGCGGCAGTTTAGGGATGGGCCGGCGGAAGTCAAAAAACGCCGCGAAAACTGCGATTCGGGCGGCGGGATGCGGCCGGGGCTGGGCTCGTCGCGAGCGGCGGCGGCCCTCGGCGGCTCAAAGAGCCGGGGTGCGTGACGCCGCGTCGGCGATCGTCGCGATCAGCGCGCAGGCGAGCAGCAGCGCTGCGATCCATCTCCAATTCTTCACGGCGGGAACTCCGGGTACTGGGGCTTCGTCGCTGACGGTGTACCACGGCGCCGCCGCTTCCACCAACAGATGCGCGGCCGGTGGAAGCGTTTGCGCGTCGGCGGTAAAGCCATATGTCACATGCTCGAGCGTGTCCGGCTCATCGGCTCCACGTCAGGTGCAGCATCCAGTTCTGGTCCACGCCCTCGTGAATGTGCGGCTCGAGCAGCCATTGGCTCGCGAAGCTGCCCGCATCGAGCGTGAGATCCCACGGCTGATACGTCACGTCGAATCCGACCGTCACCGACGGATCGCCGAAGTGCTTGCCGGCACCGTTGTCGGCGCTGTCGCCGGCGAGATCGAAGCCGGGGCCGAGGATCCGCCCGGACACGCCGCGCCGCGGCAGCGGCACCGCGAGCTGCACGTGCGGCGCGAAGCTCCAGTCGCCGCGCGCGAATCGCTTTCCGAACCCGACGAACGGCGTGAGGTGCGCATAGGTCGCGCTGAAGTCGATGACGCCGGTGGCGCCGGCGTCGGGACCGTCGAGCACCAGGTAGTCGAGGCGGTAGTCGGTGAGATGCACACGCTGATAGAGCAGGCCCGCGAACCAGTCGAACTCGCCGAGCCACGACGACGACACCTGGTCGCCGACCGCGAACCCCACGCCCGCGTCGCTCATGCGCCCGTCGAGCCCGCGGAACTCGGCAGCGGCCGGCAGCGCGAGTGGCGTTGCGACGAACGGCTCGTCCAGCGGCCGGCGCTCGCGGCCGCTCGTCAGCGAAAAGGAATCGAAGAAGGCGAAGGGTTTGAACGTGAGGCCGTGGAAACCGACCGTGCCCGCGACGTCGAACGTCGGGCCACGCAGGTCCAGCGTTCCGCTCGACATCGCCGTGAGTCCGGCCGACACATCGACGCCGCGCGCCCACAGCGGCAACGCCGCGTAGCGGTCGTCCATCGCGACCTCGGGCAGGTGCTCCGCGACGAACGCGATGTCCTCGCTCGCTCCCGACGCGCCGGCCGTGAGGATCAGGACTGCCGCCGCGAATATCCGCGTTCGTCGCCGCATGCGTGTTGGACGGCCGCGGGCGCGACGATCCATCGCGGCGGTCAGGAGACGAGCCACTCGGCGATCGGCCGCCATGCATCGGTCATGCCGATCGCGGTTAGCGAGCTAGGCCGGCGGCATCCCGGCCAGCCACCGCCCGACCTGCTCCCACTGCGGCGTCTGCGCGACCCAGACGCGGATCGGCCAGGTGACAGTCAACAGCAGGAATCCCCACGCGTACACGGGATGAACGATGCGGCTCTTCACCCAGTCGTACACCAGGCAGCCGCCGACGAACAACGCGGGCACGAGGGTCTGCGCCAGCAGGAAGTGGTTCGAAAATCCGCTGACGAGGAGGATGCGCGCGACGGGCGGGCCGAGCAGCGCGACCATCGCGAGCGTCATCAGCCGCCGATGGAACTGCGGTTTTCGGCGCATGGCCACGGCGGTGCCGAACAGGCTCGTGAACATGAGCACCTGGAAGAACGGGACGAACGCGAACTGCTGCGAGTTCATGCCCATCGGCCGCAGGCGCGGCGCGCTCGCGGATTCGACGGTGGTGATGATGCTGACGATGATCACCAGGATCGCGAGCACGACACCGGCGACCCCGAGCTGCATGTGGGCCCGGACGTTGTTCGCGGCGATGAGCCGGGTCTGCACGATGAACAGCGCGAACCAGGCGGTGAAGACCAGGCCGTGCAGCGTCAGCAGGACGTTGATGGGCGGGACGTCGAACCAGTAGCGCAGGTAGAACGTGCGCGCGGAACTGTGGAAAAGGTCCGCGCGGCGCCGCATCAATGTGACAACGAAATTGGGGTCCGTCCCTATTTAAGTGAATCCGAAAGGCCGGGCACGTTCTCGACGCCTTCCAGCACCTGGATCGACGAGCCCTTGAAGTCCATGCCGATCGGCTCGTAACGGCCGCCCAGGCACTGGCTCAGGAACCCCTCCGCCACCGCGTAGAACGATGTGCGGTTGTTGGGCCGCGCGAAGCCGTGGCCTTCATCCGGATACAACACGTACGTCACCGGGATGTTCTTCGCCTTCATCGCCGCGACGACCTGGTCCGACTCGGCGCGCTTCACGCGCGGATCGTTCGCGCCCTGCGCGATCAGCAGCGGCTTCCTGATCGCATCGACGCGCGAGATCGGCGAGCGCTCGGCCAGCAGCTTCTTGCCGTCTTCCGTGCGCGGATCGCCGACGCGCACCGCGAACTCCTCGAAGAACGCCTTCCAGTACGGCGGGATCGACGACAACAACGTGTTGAGGTTCGACGGCCCGACGATATCCACGCCGCACGCGAACGTGTCCGGCGTGAACGTGACGCCCACCAGCGTCGCGTACCCGCCATACGAACCGCCGTAGATCGCCACCTTGTCCGCCGTCGTGATCTTCTGCTCCACCGCCCACTTCACGGCATCGAGCAGGTCGTCGTGCATCTTGCCGGCCCACTCGCGGTTGCCCGCGTTCACGAACGACTTGCCGAGGCCCGTCGACGCGCGGAAGTTCACCGACAGCACCGCGTACCCGCGGTTCGCCAGCCACTGGTGCTCGTTGTCGAAACCGTACGTGTCGCGGCCCCACGGACCGCCGTGCACGTTCAGCACCAGCGGCACCGGATTCTCCGGGATGCCGTCACCGTTCTCATCCGAGCCCGGCGGCAGCGATAGATAGGAGACCAGCGTCAGCCCGTCGCGCGAGCGGATCTCCAGCGACTGCATCGGCACCAGCGGCGACTTCGCCAGCGCCGGCCGCTGGTCGAACAGCTTGGTCACCGAGCCGGCGGCGCGGTCGTATAGATAGGCGGTGGCCGGCGCCAGCGCGTCGTCCGTGACCACGGTCCACAGGTTGTCGTCGAGCGACCGGTTGCCGATGACGTACCCGTCGCCGAGCGCCTTCTCCAGCGTCTTCACGTCCTTCTCGACGGCCTTGTCGAGCACGTGGATCTCGGGCTTCAGGTAGTTCACCGTGTACGCCTGCGGCGTCAGCGTGCGCGGATTCACCCACACGTTCTCGACGTCGGCCTGGTCGCTGGCGCCGAGCACCGTGTTCTTGCCAGTAGCCAGATCGACGCGCACCAGCGCCGCCTTGTCACGACCCACCGACGAGTGCATCAGCGCGGTCTTGCCGCTGCCCTCGATGCCGATCGTCTCCGTCGTCAGCGAATCCTCCTGGCCGAACTTCAGCAGGCTGACCCACTTGCCGCCGGTCTTGCGCAGGATCTCGTTGCCGTCGGCGGTTTGTCTGGTCGCGAGCCGCGGCTTGAGGTCCAGGTCGAAATCGTAGCCGGCGAACTCCTGCGTGTTCTGTTCGATCAGCGTGCGCTTGGCGGTGGCGATGTCGACCTCGTACGCGTCGTGCCACTCGGCCGCGCGATCGTTCATGCCGACCGCGACCTTGCCCGGCTTCTTCCACGACAACGCGTAGATCTCGGCGCGCACACCCTTGAACGGCGACAGATCCTTCTGCGCACCGGTCACGACGTCGACGGAGTACAGGTGGAAGTTCTCGTCGCCGCCTTCGTCCTGCAGGAAGAGGATGTGGCGATTGTCGTAAGCCCAGAAATGCTGGCGGATGCCGCGCTTCTGGTCGTTGGTGACCGGCTTCGCGGCGTCGAGGTTGCCGCGGTCGGCGACCCACACGTTCAGCACGCCATCGCGCGGCGCGATGAACGACACGTACCGGCCGTCCGGCGAAACGCGGCCCTGCGTCTTCTCCGGGTTTCCGAACAACGCGGAGCGCGGGATGACCGGCGTGCCGGCGACGGCTTCGGCGGCGGTGGGTTTGGCCTGCGAAAAGGCGAGCGTCGAGAACAGGGTCGCGGCAGCGACGCCGGCTGCGAAAAACTTGTTCATGGGCGGGTTCCGGAAAGGGCCGTGATGGCGCGAAGTCTATATGACGAACGAGCTCGCGCGCAGGTTGCACGGTTTGTCAGAGAGCGCGCAGATCCTCGTCTCGCAGTCCGACGAGAATGGCCTCGCCACTCGCGCGATCCAGCCGGAATTCCCCGTATCGCGCGCCGGCATACCGCGCCGCCGAGCCTTCCTCGAAGAAATATGCGTTCGTCCCCAGCCACACCTGGCCCTGCCGCACGCGGTAGCGGATGCGCGGGCTGTTTTTCGTCGGCTGCGGATCCAGCACGGCGATGCCGCTGGCGTCGATGCTGAGTGCCGCACTGCCGCTCGCATCCGGCGAGAGATTCCGCGCGATCGCGAACCGCAGCGCCATGTAGTCGCCCTGCATCAGCGAGCGCGGATCGGCCGGCGCGAGCTCGAGATAGATGCGCTGCCCGTTCGCGCGGATGCGTTCTTTCGCGAGGATCGCGCCGTTGACGGCGACCAGCACCACGAGCAGCGACACCAGCGCGAGCGCGCGCGTGAGCACCGACCTCATGCCGCCTCCGCGCGCCGCGCGAGCCACGCCGCCACGATCAGCGTGACCGCGCCGACGATCAGCATGATCAGCGACTTGTCCATCAGCGTCGCGCCGAACAGATAGTAGAAGCGCGCCAGGTGAGCCAGCGCCGCGAAGATTGCCAGCCCCAACAACCCCGCGCTGCGCAACTGGAACGCGACGTACGCCGCGAACATCGCCAGCGCGATCGACAGCACCGGGAACAGCGCCCAGCCGTCGACGCCGCGCCCGAGCATCTCGGTGCCGAGCGCCAGCATCGACACGGGCTCGGCGCCCATGCCGCCGAACGTCAGGCCCAACAACAATCCGGCGATCGCCGGGCGCGCGAATTCCGCGGTGGTGCGCATCATCCAGCGACGTTCGGTGTGCCGCAGCCAGGCGAGCAGCCCGATGATCGGCAGCCACGTCAGCAGCCAGGCCAGCGGCACCGTCCACGCGCCGAAGAGCGGCAGCGCGAACTCGCGGCTCGAATCGAAGAAGATGTTCTCGCTCTCGTGCGGCCGCAGCAGATAGCGCACGACGAACACCCAGGCGATGCTCGCGAAGAATGCCGCCAACGCGCGTGCGACGCGGTCGCGCATGGCGACGAACACGACGAGCTGCAGCCCCAGCAGGACCGCCGCGATCGGCGCCGCCGTCTGGAACTTCTCCGTCAGGAACGCCGCGATGGCGAGCTGGCCGGCGATCGAGAGCGACAACGCGAGCTGTTCGATGAACAACCGGCCGCCGAGCACCAGGTACAGGACGAACGCGACCGCCAGCGCCACGCAACCGATGATCAGGAACCCGTGCATGGCGCTGCGGGTGCCGAGGTCGAAGAACAATGCCGCGAACACCAGGGCGAACAGGCCCGCGCACCAACCGGCGAGGCCCATGAGCAACGCGATGAACCAGGGACGGTCGGATTCCGCCCGTGGCGCCGGTGCGTCCGCGGGAATCACGCCGCGCGACTTCAGCGCGTCTACCAGCGAAGCAGCGTTCACGTCGGCACCTCGCGCCACTCGCGCGCGATGCGCATCAATCCGCGGCTGCCGAGCGTCGATGCGGCGATCAGCCACAGCGCCATCATGAAGAACACGCCCTCGTGGGAGTCGTCCATCCAGCGCGCGATCCAGCACGTGACGAGGAACACGAAGCTGCCCGCGACGGCAGCCAGCGGAAAGATGTCGCGGCGCTGGCGCATGGCGACGGTCGCGACCAGCGCGAGCAGGAACAGCGAAGTCCAGATCGCGATCCAGTCCTCGCCCTCCGCGTTCCAGGCGTCACCGGTGAAGACGCCGATGAAGCCCAGCCACGTGACGAAACCCACACCGAAGAACAGCGTCAACCGGCGCACCCAGTCCGGCACCGCGGGCCAGTCCAGCTTCCCGGCGACGAACCAGCCGACGAGGTTCAGTGCTGCCGCGCTCAGCAACGCGTGCGACGCCGAGAAGCGATCGTCGCCGAAGGCGATCCACAGGAACCCGCCGCGCGGATTCCAGCCGCAGAACAGGCACAACGCGAGGTCGAGCACGCACAACCAGGCGGCGGACGTGACGCTCCACTGCGCGGCGACCACGAACGGCAGGCCTAACAAGCTCCAGGTCAGGAACAGCTCGTACACGTCCGCGCCGGTTTGATAGGTCTGCCCGAACAGCGCCAGCAACGCGCCGGTGCCGACGAATGCGAGCAACAGCGCGGCGCGACCGGTGAATGCCGGCGGTGGCCGCACGAGCGCCGCGACCGTGAACGCCACCAGCAGCGCTTCGATCAGCGCGAAGCGGCCGAACACCGGGATCCGGCTCCAGTTCGCGGCGACGAAGAACACGACGCTCGCGGCCAGCGAGAGCACGGCCGCGTAACGGAAACAGCGCGCGAGAAACGTCAGGGATTCTTTATGGCCCGGCCGCGCGCCGGCGAGATCGAGCAGTGCATCGACGCCGTCGGGGCCCAGCGAGTATTGCTTCGCCAGTTCGTCGAGCTCGGCGCGTTTGAGCCGTGTCTGCACGGGCGGCAGTATAGACGTTGGCTGACGATCCGCGGTGATACCGGGGGTATCGAACTGTGGCATCCTGTCGCGTCGCCAACGGCAGGGCCCTCACATGACTCGCTCGCGTCTCGCGCTCACCCTCCTCCTGACTACCTTCACGACGTTCACCATGGCCAAGAATTCACTGCTGTACATCGCCACGCAGGATCCCGCGAAGATGGGCATCACGGTGGCCGAGTTCGACTCCGCCACCGGCAAGTTGTCCGCGCCGACGTTCATCCAGGAGACGCGCGACCCCGCGCATTTCACGGTGACGCGCGACGGCGGACACCTGTACATGTGCAATACCGGCACGCCCGGCGGCCTCAGCGCGTTCGCGATCAAGGATCGCAAGACCGGCGCGCTGCAATTCCTGAACTACGAGGAAGCGCAGGGCCGCGGACCCAGTTACGTAAGCGTCGACAAGACCGGCAAGGTCGTGCTCGATGCGAACTACGGCGGCGGCTACATCGAGGCGTTCACGCTGGCGAAGGATGGTTCGCTCGGCGAACGGACGGCGATGATCCAGCACACCGGCTCGAGCGTGCATCCGCAGCGGCAGAACAAGCCCTACGCGCACTGGATCCACACGGACCCGACCAACAAGTTCGCGCTGGTGGCGGATCTCGGCACGGACCAGATCGTCGTCTATGCGCTGGATGCGAAGACCGGCAAGCTGACGCCTAACAACCCGGCTGCCGTGCACACGCCGCCCGGCACGGGTCCGCGGCATCTCGCGTTCCATCCGAACGGCAAGTGGGTGTATTCGATCGCGGAGCTCGCTAACGAGGTGATGGCGTTCAACTGGGATTCCGGCAAGGGCACGCTGACGCTGTTCCAGGAAGCGAAGACCCTGGACCCGTCGTTCACGGGCACGAGCACCGCGGCGGAGATCGCGGTGCACTCGAACGGAAAATTCCTCTACGCGTCGAACCGCGGCGAAGACACGCTCGTCGTGTACTCGATCGATCCGAAGACCGGCGAGCTGACCTTGAAGCAGCGCGTGTCGTCACGCGGCAAGGTGCCGCGCTATTTCACGTTCGACGCGACGAACAAGTGGCTGATCGTGGGCAACCAGGAGAGCGCAAGCATCGCGGTGTTCAGCGTGGACGCGGCGAGTGGTGAGTTGGCGCCCGTCGGAGACCTGGTCAGCTTGAACAAGCCGATGGGAATCGTTTTTGTTCCGTAGCGGAAGCGGTCAGGGCTTCAGATAGCTCACGAACCAGGCGATGCCAGCGTCCACGCTCTCGGAATTGACGTGGTGCGCCGTATCTTCCTGCACGATCAGCTTGAGCCGGTCGGCAGCCTTCGCCGCCGCGTACACCGGCTCCGCCGCCCGCACCGCCAGCCGCACGCCGGCGATCGGCGTGTTCGCATCCGAATCTCCGTTCACCACCAGCAACGGCCGCGGCGCGATCAGCGGCAGCATCGCCGGCCCGTCGAACTTGCCGTCGATGCCGGGCACGATCTTCGCGTAGAACTCGCGCGCGAAATCCGCGCTGCGCGGCGACTTCCCGGCCAGTGACGCCGACAACGTGAACGCGTCCTCGATCGTCAGCACGCGCGCGCGCCATTGCCCGTTGTCGAGCGCCCACTTGAAACTCTGCACGCCGATGTACGGCACCGCCGCGGCGATGCGCTTGTCCACCGCCGTCGCGAGATACGTCTCGATGCCGCCCTTCGAGATGCCCGTCAGCCCGATGCGCTTCGGATCCACGTCCTTGCGCGTCACCAGGTAGTCGATCAGCCGCGTCACGTCCCACACGGTGTCGTAATAGAAAGGGTGGCCCTCTCCGGTCCGGAACGCCGTCGAGATCGCCTCGATGTATTCCTCGGTGCCGCTGCCTGCCTTCGTGCGCTCGCCGTGAAAGCGCCCGTCGATCGCGACACCGATGAACCCGAGATTCACGGCCTTCCACAGGATTCCCGCGACCAGCTCGTCGTCCTTGTTGCCACCCGTGCCGTGCAGCGCGATGACCACCGGCCGCCGTCCCTGGAACTCGGCCGCCTTCGGCAGCAACAGGTACCCGGGCACCCGCTCGGTCTTATCCGACTGGAACCACAGGTGCTGCTTGCGGATGCCGTTGACCGTCGGCTTTTCCTCGAGCTCGTGCTTCAGCGCCGGCTTCGGCCGCTCGACGATCTTCAGGAAAGCGCGCCGCGTCTCGGCGCCGGCATCGGCCGGCGCGGCCTGGGCCGCACCCAGGATCTGCAGCGCCAGCAGCGCCGCACCCAGCCAGGCGGACAACCTCATCAGGCGGCCCGCTGCGCGTGGCCGGGATAGAACTCGGACAACATGCGCTGACTGTACGCCACCAGATTCGGCATTGCCTCCATCTTGGCGCGCAGCGGCGAGTCGAAGGTGGCGCACAGCCCGCCGGCGACGAACGCGAACACGGTGGCATCGACCCCGCACACGGTCGGTCCCAGGAAATAGCGGTTGTCCCCCAGCATCATCGACAACGCGTCGACGGCGCGCGCCGCCATCCGGTCGTTCTCGGCCTCGGAGTGCCGGCCGATGCCGTGCGCGTGCAGCGTGCCGCGAACCCGCTTGCGCACGGCCTTCACCACGATCGGCCGGATGATCGCCGGCGCGCGCTTGAAGAACGCGATCGGCCCGCGCGCGAAGTTCGCGTCGTTGAGCCAGCGCCAGTACACGAGGTGCCAGTAGAAGTGATCCTCGAGCATCTTCTCGACGGCCCACGCGGCGCCACGATCCTTCGGCGCGAGTCCGCGGTCGAAGTCGACGCCGTACTTCTGCTCGAGGTGCAGGCGGATCATCGTCGAGTCGGCGACGACGACGCCGTCGTCGGCGATGTAAGGTAGTTTGCCCTTCGGCGCCTTCGTGAAGCCGCGCGTGTCCATCTGGTAGGACTGCCCTGACAACTTCAGCAGCATCTCCGCCTTCATGACGAACGGGCTCGGATCGGGCAGCCCGAAGGCGGGCCCGAACGTGTAGAGGGTTATCACCGTCATTCTCCCAGTTGCACCAGTTTCATCCGCCCCGACGCGCCGCTCTTGATGTTGACCTGCGCCTTGCGCAGGCCGAAATGTGCGGCGATCAGCGAAATCAGCGCGGCGTTGGCCTTGCCATCGACCGGCGGCGCCTTCACGCGCGCGATCCACGTGCCGTCGGCCTGCTCGATGAGACTTTCGTCACGCGAACCGGGACGGACCTTGAGCCTGAGCGTGCGCATCGCGGCGACATTATGCGCCGAGCACGCGCTCCTGCTCCAAGGGTGGGCGAAGACGGCGGGCATCGCTCGGCACGGTGCGCGGCCGATTTGTCATACGACATGCTTTCCGCGTCCCGGGCCGGGCGCGGGCCGTGGGCGGCCCGTTCGTGCCGCCTTCGTCGCCGCATGCCGCTGGCACACCGCTTGCTCCTATCCACTCATGAGCCCCGAAGACATCACGATGATCCAGGAGAGCTGGCGCCGCGTGGAGCCGGTGAAGTAAGTGGCCGCCGAGCTCTTCTACACGAAGCTGTTCGAGCTCGACCCGACGCTGCAACTGCTGTTCTGCGACGACCTGAAGGCGCGGCAACGCCGCTTCACGATGATCGTCGCGGCGACGGTGCGCGGGCTGGCACGCGTCGACGTGCTGCTGCCCGCGGTGCGCGAGCTCGGCATCCGCCATCCGTCGATCAGCGTGGTGGAGGAACACCACGCCAACGTCGCCAGCGCGTTGTTGTGGACGCTGGCAAAAGCGCTGCGCGGCGATTTCACGCCGGCCGTGAAATCGGCGTGGATCCGCGCTTACGGAATGTTGTCGCAGACCATGCGCGAGGCCACGCGACCGCTCGCGGACCTCGCGCCGAGGGCCGCCTGATGTCAGTTCATCGTTTTCCCGGTCTCGAGCAGCGACTTCAGGTCGCTGAGGATCCAGTTCCAGCCACCACCGCCATCGGTGCCGAACGTGCTGGTGGTCGCGTGGGACATCATTGGCATGTTGGTCACGTCATGCGTGACGGTGAGACGGCAGAAGCCCTGCCCCGTGTCGACGATCTCGAACGTCAGCTTCGAAAAGCCTTCCTTGCGATGTTCGTCACTGAACAGGAACCGGTACGTCTGGACTAGTTTGGTCGGCGGGTTCGCCTCGATGACCTCGCCGTCGACGACGATCTCCGGCAGGCCGTACTGCAGCATGCCGGCGTTCGCCTTCGCGGCGAACCGGCCGCCGGCGCGCAGCTCGTATTCGCTGACGGCGCGGTAACCGTAGCGCCCGTTCCATTCGGGCGACGTGATCGCATCCCAGATCGCGCCAGCCGGCGCACGGATGTAGATCTGGTGGATGTGCGTCACGCTCTCTTTCTTGCCGGCGTCCATTTCTTCTTCTCCAGTGAAGTCTTGAGGTCGACGAGCGCGGAGACTTCGCGCTCGCGGTATTTGTCGATCCAGCGGTCGTGGATCTGGCGGATGGGCACGGCGTTCAGGAAGTGCAGCTTCTCGCGGCCTTCCTTGCGCGTGATGACGAGGCCGGCCTCTTCGAGCACCTTGAGATGCTTCATGACGCCGAAGCGCGTCATCTCCAGCTCCCATTCGAGCTCGCCGAGTGTCTGGCCGTCGCGCGCGTGCAGCAGGTCCAGCAGGAAACGTCGCGACGTGTCCGCGAGCGCCTTGAAGACCGCATCCTCGTTCAGCATGAGCCGTGCACCATGGCGCGGACGATATGTGACCTTTTGGTCACCTGTCAACGGGAGCGAATTCGGGACAGTGGGCGCGGCCGCCGCGGATTGCCTAACTACCCGGACGGATCCAGGAGGCGCCGGGTCGCGAATCGGGGTCACTCAGAGTGGCAGGAGTCATCCCGGTTTCCCGACCCGGCACCAGATCGAAGGCGGTGACGTCGCGGCGGTCTCCTGGGGGTAAAAGAGCCACCGCGACGCCCGCCACCTCAAACCAACCTTGCGGCGCCGGCCTCCAGCACCGCATGCGCCGCATCCGCGAACGTGCGGCCGAGCTCCCGATCCATCGAGATCACCGCGGCCTGCTGAAATTGCGTGCCCATGACGATCAGGTCCGCGCCGCTCAACATCTCGCTGAACCAGGCCGGCGCCGGCCAGGGGAACGGCCAGCGGATCTTCAGGCCGTTGCCGCAGATGTCGTCGATGAACTTCGCCACGTGACCGCCGGCGATGATGATTCCGCGCTCGCCGCCCGGCCGGGGGATCAGGTCCGCCAGTTGCGCGACATCCGTCATGCGCTCCGTGAACTCCTGGACCACCGCGGCTAGGAACGCCGAGCGCGGCGGCAGCGGCTGCGGGTTCAGCGCCAGCTGCGAGGACGGGTCCCCGCCGATGACGTCCCAGATTTCCGGATGTTTCTCCGCGATGACACGCCACAAATTGGTGCCGTTGCCGGCGCCGATGACGGATCGCTCCAGGGCGCGGCGGATGTACGGGTCGAACGGACCCGGCGGCTGGTCCGGACCGTCCGGATTCGGGTAGCCCGTGGTGAGCTGGCTCACCAGGGCAGTCAGCGCCCGCGCGGACAGGTGCTTCGGCGGCGGACGCGGTCCCGGCGTTCCCCCGGCGAGGCCCGGTGCGATGGTGCGGTGCGCGGTGACATTCATGATCGACCTCCTGATTCGTCTCTATGGACTCGTTGGGGTCGAGACTCGCGCCGAACGGTGCCCGGACTCGATGGACGGTCCATGATCCCGCGCTGACTTGTCTATGATTCGCATCCCTGGGTGTCTGGCGGGTGCATGGACAAGCGCGAAGCACGGTTCGACGGGTGGCTGGTCGATTTCGATTCGGGAGAAATCTCGAAAAACGGCAGCACCCATCGCCTGCAGGACCAGCCCCTCCAGATCCTGGAAGAGCTGGTCCGGCGCCCCGGGGAGCTGGTCACCCGCGAGCAGTTGATCGCCCGCCTCTGGCCGACCGGCGTCGTGGAGTTCGATACCGGCCTGAACAGCGCCATGCGCAAGCTGCGCATCGCCCTCGGCGACGATGCCGAGACCCCGCGTTACATCGAGACCCTGCCGCGCAAGGGCTACCGGTTCGTCGCGACCCTCGAGCCGGCGCCCCCGGTCCCGGCGCCGACCCAGACCACCATCTCGCTGCCGGCCCTGTCCTCGGACTATGTCCCCACTCCTTATGAAACGGGCCAGGTCATCGGCCGGCGGGCGTCGGACCGACGCGCGCCGCTGCGCCGGCTGATACTCGGGTTCGGTGCGCTCATCCTGGCGGCGGTGCTGGCGGTGGTCGTCTGGCGCATGCCGGGCGGGCTGCTGTCCGCGCGCACGTCGGAAGAATCCTTCCCGACGATCGTCGTACTGCCGCTGGTCGACATGAGCATCGACCAGAACGAGCAGGCGCTGTGCGACGGCCTCACCGAGGAGCTCTCCAACTGGCTCGCGCACATCCCGACGCTGCGCGTGGTCGCGCGCACCTCCGCGTTCTCGTTCAAGGGCAAGAACACGGACGTGCGCACGATCGGCAAATCGCTCGGCGCCACGCACATCCTCGAGGGCAGCCTGCGCCGCTCCGGCGCGCAGCTGCGGATCACCGTGCAGTTGATCGCCGCGGACACGGGCCTGCACATCTGGTCGCGCTCGTACGACCAGCCGGTCGGCGACATCTTCGCGGTCGAGGACGTGGTGTCGCGCTCCGTCGCCGAGGCGCTGCACCTCGAGCTCTCCGCGGACACCGCCGAGCGCTGGGCCGAGCGCAAGTACGGCAACGCCGAGGCGCTCGAGTACTACCTGCTCGGCAAACAACGCCAGCGCCGCCGCACCGCCGAGGACAACCTGAAGGCGATCGAATATTTCCGGCGCGCCATCGATGCGGATCCGGGGTATGCGCTGGCGCTGGTCGGCCTGAGCGAATCGCTGATGAACGGCATCTCGCTGAACCGCATGCCGCTCGAGGACGTGTCGATCGAGGTCGAGCCGCTGCTGAACCGCGCGATCTCGCTGTCGCCGAAGCTCGCGGACGCGTACGCCGCGAAGGGCTGGATGCTCACCGAGCAGTACAAGTTCGAGGAGGCGCTGCCGCTGCTGCAGCAGGCGACGAAGCTGAATCCGAACGATTCGGCGAGCCACCGCTTCCTCGGCATCTACTACGACCGGCGCGGCGATCCGAACAAGGCGATCGAGCGCTTCTCGATCGCCGCGCGGCTCGATCCGCGCGACTGGAATCCGCAGGTGTTCGCCTGCCAGGAGCTGATGGATCTCGGCGAGTTCAAGACCGCGGAGACCGCCTGCGCCACCGCGCGCGAGCTCGATCCGACGAACTCGTGGGGACCGCTGGCGACGTCGTTCCTCGCGCGCGCGCAGGGCGAGACGGAAGCCGCGTTGCAATGGGTGGACAAGGCGATCGCGCTCGCGCCGAACGACGTGCTGCTGGCGGCGCAGAAGATAGACCTGCTGACGACGCTGGGCCGCACCGCCGAGGCGCGCGCGGTCATCGACAAGGTGCCGGACGACGGCTCGTTCTACCGGCTGGCGCGCGAGGGCGGCGTCGTGTTCGCGGAGAGCGGCGCGGCCGGATTGAAGACCTGGATGGACGCGCGGGATCTCACGCGCAAGGCCGCGACCAGCGCGGATCTCACCGAGCTCGCGTGGCTGCAGTTCATCGCCGGCGAGTCCGTGTCGGCGCGCGCCACGCTGGCGCATGCGGAGAAGATCGTGCCGCTGTCGACGGCCGATCTCTACGACGGCAGCCAGATCCGCTACGGCTACTCCGCGGCGCTGCTGCGCGCCGGCATCGAGATCCGCGGCAACGGCGACCGCGCGATGGCGCTGCGCATGCTGAAGCGGCTCGACGGCCTGCTCGACACGTACGAAGAGAACGGCGGCAAGCACTTCGGCGCGTACACGATGCGCGCGGAGTCGCTGGCACTGCAGGGAAAGACGCGCGAGGCCGAGAAGGCGCTGCGCACCGCGTATGCGCGCGGCTGGCGCGCCACCTGGCGCGCGAGCCGCGAGCCCTATCTACAGGGCGTGGATCTCGACTGGATCAATAAGAAGAAAGATTGAGGATGTTCCAGTCGATCTTCGGCGGCGGGCGCGGGCCGGGCGGGCCCATCATCACGAAATCGTAGGTTCCGCCGTAGTTGGCGAAGAATTTCTCGGTCACGGCGTTGAGCTCCTTGCGCAGCTTGGCGATCTCCGCCTTGGTCGGAGACTTGGCTTTCTTCTTGATGGCCATTCGAATCACCCCGGTGTTTGTTCGGGATCGGTTTTACGCCGTGTGAGTTTTCCCAGCAAGACCCCGAAGCCGAGTCCGAGCGCGAAATAGAGACTCAGTGCCGCGTAATACAGCGCACCGGCATGCGTCAGCTCCCAGGTCGGCGGCAGGTGACGGCGCGCCACGTTCCACAACACGACGCCCAGCACCATCACCATCGCCGAGTAGACAGGCCAGCGGAAATACGCGCGGCGGTCGGCGCGCATCATCAGCAACGCGCCGAGGAACGGCACCGCCGTCGCGACGTACGCGACGATCAGCCCCTGGATCTGTTCGTTCACGGCCGGCCCCGCGCGGCGGCGATGCGGAAGCTGCCGCCGCAACCCTGGTCGCGGCGATCGACGCTCGCGCAATCGAGCGGCGTGCCGGGCGCGCCGCCGGGGCCGTCGTTGTCCACGCACTGCCGGACTTCGACGAGGAACGGCCGTTGCCGCTGCGCCGCCGGCGCGTCGCGCAGCGTGCGGCACTGGAGCACGAGCGTCGCGCCGAGTCTGGGGTGGAACTGGTCGGCGTACGCGCGCAGCTCGCGCGCGCTGGTCTCGCCGCCGGCCAGGGTAGTTAGTCGGGCGGCCAGCGCCGCGTCGAGCTCGCGCGCGAGGGTCAACGCGTCGCGGAAATAGACGTCGTCGTCGAGGCCGCTGCAGCCGCCGTGTTTGCGCCACTCGTGTTCGTGCAGGTCGTCGCGCATGCCGGGCATGTAGGTCTCCAGTTCGGACGCCAGCGCGGGATCGAGATCGAGGCGCGGCGCGGGGCAATCGCGCGGATACGCGCCGGGCTCGCGGTTCTCGGGCCACAGGCCGTGGATCACCAGCGGGCGCGCCGCGCGCGCCTGGCATTCGGGTTTGCGCGAGTGGCCGTCGGCGCAGAACGCCGCGTGCAGGCTCATCGACAGCAGGTAGAAATCGAAACGCGCGGCAGTGCTCGCCGGCGCGCCCGGAACCACGGGTTTTCCGCCGTCGCGCGTCTCTTGACGGGTTGGCGCCGTTTCCCGTGGCGACGCGGGTGACTGCTGCTCCTCGCGCGAGGAATACCAGGTCACCAGCGCGCCAATCACCGCGACTGCCAGCGCCAGGGTCGACTTGTGGGAACGAACCGACTTCACGCGCGCGAGAATACACGCGTCCGGGCGGGTTCCGCGGGCACCCTGCTCTCCGGCGCCACACTTATATATAGTGCGGCGCCTGCAAGCCCTTTCATTACTCGTACTTACCGGGAACCCATGAAACCTTCCGTTCTGCTGTCCCGTCTCTCCGTCGTTGCCTTCTTCGGCGCCACCGCCCTCGTCTCCGCACAGCAACTCGAACTCGAGAAAGTCGAACGATTGCCCACGCCGGTCATGGACCCGGCCTCCGATGACGCCCAGCTCGCGATCAAGCGCTTCTCGCTGCCGAAGGACCTGCAGGCGAAATTGTGGGCTGCCGAGCCGATGCTCGCGAACCCCGTCGCCATCGACTTCGACGAGAAGGGCCGCCTGTTCGTCTCCGAGACGTATCGCTACCGCACCAGCGTGCTCGACATCCGCGACTACATGGGCATGCTCGAACGCGACCTCGCGAACCGCACGATCGAAGACCGGCTGAAGATGCAGCACGAGGTGTTCGGCGAAGAGGCGGCGAAGCAGTTCGCCATCGAGAGCGAAGTCGTGCGCCTCGTCGAGGACAAGGACGGCGACGGCAAGGCCGATTCGTCGCGCGTGTTCGCCGACGGCTTCAACGGCGAGCTCGACGGCATCGCCTCCGGCGTGCTGGCGCGCCACGGCCAGGTCTGGTTCACCGACATCCCGAGCCTCTGGCGTCTCGACGAGCAGAAGGACGGCTCGGTGAAGAAGAACGAGCTGCTGCGCGGCTTCGGCGTGCGCTTCAACTTCACGGGCCACGATTTCCACGGCCTGGCGATGGGCCACGACGGCAAGATCTACTTCTCGATCGGCGACCGCGGCGCGCACGTGAAGGGACCGGACG
The DNA here is from genome assembly GCA_035502995.1 of Steroidobacteraceae bacterium. GTDB lineage: Bacteria > Pseudomonadota > Gammaproteobacteria > Steroidobacterales > Steroidobacteraceae > CADEED01. The sequence continues at coordinate 12,313 of DATJTW010000023.1, read as the reverse complement.
GCAAGACCGTCGACTTCCCGGATGAAGGCGCGGTGTATCGCTCGAATCCAGACGGCACGGAGCTCGAGGTCGTGCATCGCGGCCTGCGCAATCCGCAGGAGCTGGTGTTCGACGAGCACGGCAACCTCTTCACGGGCGACAACGACAGCGACCAGAGCGACATGGAGCGCCTGGTGTACGTCGCCGAGGGCGGCGACAGCGGCTGGCGCGTCGGTTACCAGCACGCGCCGCGCGGGCGCGGCGGCCCGTGGATCCGCGAAGGCCTGTGGAAGCCGCGCTTCGACGGCCGCCCCGCCTATCTACTGCCGCCGATATGCAACATCGAGGACGGTCCGTCCGGCCTGACTTACTACCCGGGCACCGGCCTGTCGAAGCAGTACGCGGGCCATTTCTTCATCACGCATTTCAAGGGCAGCATCGCGCGCAGCGGCATCCAGACGTACACGATCAAGCAGAACGGCGCGACGTTCGTGCCCACGTCGAGCCAGCAGTTCATCGGCGGCGTGTTGCCGACCGACGTGACGTTCGGTCCCGACGGCGTGCTGTATCTCTCCGACTGGGTGGATGGCTGGCCGAAGTCGCAGAAGGGCCGCATCTACGGCATCACGCCGGTGAACCCCAACCCCGCGGACGTGAAGGAAAGCGCGGAACTGAAGAAGATCCTGGCCGAAGGATTCACGCAACGCGGTGACGCGGAGCTGGCGGCGCTGCTGTCGCATCCGGATCGCCGCGCGCGCCTCGAGGCACAGCTCGAGCTGGCGTCGCGCGGCGCGAAGAGCGCGGCCGTGTTCGCGAAGGTGGCGAAGGGCAGCGGCAACGCGCCGCTGGCGCGGCTGCACGCGGTGTGGGGATTGACGCAGCTGGCGCGTTCGACCGGCAAGGTCGATCCGCTGCTCGGCAAACTACTCGCCGACAGGGATGGCGAGGTGCGTGCGCAGGCGGCGAAGGGCCTGGGCGACGCCGGGGACCGGAAGTCGGCGGCCGCGCTGATCAAGGCGCTGGCGGATTCCGAGCCGCGCGTGCAGTACTTCGCGGCGCAAAGCCTCGGCAAGCTGGGCGATGCCCAGGCGACGCCTTCTTTGCTGGCGTTGTTGAAGACGAATGCGGACAAGGATGCGTACCTGCGGTTCGTGGCGGTGCACGCGCTGGCGGGCATCGTGGCGAAGAACGGTGGCTCGGTCGACGCGCTGAACACCGCCGCGAAGGATGCGTCGGGCGCCGTGCGCCTCGGCGTGTTGCTCGTGTATCGCGAGCTGAAGAACGGCGCGATCGCGCAGTTCGTCGACGACGCCGATCCCTTCATCGCGCGCGAGGCGGCGGAGGCGATCAACGACGCGCCGGTCAACGACGCGCTGCGCGCGCTCGCGGACAAGCTGGCGACGGCGAACGTGAAGGACGAAGCGGTGGTGGAACGTGCGCTGAACGCGAACTACCGCGTCGGCGGCTCCGCGCGCGCGGTGGCGCTGGCCAACTACGCCGCGAACGACAAGGCCGAGGCCGGCATGCGCGCCGAGGCGCTGATGCAGCTCGGCCTGTGGGGCAAACCGCCGGCGCGCGATCGCATCGTCGGCGTGTATCGCCCGCTGCCGGCGCGCGACGGCAAGGCCGGCGCGGATGCCCTGGCTGCCGCGCTGCCCAAACTACTGGCGAACGGCGTGCCGGAGAACGTGCAGCTCGCCGCGATCGACTCGGTGGGTTCGCTGGGACTCGCGTCGGCCGGCGCGACGCTGGCAGCCACGGTGGCCAACGAGTCGGCGCCCGAGGCGGTGCGCGTGGCGGCGCTGAAGCAGCTCGACGCGGCCAACGCGGCCGAAGTGCTGAAGGCGCTCGAGTCCGCGGAGAAATCGAAGGCCGGCGGCGTGAAGCTGGCGGCGTTGCAGATCGTCGCGAAGCGCGCGCCCGAGCGGGCGCTGCCGATCATTCGCGGCTACACCGCGACGGGTAACGAAGCCGAGCAGCGCGCGGCGTTCCAGTCGCTGGCGTCATTGAACCGGCCGGAGACGCCGGCGTTGCTGGTGGGCGCGATCGACCAGCTGGCGAAGGGCAAGGTGCAGCCCGGCGCGCAGGTCGAGCTGATCGAGGCCGTGGAGAAGAGCCAGGCGCAGGTCGTGAAGACGCGCTGGGCTAAGCAGCAGGCGACGTGGGCGTCGGGCGGCAATGCGCTGGCCCCGTTCTCGTTCGCGCTGGCCGGCGGCGAACCGCGCCGCGGCGCCGGCGTGTTCTTCGACAACGCCATCCTGCCCTGCGTGCGTTGCCACAAGGTCGGCGGCGAAGGCGGCGATGCCGGGCCGGATCTCTCGCTGATCGGCAAACAACATCCGGCCGAGTACCTGCTCGAGTCGGTGGTGAAGCCGAGCGCGCACATCGCGCCGGGGTTCGACATCGTGACGTTCCAGCTGGCGAACGGCTCGACCGAGACCGGCTCCGTGGCGAACGAGACCGCGTCGACCGTCACGCTGAAGCGCGCCGATGGCTCGACACTGGACATCGCGGTGAAGGACGTGAAGCAGCGTACCATCGCGCCGTCGAGCATGCCGGAGATCTACGGGCAGATGCTGTCGAAGCAGGATCTGCGCGATCTCGTCGCGTTCCTGAAGATGCTCGATCGCCAGCGCGGCGGCGCCGGCGAGAAATTCGGAGAGACCCAGCCGCGCGCGATGAGCCCCGTGACACTGCCGTCCGCCGAAGGCGGCCATCCGTAATGGGGACAGTCCCCGTTCCCTAGCAAACGGGGACAGTCACGTTTAATGGGGTCGGACCCCTTTTCCTGGCAAATGGGGTCAGACCCCGTTTGCTGGGAAATGGGGTCTGACCCCATTTAGTATCGCGGCATGAGCAATCGCATCACGCGCCGCGCCGCCATCGCGACCACGCTCGCCGCCGGCCTTGCCGGCACGCAACTCGCGCGCGCCAAGGACAACACCGTGAACAAACCGGGCTGGGATTCCATCGTCATCGGCGCCGGCGTGTTCGGCGCGTGGACCGCGTGGCATCTGCGCAAGGCGGGCCAACGCGTGCTGCTGCTCGATGCCTACGGCGCCGCCAACGCGCGCGCCTCGTCCGGCGGCGAGTCGCGCCTCACGCGCGGCTCCTACGGCGCCGACGAGGTCTACACGCGCTTCGCGTTCGATTCGCTGGCGCAGTGGAAGTGGCTGTCCGATCTCGCCGGGCTGCCCGTCTTCCATCCCTGCGGCGTGTTGTTCTTCTTCCAGAAGCGCGAGCCCTATGTCGATCAGTCCATCGACGTGCACACCCGGCTCAAACTACCCACCACCGTGCTCGACCACGCCGCGCTGGAGCAGCGCTGGCCGCAGGTGAACTGGAACGGCATCACCGTCGGGTTGTTCGAGCCCGAATTCGGCGTGCTGATGGCGCGCCGCGCCGTGCAGACGCTGGTCAAGCAGTTCGTGAAGGCCGGCGGCGAGTATCGCGTCGGCGCGGTGAAGCCGCCGGATGCGTCGAAGGCGCTGGATGCCGTGGAGCTGGCGGATGGGTCGAAGCTTTCGGCGGCCAACTACGTCTTCGCCTGCGGCCCTTGGTTGCCGAAGGTGTTCCCGCAGCTGCTGGGCCCGCGGATCTTCGTCACGCGACAGGAAGTGTTCTTCTTCGGCACGCCGTCCGGCGACGCGCGGTTCGCGCTCGGCGCGTTCCCCGGGTGGGCGGATTTCAACGATGGCGACATTTTCTACGGCATGCCGGACATCGAGAGCCGCGGGTTCAAGGTGGCGCACGACAAGCACGGGATGCCGGCGGATCCGGATCGCGGCGATCGCGTCGCGTCGCCCGGCGCGCTGGCCGACGTTCGGGCCTATCTATCCAAACGTTTCCCCGCGCTGGCGAACGCGCCGCTCAACGAAGAGCGCGTCTGCCAGTACGAGAACAGCTCGAACGGCGACCTGCTGATCGACCGTCACCCCACGGCCGGCAACGTGCTGTTGGTCGGCGCCGGCAGCGGACACGGCTTCAAGCACGGCCCCGAGGTCGGCCGCTACGCCAGCCAACTGCTGATCGGCAAGCTGAACCGGGTCGAACCGCGGTTCAGCCTCGCGTCGAAGGCCGAGCAGCAGAATCGCGCGGTGCATTGACTCCGTGACCGACATCCGCCCGCCCAACAAACGCCCGCTCGGTCTCATCGTCGCCGCGGTCATCGAGACCTGGACCGCGGCCTATACCGCCGTCACCGCACCCAACACGCTGACCGAGTACCGCAGCTTGTTCGCCGGGTTCGGCGGCGAGCTCCCGGGCGCCACGAAGCTGCTGCTGGCCGCGCCGTACCTCTGGCTGCCGTTCGCCCTCGTCTCCATCGCGATCCTCGTCTGGATCGGCCGGCGCGACGCGCCGACCGACGCGGAGCGCAAACGCATGCGGCGCGTGCTGTGGATCTTCGGCGCGGTGTTCGGCCTCACCGTGGCGTGGGCGGGCTACGCGCTGTATCTGCCGTTGTTCAAGCTCAGCGCCGTCGTCTAACTAGACGCGCCGCCGCCGGGCGACGCTATCTACCGCGGCGCCAGCCAGCTCGAGATCTGCTCCGCGATCGTGTCGGCGCACTTCTCGACGCGCGCGCAATGCGCGGCCGGCGTCGTGGCGACCCTCGCGTATTTCCGGCACAGGAACGGCTGATCCAGCGGCTTCGGTCCCGCGGCCAGCAACGTGATGCCCAGCTCGGTCCCGCCGGGCACCGGGCCGGCGTCCAGCGTGCCGCGCAACCGCACCACGCGATCGATGCGCACCACCAGGTCAGTCGTCGGCGCCTTGCCCGCCTTCTCGTGCTGGATCGAATCGGTGACGATCTTCGCCACGTCGCACGCGCCGCGGATCTCGCCATCCAGCGGCGCGCCCGGCTTGAACGTGAGGCCCGCGACGCGGAACGCCGGCGGCTTGTCCTTCGCCAGCGCGCCCGGCGCCGGCCACAGCAGCGGCACCAACGCGAGCAACGACGCGCCTGACGACCCGCGGCTGGCCCGGCGCCGCCGGTTCATTTCGCCACCGGCTTCCCGCCCTTCTCGCCCGGCTTGTCGTCATCGGGCTTGTCGGCGTCCGCGTCCTCGGGCTCGTCCGGCTCCGCCGCCGGCACGCCCTGGTTGCGCTCGAGCTTCCGCGCATACGCCCGCGCCTCTTCCGGGATGTCGTCCCCCGGCGCCGCACCGATCTGCCGCAGCATCGTCAGCGCTTCCGGATCGCGCGACGTGGTGATCAGCTTCACGCCGACCAGCATGCCGTCCTCCTCGAACTTGTCCGACGGGAACGGCACGCGCGTCAGCCGGTTCGCGAGCGACCACAACAATCCGTTGTCGGCGCGGATCCTGCGTCCCTGGCCCTTGATGTAGCCGCGGAACATCGTGCCGCGCAGGCAGGCGACGGACTGCGCGATGCCGAAATCCTTGCCCTTGTACGTCTCGCTGACCGGCGCCAGCTCGTCGAGCGTTTCACCGAGCACCCAGTGCCGGCGCGCGTAGTCGCGGCGGAAGATCAGCATGCCGCCGTTGCGGTAGTGAGCCACCAGCGCGTTCGAACGGCCATACCGCGCGACGCGGTAGTTGAGCTGCGTCAGGTCCTGCGGATACCCCGCGCGCTCCAGCACTTCGCCGAACGTCGAGCCCGGCGCCATGCCGCGCGCGGACGCGCTCGACTGCCGCAGCGCGCCGAGCTCCTGCATCAGGTCGATCTGCCGCGACAGCAGGTCGACGCCGCCTTCCTTGTATTGCGTCACCGACGTATCGACCGGCACCGCCAGCGCGGCGTCGATGTGCTTGAGCAGCTTCTCGTGCGTGAAGCGCCGTCGCGACTGCGTCAGCACGTCGTGATAACGCCCGGAGCAGCTCTCGCGGATCGTCACGATGTACCACTGGATGGCATCGAGTACCGTGCCGTTCGCCGGCACGGCTGGCTCCTTCAGCAGCTTCTCCGCGATGTGGTCGCAGACGAAATCATCCTGCTGGAACTGCTGGCCGAGGATGCGCGCGCCGAGCCGGGACTTGGCGTAGTCCGGGTCGAGCAGCATCGACAGGAAGACACTGCGCTCGAGGTCCGACGGCGTGGGCGCGGCGGGCGCGGCGGCGCCGGGCAACGAGACGAGCGCGCCCAGGACGAGCGCGAGACAGGCGATTCTTTTCATGGCTCCCTGCGTCGTCATCTTGTTGGTATGCGACGACGCGGACGCCAGACTACTCCCCGACTACCCGGGTGGATAGCGGCGGCGGAGCATCGGGCTCCGCCGCCGTCCTTCAAACCACCGTCATCAGAACTTCACGCGGAAGTTCACGCCGTACGTGCGCGGCTGGTTGGTCAGGTACGCGACGCGCGCGCTGCGACCGCGCTCGCGGTCGACCGACAGGAACGCGCGCTCGTCGAACAGGTTGTTGACGAACACGCCGGCTTCCCAGCCGTCCGCACGCACGCCCCAGCGCAGGTTCGCGATCTCGTACGACGGCAGCTCCGAATCGAACGTGATGTTCGTGTTCGGCGGGATGCCGCCGAAGTTGATCAGGCGCGCGCTGCCGGCCGGCCGCGTCGCCGAGTTCGAGATCAGCCCGAAGTTCGCCTCCTGGTCGGCGAGCTGCGTGTACGAGGAACCGACGTGTTGCGCGGTCAGCCGAACGTAGCTCTCGAGCGACGAACCCACCGGCCAGTTGTACGCCAGCGTCGCCACGGCCTGCAGCTGCGGCGAGGTCGGCAGGCGATTGCCATCGCGGATGCCGCCGATCGGCGTCGTCGTGTTCGGGATCAGCTGCGACTCGGTGATCTCCGCGTCGGCATACGTCGCCGACACACCGACGTCCCAGTGTTCGTCCGGATGCACGAACAGCTCGAACTCGGCGCCCTTCGACTCGGCGTCGGCATTCAGGATGATGCGCGACGAGCACGAGCCCGCGTCCGCGACCACCTGCAGGCCGTCGATCTTGCTGACGAACACCGCGCCGTTCAGCGTGACGCGGCCGTCGGCGAAGCGCGTCTTCGCACCGACCTCGAAGTTGGTCACCTTCTCGTCGTCCCAGGTCGGATGCCCGCCGTAGACGGCGAGATCGTTGCCCTGGCACAGCGTGGCGTTCAGCGGATCGTTGATGCCGCCGAGCCGGAAGCCGCGCGCGACCTGCGCCGTGAACTGCACCTTCTTGCTCGGGCTGAACGCGAGGATCACGCGCGGCGAGACGCCGTCGGAGCTCGTGGTGCCGAGCTCGTCGAAATGCGGCAGGTCCGCGAACGCGCCGGTGATCGTGATCACGCGGTCCTCGTCGAAGTTGTAGTAACGCAGGCCGCCGGTCAGCGCCCACTGCGGGTTGAAGCGGTACGTCGCCTCGCCGAACGCGGCGAACTGCGAGAAGTCGTACGTCAGCCGCGAGTAGTAAGGCGTGTCGACCGGCGCGCCGGTGGCGCGCGGCAGGATGGCGTCGTAGCCCGGCGTCGGCAGCGTCTGCGCGTAGTCGCGGTCGGCTTGCTGGTAGAACGCGCCGACCACCCACTGGAACGGCCCTTCACCCGACGAGCCGAGCCGCAGTTCCTGGCTGAACACCTGCAGATCGGTCTGGTCGAGCAGCAGCGAGTTCAGGCGCGCCTGCGCCGCGGTGCCACCGACATCGACCGTGACGCTGCCCGTCAGCTGGCTCGCGTCGCGACGCACCTCGACCTGGCGGTCGATGTAGGTGGAGATGCTGGTCAGGCCCACGTCGCCGAAGCCGAACTCGAGCTTGAGGTCGGCCATCGTGAAGTCGTCGGTGATGCCTTCCTGCAGCTGCGTGACCTGGCCCCGGTCGCCGACGTCCACCTGCGGCTGCGTCGTCGTGTACGTGTTGCCGAGGATGTTGTACGCGTCGATGCGCGGGAAACCGTCGGTATCGAGCTTCTGGTACACGACGCGCGGCGTGATCGTGATGTTCTCGGTGGGCTCGAAGCGGAACGCGAGACGGCCGCCGGTGCGCGAGCCGCCGTTGACGTCGTCCTTCGTCGCGCGGCCCGGGTAGTAGGAGTCGATGAAGCCGGGCAGCTCCTGGCGATAACCGACCGCGCGCATCGCGGCCTTCTCGCCCAGCGGCACGTTCACCGCGCCGCGCAGCGCGCCACCGATTTCACCGTCGGTCGCGCTCTCGAGCGTGAAGTCCACGGAGCCGCCGAAGTCGCCGATGTCCGGCTGCGCGGTGATGTAGCGCACCGTGCCCGAGCTGGAACCCGCGCCGAACAGCGTGCCCTGCGGGCCGCGCAGCACTTCGATGCGGTCGAGGTCGTAGAGGTCGAGATCCGGCGTGAACAGCGCGACGGAGATCGGCGATTCGTCGAGATAGATGCCAACGGATTCCTTCACGCCCGGCTGGTCGCGGATGACCTGGCCGGCGCTGATGCCGCGGATGGCGACCTGGCTCTGGCCGGGGCCGAGATCGGCGATGTACAGGCCCGGGACGTTGCGCGCGATGTCGACGATGTTCTGCGCGCCGGATTCCTGGATGTCCTGGTTCGTGACCGCGGCGATGGAGAACGGCACGTCCTGCAGCGACGTGGCGCGCTTCTGCGCGGTGACGATGATCTCCTCGTTGATGTCGTCGTCGGTGGGCGGCGCGTCTTGCGCCGTGGCGACGAACGGGAGGGAATAGAAAAGCGCGGCGGCGCCGCGTCCGATCCATGACTTCATGCGACCACTCCTCTGCATTGTTGTGCGCAGAGCGAGGGGGCAAGCAGAGTCCGCGACCTTTCCCCCTCGCGCTACTTGTGGGGCGGAGTATGGTGGGGACAGTCCCCGATTGCTAGCAAAAGGGGACAGTCATCATCGGTTGGCGAGATGCTTGCCGAGGAACTCCGACATCGTGGCGAACAACTGCCTCTGCGGCCCGGGATTCTGGAAATAGTGGTCGGTGTCCGGGATGACCACCATCTCGTAAGGCTTGCCGGCGGCGTCCATCGCCTTGGCCATCAGGTGCGACTGGTCGACCTCGACGGTCCAATCGTCTGCGCCATGCAGCAGCAACACGGGCACGCCGATCGACGCCGCGAGCATGCGCGGCGACTGCGCCTTCAGCTTCTCCGGATCGTCGCCGATCATGTCGTGGACGACGCGATGGTTGGCGAAGAAGTTCGAATCGTTCTTGAGCTCGCGCAGGTCGCTGACCCCGGCAACGCTCACGACACAACGAAGCAGGGGACTATCGTGCGTCGCTGCGGCGAGCGCGAGATATCCGCCGAAGCTGCCGCCGACCACGCAGACCCGCTTCGGGTCGCCGATCTTGGTTTCGAGCGCCCACTTGAGACCATCGATCGTGTCGGTGTACGGCAGCCCGCCCCAGTCGCGGTACGACGCATCGCGCCACTTCGTGCCGTAGCCGGCCGAACCGCGGTAGTTCATCTGCAGCACGGCGTATCCATCGCGTACCAGCATCTGGACCCAGCTGTTGAAGCCCCAGCTGTCGCGCGCCCACGGACCGCCATGCGGCAGCACGATCAGCGGGGGAAGCGCGACGCCGGCATCCACCGGCAGGGTGAGATATGCCGGAATCGACGTGCCGTCGCGCGCGGGGTAGTTGAGATACCGTGTCTTTGCGAGCTCCTTCTTGTCGAGGCCGGGAAAACGCGAACCGACGCGCTGCAGCTGCGGCTGCGACTTGCTCAAGTCGAGCACGTGATACTCGGGCGGTTGAACGTCGCTGTCGGACTCGATCACGACGACCTTCAGGTCCGAGCTCATGTCCGCGATGTGGTACTGCTTGTCCTTGAACAACTTCGCCAGTACTTCCCCCAGCATCTCGGCGGAGGGTTCGACGTAGAACGCATCCTTGCTGCCGGAATCCGGCAGCACGGCCAGCACGCGGTTGTCCGGCGTGAAGATAGGCTGCACGTCGATGCGCGAGCTGGCGAAGACGAGCTTGGGATCTTCCTTGTCGGCGAGGTCTATCTTCCACAGTGCCTGACGCCCCTCGTGGTCCTTGAGTGCGTAGGCGTAGTTGGTGCCCGGGATCACCGCGATCGGGCGGTAAGCTTCGTCCGTTGACAATGCATTGGTGCGCGAGAGTCTCCGCCAACGCAACTCGCCCTTGAGCTTCGCGTAGGTGTATGCCGTCAGGTCGTAGACGCCCCAGCCGAGTCGCACGGTCCCGTGGCCGTCGGTGCCGAATGCGCCGACGTATTCGTGCACGTTTTCGTGGATGTCGACGTCGCCGGTGTAGACGTTCAGCTTGAGCACACGCAGCCCGACGCGCGGGTTGAACTTCTCGATCAGCACCGTCTTCGGGTCTTCGGGCGTCCAGTCGATGATGCGATCGTTGAGCTGGCCGCTGGGGTGAAACGGATCTTCCAGCAATTGCTTCTGTTTGCTGCCGTCGCGGTTGACGGCGACCAGCCGCGTGACCGGAAACACCTTGCTCACGTACTTGTCGCGCTCGCGGCCCTGGAAACTGCAGACGATGCGCTCGTCGTTGGCCCAGTGGCACCAGCGTGGCTCGAAGGAGTCCTTGCCGCTCGCGGCGAGCACCGGGGCTGCGGGTGCGCTGCTGGTGCGGTCCTTCACCGCGACGAACCGGCGGTCGTCCAGGTTCACGATCATCGCCAGGTACTGGCCATTGGGCGAGATGGAAACGCTGCGGATCTGCGCGCCGCTGAAGAAATCGTCGAGCGATGGGGGCGCCGCCGACGCCACGCCGGCGAGACATGCCGACAGCCCGATGATCGCGGTACGCGTCGCCGAGACCTTCATGGTTCCCCTCGTCTGACTAGCTACTCCCGGGCGCGAGTATAGGGGATGGCCTGCACTCCCTGGCAACCGGGTGCAGGCCGCTCGACGAAAAAAACCAGGACTGTCCCCGTTTGCTAGGAAACGAGGAATGTCCCCATTACGCCGCGGCGCCTTTGGTCTCGCGCAGGAACAGGCCGCCGATCACGAGCGTCGTCAGCGCCACGACGATCGGATACCACAGGCCGTTGTAGATGTTGCCCGTCGCCGCGACGATCGCGAACGACGTCACCGGCAGGAACCCGCCGAACCAGCCGTTGCCGATGTGATACGGCAGCGACATCGACGTGTAGCGGATGCGCGCGGGGAACAGCTCCACCAGCCAGGCGGCGATCGGGCCGTACACCATCGTCACGTACAGCACGAGGATCGTCAGCAGCAGGATCACCATCGGGTAGTTGAATGCGGACATGTCCGCCTTCGCCGGATACCCCGCCTTCGTCAGCGATTCCTTCAGCCGCGCCGACACGGCATCCGTTTCCTTCTTGTACTCGGCGCCCGTCAGCGTGCCGGCGAGGTTCTGCACCTCGACCACGTCGCCGCCGATCTTCACGATGGCCTTGCCCGTCTCCGCCGAGTCCTCGTTCGTGTACGACACGCCCATGCGCGCCAGCGCGCCCTTCGCGAGATCGCAGCCCGTCTTGAACTGCTTCTTGCCCACGGGATCGAACTGGAAGCTGCACTCGTCGTGGTTCGCGACCAGGCTGATCGGCGCCGTCTCCACCGCGTGCGCCAGCGCCGGGTTCGCGTAGTGCGTGATGCCCTTGAAGATCGGAAAGTAAGTCAGCGCCGCGAGCAGGCAACCCGCCAGCACGATCTTCTTGCGACCGATCCTGTCGGACAGCGAACCGAACACCACGAAGAACGGCGTGGCGATCAGCAGCGCGGCGGCCATCGCCAGCTGCGCGCTCGTCGAGTCGACCAGCAGCGTCTTCTCGAGGAACAGCAGCGCGTAGAACTGCCCGCCGTACCAGACCACGGCCTGGCCGGCCGTCGCGCCTAACAAGGCGAGGATCACGACCTTGAGGTTCGCCCACTGGCCGAAGGACTCCGTCAGCGGCGACTTCGACAACTTGCCCGACGCCTTGATCTCCTGGAACACCGGCGATTCCTGCAGCTGCATCCGGATGTACGCCGAGATCGCCAGCAGCACGATCGACAGCAGGAACGGCAGTCGCCAGCCCCACGCATCGAACGACTCGGGGCTCATCGAGAGGCGGCACGCCAAGATCACCAGCAACGACAGGAAGAAGCCCAGCGTGGCCGTCGTCTGGATCCAGCTCGTGTACAGGCCGCGCCGGCCTTCCGGCGCGTGCTCGGCGATGTAGGTGGCCGCGCCGCCGTACTGGCCACCCAACGCGAGGCCCTGCAACAGCCGCAGCACGATGAAGATGATCGGCGCGATGACGCCGGCCGTTTCATACGTCGGCAACACGCCGACCAGCGCGGTCGACGCACCCATGATCACGATGGTGACGAGGAACGTGTACTTGCGTCCGATCATGTCGCCCAAGCGACCGAAGAACAAGGCTCCGAACGGACGCACCGCGAAACCCGCCGCGAAGGCCAGCAGAGCGAAGATGAAGCCGGCCGTTTCGTTGACGC
>DATJTW010000022.1:0-108505 GCA_035502995.1 Steroidobacteraceae bacterium | reverse complement strand
AGCTCAGCGTGACGCGCGCGCGGCCCCAGCCGAGGCCGCGCACCGCGTGACGCTGCCAGCCCTGCGTGACGTCGCCGGGTGTCAGCGTCAGCGCGCCCGCCGGCTGTACGTCGATGGCCGTGACGCGGGCCGGCGCCGACACGAACAGCGTGGCGTCGAGATCCGTGGGGATGACGTAGCCGGGGACGCCGACGACGACGGGGCGGCGCTCCGCGATCAGCGCGTTCTCGATCGCGCGGATCGACGGCGACGACACGAAACGCCAGCCCAACGTGCGGGATTCGCCCGGTGCCAGCGTGAACGAGGTCGGCGGATTCCACGGCTCGCCGGCGCCCCGCCATTCCTGCTCTGCCCAGGCGCGGCTCGCGACCATCCACTCGAAGAATCCTTCGAACGTGTGGCCGCGTTTCGTCCGGTCTTCGAGCAGCGGCCGCCACGCTTCGAGCGGCGCCGCGCCATCCGGCAACACCAGCAGCGCGGGGCCGGCGCCGTTCAGCCGCGTGACCTGCACGTAGCCGGCGTCGTTCGCGATGCTGGCATCGACGAAGCTGGCGCGGCGATGCGCCTCGTCGAGCGAGCGGTCGGTGAGGATGCCGTCGAAGATCATCGGCAGGCCGAGTGCGCCGATCTCGACCGGCGCGGCGGAGGTATTGGTCAAGGTGAACGACAGAGCGAGGGCGCGCCCGCCGGCGCGCCAACGGCGCTGCACGGTCAACGGAAAATCCGCGCCGAACGTCGCAGTGAGGTCGGCGGCGGCCAGCGCGTCGTCGGCGGGCAACGCACGCACCGGCACGCGCCGCGCGAACGTCGAGGCATCGCGCCAGTCCGCATGCGCGCTGCCCGGAGAGCGCCAGCGCAGGGTCAGGTCGCCGAGCTGCGCGAAGCCGTCGCCGGCACGGCCCTGCGACGCGGGAACGAAATCGAAGTCGGCCGTGCCCAGCGGGGCGAGCCGCGCGACGGTCTGCGAATCGGCGCGCAGCGACACCGAGAACGTGGGCGTGCGGAAATCCAGCGCGGCCCGCGGCGGCGCGGCGCGCGTCACCGGGGCGGCCAGCACGGCCAGGGCGGCAATAGCTAGGAGTCGGATGTGCATTCGTCGTGCGGAAGGGCCGGGCGGCGTTGGCCGCCCGGCCGTCCCGGGCCGGTCAGAACTCCAGCGTCACGCCGGCAAACACCATGCGTCCCATCGGGTCGAAGACGCCCGGGTACGTGTTGCCGTTGCCGAACGACGCGAGCAGGCCGGCGGCGATGGCCGGCGGGCTCTTGTCGAGCAGGTTGTTGACGCCGCCGCGCAACTCGAGCGAATCCGTCAGCTTCCACGAGCCGAACAGGTCGAAGTAGTTGTACGTCGGGATGTTGGCATTGATCTCCACGTGGTCGCCGGCGAGGAACGGATTGTCCGTGTTCGCCGAGAGTTTCGTGGAGCCGAAGTAGCGCCAGTTCAGCGACACGTTGCCGCCACCCGAGGGCGTGGAGTACGTGAAGCGCAGGTTGTGGCGCCACGCCGGCGTCGGCTGGCCGCAGGCGAGACCGTATAGCCCCTTGCAGTCGTAGCTGCCGAGTCCCGGCAGCTGCTCGACCTCGCGGCTGTCCAGCTTCGTGCCGAGGAAGCCGATGTCGAGATTTCCCGCCGAGCCGAGCGCGACACGGTAGTTCGCCGTGAAGTCGATGCCGGACGTCGAAAGGTGGCCCGTGTTCTGGCTGGTCGCCACGATGTAGCCGTTCGTGCCGAACAACACGCCGGTGGTCGGGTCGCGGTGGAACAGGTCGCAGAAGAACTGCAGCCCGCCCGTGATGCACTGGTTGATGACCGTGGTCGCATCGACCGCGCCGATGTAGCCGTCGACGTTGATGTCGAACCAGTCGGCCGAGAACGAGAAGCCGGGCAGGGCCTCCGGCGTCACGACGAAGCCGAACGTCGTCGTGTCGGCGGCCTCGGGCTTGAGCTCGAGGTTGCCGCCGCCCAGCGTCACGCAGGTGTCCGCCGGGCATTCGAGGATGTGCGTGTATTGCGCCTGCGTCACGCCGCTGCGCTGGCAGTCGGCGAGCGGGGCCAGCGGCGACGCACCCGCGCACGGATCCTGCGCGGCCACGTTGCCCAGGCCCTGCGCCGCGAACAACTCGGAGATGTTCGGCGCGCGCACCGCGCGGTTGTAGCTGCCGCGGAACTTCAGCGACTTCACCGGCGAATACTGCAGCTCGCCCTTGTACGTGTCGGCCGTGAAGCCGGTGCCGCCCGCGACGCTGTAGTCGGAGTAGCGGTAACCGACGTTCAGCGACAGGCTCTCGATGCCGGGCTTCTCCGCGACCAGCGGCACGTCGAGCTCGACGAACGCCTCGTCGACCTTGAAGCTGCCGGCGTTCTCGACCGTGCCCTTCTGCTGCGCGACCGCGTCCGCCTCGAACGACAGGTCCTCGGTGCGGTGCTCGACGCCGACGGCCAGCGCGACGGCCTCGCGCGCCGTCGGTAGTTTGATGCCGTAGCGGTCGAGATCGCCGTTGACCACCGCGTTGACGACCTGCTCCTTCTGCACGCCGTGCGTGTACGTCGGCGTGTAGATGTAGCCGTACGCTTCCGACGAGATGCCGAACGCCTGGAAGACGTTCGCCGGCTTGCAGTTCGGATCCGTGCCGTCGACCACCGAGCGGCAGGTCGGCACGCCGTTCACGTTCACCACCTGCACGGCGCGTGCGCCCTTGATGAGGTCGAGATCGTTCTTGTAGCTCTCGTCGAGCACGATCTGCGAGTACAGCGCGGACACGTCGTACGTCCAGCCCTCGGCGATGTCGCCGCGGCCGCCGAGATTCAGGCGGTAGTCGGTATGACGCAGGTCGTCGCGGCGCGGGCCGCCTTCGCCGCCGAAGCGGTAGCCGATGAACGTGTCGACGTTCGTCGCCGTGCCGGCCGCGTTGCCGCACAGGATGCCGGCCTGTTGCGTGGACAGCAGCGGGTTGTCGCAGTTGATGGGATAAACGTTGCCGAGGAAGTAGGCGCTCGGCGCGGCCTGCGAATACGTGTGGTCGTCCATGAACATCACGCTGCCGTAGATCTGCGCGTGCTCGTTGTAGTCGTAGTGCGCGAATGCGCCCGCCGAGATGCGCTTGTCCTGGCGCTGGATGTAGTTGGTCGGCGCGTAGTTGTAGAGGAACTGCGCGCTGTTGGCGCCGGTGACCTCGACCCAGCTCGCCTGGCCGTCCTTGACGTTGTTGTAGCTGAGGCCGGCGTTCGGTCCGCCGAGCATCGAGAAGCGGCCCCACTGGTTGTTGCTCGAGCCGCCGCAGACCAGCGCGTCGTTGCTGTCGCCGCCGAGGTTGAGGCCGCAGGCGGAGTAGTCGCGCGTGTTCTGCGTGACCGGATCCAGCTCGCGGTAGCCGAGATAGAACGTGGCATTGCCGCGGCCGTCCTCGGTGTTCATGCCCAGCGAGACGTTGATGTCGGTGCGCTTGCCGTCCCACAGCGAGGACTTCGGCAGCTCGAAGCCGGAGTCGTCGATGACGGAGCGCACGTAGCCGTTGTCGTTCTTGTGGTTCGCGATGCCGTATTGCGCGTCGACGCGCAGGCCCTGCAGGTTCTTCTTCATCACGAAGTTGACGACACCGGCGACCGCGTCCGAGCCGTACACCGCGGATGCGCCGCCGGTGACGACGTCGACGCGTTCGAGCAGCGAGCTCGGGATGAAATTCACGTCGGCGGTCTCGACCGGCAGCATGCGCTGCCCGTCGACCAGCACGAGCACGCGGTTCGAGCCGAGGTCGCGCAGGTTGACCCGGGCGGTGCCGTCCGAACCGTTCGAGCCGTTCTCGTTGGAGTCCGCGGTGAACTGCGGCAGGCGGTTCAGCGCCGTCTCGATGCTGGTGGTTCCCTGGTACTTGATCTCGGCCACGTCGACGACCGTGACCGGGCTCGCGCTCTCGATGTTCGGGCGCCGGATGCGGCTGCCCGTGACGGTGACTTCTTCGATCTCGGTGGCGCCGGCCGGCGCCGTCTGCGCGACGGCGGCGGTGGATATCCCGAGCGCTGGACCGAGCGCGGCAGCCGCGATCCAGGCGCGGCGGCGGTGATTCTTCTGCATTGGTGCTCCCCGTATGTGAAAGGCCTTCCCGGGGAGAAGCAGACAATGGCGTGGCGTCTTGCGTCAAATACTATATAGAATATATTCCTCGCATCGATTGCGTATCGGGCCCGTCACGGATGGGTTTCCGAGGGCAGCGCATACGCGAGATACACGCCGCCGCCCGAGCCGCCGCGTTCTTTTCCGCCGCTCGCGAAGATCGCGACGTACTGGCGGCCGTCGATCTGGTACGTGACCGGCGTCGCGTCGGCGGAGAAGGGCAGCGCCGTTTCCCACAGCAGCTTGCCGTCCCGCTTGTCGAAGGCGCGGAACTTGCGGTCGTGGATCGAGGCGCCGATGAACAACACGCCGCCGGCGGTGACGAGCGGTCCGCCGTAGTTCTCGCTGCCCGTGTCGGGCCGGCCCTGCGCCGCGAGCTCGGGGAATTGCCCGAACGGAATGCGCCACGCGAACCTGCCGGTAGTTAGATCGATCGCGGTCAGCGTGCCCCACGGGCCGCCGACGGCCGGGTAACCCTGCGGGTCGAGCCAGCGGCGATAGCCGGTGAAGCGGTACGCGAGATTGGCGGGCGAAGAATCGGGTTTGCCGGCCGGCAGGTCGGCGCCGGTGGCGAGGTATTCGCGCAGCGCGTGGATCGCGTCGTCCTGCAGGTTCGGGAATCCGGGCATGCGGCCGCCGCCCTTGCGCACGCGCTCGGCGAACTGCGCGGCGTCGAACCGCGTCTCGATGCCGACCAGCGACGGGAACTGCGGCGGCGATCCCTGGCGGTTCTCCGCGTGACAGGCGGCGCAGTCGCGCAGGTAGACCGACTTGCCGGTGCTGCGCCCGGTGTCGTTCGGCGCCAGCGAGCCGAGCCACGACATCTCGTTGGCGTTGACGTACAGCAGGTTCGAGTCCGGATCCCAGGCCGGGCCGCCCCATTCGGCGCCGCCGTCGAAGCCGGGGTAGATAGTCGTGTCCTGGCCGGTGGTCAGCGGCTTGAACGGTCCGTCGCTGCGCATCTGCGCGAAGAGATCGCGTGCCCAGCGGTTCGCCTCGGGCGTGCGCGTGGTCAGGTCGTCCGCCGTCAGGCGCTGGCGCGCGTACGGCGCGGGCAGCGTCGGCCGCAGGTAGGTGGGATGCGCCGTTTCGCCGGGGATGTCGGAGGCGGGCGCGGGCACTTCCTCGACCGGGAACACGGGTTTTCCGGTGGCGCGGTCGAGCACGAACAGGAAGCCCTGCTTGGTGGTCTGCGCCAGCGCGTCGATGCGTTTGCCCTTGATGCGCAGCGTGATCAGCGTCGGCGCCGTGGGCAGGTCGCGGTCGAGCAGGTCGTGTTTGACGAACTGGTAGTACCAGCGCAGCTTGCCCGTGGCCGCATCGAGCGCCAGCAGGCAGTTCGCATACAGGTTGTCGCCGAGCCGGTTGCCGCCGAAGAAATCCGACGCCGCGGAACCGGTGGGCACGAACACGAGGCCGAGCTTTTCATCGAGGCTCATGCCGGGCCAGCTGTTGGCGCCGCCCGAATAGGTCCACGCATCCTTCGGCCAGGTCTCGTAGCCCGGCTCGCCGGGTTGCGGAATCGTGTGGAACGTCCAGCGCAGCGCGCCGGTGCGCACGTCGTAGGCGCGCACGTGCCCGGGCGATGCGGGCAGCGCTTCGCCGACGCGGCCGCCGACGATCATCAGGTCCTTGAAGATCACGCCGGGGCTCGTGAGGCGCACGGATTGTTTGCCGGGATCGCGGCCGAGATCCGCGGCGAGATCGATGCGGCCGTGATTGCCGAACGTCTCGACCGGTTTGCCGGTGGCCGGGTCGAGCGCGTAGACGTAATTGTCGACCGCCGCGAACACGCGCCGTTCCGCGCCGCTGGCCCAGTACATCAGGCCGCGATTCGCGCCGACGCCGGCGATGCCCGAATCGAACGTCCACAGGCTCCTGCCGGTGGCGGCGTCGAGCGCGAAGGCCTTGTGCGTCGGCGTGTAGCCGAACAAGGTGCGGCCGACGACGATGGGTTGCGTCTGCGTGTCGCCTTTCTCGCCGGTGTCGTAGCGCCACGCCTCGACCAGTTTGCCGACGTTGCCGCGATCGATCTGCGTCAGCGCGGAGTGGCGCGTCTTGGCGGCGTCGCCGCCGTACATCGGCCAGTCGGCGTCCGCGGCGTGGTTCGTCAGGGGAATCAGCAGGGCGGCCGCGAGGGCCATCAGGCGTGGCGTCATTCGAGTCCCGCGTTGGTGGCGAGGTAGACGGCGAAGGTGCCGAGCCAGTGGCCGCCTTCGTAGAATTCTCCGGTGATCTCCGGGAGCGCGGCATCGCGGTGCCGTTGCGCGGCAGCCTCGAGCGCCGCGATGCGCGGATCGTGGCGCGGCAGGCCGTTGGCGATGCCCTCGAGCATCCACGCGCGGCTCAGGTTGAGACCGTCGAGATGCGCGAGTTTCGGGTCGGCGCGGTTCGTCACGGTGGCCGGCGCCAGCCAGCGCTTGCGCGCGTTGTTCGGGATCTTCGGCAGGAACGCGCGCAGCCACGGGCCGAACTCGGCGGGCGGCAGCAGGCGGCGCATCAGGTCGGCCTCGGCGAGGCAGGGCGACAGGAAGTCGTGCCCCGACGGTTCGTAGTTCATCGGGCAGTCGCGGTCGGGTAGATAGAAGTGCCGGGAGGTGACGGCGAGCAGCGTGCGCATCTCGGTGTCGCCCGAGCGGCCGGCCCAGTCCCAGATGAGGCCGAACGAGAACGCCGTCTGGTCGTGCTCGCCGATGCGGATGGCGTACGTGAGCTCGGGCAACCACTTCTTGATGCGCGTCGCGGCCAGCGATTCGAGCGGCTCGAGATTGCGCGACCATTGCTTCGCCTGGGGATCGTCCCAGGCGCGCAGCTCCGCCGCGAGTTTCAGCAGCCAGGCGAGGCCGTAGGGTCGCGCGAACGAGGCGCGGACGGGGCGGTCGAGATAGCGCACCTCACCGGCGATGTTCTCCGCGGTCAGGCTCTGCGCCAGCGCGGCGCGTGCGGCCGGCGCGAACGGCGCATCGGGGTAGAGGCGCGCGAGGCGCGTCATGACCCAGTGCGCGTGCACGTCGGAGTGCCAGTCGTAGCAGCCGTGGAACGCGGGAAACAGATCGCGCGGCGGCAGGACGTCCGCGTCGCTCTCGAGCGCATGCGCGATCTTCGTCGGATATTCGAGGTGGATGCACTTGAGCGTGAGCGTGGCGAAACGTTGCGCGGCTTCGACGCTCAACGACTCGGGGGCGCCGGTCCGGACGGCGGTCTGCGCGAACGACGCCGACGAAAACAGCGAGGCGGCGAGTGCCAGCCAGGCGCGCGCGAAGCAAGTCATGAAGTCCCCCCGGTCCGATGTGCGCCGATTATGGCGTGTCGTTGAGTACCGCGCCGTCGTTCCGCGGTTCCGAAGACTCTATTGACCGATGCATACAAACGATATATCGTTCGCGCGTCCTGAGAAAGGAGATGACACTCATGTTTGGCAGAGGATTCGGCGGCTTCGGCCGCCTGCACCACTTCATGCACCGCCACGGCGGTGGACGCCGCGGCATGCGCGGCGGACCGGAAGAGGGCCGCGGCGAGCGGCCGCGCGGCTTCGGTCGCGGGCCGTTCGGCCGGCGCGGGCCCGGCGGTGGCGGCGGCGGCCGCGTGTTCGGTCCCGGCGACCTGCGGCTCGTGCTGCTGGCGATGATCGAAGAAAAGCCGCGGCATGGTTACGAACTGATCAAGGAGCTGGAGCAGAAATTCGGCGGCGGTTACGCGCCGAGTCCCGGCTCGATCTACCCGACGCTGACGCTGCTCGAGGAGCTCGAGCACGTGCGCGCCGGCAGTCCGGAAGGCACGAAGCGCCTGTTCGAGATCACGGCCGAGGGCCGCAAGTTCCTGCGCGAGAACGACGCCGCGCTGAAGAGTGCGATGGCGCGCATGGAGATGGCGGCGCGCGCGGTGTCCGGCGAATTGCCGCCCGACGAGCTGCACCACGCCATGCATACGTTGAAGGCCGCGCTGATGTTCCACCGCGGCGGCTGGGACGCGCGCGAGACCGAGCGCGTGCGCAAGATCATCGAGGAGGCCGCGGGAGAGATCTCGCGCCGCGCCGATGATTGATTCGCCGGTCGTGCGCCGCGTACGGCACGAGCTGCGCCGGCGCACGTTGACGGTGACGCAGGTGCGCCCGCAGGCGGCCGGCCTGCTGCGCGTGGTCTTCGGTGGTGAGCAGCTCGCGGGTTTCACCTCCCTGGGCTTCGACGATCACGTGAAGCTGTTCTTCCCGGACGGCGCCGGCGGCGAAGCGCGTCGCGACTTCACGCCGCGACGCCACGACGCCGCGGCGAACGAACTGTGGATCGACTTCCATCTGCACGACGAAGGCCCGGCGGCGCGCTGGGCTGCCGGCGCGACCGTCGGCCAGTCGCTCGACGTCGGCGGACCGAAGGGCTCCTCGATCGTCGAGCCCGCGGGCATCGACCTGCATCTCTTCGTCGGCGACGAAACCGCGCTGCCGGCGATCGCAAGGCGTCTCGAAGAGCTGCCGGCGACGGCGCGCGCGCTGGTCGTGCTCGAGACGGCAAGCGACGTGCAGCAGGCGTTGTCGTCCGGCAATCCCTCGCTGCGCATCGTGTGGATCGCGAAGGCGCGCGGGCCGGCGGATGGCGGCGTGCTGATCGACGTGTTGCGCGGGCTCGAGCTGCCCGAGCGTTGCTTCGCGTGGGTGGCGCACGAATCGAAGGTTGCGCGCGCCATTCGCCGGCATCTGGTCGACGTCCGCGGGTTCGATCCGGGTTGGGTCAAGGCCGCCGGCTACTGGCAGCGCGGTGCCGCGGGCACGCACGATCACCTGGCCGACGCGGATCGGGCGATGGAGCCGGCCACGACATGATCGGCTCCGATGCCGTGCCGCTTCGCTGGGTCGAAGACGGGAAGGAAAACGAGGCGACGTGGCGTTCGCTCAGCGGTGCGCCGCCGCCGGCGCGCGTCGTCGTGGCCGATGGGAAACTGACGGCCGATGACGCGTACGGTCTCGTCTGCCAGGGAACCGCGCTGCTGTGGCGCGGAGACTTCCAGGAAGCGCGCCAGTTGCTGAACGCGCTCGGCCGCCGCGCGGATCGCCGCGAGCGGCGTTCGCGCGCGCGCGGTGCGAGCGACGTCAGCGGCTCGCCGGCCGACGCCTTCAATCGATACCGCCAGGCGAACGCGCAACGCGCGCGCGTGCTGAATGCCTTGCTCATTCCGCTGGACGCCGACTACACGATCCCGTTGCGACGCGCACCCGACATCCGCGCCGCCAGCGCGGCAGCGTTCGGTGCCGCCTCCGCGCCGTCGGTCGCGCCGCTGCGCGCCTTGCTGGGCGCGATCGGTGCGCACGAGTGGCGCACGAAAGGCATCGACGTCCCCGAGGCCGGCGGCCGCATCCATCCGCACTTCGGCGTGTTCGCGCCGATCCGCCGCGAGTACGTGGACCTGGTCGCCGCCGCGCCGCTGCCGGCGGCCTGCGCGTCGCGCAACATCGCATTCGACATCGGCACGGGCACCGGCGTGCTGGCCGCGGTGCTCGCGCGGCGCGGTGTCGAGCGTGTCATCGCGACCGATCTCGATCCGCGCGCGCTCGAGTGCGCCCGCGACAACGTGCGACAGCTCGGACTGGCGGAGCGTGTCGACGTCGTATCGGCCGACCTCTTTCCCGATGGCCGCGCGGCAATCGTGGTGTGCAACCCGCCGTGGATCCCGGCGCGGCCGAGCTCGCCGCTGGAACACGCCATCTACGATCCGGACAGCCGCATGCTGCGCGGATTCCTGCGCGCGTTGCCGGCGCATCTCGAGCCGGGCGGAGAGGGCTGGCTGGTGTTGTCGGATCTCGCGGAGCACCTGGGCCTGCGCACGCGCGCGGAATTGCTGGAGCAGTTCGCCGCCGCGGGCCTGCGTGTGGCCGGCCGGCACGACGTGCCGCCGCGCCATCCGCGCGCCAGCGACGACGCGGATCCGCTGCACGCCGCGCGGGCGGCCGAGATCACGTCGCTGTGGCGCCTGGCGGCAGACTAGTTAGAACTTTTCGTCCGGCCGCAGGTATCGCCACTTCCCCAGCGGCAGCGCACCCAGCGGCACGTTGCCGCTGCGCACGCGTTTCAGGCCGGTCACGAACAGGCCCACCATCTCGCACATGCGGCGGATCTGCCGCTTGCGACCCTGGCGCAGGACGAACCGCAGCTGGTGTTCGTTCTGCCACGACACCTGCGCGGGCTTCAGCTTCACGCCGTCGAGCGTCAGGCCGTGCCGCAGCTTCCTCATGCCGTCCGGCGAGAGATCGCCCTCGACGCGCACGAGATATTCCTTCTCGACGGACGTGTTCTCGCCGATCAGCTGCTTCGCGATGCGGCCATCCTGCGTCAGCACCAGCAATCCGGTGGAGTCGATGTCGAGGCGGCCGGCGGGCACGAGCGAGCGCAGGTGTTCGCGCTGGAACTGGACCGGCGAGGGATCCGATGACCACCGGTTCTCCGGGCGGATCAGCACGATCGCCGGTTCGTAGCCGTCCTCGGCCTGGCCCGAGACGTAGCCCACCGGCTTGTGCAGCAGGATCGTGACCTGGCCGCTCTGGTGTTCGCGCGCGGCCGGGTCGATCTCGATCTTCGCGTCCGGCGGAATTCGCGTGCCCAGCGTATCGACGACGACGCCGTCCACCTTCACCCAGCCGCTGGTGATCCAGCGCTCCGCTTCGCGCCGAGAGCACAGGCCGAGCTCGCCCATGCGCTTGGAGAGGCGCGGGTTTTCGGGATTCTCGGCGGACGGCAGACGGGTCATGGGCCGCGCAGTTTACGGTGGCCGCGACACCCGCAGGCGGTCGACATGATAAAAAGCCGTCCGACATGAAACCGCTCGACCGACGCATCAGCGTGGCGCCGATGATGGATTGGACCGACCGCCACTGCCGCTACTTCCTGCGCGGCTTCGCGCCGGACACTCTTCTATATACGGAGATGATCACCAGCGCCGCCATCCTGCGCGGCGACCGCGAGAAGCTGCTGCGTTTCGATGCGGAGGAACACCCGGTGGCGCTGCAGCTCGGCGGCAGCGAGCCCGCCGACCTGGCCGCGGCCGCGCGCATCGGCGCACAGATGGGCTACGACGAGATCAACCTCAACTGCGGCTGCCCCAGCGATCGCGTGCACTCCGGCGCGTTCGGCGCCTGCCTGATGCAGCGCCCGGCTCTGGTCGCGGACTGCGTCGCGGCGATGAAATCCGCCGTCGACGTGCCGGTCACCGTGAAGCTGCGCATCGGCGTGGTCGACGCGCAGGAGCTGGACGAGGAGGGCGCGACGAAGCGCGAATCGGCGCGGGTCGCCTCGGCGCGGTTCGGCGACGCGGAACGCGATGCGCTCGAGAACTTCGTGCGCGGCATCGTGGCGGCCGGCTGCGACGCGGTGATCGTGCACGCGCGCAAGGCGGTGCTCGGCGCCTGGTCGCCGCGCGACAACCGCGAGATCCCGCCGCTGCGTTACGACGTGGTGCGTGAGCTGCGCGCGCGCATCCTGCCGACGCCGGTGGTGCTGAACGGCGGCCTGCGCACGGTGGACCAGGTGGTGGGCGAGCTCGCGTGGGCCGACGGCGTGATGCTGGGCCGCGAGGCATACCACCGGCCGATGCTGCTGGCGGACGTCTCCGGCGCGAGCGAAATGCCGTCGCGCATCGCGATGCTCGAACGCATGACCCGCTACGCGCGCCGCGAGATGGCGCGCGGCGAACGGCTGTCCTGGATCACACGCCACATGCTCGGTCTCTATTCGGGATTGCCGGGCGCCAAGGAATTCCGCCGGCGCTTGTCGGAAGGCGCGCGCGACCCCGATGCCCCGGCCGAGCTGATCCTCGTCGCCGGCGAAACCTGCGAACGGATGACCGACGCCGCGGCCTGACTACAGCAGGTCGACGTAGTCGGCGAGCGGCCCTTCGAAGTGCTGCGCGTGCCCGTGCAGCGCCGCGACGAAGTTGAAATCCTCGAAGTCGAAACCGGGCCCGACGTCGCAGGCCAGCAGCGAATACGCGCCGAGGCTGCGCGCCGCCTGCCACAGGCCGGCGCGTGCCACGCCGGTGGGTTCGCGCGCGTCGTTCGGCGAGCCCAGCACCGCGTGGTGGATCTGCTTCGACTGCGGTGAATAGGTGACCAGCTCGAGCGGCGCGCCGCCGACGTGGTGCCAGAGCTCGTCGGAGAGCACGACGTGCCAGCGGCTGCGCTGCTTCGCCTCGAGCAGGAAGTAGATGGACGTGATGGCGGCGCGCGGTCCGCGCGCCGTGCTGATCAGTTCGGACGAACGATGTACCTCGCGATACCAGCCGCCCTCGGGGTGCGGTGTCAGGGCGAGGCGGGTGATCAGCGCGGCGGCGGCGTCCATGGGCCGCCACTCTAACCGCTCCGCCTCACGGCCGGGTCATTGCTGGTTGTTCGCGCGCACCGGCTGGTCACGGACCTGCGGCCAGCCGTCGGCATCCCAACCCATCTCGCCGATGCGCAGCGTCGGTTCGGCGTCGTGTTCCGCGTCGTAGGCGTGCCAGACGACGAGGTCGCGCGCGCCGTCGTGCATGAGGCCGCAATGGCCGGGGCCGCGCCAGCGCGTCGAGCCCCACGGGCGTTCGACGATGACCGACGTGCCGTAACCCTCCAGCATCGATCTGCCCTGGCGGTCCAGGTACGGGCCGAGCACGTCCTTCGAGCGGCCGACGGCGACGTAGTAGTTGCTCGCCAGTTTCTTGCAGCAGTAGTCGAACGATGCGAATAGATAGTGCCAGCCGCCGTGCGTGAACACGAAGGCGCCTTCGATCGCGTTGTCGCCGCCCTCGGGCGCGGGGCGGTAGGCGATGTCGTGCACCGTGTCGTCACCCTGCGCGCGCAGGCCGGTGCGCGGATCCAGCGCGATCATCTTGATTCCGGACCAGTAGCTGCCGAATGCCAGCCAGTGTCTGCCCTGCAGGTCGACGACGAAATTGGCGTCGATGCAGTTGTACGTCCCGCCCTTGTGCGTCTCGACGACGAGGCCGCGATCGGTCCAGCGGTATTTCTTCGATTTCCTGTCCAGCGTCGGCGACGTCGCGAGGCCGGTGACCGAACGCATGCTGCCGCCGGTCGAGACGGAGTAGTAGAGACGGTAGAGGCCGTCGACGAACGAGATGTCCGGCGCCCACATGCTGGTGGCGCCGGGCACGGCGTCGAAGGCCCACCTGGGCACGGCGTCGAAGAGATCGCCGTTGTCGGTCCAGTTCTCGAGATCCGTCGAGATGCGCCATGACGGCTGCTGCCGCTTGTTCCAGCCGCCGGAGCCGAACACGTGGTACGTGTCGCCCTCGCGCGCGATGACGGGATCGTGCAGCTGGCCGAGATATCCGCCGAGACGGTCGTTCATCGTGCCGGCGGCGGCCGACACGAAACGCGGCGCCGACAACGTGCCGGCCAGCGCCAGCGAACCGCCGAGCCACTGACGTCGGGTGCAATGCGACATGGTGATTCCCTCGTACCGAAGAAATGATTTATCTGATATATAGGTTTTATAGCTGTTTCAGTGACGAGGGGCAACGTCGGAATGACCAATGGCGGGGAACGCGCACGACTGCGGTCGCGCGCCTGGTTCGACGATCCGGCGAATCCGGACATGACCGCGCTGTACGTGGAGCGCTACCTGAACTACGGGCTGTCGCTCGAGGAGCTGCAGGGCGACCGGCCGATCATCGGCATCGCGCAGACCGGCAGCGACATCGCGCCGTGCAATCGCCACCACGTCGTGCTGGCCGAGCGCGTGAAGCAGGGCATCCGCGATGCGGGCGGCATCCCGCTCGAATTCCCGATCCACCCCATCCAGGAGACCGGCAAGCGGCCGACCGCGGGACTCGATCGCAATCTCGCCTATCTGAGCCTGACCGAGATGTTGTTCGGCTACCCGCTCGACGGCGTGGTGCTGACGATCGGCTGCGACAAGACGACGCCGGCGTCGCTGATGGCGGCGGCCACGGTGAACATCCCGGCGATCGCGTTGTCGGTCGGGCCGATGCTGAACGGCTGGCACGACGGCGAGCGCGTCGGCTCCGGCACCATCGTGTGGAAGGCGCGACGCATGCTTGCGGCCGGCGACATCGACTACAAGGGATTCATCGCGCTGGTCGCGTCGTCGGCACCGTCGACCGGCTACTGCAACACGATGGGCACGGCGACGACGATGAACTCGCTGACCGAGGTGCTCGGCCTGTCGTTGCCGGGCTCGGCCGCGATCCCCGCGCCGTATCGCGACCGGCAGGAATGCGCCTGGCGTACCGGCCGGCAGATCGTCGAGCTGGTGCGCGACGACGTGAAGCCCTCCGACCTCCTGACGCGCGCGGCGTTCCTGAACGCGGTGCGCGTCAACAGCGCGCTCGGTGGCTCGACCAATGCGCCTATCCACCTGAACGCGATCGCGCGGCACGTCGGCGTGTCGCTCACGCTCGAGGACTGGGAGTCGCACGGCCAGGACGTGCCGCTGCTGGTCAACCTGCAACCGGCCGGCGAATACCTGGCCGAGGATTTCTACCTGGCCGGCGGGGTACCCGCCGTGGCGGGCGAGCTGTTGCGCGCCGGTCTGCTCGACGGCGGCGCGCGCTCGGTCAACGGTCGCACGCTGGCGGACAACTACGGCGAGGCGCGGCCGCGCGACGAGAAGGTGATCCGGCCGTTCGCCGCGCCGTTGCGCGCCGCCGCCGGGCTGACGGTGCTCGGTGGCAACCTGTTCGATTCGGCGGTCATGAAGACCAGCGTGATCTCCGCGGAATTCCGCCGCCGGTTCCTCGACGACCCCGCCGATCCCGATGCTTTCGAAGGCAAGGTCGTGGTGTTCGAGGGACCCGAGGACTACCACGCGCGCATCGACGATCCGGCACTGGGCATCGACGAGCGCACGCTGCTCGTGATCCGCGGCACCGGTCCACTGGGATATCCGGGCGGCGCCGAGGTCGTGAACATGCGGCCGCCGGCCGCGCTGATCCTCGCCGGCGTCGACGCGTTGCCGTGCATCGGCGACGGACGACAGTCCGGGACGTCCGGATCGCCGTCCATCCTCAATGCCGCGCCGGAGGCGGCGGCCGGCGGCGGGCTCGCGCTGCTGCGCACCGGCGATCGCGTGCGAGTGGATCTCGGCAAGCGGCGCGTCGATGCGCTGGTCGGCGACGACGAGCTCGCACAGCGGCGGCTGGCGCTGCAATCGTCGGGCGGTTTCCGACAGGCGCCCTCGCAGACGCCATGGCACAAGATCCATCGCGACATCACCGGGCAGTTCGACGGCGGCGCCGTCATCGAGAGCGCCGTCGAATTCCAGCGGATCGCGCAGACGAAAGGATTGCCGCGAGACAGTCACTAGTCAGTCAGGCGGGTACGTGGGGGTACGATGAAGAAGATCGTCATGGGGTTCCTGGCGGCCGTGGTGCTGTCGGCATCGGCGATGGCCGCGGACGCGGTGAGCCGCGCGGAGTACGGCACGTTGCCGGACGGGCGGCGTGTCGAGGCGATCACGCTGCGCGGCGACGCGGGTGTCACCGCCGTGGTGATCACCTACGGCGCGACGCTGCAGTCGCTGACGATGCCGGATCGGCACGGCAAGGTGGCCGACGTCGCGCTGGGGCCGACGTCGTTCGAAGGCTACCTGAAGAAGCCCGAGTACTTCGGCGGCACGGTCGGTCGATTCGCCAACCGGATCGCCCGTGGCGCGTTCACGCTCGACGGCAAGACGTACCAGACACCGCGCAACAACAACGGCAATGCCCTGCACGGTGGCGAACGCGGTTTCGACAAGGTGCCGTGGGACGTGGTGGCCACGGGCCAAGGTGCCGACGCCTCCGTCACGTTGCGGTACGTGAGCCCCGACGGCGACCAGGGCTACCCGGGCACGCTGACCGCGACGGCTATCTACTCGCTGAAGGGCCGCGACCTCGCGATCGAATACCGCGCGACCACGGACGCACCGACGGTCGTGAACATCACGAACCACGCGTACTGGAACCTGGCCGGCGAAGGTTCCACCAGTGCGATGGGCCACGTGCTGTCGATCCCCGCCGCGCAGTACACGCCGGTCGACGCGGGATTGATCCCCACCGGCGAGTTCCGCAACGTGCAGGGCACGCCGTTCGACTTCCGCGCGCCGACGGCCATCGGCGCGCGCGTGCGCGATGCCGATGCGCAGATCGTGCTGGGGCGCGGTTACGATCACAACTTCGTGATCGGCAAGACGGTCGTCGCGACGCCGCGCCGGGTGGCGACCGTGAGCGAACCCGTATCCGGGCGCGGCTTCGAGTTGTGGTCCAACCAACCGGGGCTGCAGTTCTATTCGGGCAATTTCCTGGACGGCACGACCGTCGGCAAGTCGGGGCATCTCTACCGCCAGGGCGACGCGATCGCGCTGGAACCGCAGCTCTTCCCGGACACGCCCAACCAGCCGGCGCTGGGTTCGGCGCGGCTTGCGCCGGGCGAGACCTACCGTAACCTCATCGTCTACAAGTTCTTCGTCGAGGGAAAGAAACCATGATCCGTCTTGCATCCATCGCGCTGCTCTGCGCATTCCAGTTCCTGATCGCCGCGACGCCGGCCGCCGCCGCCGAACGCTGGACCGCCGCGAAGGCGAACGCGTGGTACGACAAACAACCCTGGCTGGTCGGCAGCAACTACAACCCGGCGACCGCCATCAACGAGCTGGAGATGTGGCAGGCGGAGACGTTCGATCCGGCTACGATCGACCGGGAGCTCGGCTGGGCAGAGTCGATCGGGATGAACACGATGCGCGTGTTCCTGCACAACCTGCCGTGGGAGCAGGACGGCGCGGGGTTCAAGAAGCGCATCGACCAGTTCCTGGAGATCGCGGCGAAGCACCGGATCAAGCCGCTGTTCGTGTTGTTCGACAGCTGCTGGGATCCCGAGCCGAAATCGGGCCCGCAACATCCGCCGATCCCCGGCGTGCACAACTCGGGCTGGGTGCAGGCGCCGGGTCGCGCGCGGCTCGAGGACGAATCGCAGTATCCGAAGCTGCGCGGCTACGTCGAAGACATCGTCGGCAGCTTCGCGAAGGACGAGCGCGTCCTCGGCTGGGACGTTTGGAACGAGCCGGACAACGACGGCGGCGGGAACTATCCGAAGCACAAGGACAAGCAGAAGTTCGTGGAGAAACTGCTGCCGCAGGTGTTCGCCTGGGCGCGCTCGAAGAGCCCGACGCAGCCGCTGACGAGTGGCGTCTGGCACAACGACGACTGGTCGTACGAGAAGCTGAGCGCGATCGAGAAGATCCAGATGGACGAATCCGACGTGATCTCTTTCCACGACTACGGCTGGCCCGAGTCGTTCGATCGCCGCGCGAAGATGCTGCAGAAGTACGGCCGGCCGCTGTTGTGCACCGAGTTCATGGCGCGCGGCAACGGCTCGACGTTCGACGGCTCGCTGCCGCTCGGCAAGAAATACAACATCGCGATGATGAACTGGGGCTTCGTCGACGGCCGGACGCAGACGCGTCTGCCGTGGGATTCGTGGAAGAAGCCCTACACGTCGGACGAGCCCACGATCTGGTTCCACGAGGTGTTCCGCGCGGACGGTTCGCCGTATCGCCGCGCGGAGACCGATCTCATCAAGCGCCTGTCGTCGGCGCCGAAGGGCGTGGTGCCGCAGCCCTGATGCCGGAGATTTCCTGCTTCGCTATGCCGTGACGCGGTGCGGCGAAGCGGGATGTCCGCGGCTCCGGTGCATTTATCGTACAAATATGACTTGTCAGACATTGAACGTTGTGATGGAGTAATCCGCAGCCGCGTCTCGCGCGGTGCATTCGTCGAATCAGAGAAAAGTGGGGGAATGATGGGAACGAAATTCCGCGCGCGGCACCTGCTGCCGGCGGCGACGCTGTTGGGTTCGGCACAGCTCGCGATCGCACAGACGCCGAACGATGCCGGCCAGAATCCGGCGGATCTCGAGGAAGTCGTCGTGGTCGGCCTGCGCGCCAGCCTCGAGGAGGCCGCGAAGATCAAGCAGAACGCCGACCAGGTCGTCGACGCGATCGTCGCCGACGACATCGGCAAGTTTCCGGACAACACCGTGGCGGCCGCGTTGCAGCGCGTGCCCGGCATCCAGACGGTCGTCGGCTTCAACAACGAGATCGCGAACCCGCTGATCCGCGGCATCGGCGACATCCTGACGACGGTCGACGGCCGCGAGATGTTCACCGGCGTGGGCCGCGGCTTCGCGTTCCAGGATCTGCCCGCGGAGGCGATCGCGCGCGCGAACGTCTACAAGTCGAACAGCGCCAACCTCATCGAGGGCGGAGTCGCGGGCGAGATCGACCTGCGGCTGCACAAGCCGTTCGATTTCAACGAGGGCACGACGGCCGCGCTGAACGTGCGCGGCATCTACCCGGAGGAGGTAGATAGCCTCAACTACACGGCCGGCGCGCTGGTCTCGCATCGCACGGAGAACTTCGGCGTGTTGCTCGACGCCTCGTATTCCGACCAGGACTTCAACCGCCCGATCTCGTTCAACTGCGACGAGCGCTCGGGCACCAACGGTCCGCCGGGCGCCGCCGGCATCATCCTGCCGACCTGCGTCGGCGGTCTGAACGACTACGGCAACTACAACCGTCCGCAGGTGAACGCCGCGTTCCAGTGGAAGCTCAGCGATTCGCTCGAGTGGTACGGCGACGCGCTGTACGCCGGCTACGACGCGGAGTTCGAGACGGACTTCATCTTCTCGGACATCTTCGGCGCGCAGAACATCACGAACACCGCGGCCGGCGATCACTGCGTCACGACGCATGTCGATGGCGGCGGCTTCCTCGGCCCCGAATCGGCGGGCCTGCAGGACCTGTGTTTCGGCACGCAGGCGACGTTCAACAACGTGGCCGGCCTCACGAGCACGCAGGCGAAGACCGGGCACACGGACCAGACCATGTTCGCCACCGGCCTGCGCTTCGATGCCGGCGCGCTGCATCTCGACGGCGACGTGTCCTATCTCGAGTCGAAGAACCGCAACCGCAACATCATCGTCGACATCGGCAAGACGATCCCGGTCGTCAACATCCTCGTCGACGACGATCAGCACGGCACCACCGACATGCCGAACAATCCGCTCGGCGACGCCAACGGGTTCCTGTTCGCGAACAGCCTGTTCCAGGACATCAACCGGGCGGAGAGCACGATGCTGGCCGTCGCCGTCAACGGCAAGTACTCGCTGGGCGAAGGCTTCTTCAAGGACGTGCAGTTCGGCGCTCGATATGCGGATCGCGATTCCGACTTCCGCTCGAACGCGCCGGGCGGGCCGAACGCGCCCGGCGGCAACCGCGTGACGCTGGTTAATTCCGTCGGGCTGCCGTCGGACTTCCTCGTGCGGTCGCCCGCGTCGATCCCGTTCATCAACGCCGGTGCGCACTGGATGACGCCGGATGCGGACTATCTACGCGACAACACCGACCAGTTGCGCGGCATCTACGGCCAGGCGGCCGGCGATCCGCCGACGGATCCCTCGCGCAACTACGACGCGCAGGAGCAGACGCTCGCCGGCTACGTGCAGACCAAGTACGGCTTCGAGGCCGGCAGCGTGCCGGTCGACGGCCTGATCGGTGTGCGCGTGACGCGCAACGACCGCACGTTGTCGGGCACGGGTCGCATCAGCGGCGTACTGACGCCGGTGACGAAGGACACCAGCGACACCGAGGTGCTGCCGAATTTGAGCCTGCGGGCGCAACTCACCGACAAGCTGCAGGCGCGGTTCACCGCGGCGAAGACGTTGTCGCAGCCGTTCTTCGGGGACCTGAACCCGGGCCTGTTCTACGACGTCCCGTCCAATGCGAACGTGCAGCCGGGCGGAGCGGGCGGCAACCCGGATCTCAAGCCGCAGAAGTCGACCGCCTACGACGCCACGCTCGAGTATTACTTCTCGCGCAGCAGCTACGTGGCGGCGGCCATCTACTACCGTGACCTCGAGGACCGCGTCGCCCGTGCGATCAACCCGGAAGTCATCGACGGCATCACCTACAACATCGACCGTCCGCGCAACGTGGGCGAAGCGACGTTGCAGGGCGTGGAACTGTCCGCGCAGGTGTTCTTCGATTCGCTGCCGGGCGCGTGGAGCGGTTTCGGCGCGTTCGCCAACTACACCTACGCGGACAGCGAGGTGAAGTCGGCGGACGACAAGCTGAACGGCTTCCCGCTGCTCGGCGTCTCGGAGAACAGCTACAACGTCGGATTGTTGTACGAGAAGTTCGGCATCACGGGCCGGCTCGTGTACACGTGGCGCGACCAGTTCAACGAAGGGCAGTTCGGCTGCCTGCTCGGTGCGAACGAGATGGACTTCTGCGGCAACCAGGAATCGCCGCCGGTGTACAACGTCGTGCGCGCCTACGGACGCGTCGACATGTCACTCGGCTACGACGTCAGCGAGAAGATCACGGTGAGCTTCGAAGGCACCAATCTCACGGGCTCCGACTATCACAGCTACTCGGGCGTCTCGTGGTTCCCGCACGACATCCGCGTGGACGACCGCACGTACGGACTGAGCGTCCGCGTTCGACTCTGAGCCGGGCGGTGGAGATCCGCGCGCCGGTTCAGCGCGCGGATTTCTTCTGCGGCGCTTCGGCCGCTTCGATGAGGTCGAGGACGTCGCCGATGATCTTGCGCATCGCGACCCGGGCGGCATCGGCGTTGTGCCGCATGATCGCGTCGCGCACGGCGGCGTGGTCGGCGACGCTGGCGGTGCGGCCCTTGACGCGGTTGGTGAACTGGATGGAGCTGCGCAGCGCGGTGGCCACGACGTCGCGGAACTGCACGAAGAACGGGTTGCCGGAACCGCGCAGCACGGCGACGTGGAACGCGATGTCGGCATCGAGCGTGTTGTCGAGCCCCTGTTCGGCGGCCTGCATGCGCGCGAGGCCGGCATCGATCTCGTCGCGCTGCTCCTGGCCGGCGAACGTGGCGGCGAGGGCGGCGGCTTCCGGTTCGATGGCGACGCGCAGCTCGTTGAAGCGGTGCAGCAGGTCGACGGAGAACTTCCGCTCGAGCAGCCAGCGCAACACGTCGGTGTCGAACAGGTTCCACGAGCTGCTCGGCTGGATGGTCGTGCCCTGGCGCGGGCGCGCCGTCAGCAGGCCCTTCGCCGTGAGCATCTTCACGGCCTCGCGCGTGACCGAGCGGCTGACGCCGTGCTGCTTCGCGAGCTCCGCCTCGGTGGGGAAGCTGCGGCCGTTGTAGTTGCCGATGACGATCTCGCGGCCGAGCGCGTCGAGCATCCCGTACGTGAGATTGCGTCCCAGGTGCACGGCGCCGGCGTTGTGGACGCCGCTGCCCGGCAACACCTCCGCGCGGGTGGCGGGCACGCGGCGCGGCGTGCGGGCGGCGCTTTTCGCGCTCTTCTTGCCTCGGGTCGCATTGATCATATAAAAATACACTATCATGTTTCATTATTCGCGCGAGGCCCTTCACATGGCCTCTCGCGAATATATTTGCCCCGCGCGCGCGACCCGGCACGCGCGGTAGCTAGGAAAGCGCTTTCAGCGCCGCCGCGCCGCGTTCGGCGCGGCGGCGTCCGGCGCGACCGCGTTCAGCGGCGCGGGGCCTTCGGCGTCTCCACGCGCTGCCACTCGCCGGGATACTGCGCGCCCAGCCACACGCTGACCGCGAACGCCGCGACGCTCTGCCGCAGCGTGGCGGGATCGACCTGCGCCATCGTGTCGTTGGCCGTGTGGTGCACGTCGAAGTACTTCGACGCGTCGAGATTCGGCTCGAGGATCGGCATGCCGAGCTTGCTCAGCCCCTCGAGGTCGGCGCCGCCGCGCGCCTCGTTGTCGCCGCGCTCGAGCTTGAGCGGGGCGAGCGCGCGGAAGATCGCGTCGACCGCCGGCACCTGGTCCGGGTGCACCCGACTAGATAGGCGCCACACCGGACCGGCGCCGATGTCGGCCTCGAAGCCGAGCACGTGTTTGTCGGTGGCGGCGCCCAGCGCGGCGACGTAGGCGCGCGAGCCCGACGTGCCGAATTCCTCGTTGGCGAACAGGACGACGCGGATCGTGCGGCGCGGCTTCACCTCGAGCCCGGAGATCAGTCTGGCAGCGCCCATCATGATCGCGACGCCGGCGCCGTCGTCGAGCGCGCCGACGCCCGGGTCCCACGAGTCGAGATGCGCGCCGAGGATCACGACCTGGTCCGCGAGGTCCGTTCCCGGGATCTCGCCGACCACGCTGGCCGACTGTGCGTCCGGCAATTCGCGCGAGGTCGAACGCAGGCGCAGGCGCACCGGCTTGCCGCTGGCGAACTGGCGTTCGAGCGCGTCGGCATCGGGGTTGGAGATGGCGAGCGCCGGGATGCGTGGCGAGTCGGCCGAGTAACGCAGCGCGCCGGTGTGCGGGAAACGCGTGTTGCTCGTGCTGATCGAGCGGATCACCACGCCGGTCGCGCCGAGCGCGCTCGCCGCCGACGGGCCGTAGGCGCGTACGGCGACGGCCTTGCCGTAACCCGAGCCGTCACGCGTGCGCTCCATGCGCAGGTTGAAGAACACGATGCGGTCCCGGACCGCGTCCGCGGGCAACTGCTTCAGGGCGTCGAGATCTCGGACCATCACCGCCGCGGCCTCGAGACCTTCCGAGCCCGTGCCGACGCTGCCGCCGAGCGCGAGCGTGGGCATCGTCTGCGGCCAGGGCGCGAGCACCGAAAACTCCGCGTCGCCTCGCACCCAGTGAGGAACGGTCGCCGCCACGGTGTGGACGTTGGCAAATCCCAGGCGCTGCATCTCGCGCTGGGCCCAGGCCACGGCCGCGCGATCTCCCGGTGACCCGGCCGGACGCGGACCCACCTCGGTGGTGAGCGACTCGACCAGCTGGTAGGCGGTCGCATCGGCCAGGGCGCGTTCGCGCAGGGTTGTGGCAGCGGCGAGGTCCGCGCGCGAGAAAGACCCGGCGTTTTTCGCCGGCGGGGCGGCGCTCGCGGCGGCAACGAGCGACAACAGGAAGGCGACAAACAGCGGATGTTCGAGAGTGCGCATGGGTCAAAGACGTCCGGGGTCCGGGGGAATGGGACGTCATTCTAGGTCATATGGTTATAATCCCCGCGCCCCATGGCCAAAGACATTGAACTCGCCATCGTGTTCGCCGACGTGGTCGGCTCGACGCGGCTCTACGAAGAGCTCGGGGATCAACGCGCGCGCGAAGTGGTGGCGACCTGCATCGACATCATGCGGCAGGCCACCGAGGAACATCACGGCACCGTCATCAAGACGATGGGCGACGAGGTGATGTCCACGTTCTCCGTCGCCAACGACGCGCTCAACGCGGCCGCGAAGATGCAGAAATCGATCACCGGCAACCCGGAGCTGACCGCGGAAGGTCATCACGTCGCCATCCGCATCGGTTGTCACTGCGGCCCGGTGGTCGTCGAGAATCGCGACGTGTTCGGCTCGACCGTGCATACCGCGAATCGCATGACCAGCCAGGCGAAGGCCGGCCAGATCATCACGACCGAGGCGATGGTCGCGCAGCTCTCGCCGGATTGGCAGTCGGCGGTGCGACAGATCGACGTCGCCACGCTGAAGGGCCAGGGCGCCGAGGTCACGTTGTTCGAAGTGCTCTGGCAGACGGACGACATCACCAGCATGTTGCCGTCGGTGTCGATCACTGCCGCCGAGGGCCGGCGCGCGATGCGCCTGCGTCTCACGTTCGACGGCGGCGAGGTGATGCTGACCGAGCAGCGGCCCAACGTCGCCATCGGCCGTGCCGACGACAACGATCTCGTGATCCGCGGCAATCTCATCTCGCGGCTGCACGCGCGCATCGAGATCAATCGCAACAAGTTCGTGTTGATCGACCAGAGCACGAACGGCACGTTCGTCCAGGCGGAAGGCGGCGAGGAACTGTTCGTGCGCCGCGACAGCGTGCAGATCAAGGGCGAGGGGCTCATCGGACTCGGGCGCGTGCCCGAGCGCGACTCACCGCTCACCATCCGCTTCTACTGCGAAGAGGCCTGATGGAAATGGGGACAGTCCCCGTTTCCTAGCAAATGGGGACTGTCCCCATTTCTTCAGCCCAGGCGCTTCTCGATCCCGTCCAGCTCCGCCGACATCTCGGCAGGCGCACGTTCACCGAACTCCCGCAGGTACTCGCGCATGTCCGCGGCTTCGCGACGCCAGGCGTCCGGCTGCACCGTGAGCAGCTCCTTCATCGTCGCGGCGTCGACGTCCACGCCGTCGAGATTGAGATCGCCCGGACGCGGCAGGTAGCCGATCGCGGACTCCTCGGCGCCGATCCGTCCCGCGCAGCGCTTCAGGATCCACTCCATCACGCGCAGGTTGTCGCCGTAGCCCGGCCACAGGAACTTGCCCGCGGAATCGCGGCGGAACCAGTTGACGTGGAACAGCTTCGGCGGATTCTTCAGCTTCCGGCCGACGGCCAGCCAGTGCTTCCAGTAGTCGCCGAAGTTGTAGCCGGCGAACGGCTTCATCGCCATGGGATCTCGGCGCACGACACCGACCGCGCCGGTGGCAGCCGCCGTCGTCTCGGACGCGACCGACGCGCCGACCACGACGCCATGCTGCCAATCGCGCGCTTCGTACACGAGCGGCGCCACTTCGCGGCGCCGGCCGCCGAACACGATCGCGGAGATCGGCACGCCGGTCGGATCCTCCGAGTGCGGCGAGTAGATAGGATTGTTGCGCGCCGAGACGGTGAAGCGCGAATTCGGGTGCGCCGAGACGCCGCCGCTCGCGGCGTCGAAAGTCTTGCCCTGCCAGTCGAGCACCGGCGTGTTGAGCTTGCGGCCTTCCCACCACGGTTCGTTGTCCGCGGTCAGCGCGACGTTGGTGAACAGCGTGTCGCGGTGGATCATGTCGAAGGCGTTGCGGTTGGTCGCGCGGTTCGTGCCGGGCACGACGCCGAAGTACCCGGCCTCGGGATTGATGGCGTACAGGCGGCCGTCCGGGCCGGGATGCAGCCAGGCGATGTCGTCGCCGACCGTCCAGATCTTCCAGCCGGGCATCGAGTCCGGCGGGATCAGCATCGCGAGATTCGTCTTGCCGCAGGCCGACGGGAACGCCGCGGCGATGTAGTGCGTTTCGCCCTGCGGGCTCTCGAGGCCGACGATGAGCATGTGCTCGGCGAGCCAGCCCTCGTCGCGGGCCTGCCAGCTGGCGATGCGCAGAGCGTGGCACTTCTTGCCGAGCAGCGCGTTGCCGCCGTATCCCGAGCCGTAACTCTCTATGGAGAGCTCTTCCGGGAAGTGCATGATGAAGCGGCGGTTCGGGTCGAGCTCGCCGGTGGAGTGCAGTCCGCGGACGAACTTGCCGTCGCGCGCGATGCGTTCGAGTGCGGCGCGGCCCATGCGCGTCATGATCGACATGTTGATGACGACGTAGGCGCTGTCGGTGATCTCGACGCCGCAGCGCGAGTAGGGCGAATCGATCGGTCCCATGCAGTAGGGCACGACGTACATCGTGCGACCCTTCATGCAGCCGGCGAACAGCTCGCGCATCTTCACGTGCGCGGCGGAGGGGTCCATCCAGTTGTTGTTAGGCCCGGCGTCCTCGCGGTTCTTCGTGCAGATGAAGGTCAGGTGCTCGACGCGCGCGACGTCGGACGGGTGCGAATACGCGATGTGGCAGCCGGGGAAGGTGGAGGGGTTGAGCTGCTTCAGCTCGCCGGTCTTCTCCAGCGATTGCTTGAGCCGTCCGAGCTCGGCGGCGGAGCCGTCACACCACTGGACGCGGTCGGGAGTGGTTAGCTGGCGGACGGACTCGACCCAGTCGGCCACCGCGGGGGAAAGATCGGGGAGGGAGGCGAATGCTTGGGGCGCTGTGGCCATCGCGGGTCCTCAAATTGTCTGTCTGTCCTGACGAGACAACGGAGTATAGCGGCGTTGTTCCGGCTCACGGGAAATGGTGCCAGCGCTATCACCACCAGCGGAAAACAGCGCGCCCCGCCGTGGGGGCGCGCTGACAGTCAGGGGCTTTGGACGAACGCGATCGGTTGGCGTCAGGCCGCCTTCGCCGTGCGCTTGCGTGTCGCGCCCGCCTTGCGGGCCTTGGCTTTCACGACCTTCTTCTTGCCCAGCGATGCATAGGTCTCGCGTGCGAGCACGGTCACGTCCGCGCCGGCGGCGCGCGCCAGGGCGGAGTTCTCCTTCACGAAGCGCGACGCGTGCCGGCGGGCGACGCCGGCCAGCTGGCGGCTGGCCGCCGACAACGTCTCGAAAGATCCCTTCAATCCCTCGGCACGCCTGGCGGCGATGGCGGCTCGGGCCCGAACGACATCGAGCGCCGTATGGCTGAGGGCGGTGGCGCGCGCGCGCAGTTCGGCCGACACGTCGACGAGCTTTTCCTGGAAATTCATGAGGACTCCTGTGCTGCGGAGCAGCAATGATGCGGCGCATCATACTTTGCTGCATTGCAATGTCAAGGAATTGGGCTCAGTCGGCCAGCGGCGTCCCGGAATCGAGGAAGGTGGTCAGGACGGGAGTCACCTTATCTATGGAGTGGAGCATGAAGAGGTGTCCACCCCCCGGCACCATGAACAGCCGGTTGTTCGGGATCAGCATCGACAGGATCCGCGCGTTCACCGGCGGTACCAGCGGATCCTCGGAGCCGGCCAGCACCAGCGTGGGCTGACGGATCCGGTGCAGCCAATGGATGCTGGTCCAGCCCATGCCGGCGAACAGCTGGTACAGGTACCCCATGAACTGCGGCGCGATCACGCGCGACGCGTGCGCCGACATGATCGAGGCATCGCGACGCGCTTCGCCGCCGTAGATCTCCGCCGCGGACTTCTGCATGTAGGTAGGCGAGAGATACCGGCGCGGCGTGACCATCTTCGCGAGCACCGAGGGCCGCGCCGGGACCATCAGCGCGCCGGTCGATGTCGCCGCGAGAACCAGCCGCCGGCAGCGATCGGGATATTGGCGGGCGAACTGCTGGGCGAGCGCGCCGCCCCACGACACGCCGATGACGTCGACCTGCGGGTAGCCGAGTCGGTCGAGCAGCTTGCGTGCGAGACGCGCCAATCCCGAAAAGCGTCGCGGCCGCCAGCTCATCTCGGAACGGCCGGTGCCGGGCACGTCGAAGATCACGATCTCGCGGTCGGGCATCGACTCCATGAACGGAAAACACAGTTCGAGATTCGCGCCGATGCCATTGAACAGCAGCAGCGGCAATCCCTTGCGACCGTGCTGGGTCGCCACGCGCAGATTCACGCCATCGACTTCGACGAACTCGATCTGCGGCTTGCTCATCGCTGGTGGACGAAACGGCCCGGCGCCGGGTCGCCGGCGGGATGCGTCGCGCTGCCGACCGCCGCGGGCGCATCGACTTCGCCGCCGCCGTGCTCCGCGTACCAGTGGCTCCAGTGTGTCCACCAGCTGCCCGCGTGTTCCGTGGCCGTCGCGATCCAGTCTTCCGCGTCGTCGGGCTGGCTCGCATTGAGGAAGTACTTAGCCTTCGGATTCGTCGGCGGATTCACGATGCTCTGGATGTGGCCACTCGAGGACAGGACGAACTCCAGTCTGCCGCGCAGGATGTTCTTCGACTGGTAACACGCCTGCCAGGGCGTGATGTGGTCCGTGACGCCGGCGACGACGTAAGCCGGCACCGTGACCTTCGACATGTCGATCGGTGTACCGAGCGCGGCGATGCGGCCGGGCGCCTTCAGTGGATTCTCCATGAACATGCGCAGCAGGTCGGCATGAAACCCCGCCGGCAGGCGCGTCGTGTCGGAGTTCCAGTAGAGGATGTCGAATGCCGGCGGACGGTTTCCCATCACCCAGTTGTTGGCGACGAACAGCCAGACGAGGTCGTTGGGTCGCAGCCAGGCGAACACGCGTGCCATCTCGCTGCCCTCGAGCACGCCCTTCGACTTCGATTTCTGGATGGCAGCGGCGACGCCGGTACGCGAGGCGAATTGGCCGAGCATCGTCGGTGCGGCGGTGTCGAGCACCGTCACCAGCAGGGTCGCGCTCGCGACACGATCGTCGCCTTTCGCCGCGAGGTGCCCGAGCAGCGTCGCGAGCGTGAAGCCGCCGGCGCAGGCCGCCATCGTGTTCACGCGATCGGCGCCGGTGATTTCGAGCGCGACGCGGATGGCATCCTTGCAGGCCGTGAGATAGGTCTCCATGTTCCAGTCCCGTTGCACGGCCGTCGGGTTGCGCCAGCTGATGCAGAACGTCTGGATGCCGTTCTGCACGGCGAACTCCGCGAAGCTGCGGCCGGGCGAGAGATCCGTGGCGTAGTACTTGTTGATCTGCGGCGGCACGATCACGAGCGGCCGGCGATGCACGCGCGACGTCTGCGGTGCGTACTGGATGAGCTCGAACGCCTCGCCGCGGTACACGACCGCGCCCGGGGTCATAGCCAGGTTCCTGCCGACCTGGAACTTGCGTTCGTCGACCTGGCGCGGCATGCCGAAGTTGTTGGTCAGGTCGTCGATGAAATTCTGCAGGCCCCAGAGCAGGCTCTTGCCGCGGGTCTCGGTGATCCGCTGCAGCGCGCCGGGATTGCCGAGCAGCGAATTGGTGGGGGCGAAGGTTTCCGTGAACAGCTGCAGGACGAACCGCGCGCGTTCGCGATCCTCGGTGGTGGTGTCGGCACGGTCGAGCACGCGGTTCAGCATGTCGCGCCAGGCGACGAAGCCCTGCATCAGCCGCTTGTAGTAACCGCTCTTTTGCCAGACCACGTGAGCGAAGCGGCGATCGCGGCCGTCCGGCAGGATCTTCGACGAGCCCATGGCGATCGCGACGAGCTCGCGCGCGAAACCGAGGTTCTCCTCGATGAGCACCTGCGGGTTCACGGTCATGAGGCGCAACAGCCGTTTTCCGGCCGCCAGCAATTCGTCCCGGTCGAGTCCCAGCAGGGGATTCGCACCGAGGATCTGCTCGGCCGCATCGGTCGCGGCCGAGTGCTCGAGTTCGGGCTGTTCCACGGTATCGGCAGCGGCGAATCCATCTTTAGCGGAATCGTCTTCGCGCGCTGCGCCGGATTTGATCTCCGTCACACTTTGCGGCGCTTTCGCGGATTTTTTCGCAGCCATCGACGCCTCCGGACGCTGTCGTTCTCGTTATATGTGATCCGTTTCCCAGTGGCGACAGGGTCGGCGTGACCCCAATCACGTGGCCTAGACCCCTCGATTCCTATTATGCATCGCAGCGAGACGCCATTTTCCTAGGAGACAGGAATCTGGCGCTCCTCCCGCAGTCGGTCGCGGGTTTTTTTCGAGGAGTACGCTGTGAAATCGATTCGGAAGTTCGGCGCGCAGAGCGCCTTCGCGGTTGTTTGCGCCTTCGGCGCGAGCCAGGCCTTCGCCGTTGGTGTGCCCGCGGGCACGACCATCGACAACACCGCTTCGGTGTCCTACAGCGTCGGCACGGTGACGAGCACCGT
The DNA here is from genome assembly GCA_035502995.1 of Steroidobacteraceae bacterium. Taxonomy (GTDB): domain Bacteria; phylum Pseudomonadota; class Gammaproteobacteria; order Steroidobacterales; family Steroidobacteraceae; genus CADEED01. The sequence goes on along the minus strand of DATJTW010000022.1, from coordinate 79,084 downwards.
GACCTCCAACACCGCGTCGGTCACCGTCGCCGAGATCCTCGACGTCGTCGTCACGGTGCAGACGCCGACCGTGCCGGTCGCGCCGGGCGCCGCACAGCAGGTCCTGCGCTATCGCGTGACGAACACCGGCAACGGCCCGGAACCCTTCCACCTGGTGATGAACGACGTGATCGCCGGCGACCAGTTCGACCCGGTCGCCGCGTCGCCGTCCATCTACCTCGACACCGACAACAGCGGCACGCTGACCGCGGGTGACGCGGCCTACGTGGCCGGCACCAACGATCCGCTGCTGAACGCCGACGCGTTCGTCACCGTGTTCGTCGTCAACGACATCCCGACCGCGGTCGCCGACGGCAACATCGGCCGTTCGAGCCTGAGCGCGGCCGCGCGTACCGGCACCGGCACGCCGGGCACCGTGTTCGCGGGCCAGGGCGCGAGCGGCACCGACGCGGTCGTCGGCACCACCGGCGCCACCGCGATCGGCACGGGCGAGTACCTCGTGCAGGGCATCTCGATCGTCGCGACGAAGTCGCAGACGGTCGTCGACCAGTTCGGCGGCGCGAAGCCGGTCCCGGGTGCGCGCATCAACTACACGATCGCCGTGAGCGCGACGGGCACGGGCTCGGCGACCGGCGTCGTCTTCGTCGACAACATCCCGGCCAACACGACGTACCTGCCCGGCACGCTGACGCTGAACAGCGTCTCGCTGACCGACGGCGCGGACGCCGACGTCGGCGCGTTCGAGACCACGCCGGCCGCGCGCGTGCGCGTGGCGCTCGGCACCCTCACGCAGGCGAGCGGCAACCAGACCGTCCAGTTCGCCGTGCGCATCAACAACTAGTCAGGACGACACCGTGAAGGAGACACACATGTTCGAGGGGAACTGGAAATTCATCGCCGCCGCGATCATCGCCTGCAACTTCGGTTCGCAGGCGTTCGCGCAGACGCAGGGCTGCATCTCGCTGAAGTCCGTGCCGCAGGTCGAGCAGGAAGTCGTCGACGCGAACGGCAAGAAGACCGTTCAGCTCGTCACCGCGACCAAGGTCGTCCCGGGCGTCGAAGTCACCTGGACCGTTACCGCGGACAACGTCTGCAAGCAGCCGTCGGACAAGGTCACGATCAACAACCCGGTGCCGGCGCACATGACGTTCGTCGCCAATTCGGCGACCAACAACCCGGCCGCCGACATCGCGTACTCGCTCGATGGTCAGACGTACGGCACCGCCGACCAGCTCACCGTCCAGGACAACGGCACCACGCGCAAGGCGCGCGCCGACGAATACAAGTTCATCCGCTGGACCTTCAAGGCACCGCTCGCGCCCGGCGCGCAGGCGGTCGCGCACTTCCGCGCGCTGCTGAACTGACCGGTTTTTTTCGCAGAGAGAGTCATCAGGAGTACCCATGAAATCGTTCCTCAATAGACACAAGCGAGCCGGCCTCGCTTGCGTCGCGTTGGGTGCGATCGCGGTGTCGCAGACGGCCCTGGCAGCAGGCACCGTCTCGACCACGACGATCAGCAACACCGCGACGGTCAATTACACGGTGGGCAGCGTTGCCCAGTCGCCGATCACCTCGGCCGCCGCGACGTTCGTCGTCGACAACAAGGTGAACCTCACGCTGACGCGCGTCGGTCCCACGCAGACGACGGTGGCCTCGGGCCAGACCGGCGCGACCGTCGCGTTCCGCCTGGAGAACATCGGCAACACGGCGCAGGGCTACAACTTCACGGTCGTGGATCTCACGACGGGTGACACCCGCGACATGAACAACGAGTCGGTGCACGTCTCGACCGCCGCCTGTACGTTGGCTTCCACCACGGCGCCGACCTACAACGCGACGACCGACACGTTGCCGTACGTGAACACGCTGGCGCCGGACAGCTGCCGCTGGGTGTTCATCGTCGCCGACATGCCGGGCGTCGCCGTCAACGGCGATACCGCGAACCTCACGCTGACCGCGACCACCGCGATTGCCAACACGACGGGTGCGCCGTCGGTGCAGCCGCAGACGGGTGCGGGCGTCGCCGACGACAAGGACACGGTGCAGGTCGTGTTCGCCGATACCGGCAACAACGGTCTCGAGGCCGCACAGGGCGGCTACATCGTCTCGACCGCCACGCTCGCCGTCGTCAAGACGAGCACGGTGATCAGCGATCCGTTCAACAACACCACGTTCCCGAAGGCGATCCCGGGCGCGACGATGGAATACGCCATCACGCTTTCGAACACCGGTGGTGCGAATGCCTCGGTGACCGCGATCACGGACACGCTGCCGACCAACGTCACGTTCGTCACCAACTCCTATAACGCGGGCGCCTCGAACGTCAGCGTGCAGGTGGGCAGTGGGGCGGCGACGTTCTGCAACGCCGAGTCGGGCTCCGACACCAACGCCGACGGCTGCTTCCGCACCGCCGGTGGCGTGCTGACGGTCGGTGCGCCGGCGGTCTCCACGGTCGCCACGGGCGGCGCGACGACGCAGGTCGCCGTGCGCTTCCGCGTGACCATCAACTAACGGATCGGAATGACTCTCGACGCCACGGGGCGTCGGTCCTGGAGCCCGAAGGGGCGACCCAAGATCGGCACCCGGAACAACGGGTACTCTCACGCAGAGGGCGGGGTAGCGACTAGCTACCCCGCCTTCGGCGCTTTTATGAGCCGCGCAAAGTCGCTTTGCGCGAGCACGTTGTTATGCGCGCTGGGTCTCATCCTCCCGCAACATTCCGTGGCGCAAGTCACGCCGGCCGGAACGCTGATTCGCAACGTCGGCAACGTCGCGTTCAACGTGTCCGGCGGCGCGCGCACGGTTGATTCGAACGAAGTCCAGCTCGCGGTGGTGCCGTTGCCGTCGCGCGCGACCATCCAGCTGGCGCGCTTCGAGGCTTCGGCCCCGAGCACGTTCACCGCCGGCCCGACGCAGTGCCGCCTCGGCAACGCGTTCACGGCGCTGGCGTCGCCCGCGCCGCAGGGCAAGGGCACGCTGGACCCGCTGACCCCGATTCCCATGCAGGACACCGCCATCGCGCACGCCGGCGACCCGGTGTTCGTGCGCGTCGTCGACGCCGATCGCAACCGCGACGGCGCCGTCGTCGAGACCGTGGACGTGCGCATCTTCGCGCGCGCCACCGGTGATTCCGAGATCCTGCGCCTGTCGGAAACCGGCCCGAACACGGGTGTGTTCGTCGGCTACATCGCCACCGCCACGAACGGCGCGACGGCGGACTGCCTGCTGCAGGTCGAGCGCAACTCGGCGCTCGACGTCACCTACGTCGATCCCACCGACGACACCGATGCGGTCCAGGCCGAAGCGCTGGTGGATCCGTTCGGCCTCGTCTTCGATTCGCAGACGGGCCTGCCCGTCAACGGCGCGCGAGTGCGCCTCATCGACAACGGCACCGGTCTGCCGGCCGCCGTGTTCGGCGACGACGGCGTCAGCCGCTATCCGAACGAGATGGTCACGGGCGAGCAGGTCGTCGACCAGGGCGGCACGCAGTACAGCATGCCGGCCGGCGTCTTCCGCTTCCCGCTGGTGGCGCCCGGCACGTATCGCGTCGAAGTGCTGCCGCCCGGCAACTACACGTTCCCGTCGTCGCGCACGATCCCGGATCTGCAGACGCTGCCGGGCGCGCCGTACCGCCTGCAGGATGGTTCGTACGGCCGCTCGTTCGTGACGACCGCGGCGCCGGCGGTCGCGCTCGACGTGCCGCTCGATCCGAGCGGCGAGACGCTGGTGCTGCGCAAGACCGCGGGCCAGCAGATCGCCAGCACTGGCGACTTCGTGCAGTACACACTGACGTTGCAGAACACCAGCCAGTCCGGCGCGTTCACGAACGTGCAGGTCATCGACCGGCTGCCGGCGGGTGCGCGCTACCGCGCCGGTTCGCTGCGTCTCGACGGCGTGAAGATCGCCGATCCGGTGGTCGCCGCGGACGGCGCAGGCTTCACGTACACGCATCCGCGCATCGAGCCGGGCGTCACGATCACGCTGAAGTACGTCGTCGAGTACACCGTCGCGATGCGCGGCATGCGCGACGCGATCAACACGGCGCAGGCCGTCGCGCCGGGCAACGTGCGGTCGAACCAGGCGCGCTCGCTGGTGCGCATGAACGATGAGCTGTTCTCGCAGAAGGGCTTCATCGTCGGCCGCGTCTACGAGGGCAGCTGCGACGACGACGGCCGCGACGCCGCGGGTGTACCGAACGTGCGCGTGTACCTGGAGGATGGTCGTTACGGCGTCACCGACGAGAACGGCCACTTCCACTTCGAAGGCCTCGACCCGGGCACGCACACCGTGCAGCTCGACAAGTTCACGCTGCCCGACTGGCTCGAGCTGGCGCCGTGCGCGGACCGCATGAACCATGCCGGCCGCGACTTCTCGCAGTTCGCCGAACTGCGCGGCGGCACGTTGTGGCGCAGCGACTTCGTGCTGCGCCAGAAGGTCGCGCCGAAGGGCGACGTCGCGTTCGAATTCAAATCGTCGCTGCTGCCGGATCCCGAAGGCGAGGGCCTGGCGATGCACGAGGCCATCGTGCGCGTCGGCGGCGTCAGCGCCGGCAATACGCGCGCGATGGTCATGCTGCCGGCCGGTCTCGAATACGTCTCGGGCAGCGCGACGCTCGACGGCGTGAAGGTCAGCGACGCGGCGGGCCAGGTCGAGGGCGTCGGTGGCCCGGTGGTGTCGGCCGGCGACGGCACGCTGATCGCGCGTCTCGGCGAGCTCCCGCCCGGCACGGTGCGCACGCTGCGCTTCCAGACACACGCCACGCCGAATGCCGGCGGCCAGCTCGAGTTCCGCGCGCTGGCGATGTTCGATTCGCCGGCCAAGTCCGGCCTGCGCACCGAGCCGGTGACGACGTTGCTGACACGGGGTGCGGCGAAGTACGCGCGCTCGACCTTCACGTTCGCGCCGCGCTTCGACGTGCTGAAGACCGAGCTGCTGCCCAGCGACGAACACGCGCTGCGCGCGCTGATCGACTCGTGGCGCGGCGCGCGCGAGCTGACCATCCACGCCGTCGGTCACGCCGATTCGCAGCCCATCTCCGGTCGCAACCGCCAGGTGTTCAAGGACAACTACGCGCTGTCCGAGGCGCGCGCCCGCGCCGTCGCCGATTACCTCGCCGCCGCGCTGAACGTGCCCGCCGCGCGCGTGCGCGTCGAAGGCCACGGTTCGGACGAGCCGCTGAACTCGGGCAAGGACGCGGCCAGCCTCGCCGCGAACCGTCGCGTCGACATCGTCATCGAGGGCGCGCGGTTCGAAGCCAACGCGCCTCTCGAGCTCGTGAACGCCGGTGGCGCCGCGCCGAAGATCGACACCGTCGGCGTGGTGCTGCGCGGTGCGGCCGCCGCGGATGCGATGCGCAACCTGCGCAAGCGCGTCGCCACCGAGACGCCGTCGTTCGCCGCGAGCTACGACGTCGCGGACCTGCAGCCCGGCATCAAGTGGCTGTTCCCCGAGGACAACAGCTCGCCGCCGATCGCCGCGACCAAGGTGTTCATCCAGCACGCGCCGGACCAGAAAGCCGAGCTGACGCTGAACGGCCAGCCGGTCGACGCGCTCAACTACGACGGCCTGCAGACGAACGACGCGAACACGGTGTCGCTGAGCCGCTGGCGCGGTGTCCACCTGCGCGACGGCGACAACGTCTTCCAGGCGCGCATCGTCGATGCGGACGGCAAGGTGCTCTTCGAACAGAAGCGCACGATCCACTACGGCGACGGCCCGGTGCGCGCAGAGATCGATCCGTCGATGTCCAAGCTGGTCGCCGACGGCCGCACCCGCCCGGTGATCGCGCTGCGCATGTTCGACAAGTACGGCAAGCCCGCGCGTGCCGGCACCGCGGTGCCGTTCTCGATCGACGCGCCGTATCGCACGATGTGGGAAGTCGAGCAGCTGAACGACAACCAGATCCTCGCCACCGGCCCGCGCGAGCCGCAGGCCGACGTGATCCAGGGCGGCGTCGCGCTGATCGAGCTCGAACCGACCACGGACACCGGCAACGCGATCGTCCGCCTGCGCTACGACGAGCGCCAGAGCGAGGAGCTCAAGGTGTGGCTCGCGCCGGCGCCGCGCGACTGGATCCTCGTCGGCATCGCCGAGGGCACCGCCGCGTACAACAAGATCACCGGCAACATGGAAACGGCCTCGGCCGCGGATCGCGAAGAAGGCTTCGAGCAGGACGGCCGCGTCGCGTTCTTCGCCAAGGGCCGCATCAAGGGCGACTTCCTGCTGACGATGGCCTACGACTCGGCGCGCGAGAAACAGGATGCGCGCGACCGCCTGAAGGGCACGATCGAGCCGGACCGCTACTACCTGCTGTACGGCGACGGCACCGAGCAGCGCTTCGAGGCCGCGACGCAGAACAAGATCTATCTCAAGATCGAGCGTCGCCAGTTCGTCGCACTGTTCGGCGACTTCGACACGGGCTTCACGGTCACCGAACTGACGCGTTACAACCGCAGCCTCTCGGGCGTGCGCAGCGATTTCGCCGGCGAGCGCGTCTCGGTGTCGGGCTTCGCTGCGCGCACGGATACCGGCCTCGTGCAGGACGAGCTGCCGGGCGACGGCACGTCGGGCCTGTACCGCCTGTCGCGCACGCCGATCGTCATCGGCAGCGACAAGGTCCGCATCGAGATCCGTGACCGCTTCGACATCCACAAGGTCGTCGAGTCGCGCGAGCTCGCGCGCTTCCTCGACTACGATCTCGATTACGAACGCGGCACCGTGTTCTTCAAGGAGCCCGTGTCGAGCCGCGACGCGAACCTGAACCCGGTGTTCATCGTCGCCGACTACGAAGTGCGCACCGGCGGCGACGACGAAACCGCCACGGGCCTGCGCGTCGCGACCAAGTTCAACGACGGCAAGATCGAGCTCGGTGCGAGCGCGGTGTCCGAAGGCGCGCAGCAGGGCGACACGCGCATCGTCGGCAGCGATCTCACGTGGCGCGTGTCGGATGAGACCCGCGTCAGGGCCGAAGTTGCGCAGTCGAGCTCGGACGATCCGCTGAAGCCGGATTCGTCGACCGCCTGGCTGGTCGAAGGCAAACACGCCTCGGATCGTTTCGAGGCCCGCGCCTGGGCGCGCGAGACGGAGACGGGCTTCGGCGTCGGCCAGCAGCTCACCGCGGACACCGGTACGCGTTCGGGTGGCGTCGACGCGCGCTACCGTCTCGGCAAGGAGATCGTGGTCACCGGCGAAGTGCAGCACGACACCGTGCTCGCCAGCGAAGCGACGCGTCTGCTGACCAGCGTCGATGCGCAGCTGCAGCGCGACGACTACACCGTCGGCGGCGGTCTGCGCCACGTCGCGGACAAGGATGCGGACGGCGACGACCGCGTTTCCGACCAGGCCTTCGTCACCGGCAGCATCGACCTCTGGGACGACCGCGTGACGCTGCGCGGCGCCAGCGATTTCAGCCTCGGCGGCAACGACGCCAGCGTCGACTACCCGGCGCGCAGCCTGGTCGGCGTCGACTACCGGCTGAACGGCGAATCGACGCTGTACGCCGAGTACGAACACGCGGAAGGCGCGGAGCTGGAAACCAACATCACGCGCGTCGGCATGCGCACGCGTCCCTGGGACCGCACGCAGGTCAACTCGAGCATCAACACGCAGGCGACCGAGTTCGGCCCGCGCACGTTCGCGAACTTCGGCCTGACGCAGGGCTTCATGTACAAGGAGAAGTGGTTGTTCGACATGGGTGTCGACCAGACGAACACGCTGCGTGGCCCGAACCTCGAGCCGCTGAACCCGAACGCGCCGCTGGCGTCGGGCACGATGACGGACGACTTCTTCGCGGCCTTCGCCGGCGCGTCGTACCGCCAGGAAGCGTGGCAGTTCACGAGCCGCCTCGAGCACCGCAACTCGGATCGCGAGGAGCGCTGGAGCTCGACCACCGGCTGGTATCGCGAGCCGGTCGCGGGTCACGCGTTGTCGGTGTCGCTGCAGGCGTTCGACTCCGACCAGGCGCAGGCGGACGAGACCAGCGCCGTCGGCCGCGTCGCCTGGGCGTACCGCCCGGACAGCAGCCGCTGGATCGTGTTCGACCGCTTCGAGCTGAAGTACGAGGACCATGGCGGTGGCGTCGACGCGTTCTCGTCGTCGCGGGCCGTGAACAACCTGCACGCGAACTGGCAGCTCGATCCCAAGCTGCAGCTCGGCCTGCAGTACGGCGTGCGCTACGTGGCCAGCACGTTCGACGGCGACGAATACGCCGGCGTCTCCGACATCGCCGGCTTCGACCTGCGCCGCCAGCTGACGCGCCGCTTCGACCTGGGCGTGCACGCTGCGCTGCTGCATTCCTGGGAATCGAACGTGATGGACCATTCGACCGGCATCGACGTCGGCATGACGATCATGAAGAACATGTGGGTGTCGGTGGGCTACAACTTCGCCGGCTTCCGCGACGACGATTTCTCGGCGAGCCGCCACACGGCGCAGGGCCCGTACCTCAAGATCCGCATCAAGGCGGACCAGGATACTTTCAAGGATTTGAGCCTCGACAGCCTGCGCCCGTCGCGCTAGCTTGCCTCGATGTTCCACCTCGATGACGTATTCGGGCCGCGCGGCCCGCTGGCGCGTTCGCTGCCGGGTTTCACGCCGCGCCGCTCGCAGCTCGCGATGGCGCAGCGCGTGGCGCTCGCCCTCGAGAATCGCGCGCCGCTCGTCATCGAGGCGGGCACCGGCACCGGCAAGACGTTCGCCTATCTCGTGCCGGCGCTGCTGTCCGGACGGCGCGTCGTCATCTCGACCGGCACGCGCACGTTGCAGGACCAGCTGTTCAACAAGGACCTGCCGCTGGTGGGCGGCGCCATCGGCGTGCCGGCGCGCGTCGCGCTGCTGAAGGGCCGGTCCAACTACCTGTGCGAGTACCGGCTGAAGCAGCTCGATGGGCAGCGCAGTCCGGCCGGCACTCGCGATCGCATGCTGGCGCGCGTGCAGCGCTGGGCCACCATCACGAAGACCGGCGATCTCGCCGAGGTGCCCGACTTCGGCGACTCGCATCCGCTGAGCCCGCAGGTGAGCTCGACGCGCGAGAACTGCCTCGGCGCGCGCTGCCCCGAGATCGGGCGCTGCCACGTGGTCGAGGCGCGGCGCCGCGCCATCGAGGCCGATGTCGTCATCGTCAATCACCACCTGCTGCTGGCGGACCTCGCGTTGAAGGAAGACGGCTTCGGCGATCTGCTCGGCGCGGTCGACGCGGTGATCCTCGACGAGGCGCATGAAATCCCGGACCTCGCGACGCAGTTCTTCGGCGCGCGTTTCGGCAGCCGCCAGGTGGAACTCATGGTGCGCGATGCGCGCACGGAGCTCGGCGGCATCCACGCGAACGCCGCCACGCTGTCCACCGAGCTGGGCGCCGTCGAAAAATCCCTGCTGGCTCTCACCGACATCCTGCGCGCCACGCCGAAGCCGGACTGGCTCGCCGCCGACACGCCGCTCGCCGATGCCGCGGCCGATCTCGCCCGCGATCTGCGCGCGCTCGCGGAAGGGCTCGACGAGCAGGAGCGGTCGCCGGGCATCACGCAATCCGCGGCGCGCGCGACCGAGCTCGCGGGCCGCCTCGACACGATCGTGCACGCCGAGGAAAACGAGGGCGCGCGCAGCGTCGAGCTCACGCAGCGCGGCTTCTCGCTGAGCCTGCTGCCATTCGACGTCGCGCCGCGTTTCTCCGCGCTGGCGCACGGCGCGAAGGCCGCGTGGGTGTTCACGTCCGCCACGTTGTCGGTCGGCGAGGATTTCGCGCACTTCACGTCGCGGCTCGGTCTCGGCGACGCGGAGACGCTGGCGATCGCCAGCCCGTTCGACTACGAATCGCAGGCGCTGCTCTATCTACCGCCGCGGTTGCCCGACCCGGCGTCGCCGGCGCACACCGCGGCGGTCGTCGGCGTCGCCGTGCCGCTGATCGAGGCGTCGGCCGGCGGCGCGTTCCTGCTGTTCACCAGCCATCGCGCGTTGCAGCGCGCGGCGCAGCTGCTGCGCGAGCGCTGGGACACGCTCGCGGATTTCCCGTTGCTGGTGCAGGGCGAGGCGCCGCGCGAGCAGTTGCTGCGCCGCTTCCGCGAGGCCGGGAACGCCGTGCTGCTCGGCGCGGCCAGTTTCTGGGAGGGCGTCGACGTGAAGGGCGACGCATTGCGGCTCGTCGTCATCGAGAAGCTGCCGTTCGCCTCGCCGGACGACGCGCTGACGAAGGCGCGCATCGAGCACCTGAAGGCGCAGGGCGGCAACGCGTTCCGCGAGTACCAGCTGCCGGAGGCGGCGCTGGCGTTGAAGCAGGGCGTCGGGCGCCTGATCCGCAGCGAGACGGATCGCGGCGTCGTCGTCATCTGCGATCCGCGCCTGGTCGACAAGCCCTACGGCCGGGTATTGCGCGCGGCGCTGCCGCCGATGCCGGTGACCCGCGTCGCGGCGGACGCGGAAAGATTCCTGCGGCGCATCGCGTTCGAGGGTCGCGAGGCCGTCGCGCCGCCCGTCGAGATGGTGCGGGAACCGTTCCCCGACGAGCCGACGTTCAACGAGTCCGCGTGAAGATCCTCGCACTGGATACCGCGACCGAGGCCTGCTCGGTGGCGCTGGGCATCGGCGACCGCGTGATCGAACGCTACGTCGAGCTCGAACGCGGCCACGCGGAGCAGATCCTGCCGATGGTCGACGCGGTGCTGGCCGAAGGGGGAATCGCCCTCGGTCAGCTCGATGCGCTCGCGTTCGGCCGCGGGCCGGGAGGATTCACCGGCGTGCGCCTGGCCGCCAGCGTGACGCAGGGCCTGGCGTTCGGCGCGGGACTGGGTGTCGTGCCGGTGTCCGACCTCGCCGCGGTGGCCTGCCGGGTCGCGGCGCTCGATCCCGACGCGGGCCGGATCCTCGTCGTGAACGACGCCCGCATGCGCGAGGTGTATTGGTGCGAGTTCGACGCCGGCGAACTTCGGCCACTCGCCGACGAGCGCGTCGACCCGCCGGCGGCCGTCGCGGTCACACCACCGCCGGATGCCGCGTGGGTCGCCGCGGGCCGCGGTCTCGCGGCCTGGCCGGAACTGGCCGAGCGCTGTCGGGCCGCGGGCGCGCGCCTGCGGCCCGACCTCCTGCCGCGGGCGCGCGAGGTGTTGTCGCTGGCCGTTCCCCGCGTTGCGGCTGGCCAGCTGCTCGACGCCGCCGATGCATTGCCGGTTTATGTCAGGGACAAGGTCGCGGAGCCGCAACCGTAACTGTCGTCTGGAAAAAACCGCTCATTCATCAAACTGCAATAGACTGCCCGTGTAATGCGCACGCCACAAAAACGTCACCTGTGATCGTGTCAGCCACAACATGTCGTCAGCCAAACAGATTCTGGTCGTCGAGGACGAGCGCCCGATCCGCGAGATGATCGCCTTCGGCCTGCGCCGAGCCGGGTTCGAGGTCCGCGAAGCCGCCGACGCGCGCTCCGGCCGCGCCGAAGTCGCCAACAAGCTTCCCGACCTGTTGCTGGTCGACTGGATGCTGCCCGACACCAGCGGACTCGAGTTCACCCGCGCCCTGAAGCGCGATCGCGAGACCCGCGAGCTGCCGGTCATCATGCTGACCGCGCGAGCCGAGGAGGGCGACAAGGTCGCCGGCCTGGAAGGCGGCGCCGACGACTACATCACCAAGCCGTTCTCGCCGCGCGAACTGCTGGCGCGCATCAATGCCGTGCTGCGCCGGGCGCTGCCGGCCGAAGGCTCGGAGCGCATCGACATCGAAGGACTGGTGCTCGACCAGTCGAGCCAGCGCGTCAGCGCCGGCGAGAAGACCGTCGCGCTCGGTCCCACCGAGTACCGCATGCTGGCGTTCTTCATGACGCATCCCGAGCGCGTGTACACGCGCGAGCAACTGCTCGATCGCGTCTGGGGCGGCAATGTCTACGTCGAGGAACGCACGATCGACGTCCACATCCGGCGGCTGCGCAAGGCGCTGGAGGAATTCGGCTACGACCGCCTGATCCAGACCGTGCGCGGTTCCGGCTACCGCTTCTCGGCGCGGCCCCTCTGATCCCTCGTGAGATGACCTCCGGCACCTCCGCCTTCTTCTACGTCGCGCTGCGCGTCCTCGTGGCGCTGGCGGTGGGTGCCGCGACCGGTTGGTTCGCCGGATCCGTGTGGGGCGGCATCTCGGGTGCGCTCGGTCTCTACCTCGCCTGGAATCTCTGGCAGCTGCGCGAGCTGCACTTCTGGCTGCAGCACCGCAGCGTCGCGGATCCGCCGGACGCGCTCGGCGTGTGGGGCGACGTGGTCGCGCAGGTGGTGCGTCTCCATCGTCGCAAGCGGTTCCACAAGGAACGCCTGACGCGCCTGTTCCGCGAGCTGCGCCGCTCGACCGCCGCGATGCCCGACGGCGTCGTCATGCTCGATCCGCAGAACGAGATCGTCTGGTTCAACCGCAAGGCCGGCGAGCTGCTCGACCTGTCGCGCCGCGCCGATCTCGGGCTGCGCATCGACAACCTCGTGCGGCATCCGGACTTCGTGCAGTACCTGCACGGCGGGCAGTACCTGACGCCCGTGGTCGTGCGAGTGGACACTCCCACCGAGCGACACCTCGCGTTCCAGGTCATCTCGTACGGCGAAGACCAGCGCCTGCTGATGCTGCGCGACGTGACCAAGGAAGTGCGCCTCGAGCAGATGCGCAAGGACTTCGTCGCGAACGCCTCGCACGAGTTGCGCTCGCCGCTGACCGTCGTCGCCGGTTATCTCGAGACGCTGGGATCCGACGCCTCGCTGGGCGAAGTCGCCGCGCCGCTCGCGGAGATGCGCCGCCAGACCGACCGCATGACGCGGATCATCGAAGACCTGCTCGAGCTGTCGCGCTTCGAGGCCAATGACGGGCCGATCAAGGGTCTGCCGGTCGACGTCGCCGGCATGGCGTCGCTGCTGCGCAAGGACGTGCTCGCGCGGCCCGTGCACCCGCGCCAGGTGGACATCACCATCGAGTCGGCCGCCATGTTGATCGGCGACGAGGCGATGATCACGTCGGCCTTCTCGAACCTCGTCGACAACGCCGCGAAGTACACGCCGCCCGAAGGCAGCATGGCCATCCGCTGGTGGACCGACGAGGAGGGCGCCCACTTCTCGGTGCGCGATACCGGCCCCGGCATCTCGGCCGAGCACATTCCGCGCCTGACGGAGCGCTTCTACCGCGTCGATCCGGGCCGCTCGCGCGAGACCGGCGGCTCGGGGCTCGGTCTCGCCATCGTCAAGCACGCGCTGCATCGCCACGGCGGCCATCTGCAGATCGAGAGCATCGAAGGCCGCGGCAGCACGTTCACCTGTCATTTCCCGCCGGAGCGCGTGCTCGAATCCCGCGCCGCCGCGAACGGCTGATGTAATGTTCCCGTCATCTGTCGCTAACAAGCTGCCCGGCGCCCGCCCGCGCCAACGTGAGTGATCCCATGGAAACCGCCGACCTCTCGCACCACATCTCCCGCCGCTTCAACGAAGACCTCGAGCGCGTCCGCAACAAGGTCATGACCATGGGCGGCATGGTGGAGCAACAGCTCGCCAACGCCGTCACCGCGTTGATCGAAGGCGACAGCAATCTCGGCGTCTCCGTGGCGCGCGACGACTTCAAGGTCAACGGCATGGAAGTGTCCATCGACGAGGAGTGCTCGCGCATCCTCGCGACGCGCGCGCCGGCGGCCGGCGACCTGCGCGTCGTCGTGGCGATCATCAAGACGATCACCGACCTCGAACGCATCGGCGACGAGGGCGAGAAGATCGGCTACATCGCCTCGCGCCTCGCGACGATGGAGCGTCCCGCGGACAAGTACCGCGAGATCAAGCATCTCGGCCGCATCGTCTCGGAGATGGTGCATCAGGCGCTCGACGCGTTCGCGCGCATGGACGCGGAAGCCGCGTTGCGCGTCGCGCGGCAGGACCGCGTGGTCGACGAGGAGTACGAGTCGATCCAGCGCCAGTGCATCACGTTCATGATGGAAGATCCGCGCAGCATCCGCCGCGCGCTCGACGTCATGTGGATCGTGCGCGCGCTGGAGCGCATCGGCGACCACGCGAAGAACATCTGTGAATACGTGATCTACATGGTGCACGGCAAGGACGTGCGCCATACCAAGCTCGAGGACGTCGAGCGGGATTTGCGCGACCGCGCTGGCGGGGCGTAACGTCGCGGGCGTGTCCACGCCCGAACAAGACCGGCACGACCAACTACTCGAGCGACGCCATCGCGTCGGGCGCCGCGCGCTCGTCGTCGGCATCGCGGGGTTCGCGGCCGCGATGATCGGCAGCTACCTCGCCGGCTCGCGGCCGCCGACGGAAACCCTCGACTGGTTCGGCCTCCTGATGATCGCCTGCTACCTGGGCACGCCCTTGGCGTTCGCCGCCGCGGCCGCCAACCTCGTCGCCTCTGACAGCGTGCTGCTGCGCGGGTTCCTCGCGGTCCTCGCCGCGGGGATCGTCTTCGTGCTGGTCCTGTTCTTCGGTGTCATGGCGATGGTGGACGGTGGCGGTCACATCCATTTCTGACGCGGTATAGTCCGCGCCATGTTCGACCGCCGCCAGAAGATCAACCTGCTCTGCGCCGTGTTCTGTTTCGGCATGCTGGGCTACGCCATCTACGCCGAGAAGGTGCTGGGGTTCCTGCCTTGCCCGCTCTGCATGTTCCAGCGCGTGTGCATCGGTGCCGCCGGCATCGTGTTCCTCGTCGCCGGCCTGCATCGCGCGCGGGCGCTGGGCGCGCGGATCTACGGCCTGTTCGTCCTGCTCACCGCGGGCTCGGCCATCGCGGTAGCCGGCCGGCACGTGTGGGTGCAGGCGCAGCCGCCGGGCACGGTGCCGGCCTGCGGCGCGCCGCTCGATGCGCTGATGCAGATGTTTCCGATCTTCGAAGTGGTCCACAAGGTGATGACCGGCGGCGGCGAGTGCGGCACGATCGACTGGAAATTCGTCGGCCTGTCGATGCCGCAGTGGGTGCTGATCTCGGCGGTTGCGCTGCTGCTGGTCGGCCTGTGGAACAACGTGATCAAGCCGGTCCGATGAGCGCGCTGGACGCCTTCCCGGTCACGAAGAAATGGCCGGCGACCTTTCCCGACCGCCTGCAGCTCTACTCGTTGCCGACGCCGAACGGCGTGAAGGCGGCGATCATGCTGGAAGAGACCGGCCTGCCGTACGAGGCGCACCTCGTCGACTTCGACAAGAACGATCAGAACTCGCCCGAGTTCCTCTCGCTGAATCCCAACAACAAGATCCCGGCGATCCTCGATCCGGACGGTCCCGACGGCGCGCCGCTGGCGCTGTTCGAGTCGGGCGCGATACTTCTATATCTGGCGGAGAAGACCGGGAAGTTCCTGCCGCGGGCCGCCAGCGCGCGCTACCAGGCGATCCAGTGGGTCCTGTTCCAGGTCAGCGGCGTCGGTCCGATGTTCGGCCAGCTCGGCTTCTTCCACAAATTCGCCGGCAAGGATTGGGAAGACAAGCGGCCGCGCGATCGCTACGTCGCGGAGTCGCGCCGGCTGCTGGGCGTGCTCGATCGCCATCTCGCGTCGCGCGAGTGGATGCTGGGCGGCGACTACTCGATCGCCGACATCGCGATCTTCCCGCTGGTGAACAACCTGATCGGGTTCTACGGCGCGCGCGAGCTCGTGAAGTACGACGAATTTCGCAACGTGGATCGTGCGCTGCAGGTCTTCCTCGCGCGGCCGGCGGTAGCCAGGGGGCTGAAGATCCCGCGTCGCGCCGCCACGGCCGGCTGAGCGCGGCTAACTAGAAGAAGAGCCCGCCGATCGAGTAGGCGAGGGCCGCGATCGCGGCCGACGCCGGGATCGTGACGACCCACGCGACGACGATGCTGCCGGCCACGCCCCAGCGCACGGCCGAGGAGCCGCGCGTCGTGCCCACGCCGATGATCGCGCCCGTGATCGTGTGCGTCGTCGACACCGGGATGCCGAAGTGTGTCGCCATGAACAGCGTGATCGAGCCGGCGCACTCGGCGGCGAAACCGCCCACCGGCTTCAGCTTCGTGATGCGCTGACCCATCGTCTTCACGATGCGCCAGCCGCCGAACATCGTGCCGATGCCGATCGCGAAGAAGCAGCTCATGACCACCCAGGTCGGCAGGTGATCCTGCGTCGTCACGCCGTTGGCGATCAGCAGCAGCCAGATGATGCCCATCGTCTTCTGCGCATCGTTGCCGCCATGGCCCAGGGAGTACGCCGCCGACGAGACGAGCTGCAGACGCCGGAACCAGCGGTCGACGCGGCGTGGCGTCTGCCGGAAGCAGATCCACGACACCAGCAGCATGATCGTCGCGCCCAGCGCCATGCCGAGCATCGGCGAGACGATGATGAACGAGGCCGTCTTGACGATGCCGGGCGCGAGCAACGGCGCGAACCCGGCCTTGGCGATCGCGGCGCCGATCATGCCGCCGATCAGCGCATGCGACGAGCTGGACGGAATGCCGTAGTACCAGGTGATGAGATTCCACGCGATCGCGCCGATCAGCGCGCCGAAGATCAGCCGGTTGTCGACGAACGAGGGATCGATGATGCCCTTGCCGACGGTCGCCGCCACCGACAGGTGGAAGAAGCCCCACGCGAGCACGTTGAAGAACGCGGCCCACAGCACGGCCTGCCAGGGTTTCAGCACGCCGGTCGACACGACGGTCGCGATGGAATTCGCGGCGTCGTGAAAGCCGTTCATGAAGTCGAACGCCAGCGCCAGCAGCACCAGCAGCGCGAGCGTCAACGAGACGGAACCCCAATCCATCAGGCGTTTTCGAGCACGACGCTTTCGATGACGTTGGCCACGTCCTGGCACTTGTCCGTCGCGGACTCGAGCGCCTCGTACACGGCCTTCATCTTGATCACCTGGCGGACGTCGCTCTCTTCGCGGAACAGCCGCGAGATGGCGGCGCGCATGACCTTGTCGGCGTCGGACTCGAGGCGGTCGATCTCCTGGCAGATCTTGAGGATCGCGGGCGCGTCGGCCATCGAGGCCAGCAGGCCAACGGCCGTCTGCACGCGCTCCGCACACCGCAACAGCAACTCGGCGAGCTGAGTCGCCTCGGGCGTCACCTTCTGGATGTCGTAGAGCACCAGCGATTCGCCGGTGTCCTGGATGAGGTCGAGCACGTCGTCCATGCGCGAGATCAGCCGGTGGATGTCGTCGCGGTCGAAGGGCGTCACGAACGTCGTGTGCAGCAGCTGCACGGTGTCGTGCGTGATGCGGTCGGCGCCATGCTCGGCATCTTCGATGAGCTTGATGCCGGTGGCGCGGTCCTTGCCGTTGTCGTAGTGCCGCAGCACGTCGGCCAGCGCCAGCGCGCCGTCGACGATGAGCTTCGCGTGACCGTCGAAGAGACTGAAGAAACGCCCCTCGCGAGGCATCAGACGCGCGATGAAATTCATTGTGTTCCGCGACTCTCGAGCCCGAGGCTCCCCGAATTGGGTGCGGAGTGTAGTGGGTCGACGCGACGCTGTCACAAAAGCGTCAAGAACGGCCCCGGCCGGACTCAGGCCAGCATTTCTTTCAACGCGTTCAGGTAGATGCGGTGCAGGCGATCGACGTCGGCGACGGCCACGCTTTCATTGACCTTGTGGATCGTCGCGTTGATCACGCCCAGCTCGACGACCTGCGCGCCGAGCGGTGCGATGAACCGGCCGTCCGACGTACCACCGCCGGTCGAGAACTTCGGCCGCAGGCCGGTTTCGGCCTCGATGGCCTTGGTGACGCCCGCGGACAGCGCGCCCGGGTGCGTATAGAAAGGTTCGCCGGAGATGTACCACTCGAGCGTGTAACGCACGCCGTGCTTCTTGAGGATGCCCTCGACCGTGTTCTTGAGACCGTCGATGGTCTGCACGGGCGAGTAGCGCAGGTTGAAACGCGCCTTGAGCTCGCCCGGGATCACGTTGGGCGCGCCGGTGCCGGCGTTGAAGTTCGAGATCTGGAAGCTGGTGGGCTGGAAGTGCTCGTTGCCCTTGTCCCACTCGCGCGCGGTCAGCTCGGCCAGCGCCGGGGCGAACGTGTGCACCGGATTCTCGGCGAGCTGCGGATAGGCGATGTGACCCTGCACGCCGTGCACGGTGAGCCGGCCGGACAGCGAACCGCGACGGCCGATCTTGATCGTGTCGCCGAGCTGCTTCTCGCTCGACGGTTCGCCGACGATGCACCAGTCGATCTTCTGGCCGCGTTCGCGCAGCGTCTCGACGACCCGCTTGGTGCCGTCGACCGAGGGCCCTTCTTCATCGCTCGTGATCAGGTAGGCGATGGTGCCCTTGTGATCCGGATGCGCCTGCACGAAATCCTCGGTCGCGGTGACCATGGCGGCGAGCGCGCTCTTCATGTCGGCCGCGCCGCGGCCGTACAGCAGGCCGTCGCGGACTGCCGGCTTGAAAGGATCGGACTGCCACTCCTCGAGCGGGCCGGTGGGCACCACGTCGGTGTGACCGGCGAAGCAGAGCACCGGGCCTCCCGAGCCGCGGGTGGCCCAGAAGTTGTCGACGTTGCCATAACGCAGGTTCTCGATGCGGAAACCGCGTGCCGCCAGGCGGCGCGTCATGACTTCCTGGCAGCCCTGGTCGGCCGGCGTCACGGAGTTGCGTGACATGAGATCGAGCGTGAGATCGACGGTGGCTGACATCGCTGCGCGTTATACGGAACCGGGCCTGCGGCTTCAAGGAGTTTTGTGACGGTGAGGTTAAAACCGCCGGCGTGAAATATTTTCGCAACCTTCCAGTCATAAATTGCCGCGCGTCACAACCGGAGGCAAAACAAGTGACTCGCAAATTCCTGATTTCTTCGCTCGCGGCCGGCGTCGTCCTGGCCATGAGCGCCAGCGCGCAGGCCCAGTCCGCGCGCGATTCCATCAGCATCGTCGGCTCGTCCACGGTCTATCCGTTCACGACCACGGTCGCCGAGCAGTTCGGTCGCCAGGGCAAGTTCAAGACGCCCAAGGTCGAGAGCACGGGAACCGGCGGCGGCATCAAGCTGTTCTGCAACGGCGTCGGCCCGACCTTCCCGGACATCGCGAACGCGTCGCGTCGCATCCGGCCGGCCGAGCTGCAGACCTGCGCGCAGAACGGCGTCAAGGACGTCGTCGAGATCAAGGTCGGTTATGACGGCATCGTGCTGGCCGAGAACAAGACCGGCTCGTCGCTGAGCCTCACGCGCAAGGACGTGTACCTCGCGCTGGCGAAGACGGTGCCGGATCCGGCCAACCCGTCGTCGCTGATCGCGAACCCGTACAACACGTGGAAGGACGTGAACTCGAAGCTGCCGGCCACGAAGATCGAAGTCCTCGGTCCGCCGCCGACCTCGGGCACGCGCGACTCGTTCGCCGAGCTGTACATGGAAGCGGGCTGCCGCACGTTCGCCTGGCTCGACGCGCTGCGTTCGCAGGACGAGCCGCGCTTCAAGCGCGCCTGCGACAGCATCCGTGAAGACGGCCACTACATCGAGGCCGGCGAGAACGACAACCTGATCGTGCAGAAGCTCGGCGCGAACAAGGATGCCGTCGGCATCTTCGGTTACAGCTTCCTCGAGGAGAACCTCGACAAGCTGAAGGGCGCGGTGGTCGACGGCGTCTCCCCGACGTTCGAGACCGTCGCCTCGGGCAAGTATCCCGCCTCCCGTCCGCTCTTCATCTACGTGAAGAAGGCGCACATCGGCGTGATCCCGGGCATCAACGAGTTCATCGCCGAGTACCTGAGCGAGAAGGCCATCGGAGAAGAGGGCTACCTCGCCGACAAGGGCCTGATCCCGCCGGCGAAGGGCGAGATCGGAAAGATTCGCGACGACGCGAAGGCGCTCAAGCCGCTGAAGCTGTGATCGATGCTGCCGCGCGGGAGCAGGCGCTCCCGCGCGGCGCGACGCGATCCGCGTAAGACAAAAGTATTTCCATTAGTTAGAGCCACCTCAGTTAGAGACACACCCATGACACGCAAACTCATCTCCCTGGCCGTCGCGGGCGCGCTCGCCGGCGCCGCCGCTTTCGCGCCGGCTCCTGCGTTCGCGCAGAGCGCGGACATCCAGGCCCTCAAGGACCAGCTCGCGGCGCTGCAGGCGAAGATCGAGCAGCTCGAGAAGTCCCAGGCCCAGACCAAGAAGACGGTCGAGGAAACCCAGGCGACGGCCGACAAGACGGCCGACACCGTCGCGCAGCAGCGCGCCGCGCTGTCGTTCGCCGGTGACTTCCGTTACCGCAACGAAACCTTCGACGTCGAGGAAGTGGACCGCGACCGCAATCGCGACCGCATCCGTGCGCGTATCAACGCGAACTTCCGCGTCAACGACACGATCACCGGCCAGCTCGGCCTCTCGACCGGCGGCGACGATCCGCGCTCGGGCAACCAGTCGCTCGACGGCCAGAACTCGCGCAAGGCGATCGGCCTCGACGTGGCGTACATCACCTGGGCGCCGAACGCGGACTGGAAGTTCACCGCGGGCAAACAGCGTTACCCGTGGGTGCGCACCGCCAGCTACTTCTACGACAACGACGTGAACCCCGAAGGCCTCGCCGCCGGCTACACGAAGGGCAACTTCTTCGCGAATGCGTTCTACGACTGGCTCGCCGAGCGCGCGCTCGCCTTCGGCAGCCCGACCGGCACGAACACGGACTCGATCATGTTCGGCGGCCAGGTCGGCTACCGCGTGCCGATCTCCGACTCGATCAAGCTGACGCTCGCCGGCGCGTATTTCGATTACGACGGCGTGCAGGGCTACAACCCGCTGTTCGGCGCGAGCTCGTTCGGCAACACGACGACGACCAGCGCGTCGTTCTGCAATCGCACGCTGGCGGCCGGCACGGCCTGCCTGCTGTCCGACTACGACGTCGTGGAAGTGTTCGCCGACCTGACGGCCTCCGTCGGCGGCAAGCCGCTGCGCTTCTTCGTCGATGGTGCGAAGAACACCGCGGCCGAAGTGAACCCGGTGGCGGGCGAGAAGCTCGACACCGCGTACTCCGCGGGCATCACCTACGGCGCCGCCGGCGCCGCGAAGGGCACCTGGGAGCTGGGCTTCATCTGGCAGAAGGTCGAGAAGGATGCGCTGTTCGGTCAGCTGCTGGATTCGGACTTCGGTGACGGCAATACCGACACCGACGGCTTCGTGGTCCGCGGCGGCTACTCGATCGCCCGCAACTGGACGATCGCCGCCACGCTGTTCATGAACAAGCTGGCGAACGACGTTCCGCAGACCGTCACCGTGTTCAACGAGGCCACCGGGGCCCCGTACGACACGACGAACATCACGATCAATGATCGTGATTACAAGCGCTTGCAGCTGGATCTGAGCTACCGCTTCTAAGAGTCGGACCGGGGGGACGGACCAAAAATCCGTCCCCCTTTCCTGCGTTTTCACAGAGCTGTAACAAAGCGGCGTTAAACAAGGTGGCCCCGCCCGGGCGGTTCGGACACCAACACGAAATACACATGACACCCGCGGCACTCCTGATCGCCTTGACGCTCCTTTCCGTGGCCGCCTTCTGGGTCGGAAAGTCGCGCTCCCTCGCCATCGTCGGCGGCAGCCGTGGTGTGCGGAACCTGCATTCCCTGCCCAGTCATTACGGACTGATGACCGCGCTGTGGTGTGCGCTGCCGGCGTTCGCCGTCATCGGCGCGTGGCTCGTGTTCCAGGACTCGATCATCGTCAGCCTGGTCACCCAGCATCTGCCCGAGGGCGTGCGCAATCTGCCGCCGAACGACCTGTCCCTGGTCCTCAACGACGTGCACAACGTCGTCGCCGGCAATGTGTCGGCCGACATGGCCAGCGAGCCCGTCCGGCTCGCGGCGAACGAATATCTGCGCCTGCGCGGGATCAGCCGGATGGCGCTCACCGTCCTCGTGCTCGTGATGGCGATCGGCGCCGCGCTGCTGGTGCGCTCGAAGATCACGCCCGAGCTGCGCGCCCGCAACAAGGTCGAACGCGTCATCGAATGGCTGCTGATCGGCTGCTCGACCATCGCGGTGTTCACCACCATCGGCATCGTCGCCTCCGTGGCCTTCGAGGCGCTGCGCTTCTTCGCCAAGGTTCCCGTGTTCGACTTCCTGTTCGGCACGCAGTGGAGCCCGCAGATGGCGATCCGCGCCGACCAGGTCGGTTCGTCGGGCGCGTTCGGCGCGGTGCCGCTGTTCGCCGGCACTTTGCTGATCTCGCTGATCGCGATGGTCATCGCCGTGCCGATCGGCCTGTTCTCGGCCATCTACCTCGCCGAGTACGCGCACCCGCGCTTCCGCACCTGGGCCAAGCCGCTGCTCGAAATCCTCGCCGGCGTGCCGACGGTCGTGTACGGCTTCTTCGCCGCGCTGACCATCGGGCCTGCGCTGCGCGGCTGGGGCGAATCGATCGGGCTCAACGTCGCGTCCGAGAGTGCGCTGGCTGCCGGCCTCGTCATGGGCATCATGATCATCCCGTTCGTGTCCTCGCTGGCCGACGACATGATCAGTGCCGTGCCGCAATCGCTGCGCGATGGTGCGTACGCGCTCGGCGCGACACGCTCCGAGACGATCAAGCAGGTCGTGATGCGCGCCGCGCTGCCGGGCATCGTCGGTGGCGTGCTGCTCGCGGTTTCGCGCGCGATCGGCGAGACGATGATCGTCGTGATGGCCGCCGGCCTCGCGGCGAACCTCACCGCGAATCCGCTCGAGGCCGTCACCACCGTCACGGTGCAGATCGTCACGCTGCTGGTCGGCGACCAGGAGTTCGACAGCCCGAAGACACTGGCCGCGTTCGCGCTCGGCCTCGTGCTGTTCCTCGTCACGCTCGCGCTGAACGTGCTCGCGCTGCACATCGTCAGGAAGTACCGTGAACAATACGAATAAGCCGCGCCGCACGCCGCAGGAAACCGCGGCGGTCGTCGAGAAGAGCCTGAAGCGTCGCTACTGGGCCGAACGCCGGTTCCGCGCGTATGGCTTCGCGGCGGTCGTCGCCGGCATGACGTTCCTCGTCTACCTGTTCTTCACGATCTTCTCGAACGGCCTGGGCGCATTCCGCCAGACGCAGGTCCGCCTGCCGGTGTATTTCGATGCGCAGATCGTCGATCCCGCCGGCACGCGCGACGCCGCGGAGATGTCCGCCGCCGACTACCAGGCCCTGATCCGCGCTTCGCTGAAGGCGAAGTTCCCCGAGGTCGAGGGCCGCGTGCAGACGCGCGAGCTCACGCGCCTCGTCAGCGGCAGTGCCGCATTCGACCTGCAGCAGATGGTGCAGAAGGATCCGTCGATCGTCGGCACGACGCGCGACGTCTGGCTGCTCGCGAGCGATGCCGTCGACCTGCTCGAGAAGGGCCACGTCGATCGCAAGCTGCCCGAGGCCGAGCGTCCGCTCAGCGACCAGCAGGTCGGCTGGGCCGACAAGCTCACCGCGGAAGGCGCGCTGGCGCTCAACTTCAACAAGACATTCCTGAGCGGCGGCGACTCGCGCGAGCCCGAGAAGGCCGGCATCTGGGGCGCCGTCGTCGGTTCGTTCTTCACGCTGGTGCTGACGCTGCTGCTGTCGTTCCCGATCGGCGTCGCCACGGCCATCTACCTCGAGGAATTCGCGCGCCGCAACCGCTGGACCGACATCATCGAGGTCAACATCAACAACCTGGCCGCGGTGCCGTCGATCGTGTTCGGCCTGCTGGGTCTCGCGGTGTTCATCGGCTTCTTCGGCCTGCCACGTTCCGCGCCGCTGGTCGGCGCGCTGGTGCTGACGTTGCTGACGCTGCCGACCATCATCATCGCCTCGCGCGCCGCGCTGAAGGCGGTGCCGCCGTCGATCCGCGAGGCGGCGCTCGGCATGGGCGCGTCGAAGATCCAGATGGTCACGCACCACGTGTTGCCGCTGGCGATGCCCGGCATGTTGACCGGCACCATCATCGGCATGGCACGCGCGCTCGGCGAGTCCGCGCCGCTGCTGATGATCGGCATGGTCGCGTTCATCGTCGACGTGCCGAAAGGTTTCACGGACGCCGCCACGGCGCTGCCGGTGCAGGTGTACCTGTGGTCGGACAGTCCGGAGCGCGGCTTCGTCGAAAAGACGTCGGGCGCGATCATCGTGCTCCTGGCCTTCCTCGTCGTGATGAACACGACGGCTGTCATCCTTCGCAAACGATTCGAACGTCGGTGGTAAACCCATGGAAAGTGTGGCCCAAGTGGAACGAGCCGGAATCAACCTGAAGCCCAGTGGTCGGGTCTCCGACGATTCGGCATCCCCGTTGCCGGTGGAAACCGGGAAGACGGTCGGCGACATCACCGTGCCGGATCCGATCTTCAGCTGCCGCGACGTCGACGTGTATTACGGCGAGAAGCACGCCATCAAGAAGGTGGGCATCGACATCGCGAAGAACCAGGTGCTGGCGATGATCGGCCCCTCGGGCTGCGGCAAGTCGACGTTCCTGCGCTGCCTGAACCGCATGAACGACACGATCCCGAACGCCCGCGTCGAAGGTTCGATCGTGCTCGACGGCCGCGACATCCACGACAAGAAGCAGGACGTCGTGCAATTGCGCGCGCGCGTCGGCATGGTGTTCCAGAAGCCGAACCCGTTCCCGAAATCCATCTACGAGAACGTCGCCTACGGTCCGCGTATCCACGGCCTGGCCGGCGATCGCGTCGAGCTCGACGAGATCGTGCACAGCTCGCTGCAGCGCGCGGGCCTGTGGGAAGAAGTGAAGGACCGGCTGAACCAGCCCGGCACGTCGCTCTCGGGTGGCCAGCAGCAGCGCCTGTGCATCGCGCGCACCATTGCCGTGAATCCGGAAGTGATCCTGATGGACGAGCCGTGTTCGGCGCTCGATCCGATCGCGACCGCGCGCATCGAGGACCTGATGGAAGAGCTGCGCCAGAGCTACGCGATCGTCATCGTGACGCACTCGATGCAGCAGGCGGCGCGCGTGTCCCAGCGCACGGCGTATTTCCATCTCGGCGACCTGATCGAGGTGGGCGAGACGGATCGCATCTTCACGAATCCGCGCCACAAGCTGACCGAAGACTACATCACGGGCCGCTTCGGCTGAGCCGCCGGCCAATGGCATTCAGTCTCGAAGGCCATACCGCGCGCGCATTCGACGGAGAGCTGTCGGCGCTGCACATCCAGGCCGTCGCCATGGGCGCGCTCGTCATCGAGCAGGTGCAGCTGGCCGTCAACGCGTATTCGAACTGGGACCGCGCGACCGCGACGCTGGTGCTCGACCGCGAGCGCCGCATCAACAGCTACGACTCCGAGATCGAGGAGGCGGCGCTGCAGGTGATCGCGAAGCGCCAGCCCGTCGCGCAGGATCTGCGCGCGGTGTTCGCCATCGACAAGGTGGTCACCGAGCTCGAGCGCGCGGCCGACGAAGCCAAGAAACTCGCGCTGACCGTGCTCGCGGATTCCGAGACGAACGGCTTCAAGCCGGGCGCGGCGACGGTGCGCGAGGCCCGTTCGCTGGGCCGGCTCGCCGTGGTGATGATCCGTGCCGCGCTCGAGGCGTTCGACCGGCTCGACCCGGTCGCGGCCGCGAACGTCATCCAGCAGGACCAGGAAATGGATTCCGAGTATGCGGTCGCGCTGCGCCGCATCCTGACGCACGCGATGGAAGATCCACGCCGTCTGCAGGCCGCGATCGAAGCGGCGTTCATCATGCGTTCGCTCGAGCGCATCGGCGATCACGCGCGGAACATCGCACGGCACATCGGCTTCGTCGCCGGCGAAGTGGATCCGAACGCGACCGGGGTCCTGCCGGCGTCGTTCTCGATCAAGAGCTGAATTCCTCGCCGGGATCCCCGGTCGTTCCGATGCAGATGTTAGGCTGCCCACCCGAAGGAGGGTGCGATGGCGGCCGACATCGACGCGTTTGGCGAAGATGGGAAAACCTCACTGCTCCGCGCCGTCGCCGGTGGCGATCTGCCTGCCGTCGACTCGTTGCTGGCCCAGGGCGCCGATCCCACGCTCGTCGATCGAAACTCGCAGGAATGCGCGCTGCTCCTCGCGGCGCGGGCTCGTGACGCCGCACTGACGCGGCGACTGATGGACGCCGGCCGGGAGTGGCGGCGAGGACGCCCGCTGCGTCGGCTCGACGACGATGAATTCGTCGGACTCGGGGCTGCGAGCGTGACGAGATTCGTCGAATTCATGCGCTCGGGAGTCGATCCGGATTCGACCGTCGAGCGTCACCCGCGCATCAAGCTCATGAGCCTCGCGCTTCACACGCGCGACGATCGCACGGTGTGCTTGTTGCTCCAGTGCGGCGCGGATGTCGGGGCCATCGTCGATGTTCACCAATTTCAGCTGACCGTCTTGCACGGCGCGGCTGATGGCTGCATGACCGACGTCGTATGGATGTTGCTGCGCGATGGCGCAGACGCGACCCGCATCGAACAGAAACGCAGCGTGCTCTACAGCGCGATCTCCGGTGGTTCGGCCGAGATCGTCGAGATGCTGCTTGAAGCAGGTGCGGACATCGAATCCGGCCTGGCGCGCGAAACTCCGCTGATGCTGGCAGCCGGCCATGGATCGTTGGCCATCGTCGAACTGTTGCTGTCGCGTGGTGCGAACGTGCATGCGCAGAGCAGCGATGGGCTGACGGCGCTGCACGAAGCCGCCGACGCGAGAGCATTGCCGGTGGTCCGCCGGCTCCTCGACGCCGGCGCCGATCCGTTGGCTCGAGATGGCACGGGGCGCACGGCGACCGATCACCTGGTGTTCCGATCGGATCCCGTATTCGCTCAGCCCATGCGCGACTGGGGCATTCCCGACGCCTATTCGCTGGAATCCGTCGAGGACGCTTGGGACGCCAACGGGGAATTCGATTTCTTCATCAGCTATCGGCATGGCCGCTTCGCGGCGCAGGCCCGCGAACTCGCTGCCGGATTGCAGGCCGCCGGATGCCGACCGTTTCTCGACCAGGAAATGCTGGAGCTGCCCGCGGACGAGCTCGCGTCGAACGCCGTGGTGAAATCACGCCTCGCGAAGGCGCTGCGTCGTTCGCGCACCGTCGTCTTCTTCGAGAGCTACATCGATGCCGGCCAGGCTTCGTCGTTCAACTGGCAGTTCTTCGAGCTGCTGCACGCGCGGGATTCCGTCCTGGTGAGACTCGACCGGGGGTCCGTGCACAGCTGGATCGTGATTCCCGGCGAACATCTCCAGACGACGGGCGTGATCTTCGAGTTCGACGACATCGGGCAACTGGCGACTCGATTGGTGCAGCGCCAGCGGGATCAGTCGCGCTGAACATTCCGGTTGTGTGATTCGCGCTCCCGGCGCAACATCCCCGCGCCGCTCCCCGATAGCTAGCCCGAGACTGGCGCGGACGCGGCACTCTCGATCCGAATGGCGATGCAGCAACGAGCGGCGCAGCCGATTGCCGTCCGCCGGCGGTGGAATGGGCGCGGCTCTCGCGACAGGAACAAGGATAAGGGTCCGTCCCGTGACGCGACCTGCAAGGGGTGCTCCATGAGATGGATCGAAGCCGCGCTGGCGTTCTCGCTCATCATGTTCGTGCTGGCGACCATCGTCACGCTGGTGATGGAGTCCGCGTACAAGGTACTGCTGACACGGGAGAAATCCTTCCGCCTCATGATGGCGCGACTGTTCGACGAGGTGCTGAAGCCACGCGTCGGGCACCTGTTGCGCGGCGTCACGATCGGGCAGGCGCGCGAACGCTTCCTTGACACGGTCACGCGCAACCAAGCCTACGAAGACAAGAACAACGTCGTGCGCGAGCGGGTACAGTCCGACCAGCTCGCGTCGATGACGATGATGCAGTTCGCCGATCGCCTCGCCGACACCGACGTGGGCAAGGCGATCGCGCGCGGCGGCAGCGAGTATGTCGACAACGCCATCAACGATCTCGCGATGAAGTTCGACCGGTTTGGCGCTGCCAGCACGCAGCGGTTCCAGGACCACGCGCGGTTCTGGTGCATGAGCCTGTCGCTGGTGCTGGCGTTCGTCGCCAACATCGATGCCATCCAGCTGGCGAAATCGCTGGTGGCCGACAAGTCGCTGACCAGCAAGATCATCGAGAAGTACGGTGGTGCGGTGGACGAGAGCGCGCAACGCCCGGTCGACATCGTGCAACGGCTCGCCGAGCTCACTGCGCTCAAGAACAACGGGGGTCTGACCGAACCGGAGTTCGAAAACTTCAAGAAGGCACTGCAAGAGGCACAGGGCAGCATCGGGGAGCTGCGCGATACCGGGTTGGCTATCACGACCGACGTCTTTCCGTTCTGCCGGCGCTGGAAAGATGTCGCGGCGTCGACAGATGCGAACGGTCCCCAGCCGGCAAAGCGGGTCTACGAGGATGAACGCTGCAGTCAGGTGCAGGCCGGCAAACCCGGGACCGAGGAAGGCGTCGGGGCCCTCTGGATCCGGTTCACTTCTCTGGCCGGTCTGTCGTGGTTCTTCTCGGTGATCCTGGCCGGCGCGATGATCGGCCTCGGCGCTCCCTTCTGGTTCGACCTCGCGCGCGGACTCGCCCGCACGGCGCGCGCGCTCGGCGTGCTCAAGCAGGAGACGGCGAGCGACAAACCGGCGCCGGTCGTGGTCGTCGGCGCGACGGCGCCACCCACCACGCCCGTCGATGCCTTCAAGGTCGCGATCAACGCCGCGCGTCCCGCACGCGCGCGAATCCTTCTGTCGACGACCGGACGCCCGGTCGGGAGAACCGGCTCATGAATCCCACCCTGATCCTCATGGCCGTGCGCGCCGCGATCCGGCTCGGCCGCGCCGGCGAACAGGCCTTCGGTCAGTACGCGCGCGAACGCGACATCCTGTTGCCGATGTTCAAGACGGTCACGTTTCCCAACGAGGAAATGGTCCGCGGCTTCTTCGTGATCAACAAGGCGATGTTGAGCGCCGAGGCGCGTCCGGCCTGGGAGTCCTTCACCAAGAAAGCGGGTGCGCCGCCGGTCGTCGGGGATTTCGACATCCTCGTCGCGGAATACGCGCGCGCGCAGGCGGCGCTCGACAGCAAGGTCCAGCCGCTGGCCGACGAGTTCGCCGGTCAGTGGATGATCCGGCAGTGGGCGCAGGGCGAGAAACCGCCGGGGCCGCTGGCCAAGGTCGTGTTGACGATCGTCGATGTGGCCGCAGAAGCGGCCGCGCAGGATCCGCGCCTGTTCGGCGTCGGCGGCAACGCCGAAGTGCTCGTCAAGGCGTTGGCGGCGAACATCGCCGCGTTCATCCCGGACGACACGGACCAGCTCGGCCCGCGCAACCAGCTCGGCGAACGGCTCGCCGGCATGTTCCTGAAGTCCGCGCTCGGTGCGTTGAGCGAGCACCCCGACGCGCTGATCGACCAGTCCCACGTGCAACAGCTGGTGAAGGGCACGTTGCCGACGCTGGTCGCCGCATTCCCCGACACATTGGCGAAGCAGGTCGACTGGCGCAACGTGATGGACTCGTTGCTCGGGCCGGTGACGTCCGCGGGCATGAAGATAGTCGCGCAGGATCCGCGCGCTTTCTTCGGCAGCCGGTTCGGCGACGACGGCCTGCTCGGGCCGCTCACCGGCGCCTATCTACTCAAGGCGGCGGATCTCGGCATCGAGCGCACGTTCTCGCGCGCCGGTGCCGTGGAGATCTACAAGGCGACGCTGGCCTTCGCCGCCGCGCGACCGGAACTGTTCGTCGGCAAGGCGGCGAACGCCACCGACCAGCTGATAACCGCCGTTTTCAAGGACCTCGTCGCGGTCGCCGATCAGCACTCGCCGCCGTTCGATCGCGACCTGCTGGCGCAGCTCGGCGCGGTCACGCTCGACGCCGCGGCGCGCGCCGTCGGTGCGCGTCTCGACGCCGGCGGTTCGTGGGAGAACGTCGTGTCGCGGATTCTCACGCCCGTGGTCGCCGCAACGTCGACCGCCCTGCGCACCGGCGACAAAGGCGCGTTGCGGATGCTGGCGAGCCCGGCGACGCTCGAATCGTTCGTGCGCATCATCGTGACGCAGATTGCCGGTACGCCGGGCATGATCACGACGACGGACAATCCGGAAGTGAACGCGCTGGTCGGCTCCATCGCCGCGGCGATGGCGGCCGACGAAAACCTGTTGCTGTCGCGGGAAGACTGGATGTCGATCGTCAGCGTCGCTGCTGCGGAAGTGGCCGCGAACCCCGGACGGTTGCTCGGCGTGCAGCCCGGCACGGCGACGAACACGTTGCTTTCGACGCTGCTGCAGGACCTGCTGGCGGTGGCGAATGCCCGCTGGCAGCAGGGTGCGCGCGCCGGCGGCACCGTGTTGTTCGGTGAGACGCTGCGCGAGGCATTGATCACGGCGATCTCGGCGAGCGCCAGCCAGGCGACCGCCGCATTGCTGAACTCGGCCAAGGTGAAACAACTCGCCGCGCAGCTCACCGAGCTCGTGGCCACGAAGATGGGAATCTACGGAAGCAAGGAATGGCTGTGCCTGTATCGCGTGCTGATCACGCAGGTGATCGACACCGGCGCGCTGCCGGATCCCCTCGACGACCGGATCATCAATGCGGCGCTCGCGACGGCCGCCGGAGTTTCGTCATGAAGAAGATCGTGCCGGTGTTGTTGGCGGTTGGCGCGCTCAGCGTGCTGCTCACGGGCTGTCCGACGGGGTCGCTCAAGAACTCGGTCGACATCATCGCGCTGAACAATCAGTTGATAGACCTGATCCGCCAGAGGGACGCGACGCCGCCGCCGTCGGCGGACGTCATGGCATCGTTGACGTCGAAGCTGGCTGACATCTCCGATACCGCCCGAAAGGAAGGCGATGCCGCCGAGGCGGCAGCGAAGCCATCCGCGGCGGCGAGCTTGTACCAGATTGCTGCGATCGCCGCGTGGAGCGCCGGGCCGCCGACCAACAACCGATTGCTGTCGCTCAGCGACAAGGGGATCTCTGCCTGCGACAAGTTGCCTGGCGGCGGCGCCGCGCAGTCGGGCGACTGCGTCGTCCTGCGTCTCGGTCCAGGTCTCGCGACTCTCGACAGCCATGCGGATGCGGCGGAAAGGCTGAACGATCTGAAACGCAAATTGAAACCGGCGGAATTGCCGACGGCCATCCAGACCGCACTCGACACGGCCAGCACATTGAAGCTGGTCGTCGACCAGCACGCTGCCGCCGCGTCGTTGCCGGAAGACTTCGAAAAAGTCTTCCAGCCGAACCTGAGGGCACGTTTCTGTTCCCTGCAAGGACTCGTCGGCCTCATCAGCGGCAGCGGTGTCGACACGCCGACTGAAGAGCGCGTGGGCGCCGCCGCGTTCTCGGCGCAAGAAGCCATGCGCGGCGCCGGAATCGCAACGACCTGCAAGTTGCAGTGACTCGCATGACCACCAACCGCTTCGTCGTCAAACAATCCTCCACCTTCAACGGCAAGGATCTCTGGGACTGGACCTTGCGCCTCGAGCCGCGCGACGGCGCGCAGCTCTCCGAGATCCGCTCGGTCATCTACGGCCTGCATCCCTGTTTCCCGAACCCGAACCGCGTCGTCAGCAACGCGGAGACCGGCTTCGAGTTGAAGATGAACTCGAAGATCAGCCAGAACGAGACCTGGGGTCGCTTCGACGTCCGCGTCACGATCGCGCTCGCGAACGGCAAACGCGAGTTCGAGGTCGTGCCGCTCGAGCTGTCCGCCAACGATTCGCCGGCGCGCGAGTTGTGGCCGCTGCGCGAGGACGACGATTTCGACACCTGCAAGCAGTACTTCCGCTTCCTGCAGCGCAAGGGCGCCTACGGTTACGCGCGCGAGGCGCTGTCGCGCGCCGCGGAATTGCTGAACGACCGCGCGCAACGCGGCCGCAGCCCCGCCGACGTGGCGCAGGAGAATCTCGAGCTGGCGCAGAAGCTGGCGCTGTGCACGTACAAGGACTCGTCGCTTCCCGGCGATACGCGATTGAGCGATGCGCTGAAGATCCTCGAGCAGAAGTGTCGTCTCGACCTCGTCAGCTGCGACGACCCGGAGACGCTCGGCCTCGGCGGCGCGGTGCACAAGCGCCTGTGGGATGCGGGCCGCGTGCGCGGGCATCTCGAGCTGGCGCTGGCTTACTACCGCCGCGGCTACGAGCACATGCTGAAGATCCCGGATCGCAAGGGTTTCGATGCCGGCGCGTTCACCGGCATCAACGTCGCGCACGTCTGCGAGCTGCTGGCGCTCGAGATCCCGCCGGAAGTCGCGCCTGAAGAACGCCGTCAACGCCTGGCCGAAGCCGACGCGGTACGCCGCCGGCTGGTGCGCGACTTGCCGGCGCTGGCGAAGAAGGACGACGGCTGGTGGATCCCTGCGACGTTGCTCGACGTGACCTTCTGCCTGGCCTGCACCGATCCTGACTACAAGGCGGCTCTCGATGCCGAAGCGCTCGAGGTGCAGCGCCGCGACGCCAGCCCGTGGGAGCTGGAATCGACCGGCTCGCAACTGCTGCGCTCCGCTCGCCTGCGCAAGCAGCTGCAACCCGAACGCAGCGCCGACATCGACGCCTTGCTGAAGTCGACACTGGCGGTCGCGTTCCGCGGCGCCGTGGCGCTGCACGACCGGGCCGGCTCGCTCGGCAAACTCGGCCTCGCGCTGTCGGGCGGCGGCTTCCGCGCGTCGCTGTTCCACATCGGCATGCTGGCGCGACTGGCGGAGCTCGACCAGCTGCGGCACGTCGAGGTCATCTCCTGCGTGTCCGGCGGCTCGATCGTCGGCGCGCACTACTATCTACTGCTGCGGAAGCTGCTCCAGCAGAAGCCGGACGCCAGCATCGAGCGCGAGGATTACGAGCAGATCGTGATCGACCTGCTGGACCAGTTCCTCGCCGGCGTCCAGAAGAACATCCGCATGCGCGTCGCGGCGAGCCTGTGGTCGAACCTGCTGATGATCTTCCGGCCCAGCCACTATTCGCGCACGCAGCGGCTCGGCGAGCTGTACGAGAAGCACCTGTATTCCCGCGTCGAGGATGGGGAGGGGGATGCACCACGCTGGCTGAACGAGGCGTTCATCGTCCCGAAGCACAAGGACACCGGGCGCGAGGATTCCTTTTCGCCGCGCACCGAGAACTGGCGTCGCGCCGCCAAGGTGCCGATGCTCGTGCTGAATGCGACGACGCTGAACACCGGCCGCAACTGGCAGTTCACGGCGTCGTACATGGGCGAGCCGCAGTCGTACGGCACCACCGCCGACGCGACGGAACGTCTCGACGCGGTGTACTTCAACGAAGCGCCCGAGAAGTGGCAGCAGTACCCGCTCGGCGCGGCGGTCGCCGCGTCATCCTGCGTGCCGTCGCTGTTCACACCCATCGTGATCCCGGGTCTGTTCAAGGACCGCACGGTGCGGTTGGTGGATGGCGGTGTCCACGACAACCAAGGCACGCGCGCGCTGCTCGACCAGGACTGCGAGCTCGTGATCGTCAGCGATGCCAGCGGCCAGATGGACTCGCTGACGAATCCGCCGCACGGCGAACTGGGCGTCGCGTTGCGGACGAATTCGGTGTTGCAGGCGCGCGTGCGCATCGCGCAACACCAGGAGCTGCAGGCACGCGTGCGTGCGGGGCAGCTGCGCCAGTGCGGCTTCCTGCACCTGCGCAAGGAGCTCGAACGCGACGTGCAATCGGCGTCGACACGACCGGGCGCGGGGCCGGTCACTGCATCATCGGCGCCGGGCGACACGACGAGTTACGGCATCGAGCGGCGCATCCAGGCGGCACTGGCCGACCTGCGCACGGACCTCGATTCGTTCTCGGACCGCGAGGCGCTGAGCCTGATGTACAGCGGCTACCAGATGGCGAAGGCGAATCTCGGCCGGCCGGAAGCGCCGACGACCCGCCCATGGCGATTCTTCGCCGTGCAGGACGCATGCTCGGGCGCGAAGACGCCGACGCGCGACACGGAGACGCTGCTGCGCCAGCTCGAGACGGGTGCGCGCCTGGCGTTCAAGGTCTGGTACCTGAATCGCTGGCTGAACGCGTTGCGGGTGCTGCTGCTCGGCACGCTGGGAGTCGGCGCGCTGGCGGGGCTCGTCTATCTATGGCGCCATGACGTGCACGTGCCGTGGAGCATTCCGCTGGGCGACGCCGCGCGCAACGTGCTGTTGCTGCTGATCCCCATCGCGCTCGCCGTCGCGTTGCCGGTGGCGAAAGCCTGGATCGCACGCCTCAAGCCGGCGCTGAACCCGGGCTCGGTCGTGACGAAGATGGTCACCGGCGTCGTGATGGCCAGTGTCGGCTGGCTGCTGTGCGGCATCCACCTGCTGACGTTCGACCGCTTGTTCCTGCGGCTCGGCGCCGTGAAGCCGGATCCGACGACGAAACCGTAACGATCGCGCGACTGTGTCGGAGATCGGCGGGACCGGCGTCATTGCCGGTCGCCGTCGACGGCGCCGCGCCTCCGGCATGCCAGAATCGCGTCCCGGCTCGCGGCGAGGACCCCGCCATGAACAAACGACTGCGTTATCGAAAGAAGCCCGACCAGGCGGTCACCGCGATCCGCCTCGACGTCGAAACCGCCGGGCTTCGCTACCGGAAGTGGGGCGCGAATCAGAAAGCCAAGCGTGGCGACTGGCTGGTCGACAACGACGGCGACGTCTACAGCGTCGACGCGCGCAGCTTCGCGCGCACCTATCGCAAGGTCGCGCCGGGCCGCTACGTCAAGAAGACGCCGGTGTGGGCCGAGCTCGCCACCAGCGCCGGCCGGATCGCGACGAAGGAAGGCTCGACCAACTATCGCCGCGGGGATTACGTGGTCTACAACGAACGGCGCGGCGGTGACGGTTACGCGATCGCCGCCGCGAAATTCCGCGCGATGTACCAGCGCGCCTGACGGCAGGTTCCGAACCGCGCGAGGTCGTCCTCGGGTTTCCGGAACGCGGCTCGCGCCAGCCCCTGGTTTTCCACTCGCAGACGCAGCAGCGCTGGGATCATACGGATGTCAGTCCGCGCGCAGCAGCTCGTTGATCGACGTCTTCGCGCGCGTCTGCGCATCGACGCGCTTGACGATCACCGCGCAGTACAGCGAGTACTTGCCGTCGGATGAGGGCAGGTTGCCCGACACCACCACCGATCCCGCCGGCACGCGGCCCTGCAGCACCTTGCCGCTCTCGCGATCGTAGATCTTGGTGCTCTGCCCGATGAACACGCCCATGGAGATCACGGAGCCTTCTTCGACGACGACCCCTTCGACGACTTCCGAGCGCGCGCCGATGAAGCAGTTGTCCTCGATGATCGTCGGTCCCGCCTGCAGCGGCTCGAGAACGCCCCCGATGCCGACACCGCCCGACAGGTGCACGTTCTTGCCGATCTGCGCGCACGAACCGACCGTCGCCCAGGTGTCGACCATGGTGCCGGTGTCGACGTAGGCGCCGATGTTCACGTAGCTCGGCATCAGCACGACGTTGGGTGCGATGTACGAACCGCGGCGCGCCACCGCCGGCGGCACGACGCGGGTGCTGCCGCCCGTCAACAGCGCGCCTTCGTCAGCCTGCGAGCGGGCGGCGTACTTGAGCGGCACCTTGTCGTAGAAGCGCGTGTAGCCGGCCTCGACGAGCGAGTTGTCGTGCGTGCGGAAGTACAGCAGCACGGCTTTCTTCAGCCACTGGTTCACGGTCCACTGGCCGTCCTTCTTCTCGGCGACGCGCGCCCGGCCGCTGTCGAGCAGCTCGATGGATTCCTCGACGGCATGCCGCACGGCCGGCGGCGCGTTCTTCGCGCTGAAGTCCGCGCGGTGTTCGAAGGCATCGTCGATCGTGGCGGCGAGGGTAGTCAGGTCGGTCACTCAGTGGGTCTCCAGGAATTGGCGGATGCGTTCGGCGGCGGTCACGCACTCGGCGACCGGCGCGACCAGCGAGATGCGTACCCGGTTGCGGCCGGGGTTGCCCGCGCGCGTGTCCCGTGCCAGGTAACTGCCCGGCAGGATGGTGAGGTTCTGCGTCGCGAACAGCTCGCGCGTGAACGCTTCGTCGTCGCGCTGCACGTCGGGCCACAGGTAGAACGCGCCGTCGGGTTCGACCACGTCGAGCAGCGGCGCGAGGATCGGGATCACCTTCGCGTATTTCTCGCGATACAAGACGCGGTTCGCGGCCGCGTGGGCGTCGTCGTTCCACGCGGCGATCGAGGCGATCTGCGTCGGCACCGGCATCGCGCAACCATGATAGGTGCGATACAGGAGATAGGGCTTGATGAGGGCCGGATCGCCGGCGACGAAGCCGGAGCGCAGGCCGGGCACGCTCGAGCGTTTCGACAGCGAGTGGAACGTGACGCAGCGCTGGAACGTGTCGCGACCCGTGGCCAGCGCCGCCTGCAGCAGCGACGGCGGCGGCGCGGCCTCGTCCCGGTACAGCTCGGCGTAACACTCGTCGGAGGCGATGACGAAATCGTATTTTTCCGCGAGCTCGAGCGCGGCCTTCAGGTAGTCGAGCGACAACACGGCACCGGTCGGATTGCCGGGGCTGCACAGGAACAGGACCTGGCAGCGCCGCCACACGTCCGCGGGCACGGAATCCAGATCCGGCTGGAAGCGGTTCGCGGCCGTGGTGTTGATGAACACCGGCTCCGCACCGGCGAGCAGGGCCGCACCCTCGTAGATCTGATAGAACGGGTTCGGCATCGCGACGACGGGCCGGTCTTTCGCCGACGTCGAGCCGGTCGACACGACCGCCTGCACGAACGAGAACAGCGCCTCGCGCGTGCCGGTCACCTGCAGCACCATCGTCGCCGGATCCACGCGCGCGCCGAAACGACGCTGGATCCAGCCCGCGCAGGCCGCGCGCGTCTCCGGCAGGCCGATGGTCGCGGGATAACTGTCGAGCTTGCCGAGGCTGTCGCGCAGCGCGTCGACGACGAAGGCCGGCGGCGCGTGCTTGGGTTCGCCGATCGACATCGCGATGTGCGGTAGTTTGTCCGGCGGCGTCACGCCGGCCTTGAGGCGCGCCAGTCGCTCGAAGGGATAGGCGGCGAGGAGTTCGAGCCGGCCGTTCACGCGGCGGCGCGACGATCGAGCGTGCCCGACAGCTTCTGCTGCAGGCGCGTGGCGGCCGCGTCGTCCAGCGGCTGGCCGTTGAGCGCGGCGACGTAGAACACGTCTTCGGCGCGTTCGCCGACGGTCATGATCTTCGCGGCCAGCAGGTCGACGCGTTCTTCCATCAGCACCTTGCCGACGTCGCATAGCAGGCCGGGGCGGTCGCCCGCGGTGAGCTCGAGCACCGAACGCCTGTTGCGTTCGTCGACCGTCACCGCGATCTGCGTGGCCGTGCGGAACATGCGCGCCTGGCGCGGCACGCGCCGCGTGACCGTGACCGGCGCTTCGTCCGGATGCTGCAGCGCGCGCCACAGCGCGCGTTCGATCTCGCCGATGCGCTCGGCGTCGGTGATCGGCGCGCCGTCTTCCTCGAGCACGTGGTAGAGGTCGAGGCTGAAGCCGTCGCCGGTGGGTGTGATGCGCGCGTCGACGATGTTCAGGCCGAGCTGGTCGAGCACGGCCGTGGTGATGGCGAAGCTGTTGTAGCGGTGCGGCGCGAACGCGAGGATCGCGGTGGTGCCGCGTTCGCTCGAGCTCTGCACGGCGACCAGCGGGTCCTCGCTGCCGGGCTCGCGGTCGGCGAGCAATTGCGTGTGCCAGGCCACTTCCTCGGGCGTGTGCCGCAGGAAGTAGGCGGCGGTCAGGCGCTCCCAGGCCGTGTTGACCTCCGGCGGCGTGATGCGGCCCGAGGCCGCGAGCAATTTACGCGCGCCGTCCTGCGTCTCGCGCATCAGCTCGTCGGGATCGATCGGGCTCTCGAGGCCGCGGCGCAGCGCGCGCTTCACGCGTTCGAAGAACTCCTGGAACAGCGATGCCTTCCACGAGTTCCACAGCTTCGGGTTCGTGCCGCGGACGTCGGCGCTGGTCAGCACGTAGAGATAGTCGAGGTGCGTCTCGTCGCCGACCTTGTGCGCGAACGCGTTGATGACCTCGGGATCCGAGATGTCCTGCTTCTGCGCGGTGACCGACAGCTCGAGATGATTGCCGACCAGCCACGACACGAGGCGCGCGTCGTACCGCGACAGACCCTGCTCGAGACAGAACGACTCTGCGTCGACGGCGCCGAGTTGCGAATGATCGCCGCCGCGGCCCTTGGCGATGTCGTGGAACAGCGCCGCGAGGTATGCGATCTCCGGCTTCGGCAGCTGCTGCATGATCGCCGACAGGTTCGGCAGCTCGTGGTCGTACTTCGGCAGCGCGAGGCGCCGCAGGTTGCTCAACACGAACAACGTGTGCGCATCGACCGTGTACGCGTGGAACAGGTCGTACTGCATGCGGCCGACGATGCGGCCGAAGGCGGGGATGTAGCGGCCGAGCACGCCGTACGTGTTCATGCGCCGCAGCTCGTGCGTGACGCCGGCCGGCGCGCGCAGGATCTCGAGGAACAGGCGGTGGTTGCGCGGGTTCTGCCGGAATTCCTCGTCGATCAGCCACAGGTTCTTGTTGACCGCGCGGATGGTCGAGGCACGCACGCCCTTGACGTCGGGGTTCTGCTGGAGCACCACGAAGATCTCGAGCAGCGTCGACGGCGTGCGCGCGAAGATCTCGTCGTTGATCGCCTCGAGGTAGTCGTTGCGCACCTGGAAGCGGGGGGAGAGCGGTCGCGGTGGCGCGGTCTCGGTGAGGATGGCTTCGCGGAACAGCTGCAGCAGCAGTTCGTTCAGCAGCATCACGTCCATGACCGTGCGGTAGTACCGCTGCATGAACTGCTCGACGGCCAGCGTGAACGTCGCGTCCTCGTAGCCGAACATCTGCGCGAGCTTGATCTGGTGATCGAACAGCAGCCGGTCTTCGCGGCGATTCGTCACGATGTGCAGGCCGAAGCGCACCTTCCACAGGAACGACTGCGCCTGCTTGAGCTTGCGCAGCTCGGATGGCGACAGGAAACCGTGCGTCAGCAGTTCATCGAGCGAGCTCGCGCCGAAGTGGCGCTTCGCGACCCAGGCGATCGTCTGGATGTCGCGCAGGCCGCCCGGGCCGGTCTTGACGTTGGGTTCGAGGTTGTAGGCGGTGTCGTTCGCCTTGAGGTGGCGATCCTGCTGCTCGGCGACTTTTGCCTCGAAGTACGCCTTCACCGACCACACGCGATCGGCGGACACGGCGTCGCGCATCGCGGCGAGCAGCGCGGCGTTGCCGGTCAGCAGGCGCGCTTCGACCAGCGTCGTCATCACACCGACGTCGGCGGCGCTTTCCTCGGCGCATTGCTCGACGGTGCGCACGCTGTGGCCGACCTCGAGATTGATGTCCCAGAGGAACGTGACGACGCGCTCGACGACGCCGCGGCCGGCCTCGTCGGGCGTGGCGGGCACGAGGATGAGGATGTCGATGTCGGAGTGCGGGTGCAGCTCGCCGCGGCCGTAGCCGCCGACCGCCGCCAGCGCCCAGCCGTCGTAGCCCTCGGGCAGCTGCGACCGCCAGACCTCGCGCAGGATCGCGTCGATGAGCTCGGCGCGCGCGTGCACCAGCGTCTCGACGGATTCGTCCGCCTTGAAACGTTCGGCCAGCTCGGCGTGCGCGTCGCGCAGTTCGGTGCGGAACGCGTCGGGTGAATGGCCGGCCGCGGCCAGCCGGTCCGCCAGGTGCGCGAGGCGCAACCAGGGCACGTGCCGCTGAACGAGCGTGTCGCCCGCTTCGATGTCCTCGTCGAGAGAAGCCATCTAGGCGTAGAAGGCGGGGCGCTTGCTGGCCTCGCCGAGCGTCAGCACTTCGACGCCTTTCTCCGTGACCAGGCAGGTGTGTTCCCACTGCGCGGACAACGAGTGGTCCTTCGTGACCACGGTCCAGCCGTCGCCCAGCAGGCGCACGTGGCGTTTGCCCGCGTTGACCATGGGCTCGATGGTGAACGTCATGCCGGCGCGCAGCTCCTCGCCGGTGCCGGCCTCGCCGTAGTGCAGGACCTGCGGGTCCTCGTGGTAGATCTTGCCGATGCCGTGCCCGCAGTACTCGCGCACGACGGAGAAATTGCGATCCTCGACGAAGGTCTGGATGGCATGGCCGACGTCACCCAGGCGCGCGCCGGGCCGCACCTGCCGGATGCCTTCCCACATCGCCTCCCAGCAGGTCTCGGCGAGACGCTGTGCGGGAAGGGCGGGCTTGCCGACGTAGTACATGCGGCTGGTGTCGCCGTGGTAGCCGTCGCGGATGACGGTGACGTCGATGTTCACGATGTCGCCGGACTTGAGCACCTTGTCGTTCGGGATGCCGTGGCAGACCACGTGGTTCACCGACGCGCAGATGGTCTTCGGGAAGCCGCGGTAGTTCACGTTGGCCGGGATCGATTTCTGGACCTGCGTGATGTGCTCGAAGCACAGGCGATCGAGCTCCTCGGTGGTGACACCGGGCTTCACGTGCTCGCCGATCATGTCGAGCACCTCGGCGGCCAGGCGGCCGGCGACGCGCATTTTTTCCTGTTCGGCCGGGGACTTAATGGAGATGTGGCGGCTCACGAGGGAGTCCATCGCAGGTACCTGCGTAAGGCATTGTTTTGACGGGGAAGGGATGGTATAAAGCGCGGCCTTTTTTGGCAACGAAACTCACTTAAACCACACGCGACTCCCTTCCGACCTGCCTCTCCGGGCAGCCGGAATAACGAGTGGATGGGTGTTCCGGATCTGGAATAACCACTCGGGGAACGCGGAGGCTCAACCCCCAAGGAGACTTTGATGGCCGGCGTGTCAATGCGACAGATGCTGGAAGCGGGCGTCCATTTCGGACACCAGACCCGCTTCTGGAACCCGAAGATGGCTCCGTTCATTTTCGGCGAACGAAACAAGATCCACATCATCAACCTCGAGAAGACGCAGCCGATGTACGCGGACGCCGCGAACTTCGTGAAGAGCGTCGTCGCCGATGGCGGCAAGGTGCTGTTCGTCGGCACGAAGCGCTCCGCGCGCGAGGCGATGGAGAAGGAAGCCCGCCGCTGCGAGATGCCCTTCGTGAACCAGCGCTGGCTGGGTGGCATGCTCACCAATTTCAAGACGATCCGTCAGTCGATCAAGCGCCTGTCGGATCTCACCGAGATGTCGGAGAACGGCACCCTCGGCAAGCGTGGCAAGAAGGAAGCCACGATGATGCGTCGCGAGATGGAGAAGCTCGAGCGCAGCCTCGGCGGCATCAAGAAGATGGAAGCGCCGCCGGACGTCATCTTCATCATCGACGTCGGCCACGAGAACATCGCGATCCACGAAGCCAAGAAGCTCGGCATCCCGGTGGTCGCGGTCGTCGACACCAATTGCACGCCGGATGACGTGGACTACGTGATCCCGGGCAACGACGACGCGATGCGCGCCATCCAGCTGTACGCCACCGGCATCGCGGACGCGGTCGTCGAAGGCCGCTCGCAGGCCCCGGCCGTCGCCGTGGGTGAAGACGAGTTCGTCGAGCTGGACGAGAACGGCAACCCGAAGAAGAAGGGTGCCCGCAACCAGCCGCAGCGTGCGCCGGCCCCGCCGCGCGGACGTCGTCCGGCGAATGCCGGCAATCGCGGACGCCGCCCGGCGGTCGCGAGCGTGGCCGCGGAGCCCGAAGAGGGCATCGACGGCACGGGCTTCACCGATACGGGTGACGCCGGTCCGCGCAGCGCGACGGCCAGCGCCGGTCGTTCGCGCACCGGCACGGGCAACCCGCCGCGTCGCACCACCGGCGGCCCGCGTCGCGGCTGAGACTCCGGGCCGGCCGTTCGCTCCGAACGGCCGGCCCGCTAACTAGTTGAGGAAGAACTCATGAACATTACTGCGGATGCAGTGAAGCAGCTGCGCGAGCGCACCGGCGCCGGCATGATGGAGTGCAAGAAGGCGCTCGTCGAAGCCAACGGCGATCTCGACACGGCCGCCGAGAACATGCGCAAGGCCGGCCTCGCGAAGGCCGACAAGAAAGCCTCGCGCGTGGCTGCCGAAGGTGTCGTCGTCATCGAGAAGTCCGCCGACGGCAAGACCGGCGTGCTCGTCGAAGTGAACAGCGAGACGGACTTCGTCGCCCGCGGCG
Source organism: Steroidobacteraceae bacterium (assembly GCA_035502995.1). Classification (GTDB taxonomy): domain Bacteria; phylum Pseudomonadota; class Gammaproteobacteria; order Steroidobacterales; family Steroidobacteraceae; genus CADEED01. Next base: position 37,251 of record DATJTW010000022.1, on the reverse strand, counting down.
ACGACTTCCGCAATTTCGCCATCGAGACGGCCAAGGCCGCGCTCGCCGCGAAGGCCACGAACATCGACGCCGTCAATGGCCTCAAGCTCGCGAGCGGCGAGACCGTCGACGAGAAGCGCCGCGCGATGATCGCGAAGATCGGCGAGAACCTGACCGTGCGCCGCGTGGTGCTGGTGTCGGCCCCGACGATCGTCGGCGCCTACGTGCACACCGACAACAAGAAGGCCGCGCTGGTCGCGGTCGAGGGTGGCGACGCCGAACTGGCCCGCGACCTCGCCATGCAGGTCGTCGCGTCCAACCCGCGTTACCTGACCCCGGCCGATGCGCCGGCGGAGCTGGTGACGAAGGAGCGCGAGATCGCGACCGAGCAGGTCAACAACGATCCCGCCAACGCCAAGAAGCCGCCGGACATCCGCACGAAGATCATCGAAGGCCGCGTCCGCAAGGCCGTCGACGAATTCGCGCTGAGCCAGCAGGTATTCGTGAAGGACGGCGATCTGACGATCGACAAGCTGCTCGCGAAGAACAAGGCGGCGGTGAAGGCGTTCGAACGTTACGAGGTCGGCGCCGGCATCGAGAAAAAGACCGGCGACTTCGCCGCCGAGGTCATGGAGCAGGTCAAGGCCGCCCAAAAGACCGACCCGCCGACGAAGCACTGAGACGACCCACCGAAAACCCCGCTCTTCGCGGGGTTTTCTTTATGATCACGCACAGCGGAACGGAGACCCATGGCTCGCTACAAACGCATCCTCGTCAAGCTGTCCGGTGAAGCGCTGCTCGGCACGACGGACTTCGGCATCGACCCCGCGGTGCTCAAGCGCATCGCCAGCGAAGTGATCGAGATCCAGCAGACCGGCATCGAGGTCGCCTGCGTGATCGGCGGCGGCAACATCTTCCGCGGCTCGGGTCTCGCCAAGGCCGGCCTCGACCGCGTGACCGGCGACCACATGGGCATGCTCGCGACCGTGATGAACGCGCTCGCCATGCAGGACGCCATCGAGTCGCTCGGCGGCCATGCGCGCGTGCAGAGCGCCGTGCGCATCAACCAGGTGTGCGAGGACTACATTCGCCGTCGTGCGATGCGCCACCTGGAAAAAGGGCGGATCGTCATCTTCGCGGCCGGTACCGGCAACCCGTTCTTCACGACCGACAGCGCCGCGGCGCTGCGCGCCATCGAGATCGAAGCCGACCTGCTGCTGAAGGCCACGAAGGTCAACGGCATCTACGACTCGGATCCGATGAAGAACCCGAACGCGAAGCGGTACGCGACGCTGACGTACGACAAGGTGCTCGCCGACCGGCTCAACGTCATGGACGCCACCGCCATCGTCATGTGCCGCGACAACCGCATGCCGCTGCAGGTGTTCAACCTGAACAACGCGGGCGATCTCCCGCGCGTCGTGCGCGGCGACGACATCGGCACCGTCGTCACCAGCGACTGATTTTGGCCAGATCGAGAGGGATGCATCCATGATCGACGACATCAAGAAAGACGCGACCACCCGCATGGGCAAGTGCGTCGAGACCTTCCAGGCGGATCTCAAGAAGCTGCGCACCGGCCGCGCGCATCCCTCGCTGATCGAGAACATGAAGGTCGACTACTACGGCACCGACACGCCGCTGAAGCAGGTCGCGAACATCAGCGTCGAGGACGCGCGCACGCTGGTCGTGTCGCCGTGGGAGAAATCGATGGTGCAGGCCATCGAGAAGGCGATCCACAAGTCGGACCTCGGTCTCAACCCGATGAGCGCCGGCACCGTGATCCGCATCCCGCTGCCGCCGCTCACCGAAGAGCGCCGCCGCGACATCACGAAGGTGGTGCGAGGCGACGCCGAGAATGCCCGCGTCGCCGTGCGCAACGTGCGCCGCGACGTCATCGCCGACGTGAAGGAAGCGCTGAAGGAAAAGCTGATCACGCAGGACGACGAGAAGAAGGCCGAAGTCGACATCCAGAAGCTCACCGACAAGTACGTCGGTGACATCGACGCGCACCTCGCGGCGAAAGAAAAAGAAATCATGCAGGTGTGATGGCGTGGGCATACCCACCCACATCGCCGTCATCATGGATGGCAACGGGCGCTGGGCGGAGTCGCGCGGGTTGCCGCGGCACGCCGGCCACAAGGAAGGCGTGCGCCCTGTACGCATGTGCATCGAGGAGTGCGCCCGCCGCGGTGTCGGCGCGCTGACGCTGTTCGCATTCTCGAGCGAGAACTGGCAGCGGCCCAGCGTCGAGGTCGGCACGTTGATGCAGCTGTTCCTCGACGCGATCGACCGCGAGGTCGCCGACCTGCACAAGAACCAGGTGCGCCTGCGCTTCATCGGCGACCGCCGCCAGCTGTCGGTCAAACTACAGTCGCGCATGGCGGCGTCGGAGGAACTGACCGCCGCGAACCCGGGGCTCAAGTTGCAGGTCGCCGTGAGCTACGGCGGCCGCTGGGACATCCTGCAGGCGGCGCGCAAGCTCGCCGCGCAGGTCGCCGCCGGCTCCCTGCCGGCCGATGCCATCGACGACGCGCGTTTCGCGCGCGAGTTGTGCCTGGCCGACGTGCCCGATCCGGACCTGTTCATCCGCACCGGCGGCGATCACCGCATCAGCAATTTTCTGTTGTGGAACCTGGCTTATACCGAGCTGCATTTCTGCGACACGTTGTGGCCGGATTTCGACGTCGCGCAGTTCGAGGCCGCACTGGCGGCGTTCGCCGGCCGCGAGCGCCGCTTCGGACTGACGCCGGAACAACTGCGCGGTCCGGCGCGCGAGGCGGCCGGCAATGCTTAAACAACGCGTCCTGACCGCGCTGATCCTCGTCGCCGTGCTGCTCGGCGTGATGCTCGGGCTGCCGCCCGTCGCGACCACCGCGCTGATCACGCTGCTGGTGCTCGTCGGCGCGTGGGAGTGGGCCGGTTTCATCGGCAGCGGCGCACGCGGGACGCGCGCCGGATTCACGATGATCGTGCTGGCGTTGATCGGCGCCGCCTGGCTGACCTGGCAACGCACGCCGGGCTTCACGCACGTCATCCTGCTCGTCGCGGTGGCTTGGTGGTTCGTCGCGTTCCTGTGGGTGTGCCTCGCGCCGGCGCGCGTGAATGCACTGTCGGCGACGCTGGCCGGGCTGCTCGCGTTGGTGCCGTGCTGGTTCGCGCTCTTCTATCTCGTCCAGACGACGGGCAACACGTACTGGGTGCTGTTCACGCTCGCGTTGGTGTGGGCCGCGGATACGGGCGCGTTCTTCGCCGGCCGGTGGTTCGGCCGCGTGCCACTGGCGCCCCGCGTGTCGCCGAAGAAAACCTGGGAGGGCGTGCTGGGCGGCATCGCGCTGTCGGGCGTCGTCGCCTGGGCGGCCGCGGAATACCTTTTCAAGGTGGACGTGTGGCCGTTCGTGCTGCTGTGTGTGGCCGTATCGGCATTGTCCATCGTCGGCGACCTCACCGAGAGCCTGCTGAAGCGCGCCGCCGGCATCAAGGACAGCGGCACGCTGTTCCCCGGCCACGGCGGCATGCTCGATCGCATCGACAGCGTCACGGCCGCCGCGCCGGCGCTGCTGTTCGGTTTGCTGGGGCTCAAGGTCCTCGCGTGAACGGCGTCGCGATCCTCGGCTCGACCGGGTCCGTCGGCGAGAACACGCTCGATGTGATCGCGCGCCATCCCGACCGCTTCCGGGTCGCGGCGCTGGGCGCGCATCGCAACGTCGAGAAGCTCGCCGAGCAATGCGTGCGGTTCGCCGTGCCGGTGGCCGCGATGGCCGATCCGAGAGCCGCGGCCGAGCTCGCGCAGCGCCTGCGCGCGCGCGGCGCCTCGACCCGCGTGCTCGCCGGCCCGGACGCGCTGGACGAGATCGCGAGCCTGCCGGACGTTTCCCACGTGATGGCCGCCATCGTCGGCGCGGCCGGCCTGTCGTCGACGCTGGCCGCGGCGCGCGCCGGCAAGCGATTGTTGTTAGCCAACAAGGAATCGCTGGTGATGGCCGGGCCGTTGTTGATGCGCCTGGTGCGCGCCTCCGGCGCGACGCTGCTGCCCATCGACAGCGAGCACAACGCGGTCTTCCAGTGCCTGCCGCGCGACGCCACCTGCGGCACCGCGCCGGCCGGCGTCAAACGCATCCTGCTGACGGCGTCGGGCGGTCCGTTCCTCGACACGCCGCGTGCGCGGCTCGATCACGTCACGCCCGCCGAGGCCTGCCGCCACCCGAACTGGGTCATGGGCCGCAAGATCTCGGTCGACTCCGCGACGTTGATGAACAAGGGCCTGGAGTTCATCGAGGCCTGCCTGCTGTTCGGCGTGCCGCCGTCCCAGGTCGAGGTGCTGATCCACCGGGAGAGCATCGTCCACTCGCTGGTCGAGTACGTCGACGGCTCGGTCCTGGCGCAGTTAGGCGCCCCGGACATGCGCACGCCCATCGCCCATGCGCTGGCGTGGCCGGAGCGCGTCACCTCCGGTGTACAATCGCTCGACCTCATCCGGGTCGGAAGCCTGCGGTTCGAAGCCCCGGATCTGCAACGATTCCCGGCCCTGGGGCTGGCCCAGGACGCCGCGAAGGCGGGCGGGTCGCGGCCCGCATCACTTAACGCCGCGAACGAGGTGGCCGTGGCGGCGTTTCTCGACGGTGGATTGAACTTTGCGCGAATTCCAGCGGTCATTGAGTCGGTGATGGCGAGCACTTCGGTTGGCGAAATCCGCGATCTCGACGACGTGATGGCGGCCGACGCCGAGGCACGGGAACGCGCTTCCTCTTATATACGGCCCCGCGCCGTCAACGGCTGAGGCCCCGCCATGCAGATCGGCTGGAATCTCCTCTGGTTCATCATCGGCGTCAGCCTGCTCGTCACCGTGCACGAGTTCGGGCACTACTGGGTCGCCCGCAAGCTCGGCTTCAAGGTGCTGCGCTTCTCCATCGGTTTCGGCAAGCCGCTGTTCAAGCACGTCGGACGGGCGCCGGACCACATCGAATACGTCATCGCCGCGCTGCCGCTCGGCGGCTATGTCCGCATGCTCGACGAGCGCGAGGGGAACGTGTCGCCGGCCGATGCGCCGCGGGCGTTCGGTGCCAAGGCGCCGTGGAAACGCATCCTCGTCATGCTCGCCGGACCGGCGGCCAACATCCTGTTCGCCATCGTCGTGTTGTGGGGCGTGTACTGGTCCACGTCGATCGTGCACGTGAAGCCGGTCGTCGAGAACATCGTGGTCGGCAAGCCGGCCGCGGTCGCGGGCCTGCGCGACGGCGACGAGCTGCTGGCGATCGACGGCCAGCCGGTGCAGGAGCAGAGTGACGCCGCGCTCGGGTTGTTAGACGCGATCAGCGATGACGGCGATGCCCGCATCGAGGTGCGCGGCCGCGACGGAGTCGAGCGCACGGTTTCGCTGACGGTCGCGGATCCGGATCAGCGCCGCAAACTCACGGAGCCCGATCAACTGCTGAGCGGCCTCGGCTTCCAGTTCTGGATCGCCGCGCTGCACGTGCCGCCGGTGCTCGGCGCCATCGACCCGGCGGGTCCGGCGGCGGAGGCCGGCCTGCAGAGCGGCGACGTCGTGTTGTCCGTCGACGGCCAGCCGATGAAGACCTTCAACGATTTCCGCCTGTACATCCAGGCGCGTCCCGAGACGAGCGTGCTGGTCCGCGTGCGCCGCGACGGCGCGGAGTTCTCGCGACGCGTGACGACGGTCTCCGCCACGAACGAGGGCAAGACCATCGGCCGCCTGATGACGGGCCCGCCCGAGGATCTCGAACCCTACGTCCCGGCCGACATGAAGCGCGTCACCGACCTCGGCCCGGTCGCCGCGCTCGGCGCCGCCACCGCCAAGGCCTGGCAGCTGACGGCCACCCAGGCGAAGTTCTTCGCGCGCATGCTGACCGGCAAGATCTCGATGAAGAATTTGTCATCGCCGATCGGGATCGCCTCGTATGCCGGAGAATCCGCGCGCGCGGGTCCGGGCATGTTCGTCATGTTCCTCGTGCTGATCTCGCTGTCGCTCGGCTTCCTGAACCTGCTGCCCATCCCGATCCTCGACGGCGGCCAGGTGGTGTTCGTGATCGCCGAATGGCTGAAGGGCAGCCCGTTGTCGGAACGCGCGCAGGCGCTGGGCTGGCACGCGGGACTGGTGATGCTCGCCCTGCTCATGGGCGTCGCGGTGTTCAACGACCTGACGAGCCGGTTCGGATCTTCCTGACAACGATTCTTCTAACTATTCAGATTTCTTCCAGGGGTTCACTTTGAGCAGGTTCGCGAGTCTGTGTATCGCCGGCGGCGTGGTGCTGTCCGCTCCGTTGCACGCGCAGGAAGGCGCCGGATTCACCGTCGGCGACATCCGCGTCGAGGGTCTGCAGCGCGTCACGGAAGGCACGGTCTTCAACTACCTGCCGATCAACATCGGCGATTCGCTGACGCCGCAGCGCCTGCGCGAGGCGATCCGCGCGTTGTACGAGACCGGCTTCTTCCGCGACGTCGAGATGCGCCGCGACGGCAACGTGCTGATCGTGGTCGTGAACGAGCGCCCGACCATCGAGAGCTTCGAGATCAAGGGCAACAAGGACATCAAGACTGAGGACCTCAACAAGTCGCTGCGCAACGTCGGTCTCGCGCAGGGCAAGACGTTCGACCGTTCGGTGCTCGAGGACGTGAAGTCCTTCCTGCAGGACCAGTACGGCGCGCGCGGCAAGTACGCGGCGAAGATCGACACCAACGTCGAGGAAGTCGCCGGCAACCGCGTCAAGATCAAGATCGACATCGTCGAGGGCAAGCGCGCGAAGATCCGGCAGATCAACATCGTCGGCAACCACACCTTCAAAGAGAAGGACATCCTCGCGACGCTCGAGTTGAAGACGCCGAACCTGCTGTCGTTCTACAAGCAGGACGACCGCTACTCGCGCGAGACGATGACCGGCGACCTCGAGAAGGTCCGCTCGTTCTACATGGACCGCGGCTACGCGAACTTCGAGGTCGAGTCGACGCAGGTCGCCATCGCGCCGGAGAAGGACGACATCTTCATCACGGTCAACGTCAACGAGGGCGAGGTCTTCAAGGTCAAGGAGATCAAGATGGCCGGCACGTTCGTCGTGCCGGAGGCGCTGCTGCGCCGCTACGTGATCGTGCGCCCCGGCGACACGTTCTCGCGCAAGACCATCACGGCGACCCAGGAGCTGCTGCAGAACCGTCTCGGCGAAGACGGCTTCGCGTTCGCCAAGGTCGACCCGGTGCCGACGCCGGTCGGCGATCCGAAGAACAAGGAGCTGTCGCTGACGTTCTTCGTCGACCCGGGCAACCGCGTATACGTGCGCCACATCGCCTTCAACGGCGTCACCAAGATCAACGACGACGTGCTGCGTCGCGAGATGCGCCAGCTCGAGGGCGGCTGGCTGTCCAACTCCGCGCTCGACCGTTCCAAGCAACGCCTCGAGCGCCTGCCATACGTGAAGAAGGTCACGTCGGAGACGAAGCCCGTCGCCGGCTCGGCCGATCTCGTCGACGTGAACTACGACATCGAAGAGGGCCCGTCCGCGCAGCTCGGCGGTGGCATCGGCTACTCCGAATCGCAGTCGTTCATCCTGTCGGGCAATTACGCCGACGCGAACTTCCTCGGCACCGGCCGTCGCGTCGCCATCGACCTCAACTCCGGTCGCTACAGCAAGGTCTACGGCCTGACGCTGACGGAGCCGTACCTGACACCCAACAACGTCGGCTTCACGACCGGCGTGAACTACCGCGACCAGACACAGTTCGTCTCGTCCTCGTCGGACTTCTCGTCGAAGACGCTGGGCGCCTCGTTCGACATCGGCTACCCGATCTCGGAGAACCAGGGCCTGCGCGTCGGGTTGTCGTTCCAGAAGAACGACCTGCTGGTCAGCAGCGGCAGTTCGGCCCAGGGCGCCATCGACTGGGTGCGCCAGAACGGCGACTCGAAAGACCGCTGCATCAACTCGCTGCGCGACGAAGTCACCTGTACCGATCCGACCGCCGTCTTCCAGTTCTTCAGCACCAACTACAACACCGTCGAGCTGACGTCGTCCTGGAACTACGACAGCCGCAACCGCTCGCTGTTCGCCGACCGGGGCGCCCGTTATTCGGTCGGGGTGTCCTACTCGCTGCCGAGCGTCAGTGACGTCGAATACTTCGTCGCGAACAGCGAACTGACGAAATATGTCCCGTTGTTCGGGCGCTTCACCCTGCAGCTGCATGGCGAGTTCGCCTACGGCATGGACATCGGCGACACGACGGCGCTGCCCCCGTACCGCCAGTTCTACGGCGGCGGTCCGGAGACCGTGCGCGGATATAAAGAGAGCCGCCTGGGCCCCAAGGACGAGTTCGGCCGTCCGTTCGGCGGCAACCTGAAGGTGGTGGCCAACGCGGAGGTGCTGATCCCGTTGCCGCAGAAGTTCGAGTCGTCGGCGCGGCTGTCGTGGTTCTACGACGTCGGCAACATCTTCTCGACCGGCGATCGCTACAGCTTCTCGGGTCCGTCGGGCAATCCGATCAGTTACCCGTTCAGCTATGATAAATTGAAGCACTCAACCGGGCTTGCCGTTCAATGGCTTGCGCCGTTGGGCGTGTTCCGCTTCAGCTACGCTGTCCCGCTCAATGCGTACAAGGGCGATGCGTTGTACTACGAGGACGAAATCGAGCGTTTCCAGTTCTCGGTCGGCCAGGCTTTCTAAGAGGTAAGTTCAGTGCAGGTTTCGCTTCGCAAGATTTTCATGGGTACCCTCGCCGCGGCCGCCATCTCGGTGCCCGCCATGGCGGAGATCAAGGTTGGCGTCATCGACTACGCGCGTCTGCTCGAGCAGTCGCCGCAGGCGAAGGCCGTGCAGGATTCGCTGAAGAACGAATTCGGACCTCGCTACCAGCAGCTCGTCACGCAGGAGCAGGCGCTGAAGACGCGCGCGGACAAGCTGCAGAAGGACGGCGCCACGATGGCGGCCGACCAGCGCGAGAAGGAAGAGAAGTCGATCCGCGATGCGGCGCGCGAACTCGAGCGCAAGAAGGGCGAGTGGAACGACGACTCGAACTCCAAGCGCAATGACGAGATGAACAAGCTGCAGCGTTCGCTGATCGGCGAAGTGCGCGACTACGCGAAGGCGCAGAACTTCGACATCGTGATCGCCGAAGGCGTGATCTACGCGACGCCCACGGTCGACATCACGCCGGCGGTGCTCCAGGCGCTGCAGGCGCGTGGCGCGAAGCCGGCCGCCGCACCCGCCACGGGCGCGACCCCACCGGCGAAGCCGCCCGCGAAGCCGTAATCCCGCCAGGCGGGACGCGCCCACCGCCATGACCGTGACCCTGGCATGACCGTGACCCTGGGGGAACTGGCGGTTCGCTTCGGTTGCGAACTGCGCGGCGATCCGGAATCGATCGTCGATTCCATCGCCGCGCTCGCCACCGCCGGGCCGCGCGCGGTGTCGTTCCTCGCGAATCCCAAGTACGCCGCGCAGCTCGCCGACACGCGAGCCGGCGCGGTCATCCTCGACGCGAAGTCCGCACCGTCATCGCCGGTGCCGTCACTGGTCGCCGCGAATCCGCACGCCACGTTCGCGCGCGTCGCCACGCTGCTGCATCCCGATCCGCCCGCGCGACCCGGCATCCACCCGTTGGCCGCCGTCGAGCCCGGCGCGCAGGTCGATTCGGGCGCCGAGATCGCCGCGACGGCGTTCGTCGGCGCGGGTGCGCGCATCGGCGCGCGTTGCTACATCGGTCCCGGCAGCGTCGTCGAACGCGGCGCGCAGATCGACGCGGACTCGCGGCTCGTCGCGCGCGTGTTCGTCGGGCACGACGTGCGCATCGGCGCGCGCTGCGTGCTGCATCCCGGCGCGGTGATCGGCGGCGACGGTTTCGGATTCGCGTCCGACAAGCGCGCGTGGATCAAGGTCCCGCAGGTCGGCAGCGTCTCGGTCGGCGACGACGTCGAGATCGGCGCGAACACGACGATCGATCGCGGCGCGATCGGCGACACGGTGATCGAGGAGGGCGTCAAGATCGACAACCTCATCATGATCGCGCACAACTGCCGCATCGGCGCGCACTCGGCGCTGGCCGCCTGTGTCGCGATCGCCGGCAGCACCACCGTCGGCAAGCGTTGCGTGCTGGGCGGCCGCGTCGGCCTGACCGGACACATCACGTTGTGCGACGACGTCGTCGTGCTCGGCACTTCGTTCATTTCCCACAACATCACGGAGCCCGGCATGTATTCTTCCGCGCTTCCGGCCGAGGAGGCGGGCACGTGGCGCCGGCTCGTGGCGCGCTTCAAGCGCCTCGAATCGATGGCCAAGCGCCTGCGCGCCGTCGAAAAACACGCGGGCCTCTCGTCGGCGACGAATTCTTCCGAGGACTGATTCAATGACTCAAGAGGCAACGACGCCGCCGGTCTCTCTCGACATCATGGGCGTGATGCGGCTGCTGCCGCATCGCTATCCGTTCCTGCTCGTCGACCGCGTGCTCGAGTGCAGGAAGGGCGAGAGCATCCGCGCCATCAAGAACGTGACGATGAACGAGCCGTTCTTCCCCGGCCATTTCCCGCACCGGCCCGTGATGCCGGGCGTCATGATCATCGAGGCGCTGGCGCAGGCCGCGGGCCTGCTGGCCTTCATCACGGCCGACGTCGTCCCCGACGATTCCACGCGCTTCTACTTCGTCGGCATCGACGAGGCGCGCTTCCGCAAGCCGGTCGAGCCCGGCGACCAGCTCATCCTCACGGCGAAACTCGAGCGCCAGATGCGCGGCATCTGGAAGTTCTCGACCGTCGCGTACGTGGGCGACGATGAGGTAACGTCGGCGCTGATGATGGTCGCCCCGGAAACCAACAAGACCGCTCCGAAGGCGCGCGCGTGAGCGGCATCGATCCGCGCGCCGTCGTCTCGCCGCAGGCGGAGCTCGCCGCCGACGTGACCGTGGGTCCGTACGCGGTGATCGAGGCGGGCGTCACGATCGGCGCCGGCACGACGATCGGACCGCACGCCGTCATCAAGGGGCCGACGACCATCGGCGCCGCGAACCGGATCTTCCAGTTCGCGTCGATCGGCGACGCGCCGCAGGATCTCAAGTACAAGGGTGAACCCACGCGGCTGGTGATCGGCGACCGCAACGTGTTCCGCGAATTCACGACGATGAACCGCGGCACGGTCACCGGCGGCGGCATCACCACCATCGGCAACGACAACCTGTTCATGTCGTACACGCACGTCGCGCACGATTGCCACGTCGGCAACAAGTGCGTGATGGCCAACTACGCGACGCTCGGCGGCCACGTCGAGCTCGGTGACTGGGTGATCATGGGTGGCTACGCCGGCATCCACCAGTTCACCAAGGTCGGCGCGCATGCGTTCCTCGGCAACAACGCCGCGGTGACGCGCGACGTGCCGCCGTACATCATGACCGTCGGTTCTCCCGCCGTGCCGCACTCGATCAATTCCGAGGGCCTGAAGCGTCGCGGCTTCAGCGAGGCCCAGATCCGCAACCTGAAGAATGCGTACCGCGTGTTGTACCGTTCGGATCTCAAGCTCGCCGATGCCGTCGCGGAGCTCACGAAGCGCGTCGAGACGCAGCCGGAGCTGAAGATCTTCGTCGACTTCATCGGGCAGTCGACGCGCAGTCTCGTTCGCTGACGGGAGGGTGGCGATTGCGTATCGCGCTGGCGGCCGGCGAGGCATCCGGTGACACGTTGGGCGCGGCGCTCGTCGAGGCGCTGCGCCGGCGCTTTCCGGCGGCGCAATTCGCCGGCGTCACGGGCCCGAAGATGCGCGCCGCGGGTTGCGATTCCTGGCACGACATCGACGAGTTGTCCGTCATGGGCCTCACCGAAGTCCTGAAGCACCTGCCACGCCTGCTGCGCCTGCGCGGCGCGCTGCGCCGGCGCATCCTCGACTGGAAGCCCGACGTGTTCGTCGGCATCGACAACAAGGAATTCAATCTCGGCCTGGCCAAACTACTCAAGCGCGAGGGCCTGGCGACCGTGCAATACGTGAGCCCGCAGGTGTGGGCCTGGCGGCCGGGCCGCGCGCGCACCATCGGCGAGGCCGTCGACCTGCTGCTGTGCCTGTTCCCCTTCGAGCCCGCGTTCTACCGCGAATACGGCGTGCGTGCCGCGTTCGTCGGCCACCCGCTGGCCGACCAGATCCCGATGGAAGTCGATCGTGCCGCCGCCCGCGCCGCACTCGGCATCGCGCCCGACGCGCGCGTGCTCGCCGTGTTGCCCGGCAGCCGGCGCGGCGAGGTCGAGAAGCTGGCGCAGCCGTTCGCGCAAGCGGCCGAGCTCCTGGCGCAACGCTACCCGGGTCTCGTGTGCCTCGCGCCGATGGTGTCGCCGGCGCTGAAGGATTCCTTCGCGGCGATCGCGGCGACGCAGGCGCCGACCGCCAGCATCCGCCTGCTCGACGGCAACGCGCGCGGCGTGCTGGCCGCAGCCGACGTGGTGCTGGTCGCTTCGGGCACCGCCACGCTGGAAACCGCGCTGTCGAAGCGGCCGATGGTCGTCGCGTATCGGCTCGGCACGGTGACCGCATTCGTGTTGCGCACGTTCGGGCTTGTCAAGGTGCGGCACTTCTCGCAGCCGAACCTGCTCGCCGGCCGCGAGCTCGTTCCCGAGTTCTTCCAGGAGGCGGCGAGCCCGGAGAACCTCGCGGCGGCGCTGGCGCGCTGGTTCGACGATCCGGCCGCGGTCGCGCGCGCCACCGCCGAGTTCGCCCGCATCCACGAGACCCTGCGTTGCGACGGCGCCGAGCGTGCGGCGGCGGAGATCGCCGAGCTGCTGACCGCGCGCGTGGCGACGCCATGACTCTCAAGATCAGGCTGCGCGTCGCGGGCGTCGACGAGGCCGGTCGCGGGCCGCTGGCCGGCCCCGTGGTCGCTGCCGCCGTGATCCTGAATCCGGCGCGACCGATCCGCGGGCTCGCCGATTCGAAAACCCTCGAGGCGGACGAACGCGAACGGCTCGCGCGGCTGATCCGCGAGCGTGCGCTGACCTTCGCGATCGCCTGGGCCGACGCCGAGGAGATCGACAGCATCAACATCCTGCAGGCGACGATGCTGGCGATGCGCCGCGCGCTGCTCGGGCTCGCAGTGCCGCCGCAACGCGTCGTCGTCGACGGCAATCGTTGCCCGTGCCCGGACGGGCTGGGCTTCGAATGTCACTTCAAGGCCGTGATCAAGGGCGATGCGACGGTGCCATCGATCAGCGCCGCGTCGATCCTGGCGAAGACCACGCGCGACGCGTTGATGTGCCATCTCGACACGAAATATCCCGGCTTCTCGCTGTCGGGACACAAGGGTTACGGCACGCCAACCCACGTGGCCGCGCTGAACGCGCTCGGGCCGAGCCCGCTGCACCGACGCAGCTTTTCGCCGGTGCGCGTCAGCGGGCTGCTCGACGACTAGTTTGGCCGCGCGTCAGCGCAGCTTCTGCACGGTGGCGGTGTTCGGGCAGTCGAACGTATTGTCGTTGGCGCGCATCCACGCGATCAGCGCGCGCGGTGCCAGCGGCTTGCTCATGAAGAATCCCTGCGCGTCGTCGCAGCCGAGCGAGCGCAGCATCTTCAGCGCCGCCAGGTCCTCGACGCCCTCGGCGACCACCTTGAGGCCGAGGTTGTGGCCGAGGTCGATCGTCGAACGCACGATCGTCGACAGCTCGGGATCCGTCGCCATGTGCGAGATGAACGAGCGGTCGATCTTCAGCTCCTGCACCGGCAGGCGCATGACGTACGACAGCGACGAGTAACCCGTGCCGTAGTCGTCGATCGACAGCTTCACGCCGAGCTCGGCCAGCCGGTCGAGCACCTTCTGCGCGTTCGCGGGATCCTCCATGAAGCCGCTCTCGGTGATCTCGATGCACAGCAGCGACGGCGTCACGCCGTGCTCGTGCAGCAGCGCCGCCACCTGGTCGGGCAGGTCGCGGTTCATGAGGTCGCGCGCCGAGATGTTCACGGACACGGTCAGCCGCATGCCTTCGCGCAGCCACTCGCCGCACTGGCGCACGGCTTCGCGCAGTACCCAGCGCGTCAGCAGCTTGATGTAGCCGGTCTGTTCGGCGAACGGGATGAACAGCGCCGGCGAGACGAGGCCGCGCGTCGGGTGCTCCCAGCGGATCAACGCCTCGACGGCGCTGACGTTCGACGAGTGCAGCGACACCTTCGGCTGGTAGTACAGGCGCAGCTCGTTGCGCTCGACGGCGCGGCGCAGCTCGGACAGCAGCGAGAGATGCTCCTGCTGGCTGGTGTCGTAGTGCGCCTCGTAGACCGCGTAGCCGGTCTTGTTGCGCTTCGCGGCGTACATCGCGATGTCGGCGCAACGCACCAGCGTCTGCGCGTCGCCGCCGTGTTCCGGGAACTTGGCGATGCCGATGCTGGCGCCGACGTCGAGCGGCTGGCCCTCGAAGAGGATCGGCGCTTCGAGCGCATCGATGATGCGACGCGCGTTCGCGGTGATGTCCTCGCCACCCGTCGCATGCCGCACGAGGATCGCGAACTCGTCGCCACCGAGGCGGGCGACGCAGGCCGCCGACTGCACCGTCGCCAGCAGCCGCGCGCTGACTTCGCGCAGCACGTGGTCGCCGACGCCGTGGCCCAGCGAATCGTTGACGTATTTGAAACGGTCGAGGTCCATGACCAGCACGGTCAGGCTGAATCCGCCGGCACGCGCCTCCTCGATCGCCTGCTCGAGCGAGTTGGCGAAGCGCGAGCGGTTGGCGAGGTCGGTGAGCGGATCCTCGTACGCGAGCTTGAGGATGCGTTTTTCGCGGTCGGCGATGCCGCCGCGCATGTGGTTCAGGCTCGAGGCGAGCACGCCGATCTCATCGCTGCGTTCGATGCGCACGGGCTCGACGTAGTCGCCCTGTTCGATGCGCGACGCGGCACTGGCCAGCGTCTCGAGCGGCCGCGTGATGTTGCGCGCCACCGCGACGCTGCCGACGATCGACAGCGCGATGCTGAGCACGGCCAGCACGAACAGCGTGTTGCGCAGCCGTTCGAACGCCGCCAGCGCGCTGTCGAGCGAGCGGTGCAGGACGGCGACGATGCGTGCGTTGCTGTTGTCGTCGAGCGGGATCATCAACGCCTGGTGATCGACGCCGGAGAGATTGATGACGAGACGCTGCGTGTCATCGGCACCGGCCGGCAGACCCGCGAGCAGTGCCTTCTGTTCCGGCAACGCCAGCGTCGAAGCCAGCATGTGCCAGGGGAACGCGGGCCGCTGCGGCGCCTCCATCGCGAACGACACTTCCAGCTCGGTGAGTGTGCGCAGGTCGCGCGCCAGCGAATCGTCGACGGCGAAGCCCATGACGACCCAGCCGATCGGCAGCGGCGCGAGCACCGGCACGGCGACCAGCTGGAAGCCGCGACCGTCGAGCACTTCCATGCTCGCCGTCGCGTCGTTCTTGTTGGCCTTCAGCAGCGCGGGGTATTCGAACTTGCGGCTGGTACCGCCGGGCCGCAGCGTGTCGGAGACGACGTTGCCCTGCAGGTCGACGAACACCATCGCGTCGGCGCCGATGCGTGCGCCGTGGTTAGACAACACCGAGGCGATCGTGCCCGTGTCGTGCGTGGCGATGGCCTCGCGGAACGCGAAGTCCGCGGCCAGCACGCGCGCCGACAGCTTGAGCTTGTCGGCGTTCTGGTCGAGCAGCCGCGCGAACACGCGCTGACCGACGTTCAGTTCCTCTTCGATCTTCGCGTGTGCGTTCTTGGAGTTCGCGGCGTTGACGAACCAGAACGCAGCCACCTGCACCAGCGCCAGCAGCACGACGAAGAAGACGATGATCCGGGTCTGCAGGCGTTCGATGCGCATCACGCGCCCGCCTTCAGCGTGACGAGCTGGCGCGATGGCGCGGCGTCGATCTTCACGTCGGATTCGGTGGCCGCGAGCTGATCCTCGGGCGAGTCGGCGGTCAGTCGGTAGTCGCCGGGCGGCAGGGCACGGATCGTCGCCGTGCCGTCGGCGCCGCTCTTCGCGAACCACGGCGTGTCGACGACGTACAGCCACGCGACCATCTGGTCGTGGATGTTGCAGCCGAGGACGACCAGGCCGCTGCGGTCGAACAGCACCGGCGCGGCCTCGCGTCCCGAATACAGCTTGGTCGTGAACGTCTTCGCGGGCGAGAACGAGTAGATGGAGTGGCGGATGTTGTCGCTGTTGGGGAACTGGATCTCCGTGCCCGCCTGCACGATGCTGACGCGCGGCACGAATTCCTTGTCGATCTGGTCGATCGACGCGCGCGCGTGCGGCGGGGCGGCCGGCGCGGACGCAGCCGTCTTCGCCGTCACGTACACGACCGCGTTCGCGAGCGGCTTGCCGGCCGCGTCGCGCAACTCCACGGTGAAGTCACCGGCCGCGGCGGTGGCCCCCAGCATCGTCAACAGCGTCGCGACGTGTCCCCCGGTCGTCCGCATCGTGGCTACAGCTTCACCACGTCCCGTTTCATCGGGGCGAGGATTTCGAGGAGCTCGTTGCGGGCGGAGAGCGGCACGTCCTGCGCGCGCATGGAATCGCGCAGCACTTCGACGAGGCCGAAGAATTCGGCGTTGCTGATGTGGTGGCCGGCGTGCACGTCGCGCATCGTGTCGCCGGTGTACGTGCAGCCGCCGCCGGTCAGCGAGCAGATCTGCTCGACCAGCATGTCCTTCACGTGCTGCAGGCTCACCTTGTCGAACGACTGGTTCGTGCGCGGATCCGTGGCGACGGTGTCGATCGTCCGGTTCACGAACGCGGTGACCTTCGGGGTGCCGCCGAGGCGCGCGTACAGCGAGCCGGCCGGCGCGACGTCCGGCGGCGCGGCGGCGAACGAAACGGAAGCGACGAGAGCGAGCAGGGCGCTCGACAGCGCGCGGCGGACGATCATGGGAGGACCTCGGAAACGGGTGCCGTGACAGGCCCGGATTATCGGTCGCCGCAGCGCGCCAATCCGTTGAAACGACTCACAACTTCACAGAATTCCGGCGGCGTTTTCCCCACAATCCGCGGCGCCGATCGGGGGATGGATGACCCGGTCCGACCGACTGTGAAGCCGGTCCCACTTCATGACGGGGAAGCCCTATGCGCGCGCAGACGTTCGCGGCCATTTTCAGCGTGTTGATTGCCGCGCCGGCGTTCGCCGGCAGCAACCGGTTGCTCGCCACCGGCGGCGTCATGCAGGTCGAGGGCAGCGCCGGCGGCGGCCTCGTGCCTTGGGCGCTGATCGCCGGGCTCGGCACCGACGCGCAGATCGGCGGCAGCGGCTACTGCACGCAGTGGCGTGCGCAGAAGTTCGACCTGAAATCCTGCGGCCTTGCGGTCGGCATCTACGATCGCGTCGAGCTGTCGTACGCGAAGCAGACGTTCGATCTCGACGAGATCATTCCCGGACAGGACATCGGCGTCGACGTGATCGGCGTGAAGGTGCGGCTGCTCGGCGACGCCGTGTACGAACAGGACCGCTGGCTGCCGCAGCTGGCGATCGGCGCGCAATACAAGAAGAACGACGACTTCGATTTCGTGCCCGCGCTGCTCGGCGCGCATGACGATTCCGGCGTCGACCTCTACGTCGCGGCGACGAAAGTCTGGCTCGCCGGTCCGTTCTCGCGCACCTGGCTCGCGAACGTGACGCTGCGGTCGTCGCGCGCGAACCAGTTCGGCATCCTCGGCTTCGGCGGCCCGGGAAAGCATGGCCGCAGCCTCGACGCGGAACTGAGCACGGCCGTGTTCCTCACGGACGATCTCGTGGCGGGCGCGGAGTACCGGCAGAAGCCGGACAACCTGCGCTCGTTCGCCGAGCAGGACGCCTGGGATGCGTTCGTCGCGTATTTCCCGAACAAGCACGTCTCCGTCACGGCGGCCTACGCCGACCTGGGCCGCATCGCGATGATCCCGGGCCAGCACGGCTGGTATCTCTCGCTGCAGGGCAGCCTCTGACGACCGCGGCGACGAATCCCAAGTCGTCGCGGAATTCAACCGGCCATTCCGCGCGGGTTCGCATGTAAACTCGCGAGCAATGTCCGCCGCCCGTTTCGTCCATCTGCGCCTGCACACCGAGTACTCGCTGCAGGACAGCGTGGTGCGCATCCCCGAACTGGTGGAACGCGCCGCGGCGCTCGGCATGCCGGCCGTCGCGGTCACGGACCAGCACAACCTGTTCGCGATGGTGAAGTTCTATCGCGAGGGATTGAAGCGCGGCGTCAAGCCCATCATCGGCGTCGACGTGCTCGTCCGCGCCGCGCGCGGCCCGCACACTCGGCTCACGCTGCTCTGCAAGGATCCGCGCGGCTACCAGAACGTCGCGAACCTCGTCACGCGTGCCTGGCTCGAGGGCCAGGAGAAGGGCGTGCCGCTGATCGATCGCGCGTGGCTCACGTCCGCGACCACGGCCGGACTCATCGCGTTGTCCGGTGCCGCCGAGGGTGACGTCGGCCGCACGCTGGCCGCCGGTCGCGCGCCCGATGCGCTGACGATCGCGCGCGAGTGGCAGCAGCTGTTCGGCGATCGCTACTACCTCGAGCTGCAGCGGCTCGGCCGTCCCGACGACGAGTCGAACGTGGCGAAGACCGTGGCTCTCGCGCACGAGGCCGGCATCCCGGTGGTCGCGACGAACGACGTTCGCTTCCTGGCCGCCGAGGATTTCGAATCGCACGAGGCGCGCGTCTGCATCGCCGACGGCGCGCAGCTCGCCGATCCGTCGCGCCCGCGAAAGTACACGGGCGCGCAATACCTGCGTTCGCCGGCCGAGATGGAACGGCTGTTCGCCGACATCCCGGAGGCGTTGCGCAACACCGTCGAGATCGCGCGGCGTTGCTCGCTGCCGCTCAAGCTCGGCGAATCGCGGCTGCCCATCTTCCCGCTGCCGGAGGGCGTCTCCGTCGAGGCGCACATCCGCGAAGAGTCGCTCAAGGGGTTCGAATTCCGCGAGAAGACCTTCGACGCCGTGCAGCGCGCGCGTCTCGCCGACTATCGAACGCGGCTCGACGTCGAGCTCGGCGTGATCGGCAAGATGGGTTTCTCGGGTTACTTCCTGATCGTCGCCGACTTCATCCGCTGGGCGCGCGCCAACGACGTGCCGGTCGGACCGGGCCGCGGTTCGGGCGCCGGATCGCTGGTCGCGTATTCGCTGGGCATCACCGACATCGATCCGCTGAAGTACGACCTGCTGTTCGAGCGCTTCCTGAATCCCGAACGCGTGTCGATGCCCGACTTCGACGTCGACTTCTGCATGGACGGTCGCGACCGCGTCATCGAATACGTCTCGCAGAAGTACGGCCGCGAGCGCGTCTCGCAGATCATCACGTACGGCACGATGGCCGCGAAGGCCGTGGTGCGCGACTGCGGCCGCGTGCTCGGCATGGGCTACGGCTACGTCGACAAGATCGCGAAGCTGATCCCGTTCGAGCTCGGCATCACGCTCGACGACGCGATCGAGAAGGAACCCGAGCTCAAGCGCCTCTACAAGGAAGACGAGGAGATCAAGAACCTCCTCGATCTCGCGAAGAGTCTCGAAGGCCTGACTCGCAACGCCGGCATGCACGCGGGCGGCGTGGTCATCGCGCCGTCGACGCTGACGGAGTTCGCGCCGCTGTACGCCGACGACAAGGGCGGCAGCGTCGTCACGCAGTTCGACAAGGACGACGTCGAGGCCGCGGGCCTCGTGAAGTTCGACTTCCTCGGCCTGCGCACGCTGACCGTCATCGACCGCGCGGTGAAGCTGATCAACGCGCGCCGCGCGGCGAGTGGTGAGGCGCCGCTCGACATCTCGGCGCTGCCGATGGACGACCAGCCGACCTACGACCTCATGAAGGAGGCGCGGACCACCGCGGTGTTCCAGCTGGAATCCCGCGGCATGAAGGACCTGATCCGGCGCCTGAAGCCGGACACGTTCGAGGACATCGTCGCGCTGGTCGCTCTCTTCCGGCCGGGACCGCTCGAGTCCGGCATGGTCGGCGACTTCATCGAACGCAAGCACGGCCGCAACGATCCGTTGGCGCCGCCGATCGACTATCTGCATCCGTCGCTGCAGCCCGTGCTCGCGCCGACCTACGGCGTCATCCTGTACCAGGAGCAGGTGATGCAGATCGCGCAGGTGCTCGCCGGCTACACGCTGGGCGGCGCCGACATGCTCCGTCGCGCCATGGGCAAGAAGAAGCCCGAGGAGATGGCGAAGGAGCGCGGCAAGTTCGTCGGTGGTGCCGTAAAGAATCAGGTGCCCGAGGCGCAGGCCGCGCACATCTTCGACCTGATGGAGAAGTTCGCGGGCTACGGCTTCAACAAGTCGCACTCCGCCGCGTATGCGTTGCTGTCGTACCAGACGGCGTGGCTCAAGCGGCACGAGGCCGCGTCGTACATGGCCGCGGTGCTGTCGGCCGACATGGACCACACGGACAAGGTCGTGGGACTGCTGTACGACTGCCGCAAGGAAGTCGGCCTCACCATCCTGCCGCCGCACGTGAATCTCTCGAGCTACGAATTCGCGGTGGTCGACGACAAGACCATCCGCTATGGCCTCGGCGCCATCAAGGGCGTGGGGCAGGGCGCGGTCGATGCGATCGTCGACGAGCGCCGCGCGAACGGCGACTTCGCCAGCCTCGAAGACCTGTGCCGCCGTCTCGACCTGTCGAAGGTCAACCGCCGCGTGCTCGAGGCGCTGATCCGCTCCGGCAGTCTCGACGGGCTCGCAGCGAACCGCGCGACGCTGATGCATCGCCTCGACGCCGCGCTGGCGCTCGGCGAACAGAACACGAAGGCGAACGAAACCGGCCAGCACGACATCTTCGGCCTGTCCACCGCGCACGTGCCCGAAGCGGTGCGCTCGCGCGCGCCGGACCAGGCCGAGTGGACCGACGCCGTGCGGCTGCGCGGTGAACGCGAAACTTTGGGCCGCGCGATCTCCGGACACCCGATCGACCGTTTCGTGAACGACCTGCCGCGCTTCATCACCGGCCGCATCGTCGACTATCTCGAACAGGACAAGCCGCAGGCGTCGCCGGAAGGCGGGCGCTCGTTCTTCGGCGGCAAGGCCGTCGCGATAGCCGGCGTGCTCGAGGACCTGCGCAAGCGCGGACCGCGCACCGAGATCACGCTCGACGACGACACCGGCCGCATGCAGGTGAGTTTCTTCGACGAGCAGTACCAGCAGTTCCGCGAGTTGCTCGTCAAGGACGCGCTGCTGCTGATCGAAGGCAAGGTGCGGTTCGACGAGTTTGCCAACACCTGGGTGCTGCGCGCGAACAAGGTCAGCGAGCTCGAGCGGCTGCGCGAGAAGGAAGCGCGGCGCATCGTGCTCAAGATCCGCGCGACGGACGCAAAGCTGCTCGCCGGACTGCAGACGACGCTGACCCCGTATCGCGGCGGTGCCTGTCACGTGGCCGTCCAGTACTACGGCGCGCAGGCGCGCGGCACGTTTTCGTTCGGTGCCGACTGGAAAGTCCGGCCCGCGCCCGCGCTGCTCGAGGACCTGGAGAAGCTCTTCGGCCGCGGCTGCCTGGCCGTCCTCTACAGCCCGCCGCCGCAACTGGCCGCCGAGTCCGGTGCCGGGTCGGGAAACCGGGATAACTTCGGGTAAACTCCCGGCCCCATGGCAGTTAACTTCCTCGATTTCGAGCAGCCGATCGCCGAACTTGAAGCCAAGATCGAAGAACTGAAACACGTTCCGTCCGGCTCGTCGGTGAACATCCAGGAGGAGATCACCCGCCTCCAGGCCAAGAGCGAGCAGCTCACCCAGAACATCTTCGCGAACCTGACCCCGTGGCAGATGACGCAGCTCGCGCGTCACCCGCAGCGGCCGTACACGCTCGACTACGCCAGCCTCATCTTCACGGACTTCCACGAGCTGCACGGCGACCGGATGTACGGCGACGATCTCGCGATCGTCGGCGGGCTCGCGCGACTGGATGGCCGCGCCGTCATGTTGATCGGCCATCAAAAAGGGCGCGACACGAAAGAGCGCGTGCGCCGCAACTACGGCATGCCGAAACCCGAGGGGTATCGCAAGGCGCTGCGGCTGATGCGCCTCGCCGAAAGATTCCGGCTGCCGATCATCACGCTGATCGACACCGCGGGCGCGTACCCCGGCGTCGGTTCCGAAGAGCGCAACCAGTCCGAGGCGATCGCGCGCAACCTATTCGAGATGGCCGTGCTCGGCGTCCCGATCATCGCCTGCGTCGTCGGCGAGGGCGGCTCCGGCGGTGCGCTGGCCATTGGCGTCTGCGACCGTTTGCTGATGCTGCAGTTCTCCACCTACTCGGTGATCACGCCGGAAGGCTGCGCGTCGATCCTGTGGAAGAGCCAGGACAAGAAGGAAGTCGCGGCCGAGGCCATGGGCATGACGGCCGACCGCCTGAAGAAACTCGGCTTGATCGACGAGATCATCCCGGAGCCCATCGGCGGTGCGCATCGCAACCCGCAGATGACCGCCGAGACGATGAAGGCGGTGCTGATCCGTCATCTCGACGATCTCGAGAAACTGACGCCCGACAAACTCCGCGCCGCGCGCAACGAGCGCATCAACGGCTTCGGCGTCTTCAACGAGTCCGTGAATTAATGGGGACAGTCCCCGTTTGCTGGCAAAAGGGGACAGTCACGAAATGATCGGGCAGCTGCTGGAGCTGGCCGGTCCCCGTCCGAGGATCGTCATCGCTTTCAGCGGCGGGCTCGATTCGACGGTGCTCGCGCACCGCCTCGTGAAGGCGCGGCGACGTCTCGCGCATCTGCGGCTCATCCACGTCGATCACGGACTGCAGGCGGCGAGTGCGGAGTGGGCGAAGGCCTGTGCGGTTCAGGCGCGTCGCTGGCGCGTGCCGCTGATCGTGCTCCGCGCCGCCATCTCCAGACGCAAGGGCGACTCGCCCGAAGCCGCCGCCCGCGACGCACGCTACGCGCTGCTCGAGCGCGCGCTCGAGCCCGGCGAAGTGCTCGTCACCGCGCAACACCAGGACGACCAGGCCGAGACGCTGCTGCTGCAGCTGTTCCGCGGCGCGGGCGTCGCTGGCCTCGCGGCCATGCCGCCGATCGCACCGTTCGGCCGCGGCCGCCTCGCGCGGCCGCTGCTCGGCGAGTCTCGCGCCGAGCTCGCGCGCTATGCGACGCGTCACGCGCTGACCTGGATCGACGATCCGACGAACCTCGAGACGCGCTTCTCCCGCAACTACCTGCGCCACGATGTCCTGCCCGTCATCCGCAAACGCTGGCCCGGCATCGACGCCGCGCTCGGACGCACGGCGCGCCACATGGCGGACGCGCAGTCGCAGCTCGACACCACCGCGCGCGCCGATCTCGCGCGCACGGCGGACGGCGACGGCCTGAACGTCGCCGCGCTGCGTGCGTTGCCCGCCGCCCGCCGCCGCAACGCATTGCGCGCCTTCGTCGTCGCGATGGGCGTCGAGGCGCCGTCAGCCGCGCAGCTGAAAGAGATCACTGGACCGCTGCTCGCCGTGCGCGCCGACGCCCAACCCGACGTCCGCTGGCCCGGTGCGCGCCTGCGTCGCCGTGCCGGCCGCCTCGAACTTGAAGTGCTTTCTCAACTGCGCGCCGATTCGCGCGTCGAAAACGTTTCGAAATCATGGCGCTGGGAAACCGAGCGCGAGTTGATCTTCAACGCGGGCGATCGCCTCGCGCTGATCGACGACGACCGCGGACCGATCGATCTCGACCGGCTGCCGCCCGCACTCGAGCTGCGCGCCCGCGCCGGCGGCGAAACCCTGCGCCCCGGCCCGCGAGCCCGCACGCAGTCGTTGAAAAAACTGCTGCAGACCGCGCGTCTCCCGATCGAAGACCGCGCCGCGCTGCCGCTGCTGTTCGGGGCCGGTCCCAAGGGAAGCCTGCTGATCGCCGGTGACCGCTGGGTCGACGCGTCGATCGCCGCCAATGTCAAATCCCGGCGCCGTGCGCGACTGCGCTGGAGCCACGGATAAAAATTTCGTCGGCGAACTCCTGCAACGGTTTCGTCACAGTCGTCACTCCGATAAACTGCCGGCCCGTCGAGCGCATCCACTTCTCACGCGACGGGACCCCCTCATGACACGATTCGTATTCGTCACTGGTGGCGTCGTTTCCTCTTTGGGAAAGGGCATCGCCGCCGCCTCGCTGGGCGCCATTCTCGAAGGTCGCGGCCTGAAGGTCGCGATGGTCAAGCTCGACCCGTACATCAACGTGGATCCGGGCACGATGAGCCCGTTCCAGCACGGTGAGGTTTTCGTCACGAACGACGGCACCGAGTCCGACCTCGATCTCGGCCACTACGAGCGCTTCGTGCGCACGACCACGGGCCGGCACAGCAACTTCACCACCGGCCGCATCTACGAGCGCGTGATCGCGAAGGAACGTCGCGGCGATTATCTGGGCGCCACCGTGCAGGTCATCCCGCACATCACCGACGAGATCAAGCGCTCGATCATGCTCGGCGCGGGCGACGCGGATGTGTGCATGGTCGAAATCGGCGGCACCGTCGGCGACATCGAGTCGCTGCCGTTCCTCGAGGCGATCCGCCAGCTTGGCGTCGAGCTGGGCCGCAACAACTGCGTGTTCTTGCATCTCACGCTGGTGCCCATCATCGGCGGCGCCGGCGAGATCAAGACCAAGCCCACGCAGCACAGCGTGAAGGAACTGCGCGGCATCGGTATCCAGCCCGACGTGCTGTTGTGCCGCTGCAAGAACCCGCTGCCCGACGAACAGCGCCGCAAGATCGCGTTGTTCACGAACGTCGAGGAGCGTGCGGTCATCTCCGGCATCGACGCCGACGACATCTACAAGATCCCGATGCTGCTGCACGAGCAGGGCCTCGACGAGATCGTGGTCGACAAGCTGCGCCTCAACGTGCCGCCGGCCGATCTCACCGAGTGGAAGCAGGTCGTCGCCGCGAAGGCCAACCCGGACGGGCAGGTCGACATCGCGATGGTCGGGAAATACGTGCAGGTGAAGGACAGCTACATCTCGCTGAACGAGGCGCTGACCCACGCCGGCGTGAAGACGCGCACGCGCGTCAACGTGCACTACATCGAATCGACGGACATCGAGAAACACGGCACGCACGCGCTGCGCGGCATGGACGCGATCCTCGTGCCCGGCGGCTTCGGCGAGCGTGGCATCGAGGGCAAGATCGCCGCCGTGCGTTACGCGCGCGAGAACAAGATCCCGTACCTCGGCATCTGCCTCGGCATGCAGCTCGCCACGATCGAGTTCGGTCGCCACGTGCTCGGTCTCGAGAACGCGAACAGCACCGAGTTCAACCGCGCGAGCCCGCACCCCGTGATCGCGCTGATCACGGAATGGCAGGACGCCGCGAAAGGCGAGCAGAAGCGCGACGACGCCACCGGCAAGGGCGGCACGATGCGCCTCGGCGCGCAGGACGTGCGCATCGCCCCGAACACGCTGGCGCGCTCCATCTACGGCGACGAAGAGGTGCGCGAGCGCCATCGTCACCGCTACGAGTTCAACAACACGTACATGGACCGCTACACCGCGGCCGGCTTCCGATTCCCGGGCCTGTCGAAGGACGGCCTGGTGGAGATCATCGAGTTGCCGGGCCATCCGTGGTTCGTGGCGACGCAGTTCCACCCGGAGTTCACGTCGACGCCGCGCGACGGTCACCCGCTGTTCGCCGGCTTCGTGAAGGCCGCACGCCAGCACCGCAACGCGCAGCTGCCCGAAGCCGCCAGCGCCTGAGCGCCGCCGTGACGAACCGGCCGTGGCTGGCCACGGCGCTGCTGAGCGTTTGCCTCGCCGCGCGCGCGGACGACGCCGCCGACGTGCGCGCCGCGGTGGACGGGTTGTATCGCTCGCTCGCCGCCGCCGACCTCGCGGCGCTCTCGGGCTATCTACCGGCCGGCGGTTTCACCGAGTTCAGTCCGCCCGAAGGCACGCTCAAGACGCTGACCCGCGATCATTTCCGCGGCGTGTTCGCCAGCGGCGCGGCAGTCGACCTGCGAGTCGAACAGGCGAACGTCCGCGCGCTCGATAGAGCCGCGATCGTCACCGGGTACCGCACCGGTTCGATCACGCTGCCCGGCGGCAAGCGCCTCGACGTGCACGACTGTCTCAGCATGATCTGGGCCCGCGACGCCGCCACGTGGACGCTGCGCCACGTGCACATATCCGCCTGCGCCGGTGCGCCGCTGCAGCTCACCAACGCATTCGTGCTCGACGACGTGAAGTGGGTCCGTGACGCCGGCGATTCGACCGTGACCGGCCGCACGTCGCTGCGGCTGCGGGACGGCAGCCTGAAGAGCTGCGCCGGATTCCCGGTCGAACTACTGCCGGTCGCGGGGTACTCGAGCGAGCGGATCTTCCGCACGTACGCCAGCAACCAGTCCGGACAGATCCTGGTCGAGGATCAGCCGCCGAAGTTCACGCCCGACGCGCCCGACTATCACGAATACCTGCTGAAGGGCGCCTGCGACGCGCGCGGCGAATTCCGTTTCGAGAAGGTGCCGGCCGGCGAGTACTACGTCATGACCTTCATCATCTGGGACGTCCCCGGATCGGACCCGTCCGCGAAGACCGGCGGCGCGGTGATGAAGCGCATCCGCGTCGCACCGCATTCGAACATCGCGGTCGACGCGCGCTGACTCGTTGCGGGTCGGCGGGCGCGCGGGCATTCTCGCCGCATGCTCAAAGGCATCTGCCACTGCGGCGCCGTCTCGTGGGAGTTCGACGGCCAACCCGACGGCGCGACCGCGTGCAACTGCACCGTGTGCCGCCGCTACGGCGTGTTGTGGATCTACGGCCACGAAAACCAGGATGTGCGCGTCATCGGCGCGACGCATTCGTACTCGCGCGGCACGGCCATCGATTTCCATTTCTGCGCGACCTGCGCCTGCGTCGTGAGCTGGCGCGGCAAGCGCCTCGATGACCAGGGCCGCCGGCGGCTGGCCGTCAACGTCCGGCTCAGCGAGCCGGAGGCGGTGGCCGACATCCCCATCGATCATTTCGACGGCTTCGACACGTTCGACGATCTGCCGCGCGACGGCCGGCGGGTGCGCGACTACTGGTTCTGATCATTTCGACAAGGGAGAAGAAGATGAAGAACGAACTACTCGCGGCGCTGGCCGCTGTCCTCGCCTGCGCGATGGCGTCGAACGCCGTCGCGAAGGAAGGCAGCAAGGTCGAGTTCCTGAATTCCGGCAAGGTCTACCCGGCCGGCGTGCCGCTGTCCGAGGCGGTGCGCGTCGGCGACATGCTCATCCTCTCCGGCCAGATCGGCATCCAGCCCGGCACGCTGAAGCTCGTGCCCGGCGGCATCAAGGAAGAGTCCAGGCAGACGATGGCCAACATCAAGACGACGCTCGAGGCGCACGGCCTCACGATGCGCGACGTCGTGAAGTGCACGGTGATCCTCGCCGACATTTCGAAGTGGGGCGACTTCAACGAGATCTACAAGACCTTCTTCAGCGAGCCGTACCCGGCGCGCACGGCGATGGGCGTGAGCGGACTCGCGGTCGGCGCGCAGGTGGAAGTGGAGTGCGTCGCGGTCTCCGGCCGCTGACGTCGACGTGCGGCGCTTCTATCTGCTCGCCGCGATCTTCCTGTCGCTGGCGGCAGCGTCGGGCATCTATCTGCAGTTGGTCGCCGGTGGAATGCCCGAGCCGGAGCAGCTGCAGCTGGACCAGTCGGTGATCGCGCTGCTGCTCATCGCGTGGCTGATCCTGGATCCGGAGCTGCCGCTCGAGCAGCGGCCGACGTTCGACCACGCCTTTCTGTTGATGATCTCGTTTCCGTTCCTGGCGCTGTACCACCAGTTCCTGACGCGCCGGTGGCGGGGCGTCGCGACGGTGGCTGGATTCGTCGCGCTCGTGTTCGCGCCGTATCTCGCGATCGTCGCGGCGATCGCCAGACTGTATTCGTGACGGCGCCGGCGCCCAGGACGTATTCCGTCCGTCGCGCACTCTGGACCGGCATGGCCTGGGTCAATGGTCCCGTGTTGCTGCTGATCTTCGTGCCGGCGTGGACCTTTGGCGAACTCGTGAAGCGCGGCGTGATCGGCCGGCAGCACAACGGGATCGGCCTCGTGGTGTTCGTGGTCGGTATCGCGTTGGCCTGGTTGTGGTGGTCGCTGTCGGTGCCGCGCTGGCGCCTCTGGGCGTACGAACGCGTCGCGAACATCCCGCGGTTGAAGGCGGAGGCGGTCGGCTACGGGCTCACGTGGTCCGACGGCAGTGTCTTCGCGAAGACGGAGATCAAGTCCGCGACGCAGCGGCGTCGCGAGGCCGAACTGTCGCCGGACATCTCGATCGTGCCGGCCGGTGACGCGGACGTGCCGTTCGCCCACGATCTGTCGCGCAACAACATGTCGGCGACGTTCGCGGCGGCCGGCATCGTCTGGGACCCGACGGCGATCCCCACGTCGTGGCCGTCCACCGAGAACTACCTGTTGCGCGACCACGGCGAACGCATCGGGATCCTGCGTCTGCGCGACGAGGCGGACGCCCTGTACGTCGGCGATCTGCAGGTCGCCGCCGGACATCGCAATCGCGGCGCCGGGACGGCCGCGCTGGAATTCTCCGCCGCCCTCGCGGCGGATCGCGACAAGCGCTGCGTGCAGCTGCGCGTGTTCCAGGGCAGTCCCGCGATCGCGCTGTACCGTCGCGCCGGTTTCTCGGTGGTGGCCGACGAGGGCGTGAAACTGCTGATGGAGCTGCCGCTCGAGAGCGATTGACGCGTTGTCTCGCGGGCTGTCCCGCCCGCATATCCCGCGGTTTCGCGGCGGGAAATCGCGCCCCTGCCGGTGTATCCTCCGTACCCCCGAATCCGGACAGGTATCCGTGCTACTCGCCAATTTCCAGGTCGGCATCGATCGCCCGATGTTCCTCATCGCGGGTCCCTGCGTCATCGAAGGCGAGACGCTGACCCAGGAGATCGCCGGCAAGCTCAAGGACATCACGAGCCGCCTCGGCGTGCCGTTCGTGTTCAAGGCGTCCTACGACAAGGCGAACCGTTCCTCCGCCAAGAGCTTCCGCGGTCCCGGCATCGACGCGGGTCTCAAGGTGCTCGAGGGCGTGAAGCAGAAGATCGGCGTGCCGGTGCTCACCGACGTGCACGAGGACACGCCGTTCGCCGAGGTCGCGAGCGTGGTCGACGTCATGCAGACGCCGGCGTTCCTCGCGCGCCAGACGAACTTCATCATCAACGTCTGCTCGCAGGGCAAGCCGGTCAACATCAAGAAGGGCCAGTTCCTGTCGCCGTGGGAGATGCAGAACGTCGTCGACAAGGCGCGCTCCACGGGCAATCAGCAGATCCTGGTCTGCGAGCGCGGCTTCTCGTTCGGCTACAACAATCTCGTCTCCGACATGCGTTCGCTCGCGATCATGCGTGCGACCGGCGCGCCGGTCGTGTTCGACGCCACGCACTCCGTCCAACTACCGGGCGGCAAGGGCGACGCGTCGGGCGGGCAGCGCGAGCACATCCCGGTGCTGGCGCGCGCCGCGGTCGCGGCCGGCATCGCCGGCCTGTTCATGGAAACGCACCCGGATCCCGCCAAGGCGCTGAGCGACGGGCCCAATGCCTGGCCGCTCGGGCGCATGGAAGTTTTACTGTCGACGCTCAAGCAGCTCGACACCGCAGTCAAACAACAACCCTTCGAGGAAAGTCTCCTATGAGTCGCATCGTTGATATCGTCGGCCGCGAAGTGATCGATTCGCGCGGCAATCCCACGGTCGAAGCCGACGTGTATCTCGATTCCGGCGTGATGGGCCGCGCCGCGGTGCCGTCCGGCGCCTCCACCGGCACGCGCGAGGCCGTCGAGCTGCGCGACGGCGACAAGAAGCGTTACCTCGGCAAGGGCGTGCGCAAGGCCGTCAACAACGTGAACACGGTGTTGAAGGACGCGCTGCTCGGCAAGGAAGCGTTCGACCAGGAAGCGCTCGACCAGATCATGATCGATCTCGACGGCACCGATAACAAGGCGCGTCTCGGTGCGAACTCGCTGCTGGCGATCTCGCTGGCGAACGCGAAGGCCGCGGCGATCGACAGCAAGCAGTCGCTGTGGAAGTACCTGGCGCGCGGCCGCGAGCCGGTGATGCCGGTGCCGATGATGAACGTCATCAACGGCGGCGCGCACGCCGACAACTCGCTCGACGTGCAGGAGTTCATGATCATCCCGGTCGGCGCGCCTTCGTTCAGCGAAGCACTGCGCTACGGCGCGGAGATCTTCCACACGCTGAAGGGCATCCTGAAGAAGAAGAAGCTGACCACCGCGGTCGGTGACGAGGGCGGCTTCGCGCCGAACCTCGCGTCGAACGAAGCCGGCATCAAGGTCATCATCCAGGCGATCGAGCAGGCCGGCTACAAGCTCGGCAAGCAGATCTACCTGGGCATGGACGTCGCCGCGTCGGAGTTCTACGTCAAGAACAAGTACAACCTGCACGGCGAAGGCCGCAAGTTCACCTCGGCCGAGTTCGTGAAGTACTTCGCGAAGCTCGCCGCCAAGTACCCGATCATCAGCATCGAGGACGGCATGGCGGAACTGGACTGGGCCGGCTGGAAGTTGCTGACGGATGCGCTGGGCAAGGATACGCAGCTGGTCGGCGACGACCTGTTCGTCACGAACACCAAGATCCTGAAGGAAGGCATCGACAAGAAGATCGCGAACTCGATCCTCATCAAGGTGAACCAGATCGGCACGTTGTCGGAGACGCTCGCGGCGATCAAGCTCGCGGCCGATGCCGGCTACTCGTCGATCGTGTCGCACCGTTCGGGTGAGACCGAGGACGCGACCATCGCCGACATCGCCGTCGCGACGACGGCGAGCCAGATCAAGACGGGCTCGATGTCGCGCTCGGATCGCATCGCCAAGTACAACCAGCTGCTGCGCATCGAAGGCGAGCTGGGCGGCAAGGTGCGTTACGCGGGCAAGGACGCCTTCCCGGTCAAGATCTGATTCGTCCCGAGAAGACCATGAAAAAACTGTTGCTGATCGCGGTGGCCGCGCTGGCCGCCACGGGTGCGTTCGCGAAAGAGAAGCCGAAACCGACGGTGGTCGAGGTGCCCGACTACGTGCTGGCGCCGCCGCCGGCCGACCAGGCGCAGATCGTGTTCGTCGAGCCGATCAACAAGATCCAGGGCATGTTCCCGGTCGGATTGTTCGAGATCGTCGACGACAAGCGCACGCTGCTCGGCATGAGCTGGTGGAAGGGAAAGACGGTGGTGTTGCTGCCGCCCGGCAAACACCTGTTGTACGCCAGCCCCAACCACATGATGGAAGCGAACGTCGAGGCCGGTAAGCGCTACTACGTGCTGCTGCGCTTCATCTACGCCAATGGATTCCAGATGCGGCCGCTGCGCACCTCGGGCACGTCCGAGTACCGCACCACCGGTCCCGAGTTCGCGAAGTGGCTGAAGGAAACGCGCTGGGTCGAGAAGACGCCGGAAGCCGACGTCATGTTCGCGGACTCGAAGACCAGCGAGATGTACGACAAGCTGCAGGCCACGGCGATGAACAACTGGCAGGCGAAGACCGCGGCCGAAGCCGCCGAACTCACGCTGAATCCGGAGGACGCGGTCGCGCCTTGAACCGACGTCCCGCGGCGCGGGCGTCGTTGACGCCTCGCGGCGCGCGTGCTGAAGTCGGCCGGTCAAACTACTGTCCGCGCGAGGTCGACCGTGGAGAGCCGGAATCCCTACGCCCCGCCGCAAGCGCCGGTGGTCGCCGAGCCCCAGGCCCTGTCCGGTGATCCCGCGGAGCGGCCGGTCGGCGGCTTCTGGCTCCGCGTGGTCGCGTTGATCCTGGATTCGCTGATCCTCGCGCCGCTCGCCATCCTCTACTTCGTCCTGTCGATGTGGTCGATGAAGGCGGCGCTGTATTTCGGATTGCCCAGCGACCTGCTCGGCCTCTGGTACTACGTCTACCTGGTCAAGCGATTCGGCGGTACGCCCGGCAAGCGCATCCTCGGCCTGCGCATCGTCATGGCCGACGGCAGAGAGGTGACGGGCCAGGCCGCCTTCCTGCGGTATCTGCCGGCGTTCGTCTTCAGCGTCATCTCATCGATTGCGTCGATGGTCGGACTCTCGCAGCTCGAGGCCGGCGTGACCGCGGACGGATTCCTCGACCAGCTGCGGTTGTTGGGATCGGCGCAACCGGCTTGGGCCGGCATCGTCACCTGGATCGCGCAGGCCTTCTGGCTCGCGACCGCGATCACGATGCTGAGCAACACGCGGCGGCGCGCCATCCACGACTTCATCGCGGGCACCGCCGTCGTGCGGGACTGAGGTCGTGACCGCCGGGACGAGGATTCGCGGCGGCTGTCATTGCGGCAACGTCAGCTACGCGCTCGACTGGGTCGGCGACGCGTCGACGATCAACGCCCGCCGTTGCGGCTGCACGTTCTGCGTCAAACACGGCGGCGTGTGGACGTCGAACCCGGCCGGTTCGCTCGCCGTGCGGCTCGCCGAGGCCGCGCTGGTTTCGCGTTATTCGTTCGAAACGGGGACCGCGGAATTCCTCGTCTGCGCCCGGTGCGGCGTGCCGCCCGTCGTGACGTCGCTCATCGACGGTCGCCGGTACGCGGTCGTCAACGTGAACACCTTCGAGGGAGTCGACGCGGCTCGCCTCGTGATTTCACCGGCCAGCTTCGAGGGCGAGCAGGTCGGCGACCGGCTCGCGCGCCGCGCGACGGGCTGGATCTCCACTGTCACGATCGAGGAAGGACCCTCATGAGCTCGATGTTCGCGTACATCTGTCTCGGCTCGGACGATCTCGAGCGCTCCGCGACGTTCTACGACGCCACGCTCGGCGTGCTCGGCTGGGCGCGTTGCGACACCTCGGCCGAAAGCACCACGAGCTGGAACGGCTGGATCGGCTGGGGCCGTTACGAGCAGGACGGCGCGGTGCAGGATGCGTTGTGGCTGTGCAAGCCGTACAACGCGCAGCCCGCGAGCGTCGGCAACGGCAGCATGGTCGCGCTGTGGGCGAAACGTTGGCGCGATGTCGATGCGTTCCATGCCGCGGCGCTCACCAACGGCGGAACGTCGGAGGGCGCGCCCGGCCTGCGACTGCTCTACAACCCGGATTTCTACGCCGCCTACGTCCGCGATCCGGATGGCAACAAGCTGGCCGTGGTCTGCCGCGGGTTCACGAGCCTGCAAGGCCAGTGATGGCTCCGTCCGTCTCGCCGGACGCACGGTTGGGCGGATGAGGGCAGCGACGGATTTGTCGGCGCGACCGGTGCCCGATATCGTCGGCCCATGAACACCTTGCATCGCTTCGCCGCCGTCACGTTGCTGTCTTTCGCCGCCGGCGTCGGCGCCGCGCCGAAGACGCCGCCGCTGCCGTCGATCGACATCCCGTACCAGAAGTTCGTGCTCGACAACGGGCTGACGTTGATCGTGCACGAGGACCACAAGGCGCCGGTCGTCGCGGTCAACGTCTGGTACCACGTTGGCAGCAAGGACGAGAGGCCCGGCCGCACCGGCTTCGCGCACCTGTTCGAACACCTGATGTTCAACGGCTCCGAGAACTACAAGGAAGACTGGTTCAAGGCGCTCGAGCCCGCCGGCGCGACGAAGGCCAACGGCACGACGTGGTTCGACCGGACCAACTACTTCCAGAACGTGCCGACGTCCGCGCTCGACATGACGTTGTGGATGGAATCGGACCGCATGGGTCACCTGCTGGGCGCGATCGACCAGAAGGTGCTCGACGAGCAACGCGGCGTCGTGCAGAACGAGAAGCGGCAGGGCCAGAACCGGCCGTACGGCAAGGTCAACGAGCTGATCGTCGAGAGCACGTACCCGGCGGGTCATCCGTATTCCTGGGAAACCATCGGCTCGATGGCAGACCTGAACGCCGCGTCGCTCGACGACGTGAAGGACTGGTTCCGCGCCTACTACGGCGCGGCCAATGCCGTGCTGGTGATCGCTGGCGACGTCACGGTCGCCGAGGCGAAAGCGAAGGTCGAAAAATATTTCGGTGACATCCCCTCGGGCCCGGTGGTCAAGCGGCAGGAGGAATTCGTCGCGAAGATGACCGGCACGCGCCGCGCGATGCTCCAGGACCACGTGCCGCAGGCGCGCATCTACAAGGTGTGGAACATCCCGGGCTACAGGCAATACGACTACGCGATGCTGGACATCGTCAGCGACCTGCTCGGCGGCGGGAAGAACAGCCGGCTCTACAAGCGCCTGGTGTACACGGACCGCACCGCCACGGCGGTGTCCGCGTATGTCGGTCCGTTCGAGATCGCTTCGCAGATCCAGGTCGTCGTCACGGTGAAGCCGGGCGAAGATCCGGCGAAGGTCGAAGCGGCGCTCGACGAGGAGATCGCGACGTTTCTCGCGAAGGGTCCGACGCCGGCCGAACTCGACCGCATCCGCACGACGAACTTCGCCAACTTCGCGCGCGGCATCGAACGCATCGACGGCTTCGGCGGCAAGTCGTCGATCCTCGCCGAAAGCCTGGTGTTCGCGGGCTCGCCGGATTTCTACAAGACGCGCCTCGGCTGGGTCGCGAATGCCCGGGTCGCGGACGTGCAGGCCGCGGCGAAGCGCTGGATGTCCGACGGCGTGTTCGTGCTGAACGTGGAGCCGGTGCCGGTGTACAAGACCGCCGTGTCGACGGTCGACCGGTCCAAACTACCCGCGACGGGTGCGCCGCCGTCGCTGCAGCTGCCGCCGCCGGCGCGCGTGAAGCTGTCGAACGGCCTCGAGGTCGTCGTGGTCGAGCGGCACGACGCGCCGCTCGTGGATTTCACGCTGATCAGCGACGCCGGCTTCGCCGCCGACAGCCTGGCGAAGCCCGGCACCGCGCGACTGGCCACGCTGATGCTGCAGGAGGGCACGAAGACGCGCAGCTCGTTGCAGATCGCCGAGCGCGCCGAGTCGATCGGCGCCACGCTCGGCGTCGGCTCGTCACTCGACCGCTCGTATCTCAGCATGAATGCGCTGTCGAACCGGCTCGGCGATTCGCTGGAGCTGTACGCCGACCTGATCCTGAATCCCACGTTTCCCGACAGCGAGCTCGAACGCCTGCGCGGCCAGACGCTGGCGTCGATCCAGCAGGAGAAGGCGCAGCCAGGTGGCATCGTGAATCGCCTGCTGCCGAAGCTGCTGTACGGCGAAGGCCACGCATATGCGAATCCGTCGTCCGGCATCGGCACCGAGGACGTGGTGAAAAACCTGAAGAGCGCGGAGCTCGCGGAGTTCTACCGGCGCTGGGTGCGGCCGGACAACTCGCAGCTGCTGGTCGTCGGCGACACCACGATCGACGCGATCAAGCCGTTGCTCGAGCAGCGTCTGGGCGTTTGGCGGTCGGCGGGCGGGGAGGCGCCGCGCAAGAACCTGGCGACCGTCGCGGCCGCGACGAAGCCGCGCGTGTTCCTGGTCGACCGGCCGGGCGCGGAGCAGTCGACCATCGTCACGGCCAATCTCGCGCCGCCGCGCGGCGATGCCGACCACATCCGCTTCGTCGCGCTCGACGCGATGCTGGGCGGGAATTTTAGTGCGCGCCTCAACATGAACCTGCGCGAGGACAAGCACTGGTCGTACGGCGCGTCGACGCGCATCGTCGACACGATCGGCCCCGGCATCTTCCGCGCCGGTGCCGGCGTGCAGACCGACAAGACCGCCGAGTCGATGGTCGAGATGCGCAAGGAACTCACCGAGGTGCTCGGCAGCCGCAAGCCCACCGACGCCGAGCTGAAGTTCGCGAAGGACACGATCATCATCGCGCTGCCGGGCAGCAACGAGACGTCCACGGAGATCGCGGGTTCGTACGAGGAGATCCTCACGTACGGTTTGAAGGACAGCTACTGGAACGACCTGGTCGGCGATCTCGGCGCGCTGACGCTCGCCGACGTCAACGCCTCGGCGGGCAGACTCATCCATCCGGAGGGGCTCACGTGGATCGTGGTCGGCGATCTCGCGAAGATAGAGAAGCCGATACGCGCGCTCGGTTTCGGCGATGTGACGGTCCTCGACGCCGACGGCAGGCCGGTGGCGCGGTAGTTTGGCGCCGGCTCGCGCCGCGGCGCGCGAGCTGGCACACTCCCGGCCAGTTCCGGGAGGTCTCATGAAGAAGTTGCTGCTCGCGTTCGCGCTGTTCCTGTCGTTGCCGGCGTTTTCCGCGGAGGGTGCGAGCGAAGCGTCCATCCGCGAGCTCATGAAGGTCACCGATGCGAAGCAGCTGCTCGACGCGTCATACGCGCAGATGGACGGCATCCTCGGCCAGGCGATGAAGCAGGCGACGGGAGATGCGCCGCCGACGGCCAAGCAGCAGGTCCTGATCGACGAGTTCAAATCGAAGACCGTCGAACTGATGCGCAAGGAAATGAGCTGGGAGAAACTCGAGCCCGCTTACCTCGAGCTGTACGCCAAGACGTTCTCGCAGTCCGAGATCGACGGGATGCTGGCCTTCTACAAGTCGGAGCCCGGACGCGCGGTGCTGGCGAAGATGCCGCAGCTCATGGCCAACATGTCGCAGACGATGATGACGTTGATGCAGTCGTTCCTGCCGGCCATGCAGAAGCTCGCGGCCGAGTACGTGCCGAAGGTCCGCGACGCGGGCAAGTAATCAGGCGAGCTCGACCAGCTCGGAGTACTGCGTCAATGCGCCGTTCGCGGTGAGGAACCGCAGCGGCTCCGCCATCGCCTGCGCGATCAGCAGGCGGTCGAAGAAATCCGCGCCGTCGACTTTCTTCAATGACGCCGCAGCGGCCGCGGGCCGCGCCCGCACCGGCAGCTCGGTGAAGCCACTGGCCGGGATGCCGCGCGCCAGCTCGTCCGCGTCGGCCTCGAGCAGGCCCGCCGCGATCTTCTGCTCGCACTCGACGATGGATGCCGCGCTGACGTAGACCTCGTCCGCGGCCTCGATGCGCTCCCGCGCCGCCTTGCCGAGCTTCTTCGAGTCGGCCAGCCACCAGAGAAAGATCTGCGTATCGAGCAACAGGCGCATGGCGGAGGAGGGGAGGGCGCCTAGACCGGCAGCGCGCGGTCGAATTCGTCGGCGATGCGCAGCTTGCCCTTGAGCAGGCCCGGACGACGCGGCGTTTCGTCGCGACGCAGCGGCACGAGCCGGGCCATCGGCCGGCCACCCTTGGCGATCAATACCTCGTTGCCGCTCGCGACGTCTTCGACGAGGCGGGAGAGATGCGTCTTCGCCTGGTGGATGTTGATCTTGCCGGGCTTCACAGTGAACTTAGTTTAGTTTAGTCTACTGCCGAATGAAATGGCTCGCTGGCGCATTGCTGACCGTCGTCCTGTTGCTGCAGTACCGCCTGTGGCTCTCGGGTGATGGCGTGCGCGAACTCGGCCGGCTGTCGGAAGCGGTGGAGCGGCAGAAGGCGGAGAACGCCGAGCTCGAAGATCGCAATCAGCAGCTCGTGGCCGAGGTGCAGGACC
>DATJTW010000021.1:0-12659 GCA_035502995.1 Steroidobacteraceae bacterium | reverse complement strand
GGCGGTAGCGGCCGTACTCGATGATGTCGAGCAGCCGGACCAGGATCATGGGACTCAACAGCGCCAGGGCCTGGTTGAGCAGGCGCGCGCAGGCGAGCACGACGCCTCTCGATACGAAGGAACTCATTGTTGGCGGCATTTTCGGCAGCGCGCCGCGGCGCGGCTGTCGGACAAGGCCGGATGGCGCCTACACGGAGTCCCGCAAGTTCACCCCGACCGAAACCGGACCGTTCCCAAACGACTTCGCCGGGCGTCGCGCCCAGAATCTGCTCCGTCGAGAGACAACGGAGTATTGACGATGTTCATGAAAGGTCGAACCGCCGAGGCGAGCCTGCAGATGGCCCGTGCATCCGCGGAAGCCCTCGTTCCCCCCGACGCGGACTTCCCGGCGGTTCCACCGTTTTCGCGCCTGTCGCAGCTGATGGAGCTGGCCGCGGCGCGAGTCATGCGGCCGCTGCTGCACGAGGGCGAGAGCTCGGTGGCGTTGTCGCTGGAGCTGACGCACGCGGTGAGCGGGCCGGTGAGCGGCAACCTGCGCGCCGTCGCGACGCACCAGGGTGTGAACGGCCGGGAGCATCGCTTCCTCGTGCACGTGTTCGACGAGTCCGGACTGGTGGCGAGCGGCGAGCATCGCCGCGCCGTGGTCGTCAGCCGCCGCGTGCTCGGCGCGGCGCGCCGCCGCGTCGGCCGGATGTCGATGCTGCTGGGTATCTGACGGGACGGCCGCGATTCAGAACGCCGCGCGGCGACCGCCGCTGCGCAGGCAGGCCTCCAGCGATTCGTATGCGACGAAATACTTCAGCTGGTGGTAGTTAGACGAGCGCTCGTCGTGGCAGATGTTCTCGCGCGATTTCTTGACGGGCGCGTAGATGTTCGGGTTGATGGTCCCGGGCCGGTGGCAGTGATACTTCCGCTTCGCGCCCTCGTAGTGGCAGCCCTGCGAGTCGAGGTCGCCGGGATGCGCAAAGCCGGGATTCGTCGCGAGGAGTGCGGTGCCGGCCAGGGCGACGAGAAGGGCGAGTCTCATGAATCCTGCCTCAAGCCTTTGATTTGCCAAAACTTCCAACGGTGCAGAAGGATGGCGCTCCCTACCGGATTCGAACCGGTGTTACGGCCTTGAGAGGGCCATGTCCTGGGCCTCTAGACGAAGGGAGCGTCTATTGCGGCGGGGCCAGAATCGAGCGCGGTAGTATATGCGCCGCTTTTCAACTGCCAAGCGGAACTTTCATCTCTTGAACGACCTTCGGTCCGATCCGGCTTCCCGGCCCTCCGCACGCATCATCCCCCGTGCCGAACATTCCATATCGCGGTCCGCGATCTCCCCGAATGCACTGCGGGTGCTGTACCGCCTGCGCGAGGCCGGCTACGAGGCGTTCCTCGTCGGCGGCTGCGTCCGCGATCTGCTGATCGGCATCACGCCGAAGGACTTCGACATCGCCACCAGTGCGCTGCCCGAAGAGGTCAAGCGCACGTTCCGCAACTGCCGGCTCATCGGCCGCCGTTTCCGGCTGGCGCACGTGTTCTTCGGCCGCGAGATCATCGAGGTCGCGACGTTCCGTGCGACCAGCGCGCCGGAGCCGGGCGCCGAACCGGTCGAGCCCGTCGCCGACCTGGACGACGACGTCGGTCCGGAGGACGAGGAGGAGCTCGACGATCTGGATGAGGATCTGGACGACGAGGAAGAGGCCGACGAGAGCACGGTGCTCGCCGAGGCCGGCCCGCACCAGACCGGCATCCACGGCGCGGCGCCGCTGCGCGAGCGCGACCGATCGCGCCACGCCGGCGCGGGCGACGACGACGAGGATCGCGTCACCGACGAACATGGCCGCATCCTGCGCGACAACGCCTACGGCACCATCGACGACGACGTCTGGCGCCGCGACTTCACCGCCAACGCGCTCTACTAC
Source organism: Steroidobacteraceae bacterium (assembly GCA_035502995.1). Classification (GTDB taxonomy): domain Bacteria; phylum Pseudomonadota; class Gammaproteobacteria; order Steroidobacterales; family Steroidobacteraceae; genus CADEED01. Next base: position 10,752 of record DATJTW010000021.1, on the reverse strand, counting down.
AACATCGCCGACTTCTCGATCTGGGACTACGCGGGCGGTGTCGAGGACATCGGCGCGCGCAAGCTCAAACTGATCGGCGACCCGGTCACGCGCTATCGCGAAGACCCGGTGCGCATGCTGCGCGCCGCGCGCTTCGAGGCCAAGCTCGGCTTCGCGCTCGATGGCGCCACCGGCACGGCCATCGCCGAGCTCAAGGAACTGTTGGGCAGCGTGCCGCCGGCGCGCCTCTTCGACGAGACGCTCAAACTGTTCCTGACCGGCCACGGCGCGCGCAGTCTCGAGGTGCTGATGAAGCACGGTCTGCTCGCCGAGCTGCTGCCGACGGTGGCGTCGTATCTCGCGCGGCATCCGGATGGCGCGGTGGCGAAGCTGCTGCACCAGGGACTCGTGAACACCGACCAGCGCGTGGCCGCGGGCAAGCCGGTGACGCCGACGTTCCTGTTCGCGCTGCTGCTGTACGGGCCGTTCGCGGAAATCATCGAGAAGCAGCCGCAGGAGAAGTGGAACGACATCGGCACCATCGTCGACTGCGTGGATCGTGCCGCGCGCGCCGCGCAGGGTCGCATCACCATCCCGAAACGGTTTTCGCTGGGCGTGCGCGAGATGTTTGCCGCGCAGCCGCGGCTCGAGCAGCCGCGCGGCCGCCGCGCCTTGCGCATGCTCGAGCAGCCGCGCTTCCGTGCCGGCTTCGACCTGCTGCTGCTGCGCGCCGACATGGGACTGGCGTCGAAGGAGCTGGCGGACTGGTGGACGAAGGTCCAGGAAGTGTCGCAGACCGACCGCGACCGCATGGCCGACGCGCTCGGAGGCCAGTCCCGGCCCCAGGGTGACGGCGGTCGCGAAGGCGGCGGTGGTGGTGGTCGTCGCCCGCGCCGTCGGCGGCGTGGACGAGGCCGCGGGCGCACCTCCGCCGCGACATGAACGCAGCGGTCGAAGCGCGTGTCGTAACCGCCACGCGCTGGCTGCCGGCCTACGTCGGCATCGGCAGCAATCTCGCGGATCCGGAAAAGCAGGTGCGGCGCGCGCTCGACGCGCTGCAATCGCTGGTCGACACGAAACTGGTGGCCGCGTCGTCGCTGTATCGCACGGTGCCGTTCGGTGAGGTGGTGCAGCCGCCGTTCGTGAATGCGGTCGCCGGCCTGCTGACGCAACGCACACCCGAGGAACTGCTGGCGGCCCTGCGCGCGCTCGAAGTCGCGCTGGGACGCGAGCCGCCGCGCGAACGCTGGGGTCCGCGCGTCATCGATCTCGACCTGCTGGTGGTCGGCCGCGAGACGCGTGCGACAGAGACCTTGACGCTGCCGCATCCGGGCATCGCCGAGCGCGATTTCGTGCTCTATCCACTCGCCGACGTCGCGCCCGATCTCGACGTGCCGGGCAAGGGCCGCGTCGCCGCGCTGCGCGCCGCGGTCGCCGATCGCGGGATCGAAAGACTGTGAGTCCCACCGACGGCGAAGTGCCGGTCCCCGCGGCCGCCGAATCGCTGCCGCGCGCGATCGCGCCGGAGCTGCCGGCGCAGCGGTACATCGTCGTCGAGGGGCCGATCGGCGTCGGCAAGACCAGCCTCGCGCGCCGCCTCGCCGGCACGCTCGACGCGGAGCTGGTGCTCGAACAGGACGCGCAGAACCCGTTCCTCGAGCGTTTCTACAAGAACCCGAAGGCCGGCGCGCTGCCGGCGCAGCTGTTCTTCCTGTTCCAGCGCGCGCAGCAGCTCGGTGGCCTGAAGCAGCAGGACCTGTTCGCGCCGCGCCGCGTCGCCGACTATCTATTCGAGAAGGACCGGCTGTTCGCGTCGCTGACGCTGGATGCCGCCGAGATGGCGCTGTACGAGCAGGTGGCGTCGCGGCTCGACGTCGACCCGCCGAAGCCGGACCTGGTCGTCTACCTGCAGGCGCCGGTCGAGACGCTGCTGCAGCGGATCGGCAAGCGCGGCATCGGCTACGAAAACGCGATCGATGCCGCCTACCTCACGCGGCTGAACGACGCCTACGCGCGTTTCTTCCACGAATACGACCGCGCGCCGCTCTTGATCGTCAATGCTTCGAGCATCGATCCGGTGCAGAACCAGGCGGACTTCGACGAGCTGATCGGCGCCATCCGGCGCATGAAGAAAGGACGGATGTACTACAACCCGCTGCGTCACGGTACGATCTGACGCGTCGACAGAGGGGTTCCATGTACACGCATCTCGAACAGAGAGATTCCACGCGCCCGCCGGTGTCGCTGGCCACGCTCGACAAGATGAAGCGCGACGGCGAGAAGATCGCCAGCCTCACCTGTTACGACGCGAGCTTCGCGGTGCTGTGCGACGCGGCCGACACGGACATCGTGCTGGTAGGCGATTCGCTCGGCATGGTGCTGCAGGGTCACGACACCACGTTGCCGGTGACCATGGACGACATCGTCTACCACTGCAAGGCCGTGGCGCGCGGGCTGCACCGCCCGTTCCTGATGGCCGACCTGCCGTTCGCGAGCTATCCGACGCGCGACGTCGCGCTGAAGAACTCCGTGCGACTCATGCAGGAAGGCAACGCCGCGATGGTGAAGCTCGAGAGCGGGCCCAACCAGCTCGAGATCGTCGAGTTCCTCGCCAAGCACGACATCGCCGTGTGTGCGCACCTCGGCCTGAAGCCGCAGTCGGTGCACAAGACCGGCGGGTTCCGCGTGCAGGGCCGCGAAGAAGACGCGGCGCGCCGCATGATCGACAGTGCGAAGACGCTCGAGTCGGCCGGCGCGGACATCGTGTTGCTGGAGTGCATTCCGTCGGAGCTCGGCAAGCGCATCACCGAACAACTGCAGGTGCCGGTCATCGGCATCGGCGCCGGGCCGGACGTCGACGGCCAGATCCTCGTGTTGTACGACGTGCTCGACATCACCACGGGCCGCAAGCCGCGCTTCGTGAAGAACTTCATGGACGGCGCCACCTCGAATCTCGACGCGATGCGGCGCTTCGTGCAGGCCGTGAAGGGCAGGACGTACCCGGGCCCCGAGCACGAGTTCCACGCGTGAGAGGGACGCCGGCCATGCTGACGGTCACCACGATCAAGGATGTCCGGGAACACGTCGCGCGCTGGCACGCGGCCAAGCAGCGTGTCGTGTTCGTGCCGACGATGGGCAACCTGCACGCCGGCCACGTGAGCCTCATCGAGGCGGCGCGCAAGCTCGGCGACAAGTTCGTCGCCAGCATCTTCGTGAACCCGATGCAGTTCGGTCCGAACGAGGACTTCGCGCACTATCCGCGCACGCCGACGCAGGACGCGACGATGCTCGAGGCCGCCGGCTGCGATCTGATGTTCATGCCCGAGGTCGGCGAGATCTATCCGAACGGCGCGGCGCAGGCGACGCGCATCGAGGTGCCGGGCATCTCGAGCATCCTGTGCGGCGAATTCCGGCCCGGGCATTTCGAGGGCGTCGCGACCGTGGTGGCGAAGCTGTTCCACATCGTCGATCCGGACACGGCGATTTTCGGCGAGAAGGACTTCCAGCAGCTGACGGTGATCCGGCGCATGGTCGCGGACCTGTGCCTGCGCGTGCAGATCGTCGGCGCGCCGACGGTGCGCGAGTCGGACGGTCTCGCGATGAGCTCGCGCAACCAGTACCTGGACGAGGCGCAGCGGCGGCTGGCGCCGACCATCTACCGGCAGCTGACGCAGGCCGTCGAGGCGCTGAAGTCCGGCGTGCGCGATTTCGCGCGCATCGAGTCGACGGGCCGCGCGGCGCTGGATGGCGCGGGATTCCGCACCGACTACTTCAGCGTGCGCGACGCGGCGACGCTGGCGCCGGCCCAGCCGGACACGCGGCACTTCGTCGTGTTGACCGCGGCGCGGCTCGGCAAGGCGCGGTTGATCGACAACGTGCAGTTCAGCGCGGGCTGACGGCGCCCGGAATATCCGGCACCGCGGTGCGGGGTAGTCAGGCCGCGCGCGCCGCGTGTTCGGCGAGCGCCCAGTGCACGTGTTCACGCACCAGGGCCGACGAGTCATCGCGCCGCGCGTTCAAGGCGGCGAGATTCGCCGGCGTGCCGGGCGCGTTGCCCAGTCCCACCGCGAGGTTCCGCAACCAGCGCTCGTAACCGATGCGGCGGATCGCCGACCCTTCCGTGCGTGCCAGGAACTCGGCTTCCGTCCAGGCAAACAACTCGGCCAGCGACGACGAATCCAGTTTGTGGCGCACCTTGAAGTCCGGATGCGCGGCCGCGCGCGCGAACTTGTTCCACGGGCAGACGAGCTGGCAGTCGTCGCAGCCGTAGATGCGGTTGCCGAGCATGCGGCGCATCTCGACCGGGATGGGGCCGAACAACTCGATCGTCAGGTACGAGATGCAGCGGCGCGCGTCGAGCTGGCCGGGCGCGGTGATGGCGCCGGTGGGGCAGGCCGGGATGCAGGCCGAACACGTGCCGCAGTGCGCGCTGACTGGTTCGTCCACCGGCAGCGGCAGGTCCGTGAGGATCTCGCCGATGAAGAAATAAGAACCGGCGTCGCGCGCGATCAGGTTGGTGTGTTTGCCGATCCAGCCGAGCCCGGCGTTCCGCGCCAGCGCCTTCTCGAGCACCGGGCCGGAGTCCACGAACACGCGGTAGCCCATCGGCCCGACCCGCGCGACGATGTCGTCGGCCAGCCCCTGCAACGCGTTGCGCAACACCTTGTGATAGTCGCGGCCGAGCGCGTAGCGCGAGACATACGCGGTCGACGGGTCCGCGAGCGCGTCGAGCGCGGGACGGGCGGCATTGCCGCGTTCGTCCGGCTCTCCTGACGGCCCCTCTGACGGCCCCTCTGAAGGCCCCTCTGACGGCCAATAGTTCATCCGCGCCGACAACACCCGCACCGTGCCCGGGATCAGCTCGTCCGGCCGCGTGCGCCGCGAACCATGTTTGGCCATGTAATCCATCTCGCCGTGCCGGCCCTGCGACAACCAGCGCTCGAGGTGCGCGGCGTCCACGTCGAGCGCGACGTCGCTCACGCCCAGCGCGTCGAAGCCGCGGGCGGCAGCGAGCGCGGCAAGGTCGCGCTTCAACGTGGCGAGATCGGGGGGCGGCATGCGGCGTTATTATGCGGCCATGAATCGTCCCATCGCCCTGTATTCCGCTCAGCAGGTGCGCGCGCTCGACGCGTTCGAGATCGAGCATCGCAAGGTGCCGGGCTACACGCTGATGACGCGCGCCGCGGAGGGCGCGCTGAAGGTCCTGCGAGCCCGCTGGCCCGCGGCGAAACGTCTCGCGGTGGTCTGCGGCGCGGGCAACAACGGCGGCGACGGCTACGTGCTCGCGCGCCTGGCGCGTGCGGCCGGGCTCGAGGCGCTGGTTTTTGCGGCGACGCCGCCCGACAAACTGACCGGCGACGCACGCCGCGCACAGGACGAGTGGCTGGCGGCGGGCGGACCCGCGCATCCGTTCGTCGCCGACGCGCTGGCCGGCGGCGACGTGATCGTCGACGGGTTGTTAGGCATCGGGCTCGCGGGACCGCCGCGTGCCGAGTCGGTGGCGGTGATCGAGGCGATCAACGCCGCGCGGCGGCCGGTGTTGTCGCTGGACGTGCCGTCGGGGCTCGATGCCGATCACGGCGCCGTCGTCGGTGCCGCGGTACGCGCCGACGTGACGGTGTGTTTCGTGGCGTTGAAGGCCGGGCTGTTCCTCGGCGCGGGACCGGACCACGCGGGCGAGGTGATCCTCGACGACCTCGGCGTGGTGCCGCCGGCGCGGCCCGAGTTCGCGCCGCTGCTGCGGCGGATCGACGAAGCGGAACTCGCCCGACACCTGCCGCGCCGCGCGCGCGATTCGCACAAGGGCACGAGCGGCCGCGTGCTGGTGGTCGGCGGCGGCGCCGGCATGCCGGGCGCGGCCCGGCTCGCCGCGGAAGCGGCGCTGCGCGTCGGCGCGGGGCTGGTCAGCGTCGCCGGCGCGCCGGACAACCTGCTCGCGGTGACCGGCACGCGGCCCGAGATCATCTATCTACCCACGCCGGCGGCCGGCATCGGCGCCGCGCTGCGCGCCGCCGACGTCGTCGCGATCGGGCCCGGCCTCGGCACGGGCGCCTGGGGCGCGGCGTTGTGGCGCGAGTTCCTGGACGTCGCGCCGGCCCGCGCCGTCGTCGACGCCGACGCGCTCAACCTGCTGGCGCGCGAGCCGGTCAAACTACCCGCGGAGTGGATCGTCACCCCGCACCCGGGCGAAGCGGGGCGCCTGCTCGGCCGCGACACCGCCGCCGTGCAGGCCGACCGGCTCGATGCCGTCCGCGAGCTGCATTCGAAATACGGCGCGACCGCCGTGCTGAAGGGCGCGGGCACGCTGGTCGCGAGCGGCGCGGCGGCGTCGCCGGCGCTGCACCTGTGCGAGCGCGGCAATCCGGGCATGGCGACCGCGGGCATGGGTGACGTGCTGACGGGCGTCATCGCCGGCCTCTACGCACAGTTGTCGCAGGGCGCGAGCGCTTCGCAGGCCGGCGCGCTGGCCGCGCGACTCGGCGTGCTGGTGCACGCACTGGCCGGCGACTCCGCGGCCCAGGACGGGCAACGCGGGTTGCTCGCCAGCGACGTCATCGCCGCGCTTCGCGGCTGGGTGAATCCATGACGCTCGACCAGCGCGTGTGGCTGACCACCAGCGGCGAGCAGACGGAGCAGCTCGGCGCGGAGTTGTTAGGCAAGGCGCCGGCGCGTGGCGCGCCGTGCCGCATCGTGACGTTGTCCGGCGATCTCGGCGCGGGCAAGTCGACCTTCGCGCGCGGCGCGTTGCGGGCGCTGGGCGTGAAGGGGGCGATCAAGAGCCCGAGCTACACGCTGCTCGAGACGTACGCGCTGGACGCGGTCACCGTCATCCATCTCGACCTGTACCGGCTGAAGGATCCTTCCGAGCTCGAATTCCTGGGATTGGCGGATTACCACCGGCCCGGCCACCTGTGGATGGTCGAATGGCCCGAACACGGCGGTGGCCGCGTACCCGCCGCCGACCTCCACTTCGAGTTCACGATCCGGCCGGATGGCCATCGCATCGAGAGGATTGAAAAATTTAGGCCGGATAAGTAAATTGCGGCGCAAGTAGGGCGCTGAAGCCCCTGACGGACAAAGGATTTCTGGGGATGCGGCAGTTGGGCCGGGTGACGCTGCTTTGCGCTTTGTTAGGCGCCGCCGGATCGCTGTCCGCCGCGGAAGTGCAGGGCATCCGCGTCGCCGCGACGGACACCGGCACCCGCGTCGTCCTCGATCTCTCCGCGCCCGTCAGCTCGAAGGCGTTCAAGCTCGAGAATCCCGCGCGCGTCGTGCTCGATCTGCCGCGCTCGTCGTTGCTGCCGAAGCTCGGACTGCCGGACGCCACGGGCGCCGTCACCGCGGTGCGCAGCGGCAAGTTGCCGAACCACGGACTGCGCCTGGTGTTCGAGGTGAATGCGGCCGTCACGTTCCAGGTCGCGTCGCTCGCGCCGTCGAGTGATGCCGGCCATCGCCTCGTGCTCGATCTCGCGGGGCCGGGCGCGCCGAAGGCCATCACGGTGACGCCGAGCGCGCCGGCGGTGCCGGTCGCCATCCGTCCGGCGCACGCGCCCAGCGAATCCGGTCGCGACATCATCATCGCGGTGGATGCGGGTCACGGCGGCGTCGATCCCGGCGCGTCGGGCCGGCGCGGCACGCGCGAGAAGGACGTGGTGCTGGAGGTCGCGAAGGCGCTGGCCGCGCGCATCGACCAGGAGCCCGGCATGAAGGCCGTGCTGACGCGCGACGGCGACTACTTCATCAGCCTGCAGGAACGCACGAAGCGCGCGCGCCGCGCGAAGGCGGACCTGTTCGTGTCGATCCATGCGGACTCAATCGCGAACCCGGACGTGTCGGGATCGTCGGTGTACGTGTTGTCGGATCGCGGTGCGACTTCGGAAGCGGCGCGCTGGCTGGCCGAACGCGAAAACGCGGCGGACCTGAAGGGCGGCATCAAGCTCGACGACAAGGACGCGGCGCTGGCCAACGTGCTGCTGGATCTCTCGCAGACGGCGAGCATCGCGTCGAGCATGGTGGCGGCCGACAGCGTGCTGAAGTCGCTCGATCGCGTCGGCGAGGTGCGCAAGCCGCGCGTGCAGCAAGCGGGCTTCGTGGTGCTGAAGTCGCCGGACATCCCGTCGATGCTGGTCGAGACCGCGTTCATCTCGAACCGCGAGGACGAGCGCAAGCTGTCGCAGCCGGCGCATCGGTCGAAGCTGGCGGATGCGATCTTCGCGGGAATACAGCAGTACTTTCAGGGCAATGCGCCCGACGGCACGCGGCTGGCGGCCACTCGCCGCGGCGGACCCGGAGCGTCGGTAGAACTGCGCTGAATGGGGTCAGACCCCATTTCCTAGCAAATGGGGTCTGACCCCATAAAATACGCGGCGCATGCCCATCCGCGTCCTCGACAACCACCTCATCGACCAGATCGCCGCCGGCGAGGTCATCGAGCGGCCGGCGTCCATCGTCAAGGAGCTGGTCGAGAACAGTCTCGACGCCGGCGCGCAGAGCATCGAGATCGACATCGAGGCCGGCGGCGTGCGCCTCACGCGCGTGCGCGACGACGGTGAAGGCATTCCCGAGGCCGAGCTCAAGCTCGCCTTGTCGCGCCACGCGACCAGCAAGATCCGCTCCGCCGACGATCTCGACGGCATCGTCACGCTCGGGTTCCGCGGCGAAGCGCTGCCGTCGATCGCGTCGGTGTCGCGCTTCGAGATCACCTCGCGCCATGTCGATTCGGAACAGGCTGCGCGAGTCGTCGTCGAGTCGGGCGCGATTGCCGATCCGGCGCCGGCCGCGCATCCGAACGGCACAACGATCGTCGTTCGCGATCTCTTCTACAACCTGCCGGCGCGCCGCAAGTTCCTGCGCAGCGAAGTGACGGAGCAGGGGCACATCGTGCGGCTGGTCGAACGGCTGGCGCTGTCGCGCAGCGACGTCGCGTTCCGCCTGCGCTCGGGCTCGCGCACGCTGCTCGACGCACCACGCGTCGGCGACGCCGAGCAGTCGCGCCGTCTGGCGCGCATCGTCGGCGACGATTTCGTCGGTCGCTCGATCGCGCTCGATCATTCCGCCGGACCGGTGCGCCTGCACGGCCGCATCGGCGTGCCCGCGGCCGCGCGCGCCACCGGCGACCTGCAGTTCTGGTTCGTCAACGGCCGCGCCGTGCGCGACCGCCTGCTGATGAACGCCGTGCGGCTCGGCTATCGCGACGTGTTGTACGGCGGCCGCCAGCCCGCGTACGTGCTGTATCTCGACATCGATCCGTCGCTCGTCGACGTGAATGCGCATCCGCAGAAGCTCGAAGTCCGTTTCCGCGACAGCCGGCAGATCCACGATTTCGTATTCCGCGCCGTCGAGCGGCAACTGGCCGGCACGAAGCCCGGCGTCAGCGAGTCGTCGCCGGCGCTGTCCGGATACGGGAGTGGAGCTTCCAGCGGACAGGGCGCAGCGGGCGGCTACTCCGGCAATGGCCAGCCGTTCCCGTCCTCGCAAGCGCTGGCATTCCGCGCGCCCGGCGACGAGACCCCGGGCGGCATCTGGGCGCTCGCCGATTCGCTGCGCGGTGCGTCGAACGATCCGTCCCCGCACGAACCCGAATCGCACGACCCCCGACTGCACGGCCCCGGCTCCGGCGGCAGGCCCGTGCTGGGCGAAGCGCTGGCGCAGGTGCACGGCCTCTACATCCTCGCGCAGAACGACGCCGGTCTCGTGCTCGTCGACATGCACGCCGCGCACGAACGCGTGTTGTACGAGAGGCTGAAGACGCAGACCGGCCACGCGGCCACCCAACTACTGCTCGCACCGATCACCGTCGAACTGAAGGTCGACGAGCTCGACGCGCTGATGGAACAACGCGACGACTGGGTCGCCGCCGGCTTCGACCTCGAGCGGCTCGCGCCGGACACGCTGGTCGTGCGCTCCGTGCCCGCGCTGCTGCCGCGCGAGGACGTCGCGGCGCTGGTGCGCGACGTCATCTCCGACGTCGCCGGCGACGGCGCCACGCATCACCTCGATTCGGCGACCGACCGGTTGCTGGGCACGATCGCTTGCCGCTCCGCGATCCATGCGCATCGGCGCCTGACGCTGCCGGAGATGAACGCGCTGCTGCGCCAGATGGAGCAGACGCCGCGCGCCGACCAGTGCAACCACGGCCGTCCGACGTGGACGCAGGTGACGCTGGGCGAGCTCGATCGCATGTTCCTGCGCGGACGTTGATGACGCGCCGGCCGATCGCGGTGCTCACCGGGCCGACCGGCACGGGCAAGAGCGATCTCGCGCTGCAGCTGGCGCGCGAGTTCCCGGTGGAGATCGTCAGCGTCGACTCCGCGCAGGTGTATCGCGGACTCGACATCGGCAGCGCGAAGCCCGACGCCGTCACCCGCGCCGCCGTGCCGCACCACCTCCTCGATCTCGTCGATCCCGCCGATCATTACTCCGCCGGGCAGTTCGCGCGCGACGCCGCGGCCGCCATCGCCGACATCGAGGCGCGCGGCCGGATGCCGTTGCTGGTCGGCGGCACGTTGTTGTACCTGCGCGCGCTGATCGGCGGCATCGCCGAGCTGCCCGAGGGCAGCGACGAGATCCGGGCGCGTCTCGACGCCGATGCCGCGCGCGACGGCTGGCCGGCCATGCACAAGCGGCTGGCGTCGGTCGATCCGTCCGCCGCCGCGCGCATCCATCCGAACGACGCGCAGCGCATCCAGCGCGCGCTCGAGGTGCACGAAGTCACCGGCGAGCCCATCACCGCGCACCAGGCGCGTACGCGGTCGCCGCTCGATCGCGACTTCG